>NZ_JBHTJO010000001.1:0-765000 GCF_042676065.1 Methyloligella solikamskensis | reverse complement strand
GATGGCCAGCACCTGTCTCGCCGGCACCGTCGGCCTTTGTCTTATCGGCATCGCCGTCTACGCCTCCATGAGCATGGAGGACGGCACGGGCATGATGGATTCCATCAAGCGCGCCAGCCTGGCTGCGCTGCGCCCGATGGAGACGGCCAGCATCGCCCACGATTCGGACCAGAGCCCCACGGCGCTCAAGGGCGACCGGATCGAGACCAACTCCGCCGGCTTTGCCAGCCGCCAGCTCATTCATGAGACCGTGGTGCAGCGTCAGGGCTCCCGCGAGTTCATCACCATCAAGCCTTATGTACGGCTGGTCGTAGGACTCTCCACCGAACAGCCCGCCCACCCCGAAGACATTCCGCCCTTTAATCCCTTCAAGCTCTATTCCGACAACACCCCCATCGGGGGCGATGGTGACGCCGAGAACCAGAAGCGCTTCACCTCCAAGGTCGTGAACCTCCCCATGGACTCCTTGTCCAATGACGGCCTCGAGCTCGGCCCGGACGAAGTTCTGAGCCTCGTCGCAGAAGCGGCTGAGAACTTCGCCTACGCAGAGCGCTCCATCGACGCGTCGGAGAAGACTGCAGACGCCGCCGACGATCTGCCCGTCCAGAAGGCCTCCTACCGTCCCAATCAGCCGGTTACCTCTCTGGCAGATCAGAACCTGACCATCATCAACAAGGTGGTGGAGGACGAGGACGACGGGAAGCCGAAGCTGCTTCCGGGCACCGAGGTGAAGGCCATCGAGGTGAAGAGCGGGGACAGCCTGCTCGCCATTATCAAAAAGGCCGGCGCCGACATGTCTCAGGCGAGCGCCATCATCGCCGCCATGAAGCCGGTCTTCTCGCCCGACACTCTTCAGCCGAAGCAGGAGATCCGCTTCACCCTCGTGCCGACCCCGAGCGACACCGGCGCCATGGACGCCGTCCGGGTCAGCGTCTTCAGCGCCGACGACGAGCATCTCGCCACCGTGGCCCGCAGCATGGACGGCGACTATCTCGCCTCCGATCAGGCGGTCGATATCGCCGCCATCGAGGCCATGAAGAAGGAGCAGGAAGAGGAAGCCGACCCGAGCAAGGTCACCCTCTACAAGGCCTTCTACGAGGCGGCCCGCGAGCAGGACATTCCGGCGAACGCCATCCGCCGGCTGCTGCGCATCCACTCCTACGATGTCGATTTCAAGCAGAAGGTCCGCCCCGGCGACACGTTCGAGGCCTTCTTCGACCTTCCCGATGGCGCGGGCGAAAACGATCAGGCCGGCGGCGAGCTACTCTACACCTCCATGACGGTGCGCAACGAGACCCGCATCTTCTATCGCTTCCGCACCCCTGACGGCGTGGTCGACTACTACGATACGTCTGGCAACAGCGCGAAGAAGTTCTTGATGCGCAATCCGGTCCGCGGCGGGCGTTACACCTCAGGCTACGGCTATCGCCGTCACCCGCTGCTCGGCGGCACCCGCATGCATACCGGCGTCGACTGGGCCGCACCCCGCGGCACCCCGATCGTCGCCGCCGGCGACGGCACCGTCCAGTCGGTCGGCCGCAACGGCGCCTACGGCAACTATGTCCGCATCAGCCATTCCAACGGCTTCGACACCGCCTACGGCCATATGTCGAAATTCGCCGACGGCATGCATACGGGCGTGCATGTGAAGCAGGGCCAGGTCATCGGCTTCGTGGGCTCCACCGGCCGCTCCACCGGGCCCCACTGTCACTTTGAGGTGCTCGTAAACAACGACTTCGTGGACCCCATGACCATCCAGGTCCCCCGCGGCCTTCAGCTCACCGGCCGCCAGCTCGCCGAATTCCAGAAAGAGCGCACCCGCATCGACAACCTGATGCAGATCGACCCGATCACCACCCGCGTCGCCGACGTCAATCCGTAACAATCGAAGCTGAAACGAAAAGACCGCCATCGCCGGTGCTCGGCAATGACGGCCTTCTAACTTCGTGAGTGTGGCCTAGCCCTAAGCAGCCGCGCGGACCGTCTCGCCGTTGAACACCAGCTCGCCGTCGCGGACCGAGACGTCGACCGTCTCGCCGTCATGCAGCTTGCCTTCCAGCAGCAGCTCGGCCATTGGATCCTGCACATATTTCTGGATCACGCGCTTCAGGGGCCGGGCACCGTAGGCCGGGTCGTAGCCCTTATTGCCGAGCCATTCCTTGGCGTCGTCGTCGAGCTCCAGGGTGATCTTCCGGTCGGCCAGCAGCTTCTGCAGACGCAGCATCTGGATATCGACGATGGCGCGCATCTGATTCCGCTTCAGCCGGTGGAACAGGATGATCTCGTCCACCCGGTTCAGGAACTCGGGCCGGAAATGGGCCCGCACCACATCCATCACCTGGTCGTTGACCTGATCGGAATCCTCGCCCTCGGGCTGGTTCACCAGATACTCCGCGCCGAGATTCGAGGTCATGATGATCAGCGTGTTGCGGAAATCGACCGTGCGGCCCTGCCCGTCTGTCAGGCGTCCGTCGTCGAGCACCTGAAGCAGCACGTTGAAGACGTCCTGATGGGCCTTCTCGATCTCGTCGAACAGGATCACCTGGTAAGGCCGGCGGCGGACAGCCTCAGTGAGCGCCCCGCCCTCCTCGTAGCCGACATAGCCCGGAGGCGCGCCGATCAGCCGGGCGACGGAATGCTTCTCCATATATTCGCTCATGTCGATGCGCAGGATCGCGCTTTCGTCATCGAACAGGAACTCGGCCAGCGCGCGGGATAGCTCCGTCTTGCCGACGCCCGTGGGACCTAAGAAGATGAACGAGCCGATGGGCCGGTTGGGATCCTGCAGACCGGCGCGCGCCCGGCGCACCGCCGTGGCCACCGCCCGCACGGCCTCTTCCTGACCGACCACACGCTTGGCGAGCCCGGTCTCCATCTGGAGCAGCTTCTCGCGCTCACCTTCCAGCATCCGGTCGACCGGAACGCCGGTCCAGCGCGACACGACTTGGGCCACAGCGTCGGGGGTGACGACCTCCTGGGCCATCACGCCGCCTTCGGCCTCGGTCTCTTCGACCTCTTTCAGCTTCGCTTCCAACTCGGGGATCTTGCCGTAGGCCAGCTCGCCCGCCTTCTGAAGGTCGCCGCCGCGCTGAGCCTGCTCCAGCTCGATGCGCGCAGCATCCAGCTCTTCTTTGAGCTTCTGGGCGCCCTGCAGCTTCTCTTTCTCCTTCAGCCATTTCTGGCCGACGGTCGAAGCCTCTTCCTCCAAATTGCCGAGCTCCTTCTCCAGCTTCTCCAGCCGGTCCTTGGAGGCGTCGTCGGTTTCCTTCTTCAGAGCCTCGCGTTCGATCTTGAGCTGAATGATCCGCCGGTCGAGCTCATCGAGAGCCTCCGGCTTGGAATCCACCTGCATACGCAAGCGAGAAGCAGCCTCGTCCACAAGATCGATGGCCTTATCGGGCAGGAATCGGTCGGTGATGTAGCGATTGGAGAGCGTGGCGGCCGTCACCAGCGCGGCATCGGAAATCCGCACGCCGTGATGCAGCTCATACTTCTCCTTCAGCCCGCGCAGGATGGAGATCGTGTCCTCCACCGTCGGCTCGGCCACGAAGACCGGCTGGAAGCGGCGGGCGAGCGCTGCGTCCTTCTCAACATGCTTGCGATACTCGTCCAGGGTCGTCGCGCCCACGCAGTGAAGCTCGCCGCGGGCCAGCGCCGGCTTGAGCAGGTTAGAGGCGTCCATCGCCCCGTCGCTCTTGCCCGCGCCGACAAGCGTGTGCATCTCGTCGATGAACAGGATGATGCTGCCTTCCGCGGCCTGGATCTCCGACAGCACGGCCTTCAGACGCTCTTCGAACTCGCCGCGATATTTCGCACCGGCGATGAGCGAGCCCATGTCGAGCGCCATCACCTTCTTGTCCTTCAGGCTCTCCGGCACGTCGCCTTCAACGATCCGGCGGGCCAGCCCTTCGACGATGGCCGTCTTGCCGACGCCCGGCTCGCCGATCAGCACCGGATTGTTCTTGGTCCGGCGCGACAGCACCTGAATCGTGCGGCGGATCTCCTCGTCGCGCCCGATCACCGGGTCGAGCTTGCCCTTGGAGGCAGCTTCCGTGAAATCCTGGGTGTAGCGCTTCAGCGCATCGTAGGCCTGTTCGGCGCCAGCCGAATCGGCCGTGCGCCCTTTGCGCAGATCGTCGATCGCGGCGCGCAAGGTCGCCGGCGTAATTCCGCAACCGGAGAGAATCTTCTCTGCCTCGGTATCCTTCGCCTGGGACAGCGCCTGGAGCAGCCGCTCCACGGTCACGAAGCTGTCGCCGGCCTTGGTCGCGAGCTGCTCCGCCTCGTCCAGCACCTTCGCGGTGGCGGTGGCCATGTAGGTCTGCGCGTTTTGGCCGGACACCTTCGGCAGCTTCGAAAGCGCCGTATCGGTCCGCTCCAGCGCTTCCTTCGCATTGCCGCCGGCCCGCGTGATCAGGCCGCTGGCGAGCCCTTCGGGATCGTCGAGCAGCACCTTCAGAAGATGCTCAGGCGTGATCTGCTGATGGCCTTCGCGGACAGCAACGGTTTGTGCGGACTGGAGGAAACCCTTCAGACGGTCGGAAAATTTTTCAATATCCATAATGAATCCCTATAGGCGGATCTGGCCCTTGCTAGGCGAATTCGGCTCTCAAGGAGCGAAATCAACCTCATCGCCGCGCAGGCAGGATCAGCCCCGCCACGGCTTCTGAAACGAGCTCAGATACGCTGATAACTGTGTTTTATTAACGCAGGATATAGGGAGGGATTGGCGAGACAAAAGAGGAGCATGCGGTAACGAAGCTCCTAAGACCCTGTCTCAGCCCGGCACAAAGGCCCTTCTGCGCGGCCCCAAAGGGAAGACAGCGAGGGAAAGACGGGGTGCGGAAGGCGAGGCCGGGAGCTGCCGCGCGATGGGGCTCGCACGGCAGCCGATAGGCTGAAGGCAGAAGAACGAAGTCGGACGGGCAGCCCGGCCTAGTTGACGGCTTCTTCCGAAGCGCCCTCTTCCCGCGGCTTCGTGGCGGAAGGCTTGTCGTCACGGCCGCCATCATCGTCATGCGAGGCGTTGCGGGCCGCAGCTTTGTCGGCACCGTTGCCACGCGAACCGTCGTCGTTCCGCTTGGAATTGCGGCGCGGCTTGTCGTTCCGCGAAGACGCGGCGCGCTCCTCGTTATCAGAGCGCCTGTTGTCCGACCCTTGATTGTCAGAGCCCCTGTTATCGTCGGAGCCCCTATCATCGTCATAGGAGTCGTCGTCGTCGTCGGACTTGCCACGATAATTGTTGCCGTTGGCACCGTCGTTGGGCTGGTTGCCCTGATTGCCCTGCTGAGGCTGGGCGTTCTGGGCTGCCATGATGATCCGGTTGTAGTGCTCGGCGTGCTGGAGATAGCTCTCGGCACCTACCGAATCGCCGGACGACAGCGCATCGCGAGCGAGCGACATGTACTTTTCCGCGATATGGGCAGCGGTGCCGCGGATCTTCACATCCGGACCGTTGGACTCGTAGTTCCGTGCGAGCGGATTCTGGGATTTGCGACCGCGGCCGCGACCTCGCCTGTTCTGTTGTCCTTGCCTCATCAGCTCCCTTTATTGGTTACTGGGCGGCGCATCGCCGCCTCCTTCCCCAAACTCTTCGAACCGGTTGGCTCCCGGTCCTAAGCTTTATTCAGAGTGAGCCCTTACTCGATGGACCCCTTCGTGACGGATAGAGCGCTGCTCATCCCGTCGATCTAAAACCGCGGCGGAAGGCCGAACGAACAGCGGCAATCCAGCAAGGTGGCGGCAATACGCTTGGTTCCTTCATGCCCATCGAAAGGCAGGGAACCGAGACTGTGGAGCCGTCCCGTGCGGCAACCCAACTTCTGAGGCACAAAGCCCCATAGAGACCTGAGTCCCCGTTCTAAGAAGGGCGGTCGAGCATCTTCTAAACGTCCCGCCAGAGGCTGGCGGCCCCGGATCTAAGTTTTAGGAGTTCAGAAGATTTCCGCTCGTTGCCACTACAATCAGCGAGCGCGTCGCGCTGCAGCTGAGAGTGTTCATCCATTGGTAGAAACCTAGCCCGAAGCCGCTGCAGTTCCAAGCTCTTTTTTGCCTCGTCCCGACACTGCGCCCGACCGCCGCACCTGGCGTTTTCCGGCCAAACAGCGGGGTCTTCCGGCGAGGTCGCGCGACAGCCACACGCCCTCCTCCAGCTCCAATCCGGCGTCGCGCATGAGCGCGGCCACCGATTCGGCTTGGGTCTCGCCGATCTCGAAGAAAAGTGCCCCGCCTGGCGCGAGAATCCTTGGGATCGCCGAGAGGATTTCCCGGTAGGCAGCGAGCCCGTCCGCGCCGCCGTCGAGCGCAAGAACCGGATCGTGTTCTCGCACCTCCACCGCCAACGCGGCGATCTCATCGCTCGCGATATAGGGCGGGTTCGCCACTACGATATCGAAGGCAAGACCATCATCGGAGACAAGACCATCATCGGAGGCAAGCCCGTCGATCGGGGCCAGCCAATCACCGCAGCAGAACGCCGCCCGATCGCCCAAGCCTAGCGCCTGCGCATTCTCGCAGGCCGTCTTGATCGCATCTTCGCTGCGGTCAATCCCGACACCTGTCGCGCCGTCGATCTCGGCCAGCAAGGTCAGCAAGATCGCACCGCTCCCCACCCCGAGATCGAGAATGCGCGGAGCACCCTTCGCAAGCGGGCTCTTGATCACCGCCTCGATCAGCGTCTCCGTGTCGGGCCTGGGATCGAGGGTCCCTTCGCTTAAGGAGAAGGAGCGGCCGTAGAACTCGCGAGAGCCGAGAATCCGCGAGACCGGCGCCCCGGCTTCCCGGCGCGTGACGAAGTCGGCGAAGCGCTCAGCGGCGGTATCGATCAAACTGTGGTTGGGGTCCCGGATATAGTCCTCCGGGCCGATATTCGCGCTGGCAAACAGCAGAAGCCGCGCATCGAGCATCGCGGTCTCGACACCGCTCGCTTCAAGCCGCCTCGCGGCAGCCGGAACCGCTTCCCGAAACGTCGCCCCCTGAAACGGCGGCTTAGCCATTGACGGCGTCCGGTTCGGTGCCCGCCGCCACCTGATCCTGCATCTCCGCCAAGAGATCAGCCTGATGCTCGGTGGTCAGGGCATCCACGATCTCGTCCAGCCCTTCGCCGGCGAGCACCAGCTCCAGCTTGTGCAGGGTGAGGTTGATCCGGTGATCGGTCACCCGGCCTTGCGGGAAGTTGTAGGTCCGGATCCGCTGGGACCGGTCGCCCGAGCCGATCTGGCTCTTGCGGTCGGCCGCACGCTCCGATTCCTGGCGCATCCGCTCAGCATCGTAGAGCCGCGAGCGCAGCACCTTCATGGCCTTCGCCTTGTTCTTGTGCTGGGACTTCTCGTCCTGCTGGATCACCACGATGCCGGTCGGGATATGGGTGATCCGCACCGCGCTGTCGGTGGTGTTCACCGACTGGCCGCCCGGGCCGCTCGCCCGGAACACGTCGATCCGCAGATCCTTGTCCTCGATCGCCACATCGACCTCTTCGGCCTCGGGAAGCACGGCCACCGTCGCCGCTGAAGTATGGATCCGGCCTTGGGTCTCCGTCTCCGGCACACGCTGCACCCGATGCACACCGGATTCGAATTTCAAATGGGCGAACACGCCCTTGCCCGAGATGCTGGCGATGATTTCCTTGTAGCCGCCGGTCGCCGATTCGCTTGCCGAAAGGATGTTGATCTTCCAGCCCTTCTTGTCGGCGTAGCGCTGATACATGCGGAACAGATCGCCGGCGAACAGCGCCGCCTCGTCGCCGCCCGTGCCGGCGCGCACTTCCAGGATCGCGTCCTTCTCGTCGGCTGCATCCTTCGGCAGGAGCTGCAGCTTCAGCTTGTGCTCAAGCGTGTCGATCTTCTCCTCGAGCTCTTCCTTCTCGGCCTCGGCGAGCTCGATCATCTCCTTGTCCGAAGAGGGATCGTCGAGGAGCTGCTTCAGCCCTTCGTACTCGCTCTCGGCCGCGCGCATCTCCTTGATCGTCGCCACGATGGGGTCGATCTCGGCGAACTCTCGCGACAGGCGCACGAAGGTTTCCTGGTCAGGCCCGGTGGCGAGCGTATTCTGCACGTCCTCCCAGCGGGAGACGAGCTTGTCGAGCTTATCGGATTGGATCGCGGTCAAGAAGAAGGCTCTAAATCAAGGCCTGGCAGCGAAGCCTGGCTATTGCGGCATGTCTGGCACAGGCAGGCGGTCGCTCTTGCGGCTCTGCGGATCGTTCGGATCCATCGGCTCGTCCGGTGCGGGCGCTTCCCCAACGGTCCCGGTGCTCTGACCGGCATCCTGCTGCGGTGCGCCACCGGTCCCGAACAGCGAACCGACCTGGCTGAACAGAAGCCATAGAACGAAGATGGCTGCCAGCACAATGACGATCATCGCGATCGCCTTCTTCAGGCGGCTGCTCTTCTTCTCGTCCTTGCCCGGCATCGCCGCCTCGGACTCAGCCGCGTATTCCGGCTCCGGATAGACGGCATCCTGCGGCGGAGGGGGCGGTGGCGCGGCCTGCCCCGGCGGGGGCCGCATCGGCTGACCGCCCGGAGGCGGTGGCTGCTGCCCCGGCGGAGGACGGAATTGGCCACCCGGCTGGGGCCGGCCCTGGGGCGCGCCAGGAGGCGGCTGCTGCGGGCGATATTGCGGCGGCGGCCCGCTGGGGCGTCCACCCTGCTGCGGCCGCTGCCCCGGAGGCGGACCTCCCGGTCCCGGCGGACGCGGCGCACCGGGCTGGCCGGGCATCCCTTGTTGGCCAGGCATTCCTTGCGGCGGGCGCTGACCTGGCGGCATTTGCGGCCGAGGGCCACCTTGCGGCGGCGCACCTCTTTGGGGTGCGCCGCCAGGGCCGAAATTCGGCTGCTGTGGCGGCGGGCCTTCCGGCTGCCCGTAACCACCCTGCGCGGGCTCGTCGTAAGGCGACGGCGAATCGGGATAGAGCCCGTTGCTCGGCTGCCCCGCCGGCGGACCTGAAGCCATCGGCTCCTCGTCCACCGGGGGCTCCGGCGCGTAAGGATTGTTTTCGGAGAAATCGAGCGGCGGCGGATTTTCCGGCGGCATCTCCTCCGGGATCACACCAGCCTCGACCTGAGCGTAAACGCGCCGCAGCAGCGGCTGCACGTCGAGATTCAGAAGCTCGCCATAGCCCGAGACGACACGCGACGTCTCCGGCCAGGGCGGCAACGCGTAAAGCGTCCCCTGCTCAAGGGCCTGGACGACCTCAACCTGTGTGGAGAGCCGATTTGCGAGCTGCGCCTCGTCGAGATTGCTGGCGAGACGGAGATCTCGAAACAGCTCTGCCACCTCCGCATCAAACCCGGCGGGCATTTCGCGAATCCCGTGAATATGCAGGCGTGGCCCAACGGGATCGCCCAAATCCGGCCTCGTCGGAGCGCAACGCGTCCCGAGCAGCCGAAGGCAACCGATCCCAAATCCTGCGTAGTTTCATTAACACAAACCTATCGACCCGGCTTTTGCAACCGCTGTACGCCGGGGGTTTTGCCTCTCTCCCCGTCAACTAAGCACAGGTTACCGCTGCCTCGCACTAAACCTGCACACCCTTTTCAACTGCAAAAGCCTTCAATTGGTCCCTTAAGTCCCCAGAATCTTCGTCCAACAAGGTTAGGAGCTTCTCAGCCGTCTCGCCGACATCGAGGGAAAGAATCATTGCCTTCACCGGTCCGACTGACGCCGGTGCCATGGAGATGGACCGGAATCCGAGCCCGATCAGCGCCATGGCTTCGAGCGGCCGGCCCGCCATCTCGCCGCAAAGAGTGATCGGCACGTCGTGGCGTTTGCCCGCCAGAACGATGAAGCGCAAGGCCCGCAAAGCCGCCTTGTTGAGATTGTCGAAGCGCCCGGCGACCTTCTCGTTGGACCGGTCGGCGGCGAACATGAACTGTAGAAGATCGTTGCTGCCGACGGACACGAAATCCACCAGCGGCATCACCTCATCGAGCTGCCAGAGCAGCGCCGGGACCTCAACCATGGCGCCGATCAGGAGCTTCGACGGCTCCTGCTTTCCGTGACGCTTCAGTATCCCGAGTTCCTTGTGGATCAGCGCCTTCGCCTCGGTGAGCTCGGCGACATCGGCGATCATGGGAAGCAGAATGCGCAACTCGCGCCCCGCCGCACCGCGCAGCAACGCCCGGATCTGGGTGCGGAACAGGGCCGGCCGGTCGAGCGCCATGCGGATGGCGCGCCAGCCCAACGCCGGATTTTCTTCCTTCACCGCCTGAAAATAGGGGAGCACTTTGTCACCCCCCACATCGAGGGTCCGGAAGACAACGGGCTTGCCGCCAGCGGCATCAAAGATCGCCTTGTACATCCGCGTCTGCTGATCGAGCCGCGGGAAGGTCGAGGAGATCATGAACTGAAGCTCGGTGCGGAACAGGCCGATCCCGTCGGCGCCCGATTCTTCCAGATGCGGCAGATCGAACAGCAGCCCCGCATTGATGTTGAGGGAGATCTTCACCTCGTCCAGCGTGACCGCAGGCACCGAGCGCAAGGCTGCGTACTGCGCCTGCCTGCGGGCGCGGAAGCGCACCTTGTCCGAATAAGCCTGAACGACCTCCTGGGTCGGGCGGATATGCAGCTCGCCGCCATCCGCATCGACGATGGCAGCATCCCCCGCCTCGACGGATTCCAGAATGCCTTTTGCCTGGCTGACCGCCGCAATGCCCAATGCGCGGGCGACGATCGCAACATGGCTGCCCGACCCGCCTTCGACCAAGACGAGGCCGCGCAGCTTCTCCCGGTCGTAATCCAGGAGCTCGGCCGGCCCCATATTGCGGGCGATGAGAATCGTATCGTGGGGCAGGTTGCCGGAGGCGGCCGTGCCCGTCCCGCCGGAGAGCAGCCGCAGCAGCCGGTTCGAGAGATCGTCGATATCGTGCAGCCGGTCGCGGGAATGGGCATCGGTCTGGCGAAGCATGCGCGCCCGCGTGTCGTTCCGCACGCGCTGCACTGCCGCTTCGGCCGTCAGACCCGTGTGCAGCGCTTCCTCCAGCCGGCGGCGCCAGCCGCGGTCGGCGGCAAACATGCGGAACGCTTCCAGCACCTCGCGATGCTCGCCCGCGCGCGCCATGTCGCCCCGCTCCAGCATGGCGTCGATCATGCCGGTGAGGTCGTCGATCGCCTGGTCCAGACGCCGCTGCTCCAGCTCCACATCCTCGGCGATCAGCTTGGTCACCAGAACCGGCGGCTCGTGCAGCACCACATGGCCGAGCGCCACCCCTTCCGAAAGCGGCAGCACCCCGTAGCGCAGCGCATCGTCCCGCTCCCCGGCCCCGACATCGTCGTTCGTCAGCATGCCGCTCGAGGCCAGCATTTCAGCCAGGACCATCGCCGTGGTCTGAAGCGCCTCTACCTCCTCATCGGTGTATTGCCGATGGGTGCGGTTCTGCACGGTCAAGACGCCGATAGCGTGGCCGCCCCGCAGGATCGGCACGCCGACAAAGGAGTGATAGATTTCTTCGCCGGTTTCCGGGCGGTACGAGTAGGCCGGATGGCTCTGGGCATCCGGAAACTGCATCGCTTCCGCCTCTTGCGCGATCAGACCGACCAAACCTTCGCCACGTTTCAGATGGGTGCTGTGGACGGCGCGCTCTTCCAGACCTTCCGTCGCGACCAGCTCAAGCGAATCGTCCCGCCGGCGCAAATAGAGCGAGCACACCTCGGCCACCATGTTGGAGGCGATCAGCACCACCACCTTGTCGAGCCGTGCCTGCGCGCTCTCATGCTCCGCCATCACCTCGCGGAGGCGACGCAGCAGCTGTCTTGGTGCGCTCACTGAAAGGACCATAGCAACATTCCTCGCCGGCGCGCCTGCGCCCGCGACATCATCCTAGCAAGATCGACACGCCGCGCGGTGCGGAGCTAGCGGCTGTCTAGATCGAATAGCGTGTGCAAGGTCCGTACCGCCAGCTCAGCATAGGCGGCATCGATCAAAATGCTGATCTTGATTTCCGAGGTGGAAATCGCCTGGATGTTGATGCCCTTTTCGGAAAGCGCGTTAAACATCCGTGCGGCCACGCCGGCATGGCTGCGCATGCCGACGCCGATCGCGGAAACCTTGGCGACATTCGTCGCGCCGTCGAGATCGCCGTAGCCGATCTCGTCCTTCTCCGAGCGTAGCACGTCGAGGGCTCGGTCCAAGTCGGCGCTCTGCACTGTAAACGTGAGGTCCGTGTAGCGGCCGTCCTCGGAGACGTTCTGGACGATCATGTCGACATTGATGTTCGCCTCGGCGAGGGGACCGAACACCCGCGCCGCGACGCCCGGCTTGTCGGCCACCTTGATCAGGGTCACCTTCGCCTCATCCGGCGCATACGCGATACCGCTGACGACTTTCTGCTCCACGATCTCATCCTCCTCGCACACCAGCGTGCCCAGCTCCGCAAGATCGGTATCTGCATCCAGATCGGCTTCCGCGAAGCTCGACCGGACCAGGACCGGCACGCTGCGCTGCATCGCCAGCTCCACCGAGCGCGTCTGCAGAACCTTCGCCCCTTGCGAGGCCATTTCTAGCATTTCTTCGTAGGAAATCCGGTCCATCCGCTGCGCCTGGGGCACGATGCGGGGATCGGTCGTGTAGACGCCGTCCACATCCGTATAGATGTCGCAACGATCCGCATCGAGCGCCGCGGCAAGCGCCACCGCCGAAGTGTCGGATCCGCCCCGTCCCAGCGTAGCGATGCGGGCGTCCGGCGCGATGCCCTGGAAGCCCGCCACGACGGCGACCTCGCCGTCAAGGACTTGGCCCTTGAGTGCCGCGCCTTCGATCCCGGTGATCCGCGCTTTCGCGTGCACCGGATCGGTCTTGAGCGGAATCTGCCAGCCCTGCCAGGATCGCGCCCGCACCCCCAGCGACTGGAGGACCAGCGCCAGAAGCCCAGCCGTCACCTGCTCGCCGGACGACACCACGGCGTCGTATTCGCAGGCATCGTAGCCGCGGGACTCGCTGTTGCCGTTTCCATTCGACCCGGCCTCTTGAGCACGCGCGGCCTCCTCGACCCAGGCGATCAGCTGGTTCGTCTGCCCGGCCATGGCCGAAACCACCACCGCGCATTTATGGCCGGCGTCGATCTCCCGCTTCACGTGGCGGGCGGCATTCCGGATCTTGTCGATATCGGCGACCGACGTGCCGCCGAATTTGAGCACTAGCAGGGCCATAGCCCCTCCCGAGCGGCGCGTTTCATCCGCTCGCCCCAAGCAATGAAAGGGCCGGCCCCTCACGGGCCGGCCCGAATGATGTCCATAGACTGGTCGTCTTCATACTGATTGACGGTTTGCCCCGCAACCGAAGCCGTACGCCCAGGTTAAGCGTCTTTTGCGCCCTAAGGGGGTGGCCGCTTGACAGATGGCCGGGGCCGACGGCCAATGGCTTATGGCCTCGCAGCACACAGAAACCGCCGGCAGCCGCTCCAGCCTCAACGAAGAAGAGGTCCGCCGCTTCGCCGAGCTGGCCGAGGAATGGTGGGATCCGGACGGTCCCTTCAAGCCCCTCCACCGCATCAATCCGGTGCGCCTCGGCTATCTACGGGATCGGCTCTGCGAGATCTTCGGACGCGACCCAAACACGGCGCGGAGCCTGGATGGCTTGCGCATTCTCGATATCGGCTGCGGCGGCGGTCTCATCTGTGAGCCTCTGACCCGCCTGGGCGCCACCGTGACCGGCATCGACCCGGCCCATGAGACCGTCGCGGTCGCCCGCACCCATGCAAGCGGCGCCGGCCTCGATATCCTTTACGAGGCCACCACCGCCGAAGAGCTGCTCGCCCGCGGTGAGCAGTTCGACGCCGTTCTCGCACTCGAGGTCGTGGAGCATGTCGACAACGTGCAGGCCTTCGTCGATACCGTTGCGGGGCTGGCGAAGCCCGGCGGCGCGGTGATCTTCTCAACCATCAACCGAACCATGAAATCCTATGCGCTCGCCATCGTGGCCGCGGAATACATCCTGCGCTGGGTCCCCGCCGGCACCCATCAATGGGACCGCTTCGTCACCCCCGGAGAGCTGACAGGCGCCTTCCGGGCTGCCGGCCTTACGCCCACCAATGAGACGGGGCTGATCTACAATCCGCTCACCGACGAGTGGCGGCTGAACCCGGACACGGATGTGAACTACTTCGCGACCGCCACCAAGCGCGCCTGATCCGATTAGCTATCGGCAGGCCCCCGCGCTTCGCCGGCAATCTCCACCTCGAAATCCTTGCCGCCGGACAGCGACGGAACGGCCGCGCGGGCATGGACCACAAGCGATGGATCGATATCGGCGATCAGAATCTGCGGCGCCTCTCCGGCCTCGGCCAAAACATCCCCCCAGGGTGAAACGATCAGGCTGTGGCCGTAGGTCCAGCGGCCCATCTCGTGAAACCCGCCCTGGGTCGCGGCAAAGACGAAACAGCCGGTCTCGATGGCTCGCGCCCGAACCAGGGTGCGCCAGTGGGCCCGGCCCGTCTCTCGCGTGAAGGCGGACGGAATGGCCAGGAACGACGCCCCGGCTTGTGCCAGCGCGCGATAGAGCGCCGGGAACCGCAGATCGTAGCAGATGGAAAGCCCCAGCTTGCCCCAGGGCAGCGAGGCCAGAACAGCCTTGGAGCCCGGTCGGTAGGCCTCCGATTCCCGGTAGACCTCGCCGTTGGGCAGGTCCACGTCGAACATATGCATCTTGTCGTAGCGCGCGGCGATCTCGCCTGACGGCGCGATCAGGAAGGACCGGTTGGCGAGCTTGTCCGCCGCCACCTTGATCGCGATGGATCCGACATGCAGCCAGACACCGAGCTCCTTGGCGAGCCCTCGCATGCGGGCGACGGCCTCGCTAGCCTCCTCTTCGGAAGCCTGCGCGAGCGCCAACGGCCGGTCGAGCTCCATCAGCGCCGTATTCTCAGGCGTCTGGATATAGACCGCGCCCTGATCCGCCGCTTGTCGGATCAGCCGCTCGGCCATTTCAAGATTTGGAGGAATGCTGCGCCCACAGCGCAGCTGAACCAGAGCGGCCCGGAAACGCTCCGGGGTCTCGCCGCTCATACCTTCGCCGAATCCTCGGCAAAGACGGACGCCTGTTCCGGCTCGGCGTCGAGCCAGTCCTCAAGCTTGCCGTCGCGGTCCAAGGTGGCGAGGTCTTGATACCCGCCCACGTGACGCTCGTTGATGAAGATCTGCGGCACCGTACGCTGTCCGCCGGCCCGCTCCGTCATCTGCTCGCGCAGATCCGGATCCCAATCCACCGGGATTTCCTCGAAATCCAGCCCCTTGCTCATCAGAAGCTGCTTTGCCGCGCGGCAATAGCCGCAAAGCTGCGTCGTATAGAGGGTAATACGCGCCATACCCTGGTCCCTCATCGGTTTTCTGCTTGGTTGGCCAAATCAGCCTGCATCAGCTGCGATCAGTCTCATCTCGAAGAAGGCAATATGAAGTTAAAGCGCCATACGTTAGAGCGCCCAAGCCGTCGGCTCGACCGCCCTCGCTAGCGCCAGGGCGTCGACCCTGGCCGCGCCTGCCTTCCGCAAAACCCTTGCACAGGCTTCGATCGTAGCACCGGTGGTAATCACGTCGTCGACGACCACGACGGACGCCCCTTTCAAAGATTCCGTGCGTTTGGCGTCAACGCCGAATGCCCCGGAAACGTTCCGGCGGCGCTGATCGGCGCTTAAGCCCACCTGACTCATGGTCTTCCTGGTCCGCTTCAGAAGCGTGACCTCGGCCGGCACACCGGAAAGACGCGCTACCTCGCTCGTCAGCAGGGCCGATTGATTGAACCGCCGCGACCAGAGCTTGGAGCGGTGGAGGGGCACGGGTATCAGCAGATCCGCATCGGCGAGGATGTCGGAACCGGCCTGGGCGAGCCATCGTCCGAACAGTGGCAGCCCTTCCTGCCGATCCCGATATTTGAAGCTTTGGATCAGTTCCCGCATGGTCGTCGTATAGCAGGCCGCGGCTCTTGCCCGGTCATAGGCCGGCGGATCGGCCATGGCGGCGGCGGACAGCATCACCTCGCCCGTCTCGAAGGGAAGCGGAATGCCGAGCCGGTCGCAGATGGGAGACGTGATGAAATCGATTTTCGACCAGCAGGCCCCGCAGAGCTGGCCGTGGCGGTCGATGGAGGTACGGCAGCCAATGCAGACCGGCGGCAACAGGAGATCGGCCACCGCGTCGAAGACGGCGCGAAACGGCGCGGTGAGGCCGCCGCTTGCCGGCCACGGCGCCGATCGCGGTGCGACCCGCCCCTCATCTGCCGATACATCACTCATGACTGGCGAGGATGCTATATCCGCCGCTTCAGACGACCAAGCACTCTGCGCTTATCTGGCGCACCAGCCAGTGAGGCAAACTCCATGAGGGATCCGGCACCATGAGCGATCCGGCCCGCCTGTTCGACCGCGGTCTTCTGCGCCAACGGCGCGACCGGCATGCAGGCGTTCACGCCCGCCACGACTTCCTCTTCGCCCATAGCGCCGAAGAGATCGCCGGCCGGCTCCAGGCTATCCTGCACGACTTCCCGCTCGCCCTCGATCTGGGCGCCCATCAGGGACGCCACGGCCGCGGAATTGCGGACAATCCGAAGATCGGTCAGGTGATTTACGGGGAGCTGAGCGAGAAGCTCGCCCGCGCCTGTCCCCGGCCGGCGGTCGTGTGCGACGAGGAGCGGCTGCCATTCGCCGACGACAGCCTCGATCTTGTCGTTTCGGGCCTCGCCCTCCACCACGTCAACGACCTCCCCGGCGCCCTTATCCAGATCCGCCGCGCCCTAAAGCCGGACGGACTGGTCATGGCGAGCCTGCTGGGAACGCGGAGCCTGGAGGAATTGCGGGAGGTGCTGATCGTCGCCGAGGCGGAAGAACAAGGCGGCGCCAGCCCGCGCATCGCGCCCTTCCCCGATATCCGGGAGGCAGGCGCGCTTCTCCAGCGGGCCGGGTTCGCACTTCCCGTCACAGACACAGAGACCCTGACCGTGAGCTATGAAAGCCTCGCCGATCTCCTGAACGAGATCCGTGGCATGGGCGCGGCGAACGTCTTGAACGAGCGGCGCCGCACACCCCTCCTGCGCCGCACCTTGCGCCGCGCGGAGAACATCTATCGGGAACGCTTCTCGCTGCCCGATGGCCGCATCAAGGCCAGCTTCGAGATCATCTATCTGAGCGGATGGGCGCCAGCACCGACACAGCAGAAGCCGCTCAAGCCGGGCAGCGCCAAGCAGCGGCTATCAGATGCGCTGCAGACGGAAGAAAAGCCGGCTGGCGAAAAGGCCGGCTTCCACAGTCCAAGCGAGGAAAGCTAAAACGGAAATAGCCGAAATGAATGGTGCTTACGCCAGCACCGCTATGAGAGCTTCAACCACGGCCTCATAGACACCCACCAGGGCAGGCGTGAAGAAGGAGAAAGCGCTGATGATCGCGATCGCGATGAGCATCAACGCTCCATACTCGACAGCAGTCGCTCCGTCATCGGCAGAAGCGAAACGACAACAAACGCTCCAGATTCTGTCCCGCAAACCCCGTGCACTCATGTGCCCTGTCCTAACGAGCGGTCCAGCAGACCGCGCAGCCTCGTCTTCAGCGGCTCATCGGCTGGCGGCATCGCATAGTCCGAAAGGGTCTCCGGCCACACCCATGCCAGATCCTGCCCCTCGAGAGCCTGCGCTTCGCCTTCCCACCGCCGGCAGAGATAGACCGGCATCAAGAGGTGGAAGGTCTCGTAAGCATGGCTCACGAACGTCAAGGGCTCGATATCCTGCTCAGCCACCCGAATTCCGAGTTCCTCTTCGAGTTCTCTCAACAAGGCGGCTTCCGGCACTTCCCCCGCATCCACCTTGCCCCCGGGAAACTCCCAAAGGCCGGCCAGCGGGCGCCCCTCAGGCCGCTTCGCGATCAGAACCGTTCCGTCACGTTTGAGAAGAACACACGCCGTCACCAGCAAGATCTGATGTGACGAATCTTCCTTCAAATCTTTATTCATGCTCGCAGAATTTGCTTAACAAGGCGTATTTCGCCTTATGAGCGATAGTCGGCGTTGATCGCGATGTACTCTTTCGTGAGGTCGCATGTCCAAACCCGCGCCGTTCCCTCTCCCACGCCGACATCGACAGAGATGACGAGCTCGGCCTGCTTCATGTAGCCAGCCCCGTCTTCTTCGCGATAGCTGTCCGCCACCTGGCCATTCTCGGCCACCAGAATATCGCCGAAGCTTATGGCCAGCCGATCCCGGTCGGCCCGCTCGCCTGCCTTGCCGACCGCCATGACGATGCGGCCCCAGTTGGGATCTTCGCCCGCAAGGGCCGTCTTCACCAGAGGCGAGTTCGCAATCGAATTCGCGATCACCTTGGCTGCCGTATCGTCTTCCGCCCCGGCCACACGGATCTCGGCGACCTTTGTAAGCCCTTCCCCATCCTTGATGACCTGGAGCGCCAGATCGAGGCAGAGATCCTCCAGCGCGTCCCGGAAGCTCCCCAGCCGGTCATCGTCGGCAAGTCCGATCCGCGGCGCCCCGCGCTTGGTCGCGGTCCCGGTCGCGAACAGAAGAAGCGTGTCGCTGGTCGACGTATCGCCGTCGACGGTCACCGAATTGAAGCTCCGGTCGGCCGCGGGCTTAAGCAGGCTTTGCAGCACCTTGGGCTCGATGGCCGCATCGGTGAAAAGGAAGGCCAGCATGGTCGCCATATCCGGCGCGATCATGCCCGCCCCCTTGGCGATACCGTTCAGGGTCACCGTGACCCCGTCGATCTCCGCTTCCCGGGTTGCCAGCTTCGGAAAGGTATCCGTGGTCATGATGGCGCGCGCAGCACCTTCGAAGCCTTCCGGCTCGCAAGATGCGGTCAGCTCGGGCAGCCGATCGGTGATCCGCTCTGCCTTCAAGGGCTCGCCGATCACGCCCGTAGACGCGAGATAGACATCCGCCGGCAGACAGCCCAGGGCCTCCGCCGTGCCGTGTGCGGTCGCCTTGACCGCCGCCTCGCCCAGCTTGCCGGTGAAGGCGTTGGACGTGCCGGAATTCACCACCAGCGCCCGGGCCATACCGTGGGCGAGATGGGCGCGGCACCATTCGACCGGCGCCGACGAGGTCTTCGATTGGGTGAGAACACCGGCCACCGTGGTGCCGGGATCGAAAGTCGCGAGCAGCAGATCGGTCCGGCCCTTGTAGCGGATCCCGGCCTCGCAACTCGCCAGCTTCACGCCTTCGATAGGCGGAAGCACAGGCAGGGCGGCAGGCGCAAACGGCGAAATCTTTGTCACGCTCTAACGCGCTCCCGCCCTGCTGAACTTCATCGGCCTAATGCTCAGCCTCGATATCCTCGGCACCGACATCCTGTCCGCCCATGGCGCCAGGCGGCACCTCGCCGCGAATGGCCGCATCCTGCATGGCTTTCTTGATGTCTTCGTCGAGGATCTCAATCTTGGCCTCGGTCTGAAGCTCACGCAGCGAGCTCTGCACCTTGCTCTGCAGCAGCTTGCCCATGATGGCTTCCTTCACATCGTCGAATTCCGGCACCTGGCGAGCACGCTCGTCGGTGACCTCGATGATGTGCCAGCCGAACTGAGTCTCCACCGGATCGGAAAGTTCGCCTTTCTTAAGTTTGAAGACCGCGGTCTCGAACGGCTTCACCATCTGACCCTTGCCGAAGAAGCCCAGATCGCCGTCCTCGGCGCTCGGATCCCGCGACTTCTCCCGGGCGAGCTCGGCGAAATCGGCGCCGTCCTGAAGCTCCTTCTTCACCTCCTCGGCCTCTTCCTTGGTCGGCACGAGGATGTGGCGGGCGCGGATCTCCTTCTCCTCTTTCATCTTCTTCGACTGCTCTTCGTAGATGGTCTGGGCGACCTTCTCCGAAATCGCGCCTTCGACCTTCTCGTCGTAATAGGCGTCACGCAGCGCGCGGCGGCGGTGATAGTCCAGCCGCTCGTCGAAATCGTCCGCTTCGTCGAGCTTCGCCTCTTCGGCCGCCGTGGCCATCAGCTCGTTCTCGATCACGAACTGCACCAGCATCCGGCGGCGTTCGTTCTCCGGAAAGCTGGAAAGCTGACCGCCAACCTCGGCGGCCGCGAAGTCGAGATCCTGCTCGGTGATGTCTTGGCCGTTGACGCGGGCGACGACATTGTCCTGGGCCGCCGCGGGCAACGCGAAAATTGTAATGAAAGCTGCTGCGAGCAGCGCAATGCTTGGGCGTTTCACGGGATTTAGGTCCTTATTTTCGGCCCGCCTCGGATCGCCCCGGAGAGACGAGTTCGTCTTATCGAGGACAGGCGTTTTCGATCGCTTCCCCCGGCGCCTACATAAACCTTGGAAGGGTGCGCTGCCAAGCCGCGATTTAAGGCCCGGATTTGGCTGAAAGCGAACGCCTGATGGCAGTCTGGAGCGGACCGGCGCCCAAGCCCCGGCGTCCTCTCGCGGGTCCCGCCGGGTCGGCCATGGCGGCGCGCGGCCTTCGCGTTGACAAGGTTCCGGGGTCCTCTTATGTCTCACCCGACTGTTTCCGGCGGCCTTCGGTCGCCTTTTGCAGGGCACGCCCCGCTTGCGGGCGAAGGAAAAGCGCCGAAACAGCCGGTTTTCAACTGCCCCGCCGAGCCTGGAAATCTCCGGCCCCGGAGCAAAATGTTCTGTTGCTCATCATCCCTATCGCTGCGGATGTTTTTAAAGGCTTGACCCATGCTCTCGATCGGCAATCTCGCCGCCAAAGTCTTCGGCACCTCCAACGACCGTAAGCTGAAGAAGTATTACGGGCTGATCGAGGCGACCAACGCCCTCGAGCCGGAGGTCGAGAAGCTGTCCGATGCCGATCTGCGGGCCCGCACAGATGTTTTCCGCAAGCGCATCGCCGACGGCGAGAGCCTCGAAAGCCTGATCCCGGAAGCCTTCGCCACCGTGCGCGAAGCCGCCAAGCGCACCCTCGGCCAGCGCCATTTCGACGTGCAGCTCATGGGCGGCATGGTGCTCCACGAAGGCCGCATCGCCGAGATGAAGACCGGTGAAGGTAAGACCCTCGTCGCCACCCTTCCCGTCTATCTGAACGCGCTCGCCGGCAAGGGCGTCCACGTCGTTACCGTCAACGACTACCTGGCCAAGCGCGACGCCGCCTGGATGGGCCAAGTCTACGAATTCCTCGGCCTCACCGTCGGCTGCATCCTTCACGATCTCGGCGACGAGGAGCGTCACGCCGCCTACGCCGCCGACGTGACCTACGGCACGAACAACGAGTTCGGCTTCGACTATCTCCGCGACAACATGAAGTACGCGATCGAGGACATGGTCCAGCGCGAGCACTTCTACGCCATCGTGGACGAGGTCGACTCCATCCTGATCGACGAGGCGCGCACGCCGCTGATCATCTCCGGCCCGCTGGAGGACCGTTCCGAGCTCTACATCACCATCGACAAGTTTCTGCCCGAGCTGGTCGACGAGGACTATGAGGTCGACGAGAAGCAGCGCACCGTCACCCTGACCGAGGCCGGCAACGAGCATCTCGAGCAGCTTTTGACCGAGGCCGACCTGCTGAAGGGTGAGTCCCTCTACGACACCGAAAACGTCAGCGTCGTTCACCACGTGAACCAGGCCCTGCGCGCCCACAAGCTGTTCCAGAAGGACAAGGACTACATCGTCAAGAACGGCGAGGTCGTCATCATCGACGAGTTCACCGGGCGCATGATGTCCGGACGCCGCTATTCGGAAGGCCTCCACCAGGCCCTGGAAGCCAAGGAAGGGGTGAAGATCCAGCCGGAGAACCAGACCCTGGCCTCCATCACCTTCCAGAACTACTTCCGCCTCTACGAGAAGCTCGCCGGCATGACCGGTACGGCGCTCACTGAGCAGGACGAGTTCATGGATATCTATGGGCTCGACGTGATCGAGGTGCCGACCAACCGGCCTCTGATCCGTAACGACGAGCACGACGAGGTCTACCGCTCAGCGACCGAGAAATACAAAGCCATCATCGAGCGCATCAAGGAGGCCAAGGAGCGGGGCCAGCCCTGTCTCGTCGGCACCACCTCCATCGAGAAGTCCGAAATTCTTTCGGAGCTTCTGACGAAGGAGAAGGTGGCCCACAACGTTCTGAACGCCCGCTATCACGAGCAGGAAGCCCAGATCATCGCCCAGGCCGGCGTGCCGGGCGCCATCACTATCGCCACCAACATGGCGGGCCGCGGTACCGACATTCAGCTTGGCGGCAACTGGGAAATGCTGCTGGAGAACTGGATCGAGGAGCAGCGCGAGAAGGGCAAGGAGCCCGACGACCTCGCCATCCAGCGCAAGAAGGAAGAGATTATCTCCCAGATCGCCGCTAAGAAGGATAAGGCGCTGTCCGCCGGCGGTCTCTATGTCATCGGTACCGAGCGCCATGAGAGCCGCCGTATCGACAACCAGCTCCGCGGCCGTTCCGGCCGTCAGGGCGACCCGGGCCGCTCCCACTTCTACCTGTCTCTTGAAGACGACCTGATGCGCATCTTCGGCTCCGACCGTATGGACGGCATGCTGAAGGCGCTCGGCCTTCAGGAGGGCGAAGCCATTGTCCATCCCTGGATCAACAAGGCGCTGGAGAAGGCGCAAGGCAAGGTCGAGGGGCGCAACTTCGACATCCGCAAGAACCTGCTCAAATACGACGACGTGATGAATGACCAGCGGAAGGTCATCTTCGAGCAGCGTCGCGAGCTGATGACCGAGACGGACCTCAACGAGACCATCTCCGACATGCGTCAGCAGGTGGTCGAGGATATCGTCGCCAAGCACATTCCCGAAAAGTCCTATGCCGAGCAGTGGGATATCGAGGGTCTCGACGAGGACGTGAAGCAGATCTTCGCCCTCGACCTTCCCATCGCCGACTGGGCGAAGGAAGAAGGCATCGCCGAACAGGAGATCACCGAGCGCGTTCTGAAGGCGGCCGACGAGAAGGCTGCCCAGAAGGTCGCCGCGTTCGGCCCCGACACCATGCGCCAGGTCGAGAAGGCCGTGCTGCTGCAGACCATCGACACTCTGTGGCGCGAGCATCTCGTGACCCTGGATCATCTGCGCCAGGTGATCGGCCTGCGCGGCTATGGCCAGCGCGATCCGCTCAACGAGTACAAGGGCGAGAGCTTCAGCCTGTTCGAGTCCATGCTCGGTCAACTGCGCGAGGCGGTCACCCGCCAGCTCATGCATGTGGAGCGTGCCGAGCAGGAGCCGCCCCAGCTCGAGGAGCCGGAGATGGTCGCCCATCACTTCGACCCGCGCACCGGCGAGGACGAGTTCGCCCTGGCCGAGGCCGAAGCGAGCGGCGTGACCGAAGGCATGACCAAGACGCGCTCCGCCCGCTCCCGCAAGGCCGAGGTCAATCCCAACGATCCGACCACCTGGGGCAAGGTTCCCCGCAACTCCCCCTGCCCTTGCGGATCCGGCAAGAAATATAAGCATTGCCACGGGGCTTATTAGCCGCGACTTCTATTGCGAACCGGAGAGCCTGAAGGGCGTTTCAAATCCCGTCGGGCGCCCTCGCATGAAGAGGAAAGCGTCGACCTGCTTCATCGTCTGACGACGCCCACTGGCAGCGGACCTTCGCCTTCATGACGCTCGATCTCGGCTTTATCGATCAGCGCTTTCTCGCCTTCGCCATCGTGATCGCCATGATGGGCCTCTTCGCCTGGGGCCGCTGGCGCTACGACTTCGTCGCTCTGATGTCGCTGCTTGCTGCCATCGCCGTGGGGATCGTGCCGCCGGACCGCGCCTTCACCGGCTTCAGCAACGACATCGTCATCATCGTCGGCACAGCGCTCGTGGTCAGCGCGGCCATCAGCAAGTCCGGCGTGATCGAGCGTGTCGCCCGCAGCGTCGGCGGCCTCCTCATCAATACGAATCGGCAGATCCTTGCCCTTGTCGGGTCCGTGACCGCCATGTCGGGCTTCGTGAAGAATATCGGCGCGCTTACCATGCTGATGCCGGTCGCCTTCCAGCTCGCCCGCCGGACCGGCACCTCGCCCTCCTCGCTTCTCATGCCCATGGCGTTCGGCTCGCTTCTCGGCGGCACCGTCACCCTGATCGGCACCTCGCCCAACATCATTGTCTCAGGGCTCCGCGAGGACATCCTGGGCGAGCCCTACACCATGTTCGACTTCGCCCCCGTCGGCATCATCCTGTCCGTGGTCGGCGTGACCTTTCTCGTCTTCGGCTGGCGGCTTCTACCGCAGAACCGAAAAGGGGCACCCACCATGGATGCCGCCTTCAACCTTGAGGCCTACACCACCGAGATCACCGTCCCCGAGGACTCCCCGTGCGTGGACATCACGATTCGCGCCTTCGAGGACCTGTCGGAGAACGAGGTGGAGGTCATCGCCCATTTCCGGGGACGCCGCCGCCGCTACCAGCCGGCCGGCAATGTCGTGATCAAACCCGACGACGTGCTCATCCTCCAGGGCGATCCGGAAGCGCTGGAGCGCATCGTCGTGCTCGAGAAGCTCAAGCTCGTGCAATCCGACGACGCCGCTATCGACACGCCCCGGGACGATATCGGGCTCATGGAAGCGGTGATTACCAAGGAATCCCAGCTCGTCGGCGCCACCGTCCACCAGATCAAGCTGTTCGACCGCCACGGCGTCACCCTGCTCGCCGTGAGCCGCCGCGGCCGGCGCATCGCCAACCGCCTGCGAACGGTGAAGCTTCAGGCGGGCGACGTCATCGTGCTGCGCGGCGATCTCACCCAGATGCCGGAGACCTTGGGCACGCTCCACTGCCTGCCGCTGGCCGAGCGCGCCATCCGCATGGACCGCAAACCGAGCCTTCTGCCGCTCGGCCTTCTGGCCGTGGCCATGACCTCGGTCGCCCTGGGCTGGGTACCCGTCACCGTCGCCTTCTTCGGCGCCGCCGTCCTGTTGTTGCTCTTCCGGGCCTTGAGCCTGAAGGAGGCCTACGACGCCATCGACTGGCCGATCCTCATCATGCTGGGCGCGCTGATACCGGTCTCGGACGCTTTGCGCACCACCGGCGGAACGGACCTGATCGGCATGTGGCTGTCTGAAGCCGGCACCTACCTGCCCGCCATGGGCAGCTTGCTGCTCATCATGGCCGTGGCCATGGCGGTGACGCCCTTTCTGAACAATGCCGCCACCGTGCTTGTCATGGCCCCCATCGCTGCGAGCTTCGCCGAACAGCTCGGCGAAAACCCGGACCCGTTCCTCATGGGCGTGGCCATCGGCGCGGCGTGCGATTTCCTCACCCCCATCGGCCATCAGTGCAACACACTGGTGATGGGACCGGGCGGCTATCGCTTCGGGGATTACTGGCGCCTCGGCCTGCCCTTGAGTATCATCGTGCTCGTGGTCGGCGCACCGGCCATCGCCTTCTTCTGGCCGTTCTAGCGTCAGAGCAGATCCACTTCACTTCTCGCGATGCCGACGGTTTTAACCAACCCGCTCTTCGTCAGATCGAGAAGGAATTCGGAAACATTCATTTTCGGATTCTGGTAGTCAGCCCGCATCCGCCGAAGAGCGGATGTCGCCTCGGCAGGATACAGCTCATAGGTCGACGCCAAAAACGTGTCCGCACTTACCGCTTCAAGGCCCCAGGGCTTCAGACAATCTTCTGGAAAATCTTTGAGATTCTCGGTGACGATCTGCTGGGCTCCACACCGAATCGCTGCTGCAAGAACATGTCTGTCGTTAGGATCGGGGAGTTCTAAGCTCTCGATAAGGTCAGAGAAGCCCGTCACCAAGGCCTCAGGAAATGCTGCCTCCATTGCCCTAAACTGAGACTCAATGCTGACTGCCAGATGAGGTTTCTCTGCTAGAAGGTTGTCTACCCATTCCTTCAGGATGCTCGGGGACCATCGGGCGCGATAGAGTCCGGCTTCCGCAAAGCGCAAGAGGGCATCCCGGACACGAAATGGATAAAGAACGTTCGCATCAAGAACGACGACGAAGCGATCTGCCACATGAGGTGTCATCCGGCATCGTATTCCTGACCGAGTTTCTGCAACTCTTTCAAGCTAGCTGACCGCTGCGCATCTCTCGCTTTTTTGTAATCGAGCAAGTCGGCCATCTGGATCCGACGGTGGGATCCAACTGTGTGAAAAGCAATTTTGCCTCCCTCCAACAGCCCGATTAAGAATGGCCTCGATACATTGAGGACGTCAGCTGCCTGCTGTGTGGTCAGCTCTGCCCCGTAGGGCACAAACGTAACCATTTCCCCTCTGGCGACATGAGTCAGCAGGTCCAAAACCAAAAGGGCCAACGGTCGCTTCAGATCGACCTTCGACTCCTCTCCATCGTGCACAAAGCCTAGCGTAAGGCCTTCGCGCGTAAGTGCACCCGCCACAGCTTTCGCAGCCTTCGAAGCATCCTCACTTTCGGCCTGGGTGGGAGGCCGCCTTTTCAAAGTGTCAATAGACATGTCCGTCTTCTCTCGATCCAAGATTCAATATGATCACTAGCCACATTAAACGCAATAATCGAAATAAGCGAAATACATGAAATAATGGTAAATTCATTCTAGGACCAGTTGAGTGGCCCTCTGAAGGATCAGTCTCGGATCGCCAGCGGCCCCGGACAGCCTTCCTCGACCTCCGGCACGGGCGCGCCCTTTTCGCCAGGGGCGAACGCATATCGCCCGTCGCAGACGCTCGCCTTCGGCGGCACATGGGTCTTTTCGAAGAGCGCATCGCCACGGGCGAGATCGGCCCAGAAATCGCGCCAAGGATACCCTTCCCGCTTGTGCATATTGTCTTCCGTCATGCGGAAGGGCAGCGCCAGCACGGCGAAGCGCGGCTGCCCATTCTCCAGCGCCGCCGTCACGAGCTGCCAAAGCTCGTCCACCACGGCGTTGGTCATGGCATAGCAGCCGACCGATGCGCAGCCCCCATGCACCATCAAATAAGAGCCGGTCCGACCTTGCGCTTTGTCGAATGTGTTGGGAAAGCCGAGATTGAAGGAGCGGTGCCACCGGCTATTCGGATTGAGCTGGCCCTCATCCACCGTGTAGTAGCCCTCCGGCGCCTGGAGATCGCCCTCCTGTTGCTTCGGCCCGAGCCGTCCCGACCAGAAACAGATCGGGTAGGTCGCCACGTGGACGAACCCACCATCGTCTGTCCCACCATCCTTGGCCATCCAGAGCTCCAGCTTCGATTCCAGCTTGAAGATGCGGATGAAGATGGGATCGCCGACCTTCACGCCCTTGGCCGCCAGCCGCTCGTCCAGCTTGTCGAGAGCGGGCGTGCCTGGCAGCTTCCGGCCGGCGCCCCACAGGGCGACATGCTCGGTCCGCGTCGCGTTGATCCGGATCCGGTCGAGGAGCTGCCGACCCTCGGGCGTCATGAGATAGACCGCCGCGCCGATGCCCACCGCCACCACGATGCCGAAAAGAATGCGCCAAATCATGAGCGCAAAGTGCCCATCTCAATCGGGCTTTGCCAAGGCGAAATCCGGCTGACGTCGGACCCTAAAACTTCCAGCTCGCCCTTCCCTTGAGGCCATGCTCTTCGACGCCGTCGCCGAACTGGCCGTCATAGGACACGGTAAGCGTGGCGGTTTGCGAGACCGAGAAGTCGAGTCCCGCCTCGATCACAGCGGTGTCCTGCGCAATCGGCGTGCCGGCGACCTCGAAGCCGACGCCGTTGGAGGCGAAGGCGAGCGCCAGATCTGTATCCACCTCATCGAATGCGTGCAGCCAGGCGACTTCGAGCCGAGGGCTCACCAACAGGCCGCGAACGTCCATATTGGTAGCGGCCCTAATCCCCAGCGTGGAATAGGTGACGCCCTCCGAATAACCCGAAGAGCTAAGGCCCGCTTGCGCGCCTGACTCCGTGAAGGCGGCAGTCTCCTCATGCACATAGGCAAGGCCGGCAAACGGTTCCATGGCCATCCTGCCGCCCGGCAGCAGCGCATAGCCCAGCTCGCCGAAGACCTGGCCCCGGTCGCCGTCATAGGAGGCGCTCTGCGCTTCGGCAAAACCCGGGAAGCCGACGAACCGGCTGGTCTCGATCTCCTGCCAGCTCCAGGCCCCGCCACCGCGCAAGGCCAGACGTCCCATTTCGCGACCGCCATAGACCAGCAGGTGATAGGCATCGACATTGGCCCCGCTCGCCCGGGCATCCACGTCGAGATCGCTGTAGGAATAGCCCCCCGCGACACCGACGCGCCAACCGGGCAGCATTTCGGCATCGACACCGGAAACGACCCCGCCAAGGGAGCGCTTGAGCGAGGCGGCATTGCCGTCGCCGTCGCGGCTCACCCAGTTGCCGAAACCTTGGGTCCAGAAGGTCGGTCCCCGATCGACGGTAGGTCCGAACCGCGCAAGATCGTCCGCGCCATATCCCAGCGCCATCATGTTGGCCTGCAGGTTCGCCGGTGCGAACGCATATGACTGCGGACCGCCGGCGCCAAGCGCCGAGCCGGCGAAGGACGCCTGCACCAGCCGTCCCATGACCGCATCGCGGATGTATCGCCCTTCGCGCACCAGCGCACCGCCGATCGCGGCATGGACCTCGCCTGAAAGTCTATCGAAGGCCGTTCGCGCCCCAGGGGCCGACTGACCCAGCACTTTCCGGAACAGCGTATTGGTGGTCGGAACGTTGTCCAAGGCGACAGCCACCCGGCTTTGGTTTTGCGTATTGGCCACGGAGCTGAAGCTCTTTTCCCCATTCGGCCCGTTGGTGCGCACCAGTGTCAGATAGACCGAGTTCGCGTCGTAGCTGAGAGTCGGGGTGAGGAAGGCAAGGTTGTCTTGTACGGCGGCGAAGGTTCCGGTCCTGCCGCCGCTTGCGGTGAGAATCGTATACCGGGTCGAGTCGGCGTAATCGCCGTCCCCGGCGATCACATTCACCGTTCCGCCGTTGATCGTCGCCGTTCCGCTCGCCATGATCCGATCGGAATTGCCCGCCGCGTCGACCTCCACCTCATAGGTTGCGCCTTTCCTGAAGGTGATGTCCCGGGTGCGGATCGTGCCGATGGAATTCCCCGGCGCGATGGTCCCGCCGCTCATGGTGAGGTTGCCGAACGAGCCGTTGCCCATGATGCGGCCGCTCTCCACCGTCAGCGGCAGCGTGGTCGCCCCCGTGAAGCTCCAATTGCCGCTGACGAGATCGAGCACTTCGAAATTCTGATACTGCTGCGTACCGCCGCCCGTATCGATATTCGTAAGGTCGAAGCTGGCCGAGCCCTGGCCGCCGAACGCCAGCAAGTCGTTGCTGCCCGGCCCGGCAATCACATTGCCCGAGACGACGGCAGTCGGAAGAAGCTTCAGCTGGTTGTCGTGAGCCGACCCCTGGTCGAACTGGATCGCGCCGGCCCCGGCACCGCTCACGCTGCCGGCCACGGTGATCTCGGCCGCACCTTCCTCGATATCGATGGCAAAGTCATCGGAGCCGCCGCTGGTGCTCACCACGGTTCCGGACGCGCCAATCATCACATGGGCCGCGCTTCCGCCGCCGTTATAGAGCTCGATGCCGTCCGCCCCCTGGCCGGTCACATCGCCATTGACTTTGACCGACAGGGTGCCGCTCCCGCTTTGATCGGCGCCGATCCCGAAGAGGCTGCCGGACACCGTGCTCTGCTGGCCCACCGTGATCGAAAGATCGGTCCCGTAGCCGCTCGCATTGATGCCCGTGGCGTTGCTGCTCGTAACACTGCCATAGGTGGTGATCGTGAGAGCTCCGGACCCGTCATTACTGGCTAGAATCCCGTCCTCTTCCGCACTCACCGTCGTGCCGTTACCGATCGTGACGGTAAGATCGGTTGCGCCGGAGCCATTGGAGACATCGATACCGTCTAACCCGGTTCCGGTGACATTCCCGTTGGTGGTGATGGTCGTGGAGCCGCTGCCCGAGTTCGTGATCGACATGCCGACATTTCCGGTCACGCCCTGGCTCAGCTGGCCGGTGACGATATTGATGTCGGTCCCGCTGTTGTCGACCTGGATCCCGTAATCATTGGTCCCGATCACGTCGCCATAGGCATAGATATTGACCGCGGCGTTGTCGTTCGTAGCGAGGATGCCGGTGGCCTCGCCCTGCACCGTCACGTTGCTCCCGGATGTGATCGTGAGGTCGCCCGAACCGCCATTGTCCGCCCAGATGCCTGTGCCGGCCTCGCCGATATCGGAGCGGGTCGCCGTCACGTCGCCGTAGACGGTGATTTCCATGGTGGTGCCGGTATTCGAGCCGTAGATCCCGTACGCGCCGCCCGACACCGAGCCGCCCTGGTACAAGGTGACCGCGAGATTTCCGTCGCTGGTGTTATAGGCCGCGAAGTCGCCGTCGAACGTTCCGTTGGTCTTCACGGTGACGCTGCCCGAGCGGTAGGTGATGCTCGGGAACGAGCTGATATAGAAGGAATTCTCCAGATCGGATGACAGGTACGAATTGTACAGATCCGTGTAGGAGACATCGCCGTGACCGGTGATGATCAGCGGCCTCTCGATCACAGTGCTGACGCTGAAGCCCGGCCCCGTCACGACTTGGATGCTGTCGATATTGGTCGTGTCGTAGCGCAGATCCTGCGTGTCGGTGCTGGAACCGCTGCACAGATAAGTGCTCGTGGAGCCTTGCTGCGTGCAGACCTGCTGGCCGTAGGCCGCACGTCCATAGCCGGCTAGCGTCGCCGCCAGCGCCGTGCTCGACAGCAGGAGCTGCCTAACAGCGTTTTTCTTTTTCACCAGAGCTCCCGCCCCCACGGCTCGTCTTGGTGATTCGCTAGGAGAGAATCGCAAGCATCCGCGTACGGAACAACAACGAATTCCGAGCGAGAAGGCGCGTCAGGGCACTAGTCCAAACGGCGGCGGTCTAGAACTTCCAGCTGGCGCGGCCCTTGATGCCGTGCTCGTCAGCATCGGAGGCGAACTGCCCGTCATAGGCGATGGAGAGCGTCGCGCCGGGCGTCACCGCGAAGTCGAGACCGGCCTGCACCAGAGCAGAGTCACGCGCAATGGGCGTCCCCTGGATGGAGAAGTCCGGCCCGGCGGACGCGAAGGCCAGCGCCAAGTCCGTATCCACACTGTCGAAGGCATGCAGCCAGGCCACGGAGAGATTGGGCGTGATCACGGTCTCGCCGAGTGCCATGGTGGTCGCCGCCCGGAAACCCGTCGTCGAATAGGTCACGTCTTCGTTGTAACCGGCCGATGTCAGTGCCGCGAGCGCGCCGCTCCGTGAACCCGTCCGTTTCCTGATGCACGTAAGCTAGGCCCGAGAAACCTTCCATGGCGATCCTCGGATGCAGTACGACAGGATAGGCGATCTCGCCGAAGAGCTGGCCGCGATCACCGTCGTATGAGGCGCTCTCGAACTCGGAGAAGCCCGGGAAGACGACGTTCCGCGAGGTCTCGATATCCTGCCAGGTCCACGCGCCACCGCCGCGGACATCGAAGCGGCTGACCTTACCGGAGCCGTACAGCACGAGATGGTAGGCATCGACATCTGCCGAGGAGAGGGCTTCCCGGTCTTACGACAGCCGTTCACTGAGCAATGCCCCGATCCGGGCAACGGGCTCGTTCACGTCAGGGAAAGCTGCGGAGACGCCCGCCCAGCGGAAGATCAATTGTTGCGGGTCACCGCCGGGCCGAGGCTGAACATGTGATAGGTCGGCTCCTTCGGCCCGAAGGCGAGACCGAACGCTTCGCCCAGCGGCGTCGGCGGCGGGCCGATCGGTGCCGCCACCTGGAGGCTCTTGGTATAGGGGATGACCGGCAGCCTGCGGTAGGCCGGGCAGTCCTTGCGCGGATCGACCTCGGCGTTCTGATCCTTGAAGGCCACGTTGATCAGATAGCGCTTCCCGCACACATCCACTTTCGGCTCTAGATGGGTGGTTTCGAAATAGTCGTAGCCTTCCTTTAGGTTGGCCCAAAAATCGAACCACTTGTTCTTCTTGTGCTTGGCCATGTTCTCGTCCGTCATGCGGAACGGATAGGCCTGGATCTGGAACGCTTCCTGACCGCCGTCGAACGCGTCCCGGCTCAGGGTATAGATATCCTGCACCGCCTCGTCGGTCATGGCATAGCACCCGATGGAGGAGCAGCCGCCATGCACCATGATGAGGCTGCCCGTCCGCCCGTGGGCCCGGTCGAACTTGTTCGGATACCCGATATTGAAGGCGAGGTGGTTCCGGCTCCACGGGTTCATCTGGTCTTCCGCCACCGTATAGAAGCCTTCCGGCGCCTGCCGGTCGCCTTCCCAGCGCTTCGGCCCGAGCTTGCCGGAGAAGCGGCAGATCTCATAGGTCTTGAACAGATGGAAGCGGCCGTCGTCCTTCTGCTTCCAGATCTCCATTTCCGACTCCGACTTGAAGATGCGGATCAGGATCGGCGAATCCCACGACATGTCTTTGTGGAACAGCACGGTGCTGGCCTGCGGCGATAGCGGCTTGAGATAATCTGGCAGGAATTGGCTGCAGCCGCCGAGCCCAAGGCTGAGCACGAGACTGCTAGCGAGCGCGGCGATGCGCGCGAGTTTCCGAACCTGCCAAGTCGAAGAGTTACGCAAAACGAATGCCCCCCGGCGTGATGACAGCAGGATGAATCAGGCATGGTTAATGCCCGGTTTATGGGGGTGCCGTTTTGGCGTGAACGTGACCGGAGCGCGCGGCAAAGCGCGCCGCGCGAAGAAAATTTCCCTAGCAAATAGAGAGACTTGAGACGAAGCGTCCAAGGCTCAGCCACCCGCGTCACGTGGCTATGGCAGAGTCTGCCGCTGGTTTCCGGCTTTCGCCGGAATGACGCCGGGTGTGGGGCGAGCCCCTAGAACTTCCAGGAGGCGCGACCCTTGAGGCCGTGCTCGTCCGTGTCGGACGCGAACTGGCCGTCATAGGCGAAGCTGAGTGTCGCGTCGGGGGTGACTGCGAAGTCGAGGCCGACGGTGACCAGAGCAGAGTCCCGCGCGATCGGCGTGCCCTGGATGGAGAAGTCCGGCCCGGCGGACGCGAAGGCGAGCGCAAGGTCCGTATCGACCGAGTCGAAGGCATGCAGCCAGGCCACGGAGAGGTTGGGCGTGATGACCGTGTTGCCAAGGGTCATGGTGGTGGCGGCCCGGAAACCGGTCGTGGAGTAGGTCACGTCTTCGTTGTAGCCGGCCGAGGTGAGCGCCGCGAGCGCGCCGCTTTCGGTGAAGCCATCCGTCTCCTGATGCACATAGGCGAGACCCGAGAAGCCCTCCATAGCGATGCTCGGATGCAGCACGACCGGATAGGCGATCTCGCCGAACAGCTGGCCGCGATCCCCGTCGTATGAGGCGCTCTCGAACTCCGAGAAGCCTGGGAAGACGACATTGCGGGATGTCTCGATATCCTGCCAGGACCACGAACCGCCGCCGCGGACATTGAAGCGTTCCACCTTGCCCGAACCGTAGAGCACCAGGTGGTAGGCATCGACATTGGCCGAGGACAGCCGGGCGTCCTCATCGAGACCGGTGTAGCTGTAGCCGGCCGCGATACCGGCCCGCCAGCCGGGCATCACCTCGGCGTCGACGCCGGAGATGAAACCGCCCATGTCGCGGTCAAGGCTGGCAGCATTGCCGTTGCCGTCAAAGTTGGCCCAGCTGCCGAAGCCCTGGGTCCAGAAGGTCGGGCCTTCGGCCACCGGGAGCGGTTCATAAGATCCGAGATCTTTGGAGCCGTAGCCGAGCATCATCATGCCGGAAGTGCTCTGCGGGCCGCCGGCCCCGAGCCCCGTGCCGCTATAGCTCGCCTGGATCATCCGGCCCATCACCGCATCGCGGACGTGACGGCCTTCGTCCAGCAGCGCCCCGCCGACAGAGGCGTGGATTTCACCCGACAGCGCGTTGAAGGCTTGGCGTGCGCCCGCTTCTGTCTGGTTCAGAATGTCGAGGAAGAGTTCATTATCGGTCGGGAAGACATCCAGCGCCTGCGCGACATTGCACTGGTTCGGAGAGGTCGCTACCGAGCAGAAGCTCACGAAACTCTCGCCGCCGACTTCCACCACCCGGTCCAGGGTCAGGTAGACCGTATTGGCGTCGTAACGAAGGGTCGGTTCAAGAAACGCCAGGTTGGACGTGACGTCCGTGAAAGTGCCGGTCACGCCGGCGGCGGCCCTCAGGATCGTATACGTCGTTCGCGGATCGTAATCGCCTTTCTGGGCCAGCACGCTCACGGTCCCGCCGGCGATGGTGGCCGTTCCGGTCGCCTCGATAAGATCGGAATTGCCGTCCGCATCGACCTCGACCTCGTAGGTCGACCCCTGCGCAAAAGTGATATTGCCGACATTGAGCGTGCCGATGGAATTGCCCGGCGCGATGGTGCCACCGCTACCGATGTTCAATTCGCCGAAGGTGCCCTCGCCGCCGAGCGCACCGCCGGTCACGTCGAAGCTTTCGGTGGTGGTGCCGGAGAAGCTCCATCTGCCGCCGATGACGGCGAATTCCTCGAAGTCCTGATATTTCGGGCCGATCTCGCTCAGATCGAAGCTGTCCGCACCGGAGCCGCCAAACTCCAGGCTGTCGGTCCCTCCCTGCGCGAGCACATTGCCGTTGATCTCGTACCCGGCACGCAGCTCGAGCCGGTCGTCGTGGGCAGGCCCCCCAGCGTTGAAGCGTATTGCGCCCTGGGTGCCCGAGACCGTCCCCGCGACAATGATGTCCGCCGGCCGATTGTTGGTGAGGATACCGACGAAGCTCGCAGCAACGTTTGCGTTCCGCCCCACCACAATCTCGATCGGAGACGAGGAGCCCGACGCGCTGTAAGCGATGATGCCGCCGCCGGAGGTTGCGGTGACGTCGCCGTTCACCGTCACCCGGGTTGCGCCGGATCCGTAGTTCAGCGCGTTGATTCCACTGGTGCCGCTGATGGCTGAATCGGCTGCGGTCGTTATGACCATGTCCGCCGTTGACGCCCCATTGGAGAGGTCGGCCCGGATCGCCTGATCGCCTGCAGCGATATCCCCGCCCACGGTAATCCTCACATCGCCGGTACCCTGTTGCCGCGCCCAGATGCCAAACCCGCTGGCTGTAAGGCCGCCCGACCCGGTCTGGATGGTGACTTCTTTTGCGCTGGCGTAAGTCAGCACGCGAATGGCCTCTGTGCCGCCGGAGACCGCACCACTTGTGGTGATGCTGGTCAGACCGCTGCCTTCGTTCCGGGCGTAAATGCCTCTGGTGCGCCCGCTGACCGACGCCGCATCGACGATCAGATCCGTCGCCGTACTAGAATTTCTTGCCTCAATGCCGATGTTATTCGTGCTGCTGACGTCCCCCGACGCCGTTATGGAGAGTGTGCCGCTGCCGGAATTTGTGGCGTCTATGGCGGTCGTTAGGCCCTGCACGGAGGCAGCGTCGATGGTCAGGCTGGCGCCCAAGCTGTCCGCCGAAATGCCTATTGCGCCGGTTCCTCTCACGGTGCCTGTCGTGGTGATCGAGAGGGCACCTGCGCTGAAGACGTCGATCCCCGTATTGCCCTGCACCGTAGCGGCGCGGATCGTGGTGCCCGCCACAGCGCGGTTGAGCACTGAGATACCGGCACCGGCCCCCCCGCCCTGAACATCACCGGTCGCGGTCAAGTCCACGGCGCCCGACCCGGAATTGGATAAACTGATGCCCGAGGTGCCGCCGCGGACGGATGCCACGTTGACCGTCATGTCGCCTGTGCTGCTGGAGTCGTTGAACGCGCCCAGGCCTATGCTACTCGTGCCCGTGATGGTGCCGCCGAGCGTCAGATCGATGCCGCCGGCGCCGTTATTGCCGAAGTAGGCGCCTAGCGTACTGCCGGTTAAATCGCCATCCGTGGTAACCGCGATACCGTTCGGACTGGCGCTCGCATTACTGGAGAGAACGAAGAGCGCCATGCCATTCGTCGAGGTAAGGGCGGACGCGTAGATGTCAGTGTAGCTGAGCGCCCCATCGCCGATGATGGTTATGGCGGTGCCGCTACTGGCCGTTACGTTAAAACCGCCGACTGTTTCGACGGAAGCGTAATTGGAATTGGCGCCGACGATGATTTGCGCAGGCTGATTAGCGCCGGTGCAAAGATAGAGATTGCGGCCGCCGCTTGTGCCCTGGAATGTGCACGCGCCATAAGAGCGGCCCGCATACCCGGTCATCGCGCCGACAAGCATGGTGGTCGACAGAAGCACCTGACGACGCAAATTTTTCTTACGCAGCTTACGCCCCCAAATCACTACGAGCCGACCCTCGTTTACGGTGAGGCCGGTCCCGGCGAGGTGGGAAATTGCTCTATTTCAGGGGGGCCCACTAGCGCTTTTCGAAGCTTCGAATTCACCTTTTGGCCGGCGCGTGGCGCGGCCGACACAGAACTGTCGGGTGCACGACACTCACTGCGTACAGGGGACGATTTACTTGGCTGTAGAGACGGAGCCGGTCTCGGCCGGCCCCAGGGTGAACATGTGATAGGTGGGCTTGCGCGGGCCGAAGGCGAGACCAAGTGAGCTCCCCAGCGGCTCGATCGAGGACTGGTTGACCGCCGTCTGATCGGGTCTCGGCGAGAACGGCCGGATCGGCAGACGCCGATGGGCCGGGCAAGGCCGGGTCGGGTCCGCCCGCTCCCGCGGGTTATTGAAGACCGCATTGATCAGATAGCTGCGATTGCAGACCTGGATCTCGGGAATCTGGCGGGTCGTTTCGAAGTAGTCGTAGCCCTGCTTCAGGTTCTGCCAGAAGCCGTACCACTTGCTGCCCCGATGCTTGGCCATGTTGGCCGAGGTCATGCGGAACGGGTAGGCCTGGATCATGAAGTACTCCTGGCCCCCGGCGAACGCCTCGCGGGCCAGGATGTAGATCTCCTCCACCAGCGCATCGGTCATCGCGTAGCAGCCGGCGGACTTGCAGTCGCCATGCACCATGATGTTGCTGCCGGTGCGCCCCCAGGCCCGGTCGTAGGCGTTGGGGAAGCCGATATTGAACGAAAGATGATAGTGGCTGCGCGGGTTCATCTGGTTCTTGGCCACGATATAGAACCCTTCCGGCGCCTGCTTGTCGCCCTGCTTCAGCTTGGGGCCGAGATCGCCGGAGAAATTGCAGATCGGATAGGATTTCAGGAAGTAGTAGTGCCCGTCATCCCGTTGCTTCCAGATCTCGAGAATGTTCTCGGCCTTGAAGATGCGGATGGTGATCGGGGCTTCCTCGCGCATTCCCTTCTGGGCCAGAAGCGCGCGCATCTCCGGAGAGAGCGGCTTCATATAGTCAGGCGAGTACTGGCCGCAGCCGCCCATAAGGGCGACGGCAAGCAGCAAGCATGCCGCCAGCAAAGCCTTGGCCGACGAAAAACAAAGCATACGCAAGCAGTGCCCCTGGCTGCGATGGCCAAACATCGAACCCGGAAAATCCCGTCCCGGAAGATCGAACCCGCAAGGTTAAGGCGGCGTTAGCGGCACAATTCCCCCATGCCGCCGTCCCCCTTACTGAACGGGTCGATTATAGCCGCTTTAACTAGACTAAAAAAGCGGCTGCATTGGGGAGAAAAAGTTAACGCTATCAGGGAGTTGGTTAACTGCGGCGAAGTGCACGAATAAATCTTCGGCGCTTCTAGCTGCGCCCCATGGCGAGAAATTTCTGTCGGCGGTCCTTGCGAATTTCGTCGCTCGACTTGCCGACATAGGCCGAAAGCGCCTCGTCGATCTGGGCCGCCGTGGCCTGGATCGCCGCGTCCTTGTCGCGATGGGCTCCGCCCGTCGGCTCTGGAATGATCCCATCGATCACGCCGAACTCGAGCAGATCCTGGGCGGTGATCTTCATATTGGTCGCCGCATCGATGGCGCGCGCCGAATCCCGCCACAGAATGGAGGCGGCAGCCTCCGGCGAGGCGACCGTGTAGACCGAATGCTCCAGCATGAAGATGCGGTTTGCCGTGGCGATGGCGACCGCGCCGCCCGAGCCGCCCTCGCCGATCACGACAGAGACGATCGGCACGCCGAGCCCCATGCAGGTATCCGTGGAGCGTGCGATGGCCTCGGCCTGGCCGCGCTCTTCCGCGCCGATGCCGGGATAGGCGCCGGCCGTGTCGACCAGGGTGACCACTGCGAGCTTGAAGCGCTCGGCGATCCCCATGAGGCGCTGGGCCTTCCGATAGCCTTCGGGCCGCGCCATGCCGAAATTGTGCTTCAGCCGGCCTTCCGTATCGGAGCCCTTCTCGTGGCCGATCACCATGACCGAGCGGCCTCTCAACCGGCCGATGCCGCCGATGATGGCGTGATCTTCGGCAAACAGCCGGTCGCCCGCGAGCGGCGTGAAATCGTCCACCATCCCGTGGATGTAATCCATGAAATGGGGCCGCTCCGGATGGCGCGCGACCTGCGTCTTCTGCCACGGCGTGAGCTTGGCGTAGGTCTCCACAAGCGCGTCCCTGGATTTCGCCTCCAGGGTTTTCAGCTCTTCGGAAATGGAGACCGCGGTCTCATCGCCGTCTTCAATGGCCTTGAGCTCGGCAACTTTGCTTTCGAGCTCGGCGATCGGTTTTTCGAAATCGAGATAGGTACGCATATTACCCAATTGGCGTCTTCGGACGTCGGGCGGTGTCGCGCTGGCCCTGCTCGGCCGGCGCCACCTGCCCCGTTCTAAGTGGCCCGAGGGCCAGACCGTGTCAACCGACCCGGGCCAAGCGGAGCGAATCTATCTGAGGATGTGGTTATCCGCATTTTGCGGCCTCAGCGCTTCGCCAGGGGGTGATGCTCCTCCACCAGCCGCCGCAAGCGCTCCTCGATCACATGCGTATAGATCTGGGTGGTCGAGATATCCGCATGTCCCAGCAATTGCTGCACGGCGCGCAGATCCGCGCCCCGCTCCAGCAGATGGCTTGCGAAGGCGTGGCGCAGCACATGGGGCGAGACACGGGAGGGCGCGATACCCGCCGCCCCCGCCAGGGTCTTCAGTTCCTGACCGAAACGCTGGCGCGTCAGGTGCTGGCTCGCCTTCTGGGCCGGAAACAGCCAGGGCGAGCCTTTCAGGGCCGGATCGCCCTCGAGCTCCGAAAGATGCGCGGCGATGGCCTGGCGCGCCGTCTCGTTCAGGGGCACCAGCCGCTCCCGGCCACCCTTGCCGGTGATGGTCAGCACCCGATCGTCCGCCAGAAGCACGTTCCGGGGCAGGCTGATCAGCTCCGAAACCCGCAAACCCGTGGCGTAGAGCGTTTCCAGCAGCGCATAGAGCCGTGAGGCCCGGCGGCGCTCGGAGTCCGATTGCGCCGCCTCCACACCCGCCTTGGCCGTGTCCAAGAGCGTCTCCACCTCGGCAAGCGAGAGCACCTTGGGCAGCGGCCGGCCAAGCTTTGGGCTGTCGATGGCCGAGCAGGGATCGTCGTCCCGGATCCCTTCCGATAACAGAAAGCGGAAAAACTGCCGGATCGCCGAGAGCTTCCGCGCCCGGCTGGTGGCCGCGAGCCCATCCTTGGCGAGCTGCTCCAGAAAGGCGCGGATCGTATCGGGGGTGACCGACTGCGCATCCTTGCCGCGCCCCTTGGCAAAGCCGAGAAAGGCGGCAAGATCCGTCGTATAGGCGCTGATCGTATGGGCGGCCGCGCCGCGCTCGGCCATCAGCATGTCGAGGAAGAGCTTGAGCTCCGAGGAGCGGAAATCCTGGTCGGAGCCCGCGCCCACCGCGCTCACGCCTTCCCTTGGAAGGGCCAGCGGGGATAGAGCGCCTCGAAGCCGAGCCTGCGGGCTTCCGCTTCAAGCCCTACTTTCCGAAGTGCCCGCACCGAGTCCCCCAGAGCCAGGAGATTGGCGCCGGACGGTCCGTTCGGGCCCAAGGCCGCGGCGACCAGCAACACCGTCTTGCCGACCTCACCCTGCTCGGAAGCCTGCTGGAGATCGGTGAGCACGCCTCGCTCGGGCAGATATCCGTCCGACGGCTGCTCCGACTTGCTCGCCATATCCCAGAGGGGGATCGGTACGTCGTAATTCAGTGCATCCAGCACCGTGATCAGACGATGCAGCACCGGGCTGGGAAGCCCAGTCTGGGAAGCGATCTCGGCGCCTGAATTCAGGGCCGCCTCGGCCCGGGGGCCGAAGGGGTCGTCCACGGCCACCAGCAGCGGCCAGCTTCGCGCCGCCTGCCCGCCGCGCTCGATCCACTCCCAGGCGCTTTGATCGTCGCCCGCGAGGATCGCCACCCGCACCCCGGTCTCGGCGAACTTGGCCGCCGACGGATCCTGAGCCAGCTTGGCGTTCTCCGGCGCCAGGGCTTCCGCCAGCTCCAGCTGAATCCCGGCCTCCTTGCCGCTCGAAAGCAGCGCATCGATCGATTCCGCCCGATAGGCGGCAGACGGCGCCTTCTGAAGATTGACGAATAGCTTGGCTCTGAGCGCGTATGGCGCGCTCGCCTCCTTGCCGAGCTGGGGCGCGGCTTGCGTATAGGCCTCCCGCAGCACCTCCCCATCGACGAGATGAAGCGAAGCGCCGCGCTCGGCCGCGGCAAGCCGCAGCTCTGGCGAGACTTCGGAATCCTGCGCGATCCGGGAGAGCAGGGTCGGGTTGGCGGAGTCCGCCAGAGAGGCCGGCAACGCCACCTTGCCCAGCCGCAGGAACACATAATCCAGCACATCCAACGTGCCGGGGATCGGCGGCGGCTCCTGACTGGTCTGAGAGAGCTGGCCGATCACGGCGGAAGCGACGGGCGAGCGCACACCCCGCTGCTGTGCGGACTGCAGCGCCTGGGCGGCGCCTTGCGCATTGCCCTGAAGCGCTGCGCAATAGACCGGGATCAGCAGTGCCGCTTGCGTGACGTCGCTGTCCGGCCGCGCCGATTGGGGCACCTGGCCGAGATTGAGCCCGCAGGCTTCCTGATCCCGTCCGGCCGCCAGAAGCGCAAGCCCGTAGCGTGCGGCAACTCCGGGATCGCCCGATTGGGCCGCCGGGGCCAGCAGCTCCACGATCTGCTCCGCCCGGCCGGCGCGCTCCAGGGCCGAAACACGGATGGCGGTCTCCTGGCCGCCTTCCGGCGGATCGGCGGCAAGCGCCCGGGCGATCAGGACCGACAGAACGGGCGACGACGACGGCAGCTTGGCCCCGGCCAGCAATTGCTGCATCTGCTGCGCATCCACATTCCGCCACACGCCGGCCGGCATGGGGGACTGGTCGCCGGACGGATTTCCATAGGACGCCTGGGGCGCGTAGGAGGAGTCGCCATAAAATCCTGGCTGCCGATCGCCGTATGCCGGGCCAGGCTGGCCGTCATAGGTCGGCTGGGAAGACTGACCTCCCGACGGCTGGCCTCCATATGCCGGCTGTTCCTGATAGCTGGGACCATCCAGTCCCGGCGGGGTCAGAGAGGTCGGCGCGTTCGGATCGCCGTATTGCTGACCACCGTACTGGTCTTGGTATTGGCCTTGCCCGCCATATTGCTGCCCGTCGTAATTCGGGCTGCCGGCGTCCGCAGGCGGCTGACCGTACCCGTCGAAGGTCTGCCCCTGAGGCTGGCCTTGGGGTTGTCCGTAATCTTGCGGCTGTCCGTACTCTTGAGGCTGACCGTATATCTGTCCGCCGCTCTGCCCCTGCCCGGGGCCTTGGGCGGGCGCCTGAGGCATCTGATCCTGGGGCACATCCAGCGGCTCCAGCGACCGCCGCTCGATCTGAGCGTACGCCGGTCCCGCAAGGCCGCAGAAAACGAGCCCCGTCAGCAGCAGGGTCGCGCAGCCGCGCCTAGTCACTCGCATTGGCGTCTTGTTCGCTCCGCACTTCAACATTGCGCAACGGCTTGGTGATTTCCTTCGGGGTCGGCTGGAAGTATTCCGCCAGCACATAGAGGCTGCCGGCCACGGTCCCGACGATCAGCGCCAAAACGGTGAGAAGTCGAAACAGTGTTGGCATGGCGGACTTGGCCGATCCCCGTGTCGTTTTCGTGTCTGGGCGCCGAAGGCGGCGCGATTATGACTCTTAGGCGCCGGATCGCTATTCTGGCGTCTGTGAACCCCGTTGTCAGCAGCGGCAAGTTGTGAAACTTTCCGCCACCAAGGAAGGATAGCGGCTCGATTGCCGCATGCGGCCCAATGAGCCTCCCCCGGCAAAAAGCAAAAACAGAAGACGCCGACCCCCGTCTGGAACGCATCCGAAGCGCGCTCCAGTCCAGGAGCCTCGTTCTGATCGGTCTTATGGGCGCTGGCAAGAGCTCCGTCGGCAAACGCCTGGCGGCGACCCTCGGCCTGCCCTTCACCGATGCCGACAACGAGATCGAAGATGCGGCCGGCGAGACCATACAGGAGATCTTCGCCAATCACGGCGAGGCCTATTTCCGCGACGGCGAGCGGAAAGTGATCGCCCGTCTCCTTAGCAGCGGCCCGCAAGTCATGGCCACCGGCGGCGGCGCCTATATGGACCCCGAGACACGGAACAGAATCGCCGAGTCCGGCCTGTCTATTTGGCTGCGCGCCGAGCTACCCATCCTCATGAAGCGGGTGCGCCGCCGCAACAACCGTCCGCTACTCGCCACAGGCGATCCGAAGGAAACCATGAAGAAGCTCATGGACCAGCGCTATCCCGTCTATGCCCAGGCCGACCTCGTGGTCGAGACCCGCGATGCGCCCCATGATACGGTCGTGGGCGAAATCGTCGACATGCTCGAGGAGCACCTGTTGTCCCAACAAGACTCGCAAAGTGGCGAGCAGATTTCCGAAGGCAAGTAATGGCTGAATCCTTGTCCGTATCGTCCGATGCCAAGGTCGAGACGACCATTCCCGTGACCCTGGCGCGGCGCAGCTACGAGATCATCATCGGCGAGAACCTCCTCGCCCATGCGGCTCTGCGCCTCGACGACCTGCTGCCGGCCGCCCGCTACGCGGTGGTGAGCGACGAGAATGTCGCGCCGCTCCATCTGGCCGACATGAAGCGCAATCTCCAGGAGCAGGGCCTGTTCCTCGGTGAGGTCATCGTGCCGCCCGGCGAGAGCAGCAAATGCTTCTCTCAGCTTGAGAAGGTCTGTGAGCAACTGCTCGATCTCGGCGTGGAGCGCGGCGATTGCATCATTGCGCTTGGCGGCGGCGTGGTCGGCGATCTGGCCGGCTTTGCCGCCTCGATCCTGCGCCGCGGCGTCAATCTCGTGCAGATGCCCACCAGCCTGCTCGCCCAGGTGGACTCCTCCGTCGGCGGCAAGACCGGCATCGACACGCCCCAGGGCAAGAACCTCATCGGCACCTTCCACCAGCCGGCCCTGGTGCTGGCCGACCTCGACGTGCTCGGCACGCTTCCCGAACGCCAGCTTCTCGCGGGCTACGCGGAGATCGCCAAATACGGCCTCATAAACGATCCCGAGTTCTTCGACTGGCTGGGCGACAATTGGCGCGCAGTGCTCAATGGCGAGCCCGAGGCGCGCCTCCATGCGGTGGCCACGAGCTGCAAGTCCAAGGCGGCCATCGTGGAGGAGGACGAGAAGGAGGTGAGTGGCGCCCGCGCCCTGCTCAATCTCGGCCACACGTTCGGCCACGCGCTCGAAGCCTATACCGGCTATTCCGACCGCCTACTCCATGGCGAGGCAATCGCCATCGGCATGGTGCTCGCCTTCCGCTATTCCGCCGAGCAGGAAATCTGCGCCAGCGAGGACGCCGGTCGCGTGGAGCGCCATTTCGACCTGGTCGGGCTGCCTACCGCCATCAAGCATATCGAAGGCGGCGGCCCCAGCGCAGCCGAGATGCTGCGCCTCATGTCCCAGGACAAGAAGGTTCAGGCCGGCCAGCTTGCTCTGGTCCTGGCCCGCGGCATCGGCAGCGCCTATCTGGAGCGCGACGTCGATATGGACGAACTCACCGACTTCCTGAAACGAGAGTGCGGCAGCCAATGATCCTCGGCTTTTCCATCACCCTTGGTGCCATCCTTATCCTGCTTCTGACATCGGCCTTCTTCTCCGCTTCTGAAACGGCGCTCACCGCCGTCTCCAGACCGCGTATTCACGCCCTGGAGCAGGACGGCGATGTCAGGGCCTCCTTGGTGGTCCGCCTGACCCAGACCCGGGAACGGCTGATCGGCGCCATCCTCCTGGGCAACAACCTGGCCAATATCGCCGGCTCCGCTTTGGCCACCAGCCTCTTCATCAACGTCTTCGGCGACACGGGCGTGGTCTACGCCACCATCGTGATGACCGCGTTGGTGCTGGTCTTCGCCGAGGTGCTGCCCAAGACCCTGGCCTTCACCAACCCGGAACGCTTCGCGCTCACCTTCTCACCTGCGGTGAACATCTTCGTGGTGCTGTTCGCGCCCGTGACCGCAGCCATGCAGGTCATGGTGCGGGCGATCCTGCGCCTCTTCGGCACTTCCATCGGCGCCGACGAGGACGTGCTCTCCGCTCATGAGGAGATCCGCGGCGCCATCGAGCTCCACCACAAGGAAGGCGGCGTGGTGAAGCTCGACCGCGACATGCTCGGCGGCGTTCTCGATCTGCGCGACCTCTCCGTGGAGGACGTCATGGTCCACCGCACGAACATGGACACCATCGACGCGGATCTGCCGACGGACCAGATCGTCGACGCGGCGCTCCGAAGCCCGCACACCCGAATACCGCTGTGGCGCGACAAGCCGGAAGAGATCATCGGCATTCTCCATGCCAAGACGCTGCTCCGAGCGCTCCGCGAGGCGGATGGCGATTCCTCCAAGATCGACGTGGTGGCCCTCGCCAACCCGGCCTGGTTCGTCCCCGATTCCACATCCCTGAAGGATCAGCTCAATGCCTTCCTGAAGCGGAAGGCCCACTTCGCCATCGTCGTCGACGAGTACGGCGAGGTGATGGGTCTGGTGACCCTGGAGGACATCATCGAGGAGATCGTCGGTGACATCACCGACGAGACCGATCTCGCCAGCACCGCCGCGCGGCCTCAGGCCGACGGCTCAGTGATCGTGGAAGGCTCGGTGCCGATTCGCGACGTGAACCGGCTCATGGAGTGGGACATCCCCGACGAGGAGGCGACCACCATCGCGGGCGTGGTGATTCACGAGGCCCAGACCATCCCGAACGCCGGCCAGGCCTTCACCTTCCACGGCTTCCGCTTCGAGGTGCTCCGCCGTCAGCGCAACCGCCTGACCCTGCTCAAGGTGACCCCGATCCCGGATCCCGAGCCCGAGGAATAGACGGCCGAGATAAAAAGAACGGCGCCACCAGGTGACGCCGTTCCGTGCCGCTCGGACGCGGCATTGCTGCTACCGATTTGGAGTGAGGACCTAGCGGCCGCGGACGGCGTCCTTTGCGCCACCAACGGCGTTTTGAACCTTGCCCTTGGCCTGATCGGCCTTGCCTTCGCTCTTCAGCTTGGCATCGCCGGTGACCTTGCCGGCCGCTTCCTTGAGCTTGCCTTTGGCCTGATTGGCCGAACCTTTTGCACGATCCTTGTTCATGGCCTTTGCCTTTCGATGGGGCCGCCCATGATGGGCGAGCGCGACAATGAACGCCGCTCCGTCACCGCGGTTCCGGCGCCGGGCCTCGCAGGCAAAAATAAAATTTGGGATGCGTTGAGAACAGCCGAAAGGTCGGATCGGGGAAGAGCCTAGCTCTCCGCCGCGGCCTTCGCGTCTTCGTGCTCCGCAGGCGTCATGGCGCGGATCGCGAGCGCATGGATGCCGCCCGCCAACTCGTCCGCGAGCGCCTCGTTGACCATGCGGTGTCGCTCCACCCGCGACTTGCCGTCGAACGCGTCCGCCACGACCACAACGGCGAAATGGCTTTCGCCCGTGCCCGGCGAGCTCGCATGCCCCGCATGGAGGTGAGATTCGTTCACCACCTTGAGGCCGGCCGGCGCGAAGGCCTTCGTCAACTTTTCTTTGATTGCATTCTCGAGGGTCATAAATGCGTGCTTTGCCGCTCCGAATCTGACTCGTTGGAACTGGTTCGGCTGTGTCGCCTTTATCGGTCAGTATACCGCGGACGAGACGTCCGAGCCATTCTTGTTCTGTACCGATGTGCTTCCCATAATGGCCACCATGAAGCTTGATTCAAAATTCTTCGACCGCCTGCGCGTAAAGCCGCAAGACGACCGCCGGGTGCGCGATCCGGGACCGCTCTGCGAATGGAAGGACTGCGCCGAATCCGCGCGCTATCCCGCCCCGAAGGGCCGCGGGCGTGAAGGACAGTACTATCGCTTCTGCCTGGATCACGTCCGCCAGTACAACAAGTCCTACAACTATTTCGAGGGCCTCTCCGACGACGCCATGGCCCAGCATCTGAAGGACGACGTGATCGGCCATCGCCCCACCTGGGGCATGGGCGGACGGTCTTCGGAGAATTCCTCAAGCCGGGCCAACGCCGATGCCGCCAAGGCCTATGCCTATGCGTTCGGCGTGCACGATCCCTTCGATCTTTTCCGCGAGGACGCCCAGGAGCAGACGGCGCGCCAGAACACCAATAACGGCCGTCCCTTGATGAAGGCGGAGCGGAAATGCCTGCGCCAGCTCAACCTGGAGGTGGGCGCCAGCAAGAAGGAGATCCGCGCCCGGTTCAAGGAACTGGTGATGCGCCATCATCCGGACCACAATGGTGGCGACCGTTCCACCGAGGACAAGTTGCGTGAGGCCATCCAAGCCTATAATTATCTTCGAGAGGTAGGGCTCGCCTAAGCGCGCGTCGATCTTGCCCTATCCGAACGGCTCACCCCCGACGAGCCTCGAAAACAAGCGAAATACAGGCGCCTGAGTACCCATGAGCTTTGACACTTCCGGCGAGACTGCCCCCTTACCCGATATGGAGGTTTCGGTGCGGCAGGTCTTCGGCCTCGACACCGATCTTGAAGTCCCGGCCTATTCCAAGGGCGACGAGCATGTGCCCGAGCTCGATCCGGACTATCAGTTCAATCACGACGTGACCCTGGCCATCCTGGCGGGCTTCAAGCACAACCGCCGGGTGATGATCCAGGGCTATCACGGCACGGGCAAATCGACCCATATCGAGCAGGTCGCCGCCCGCCTGAACTGGCCCTGCATCCGCATCAATCTCGACAGCCATGTTAGTCGTATCGATCTGGTCGGCAAGGACGCCATCGTCCTGAAGGACGGCAAGCAGGTCACCGAGTTCAAGGAAGGCATCCTGCCTTACGCGCTGCAGACCAACACCGCGCTCGTCTTCGACGAATACGACGCCGGCCGCCCGGACGTGATGTTCGTGATCCAGCGCGTTCTGGAGGTCTCAGGCCGCCTCACCCTGCTCGACCAGTCCAAGGTGATCCGGCCCCACCCGGCCTTCCGGCTCTTCGCCACCACCAACACCATCGGTCTGGGCGACACGTCGGGCCTCTATCACGGCACCCAGCAGATCAACCAGGGCCAGATGGACCGTTGGTCCATCGTCGCGACCCTGAACTATCTGCCCCATGACGACGAGGTGAAGATCGTCCTCTCCAAGGTGAAGAGCTGGGACACGGAGAAGGGCCGCAAGACCATCAGCAACATGGTCCGCGTCGCCGAGCTGACCCGCAACGCCTTCATCAACGGCGATCTCTCCACGGTCATGAGCCCGCGCACGGTCATCACCTGGGCGGAGAACACCGAGATCTTCGGCGATGTCGGCTTCGCCTTCGCCCTGAGCTTCCTGAACAAGTGCGACGAGCTGGAACGCGGCCTGATCGCCGAGTTCTATCAGCGGTGCTTCGGCGAGGATCTGCCCCAGTCGACCGCCAACGTGGCGTTGAGCTAAGCCCATGGCCATCCCGAAGCGGAAAGAGCTCCCGCTCGATCCCTTCAAGCGGGCTGTGTCCATGACCTGCCGGGCGCTCGCCAACGACAAGGACGTCGAGGTGTCCTTCTCCACCGAGCAGCCCTCGCAAGTGGGCAAGGCGGTGAAGCTGCCCGAACCCTCTCGCGTGCCGACGGAAGACGAGATCGCCACGATCCGCGGCCAGGCCGATTCGGCGGCACTTTCCATCGCCTGTCACGATCCGGCCGTGCACAAGAAACTCGCGCCGGGCTCCGGCGAGGGACGGGCGATCTTCGAGGCCATCGAGCAGGCTCGCGTTGAGGCGATCGGCGCCCGCCGCATGGAAGGCGTTGCCAAGAACCTCGCCGCCAAGATCAATCAGAAATACGAGAAGAGCCGTTTCGGCGAAGGCGACGACAAGTCTGAGGCGCCGCTCTCCGATGCCCTGGGGCTTCTGGTCCGCGAGCGTCTGACCAACGAGCCGCCGCCGGAGAAGGCACAAGCCATCGCCAATGCTTGGCGCCCCTGGATCCAGGAGCGCGCCGAAGGGCTGATCGACCGCATGGCCGACGAGATCTTCGATCAGGAGGCTTATGGGCGCCTGACCCGCGATCTGCTGGCTGCCCTCAATCTCTCCGACCAGCTCGACGAGCAGTCGAGCGAGGCCCAGGAGAACGACGAGGACGAGGGCGACACCAATCAGGCCGAGGCCCAGGGCGAGGATTCCGAAGGCGAGGATCGGGCCGAGGCCGACTCGGACCAGCAGAGCGAGCAGGACAGCTCGGGCATGGAAGGCGACGTCAGCGACGAAGCCACCACGGACCAGGTCGATTCCGACGAAGAGCTCACCGAGGCTCCGGTCCCGGCTGAGCTGTTCCAGCCCAACACCTCCGTTCTCGATGACCCGGAAGGCTTCGGCTACAAGGTCTTCACCCGCGCCTTCGACGAGATCGTCGGCGCAGAAGAGCTGTGCGATGCGGAAGAGCTGAGCCGCCTGCGCGCCTTCCTCGACAAGCAGCTCGACACGCTGCACGGCGCCGTGGCCCGGCTTGCCAACCGCCTCCAGCGGCGCCTTCTGGCCCAGCAGAGCCGCGCCTGGGATTTCGATCTCGAGGAAGGCATGATCGACGCCGCCCGGCTCTCCCGGGTGATCACCGATCCCATGCACCCCCTCTCCTACAAGCAGGAACGGGACATGGATTTCCGCGACACTGTCGTCTCCCTGGTACTCGACAATTCCGGCTCCATGCGCGGCCGGCCCATCATGGTCGCCGCCTGCTGCGCCGATATCCTGGCGCGCACCCTGGAGCGCTGCGGCGTGAAGGTCGAGATCCTCGGCTTCACCACCCGCGCCTGGAAGGGCGGCAAATCCCGCGAGCAATGGCTGAACGCCGGCAAGCCGAGCCTGCCCGGCCGCCTGAACGACCTCCGCCACATCGTCTACAAATCGGCGGATGCGCCCTGGCGGCGCGCCAGACGCAATCTCGGCCTGATGATGCGCGAAGGGCTACTGAAGGAGAATATCGACGGCGAGGCGCTCGCCTGGGCCCATAACCGCCTGCTGGGTCGGCCCGAGCAGCGCCGCATCCTGATGATGATCTCAGATGGCGCCCCGGTCGACGATTCGACGCTTTCGGTGAATTCCGGCGCCTATCTGGAGCGCCATCTCCGCCAGGTCATCAAGGAGATTGAGACTCGCTCGCCCGTCGAGCTGCTGGCCATCGGCATCGGCCACGACGTCACCCGCTACTATCGCCGGGCCGTCACCATTACCGATGCCGAAGAGCTGGCGGGCGCGCTTACCGACAAGCTGGCGGAGCTCTTCGACGAAGACATGACCTGGCGCGAGCTGCACCGGAACGGCTCCTCCGACGCCCGCATCAAGCGGCGCCGCGTCCACTAGATGGCGGGTGCCAAGCCCCGCGGCCGTCTTCGCCGCCGCTGGCTCCTTCTTTCGCTGTTGGGGGCGGGCTTCCTGCTGGCCTTGGCCGCGGCCGGCGTGGCGGTCGCCAGCAAGCCTTGGACGCCGCTCTCCAAGCCGACGAAGATCGAGATCACGGCCCTCCCCGTCGATTTCGATCGGAATGATCCGGACCGCAAGGCCTTCGGCAAGCTCGTCTTCCGCCGCGGCCTCACCCTCTACGCCAACTCAAACCATTTCGGCGGCTACTCGGCCCTGGCGATCGACCCTTCGGGCGATCAGCTCATCGCCATCTCCGATGCCGGCACATGGCTCCGCGCCGATCTCGACTATGACGGGCGTTTCCTCAAAGGTTTGAGCAACGCGGCGATCGGCCCCTTGCTCGCCAAGGATGGCAAGCCGCTGGCGAGCTTCTCTCGCCGGGACGCCGAGGCGATCGCCCTGAAGTCCCCCGGCACCAAGAGCGGCGAAGCCTATATCGCCTTCGAGGTTGACCACCGCATCGACCGCTATCCGTTCGATGCGAACGGCTTCGGTCCGCCCGACGGATCGGTGCCCCTGCCCGACAACACTCTGAACGGAAATGCGGGCATCGAGGCCCTCGCTTTCCTGAAAGCAGGACCGGCAAACGGCGGCCTCCTGGCATTCTCGCAAGAGCGGCACAATTCCTCCGGCGCTCTCGTGGGCTGGATCATCGGCGGCCTATCACCGGGCACGCTTGCTCTGGAGGATATCGGCGACTTCACCATCACCGATATGACGGTGCTGCCGGGCGGCGATCTCGTCATGCTGGAGCGGCGGCTGAGCCTGAGCCATGGCATGGAAATGCGCATCCGCCGGGTGCCTGCAAGCGAGATAAAGCCCGGCGCGGTGCTTCACGGCGAAGTCCTGCTCGAAGTGCAGAACGCCTTCAATATCGACAATATGGAAGCGATCGGCGCCCACGAGGAATCGGACGGCCAGACCGTTCTGACCATCATGTCCGACGACAATTTCCTGAAGCTTCAGCGCACCCTGATCCTGCAGTTCACGCTTAAGGGACCGGAGCGGCAAGACAGTGCGGGATGAGTGAATAACGCGCGCCACAACGCAAAAAGCGGCGGGGCGAGCCCACCGCTTTGCAGCATTGTCTAAAGAGACTGGTCTTTAGGAGGCCTGAGCTTCCGGCGCCTGGGCCTTCTTCAGCTCGCGCTTGAGCCGCTTGGCCTTGAGGGACAGCCCCTCATCCGAGGCCTTGAGCAGGAACCCGTCGAGGCCGCCGCGATGCTCCACGGAGCGGAGCGCAGAGGCGCTGACCGTCAGCTTCACGCTCTTCTTCAACGTCTCGCTCTGCAGCGTGACATTGCAAAGATTCGGCAGAAACCGCCGCCGGGTCTTGCGGTGGGCGTGGCTCACATTATTGCCCGTGAGCACTGCTTTTCCTGTCAGCTCGCAACGGCGGGCCATCGCGTTCGTCCTTATTCTTCAAGTAAGTTCGGAAGCCGTCGATCCGAAGGCGTCGCTCAAGCGAAGCAACAGCACCGGAAATTTATTGACAGCGGCCCGTCATATACGGGGCTGACGCGCTGCGGTCAAGCCGGGGAAGCCTCGATTTCAGTCCCGACCTCGCCTCGGAATTGACGAAAGCTGCGAATAGCCTGAAATTTAGGCGGTGAGTCGCACAATTGCGGCAACCAGACGGGGAATACCATCGATGCGGCCTGGCCGGAAACTTTTCACCTCTTTGGGCCTCGCGGCACTTCTCTGCGGCGCCAGCGCGGTACTGCCCGCAAGCAGTGCCTCCGCCCAGGACGGCAGCAAGCAGGCACTGGCCGAGAACGCCACCATCCGGGCGAGCTACAATGTCCGTCTCGCCAGGATCAATCTCGGCGACTTCAAGCTCACCACCACCATTCAGGGCACCGCCTACCGCACCACGGGCGTCGGCAACTTCTCCCTCCTGGAGGGTCTGCTCTACAAGTGGAAGGGCACGACGGCCAGCACCGGCCGGGTCACCTCCGACGGGATCCAGCCCGCCCAGTACCTGCTGAGCTATCGCGGCGGCAAGGCGGTGGAAGAGGTCCGCATGTCCTTCGCCAAGGGCACCGTGACCGAGCTCGACCTCGTGCCCCGCAAGGAGCCCCAGGCCGACACCGTGCCGATCACGGCCAAGCAGCTCAGGAATTCTCTCGATCCCATGAGCGCGGCGTTCCTGTTCGCCCGCTCCACGGACACTAGCGGCGATCTGAGCGTCTGCCGCCAGACCGTGCCGGTCTTCGATGGGCGGATGCGCTTCGACATCAAGCTGAGCCCCAAGCGCCGGGTGGATATCCCGAAGGGCGGCGCCTATTCCGGCCCCGCTGTCGTCTGCAAGGCAAAATACGTGCCCGTAAGCGGCCATCGCCCGTCCAACGACGGGGTGCGCATGCTCTCCACCACCGAAGAGATCGAGCTCTGGCTGGTCCCCATGGCCGGCACCGGCCTCTACGTGCCCTATAAGGTCTCGATCCCGACCTCTATCGGCTACGGCGTCGCCACCGCGACCTCGTTCCAGGTCTCCGGCGCCAAGCGCGCCAGCCTCGACTGATCTGCCAGCCGACGCTGCATCGCTTCCACCCAAAAGTTAACGGCCCCTCCGTAAAGCCCCGTGTTCTGCGGGGAACAGAGGGCGAAGATTAACACTCCCCTGATTCGTGCGGTGTTCGTTCCCGGATGGTTTCTCCATGCCCTTTTGCTCTCCCCGACAGAAAATTTTCTTCCTGATGTCGAATTGTCCGGGCTTCATTCGTCATGAGGACAGGACGGCTAATTGGAGCCGCCAACCTTGAGGAGACACCACGATGAAAGTGATGGTCCTGGTGAAAGCCACGGAAGACTCCGAAGAGGGCCTCAACCCGACCGCAGAGTTCGCCCGGCTCATGGAGGAGATGGGCAAGTTCAACGAAGAGCTGGTGGCCGCGGGCATTCTGCTGGACGGCGATGGGCTGAAACCGTCCAAGGACGGCAAGCGCGTCGCCTTCGACGGCAAGAGCCGCAAGGTCATCGACGGTCCTTTCACCGAGACCCGCGAGCTGGTCGCCGGCTACTGGCTTTGGGAGGTGAAGGATATGGCTGAGGCCGTGGAATGGGTGAAGCGCTGCCCGAACCCCATGCCGGGGCCGAGCGAGATCGAGATCCGCCCGCTCTACGAGTCGGCCGATTTTGCCGAGATGGGCACGCCCTAGACCCTGGAACGGGAAGCAAAGCTGCGAAAGTCGCTGAAAAGCTAGCCGAGCCAGCTCGCCAAACCTTAACGGCGCCCCCTCGAAACACTACATGTCGTAGGGAACAGAGCCGGAAAATTAACACCCCCCTGATTCGGTCCGACTCTGTTCTCGCGCTGTTTCCATCCGAGAGTCTGAGCGATTTCGATCGATCTGACCCGCTTCACGTGGCGTAGACGCCCGAGTCACAAGAACGAAGCAGGAATCATCGAGAGTCAGCGATTCGGACGAGATTCGTTCCCGGCCCGTTCCGGGATTCACCTTGATTTCCCCGTCGCAAGCCTGAAAGGTGGCGAGGATGAGTTCTCCGTCAGCTCCGAGATCCGGCGGCCCCGTCAGCCGCGGCGCACAGTTGCGCGGCCGGGGCGTCACGGCGGTGCTCGGCCCCACCAACACCGGCAAGACCCACCTCGCCATCGAGCGGATGCTGGCCCATGATGTCGGCATCATCGGCCTGCCGCTGCGCCTGCTCGCCCGCGAAGTCTACGACAAGGTCGTGGCCCGCATCGGCGCCTCCCAAGTCGCGCTGATCACCGGCGAGGAGAAGATCAAACCGGCCAACGCCCGCTATTACATCTGCACGGTCGAGGCCATGCCGATGGATATCGAGGCGGATTTCGTGGCCATCGACGAGATCCAGCTCGCAGCCGACGACGAGCGCGGCCATGTCTTCACCGATAGGCTGTTCAATGCCCGGGGGCTCAACGAGACGCTGCTTCTGGGCGCCGCCACCATGCGCGAGGCGATCCACGATCTCCTGCCCGGCGCCAATCTGGTCTCGCGGCCCCGGCTCTCCAAGCTCACCTACGCAGCCGACAAGAAGATCACCCGCCTGCCCCGGCGCACGGCCATCGTCGCCTTCTCGGCCAACGAGGTCTACGCCATCGCCGAGCTGGTGCGCCGCCAGCGCGGTGGAGCCGCGGTCGTGCTCGGCGCGCTCTCGCCCCGCACCCGCAACGCCCAGGTCGCGCTTTATCAGAACGGCGATGTGGATTTCCTGGTCGCCACGGATGCCATCGGCATGGGGCTGAACCTCAATGTCGATCACGTGGCCTTCGCCGGCATCCGCAAATTCGACGGCCGGGTCCACCGCAACTTGAGCGCATCGGAGCTCGGTCAGATCGCCGGCCGCGCCGGGCGCTACATGAACGACGGCACCTTCGGGGTGACGGGCAAGGTCCCGCCCTTCGATCCGGAGTTGGTGACCCAGCTTGAGGACCATCACTTCGATCCCGTCACGACACTGCAATGGCGCAACCGTAAGCTCGACTACGGCTCCATCGACCGGCTGAAGGAAAGCCTGAAGGTGACGCCGGACAACCGGCGGCTGATGCGCGCACGTATGGTCGACGACGTCATCGCCCTGGAGAATGTCTCGTCAGACGATAAGATCCGCGAGATGGCCAAGGCGCCGGCCGCCATTGGCCTGCTCTGGGAAATGTGTCAGATCCCCGACTACCGGAAGATCTCGGCCACCAGCCATGCGGAGCTCATCGCCACGCTTTACGGCTTTGTGATGAGCGATTCGGGGCGCATTCCGGCAGACTGGTTCCGGCAGCAAATCGAGAGATGTGAACGCACCGATGGCGATATCGACACCCTTTCGGCGCGCCTTGCCCAAATTCGGACATGGACCTTCGTCTCTCATCGGGGTCAGTGGCTCGAGGATCCAGAGTATTGGCAAGGACGCAGCCGCGAGATAGAGGACACGCTTTCCGATGCTCTGCACGAGCGGCTGGCCCTGCGCTTTGTCGATCGGCGGACATCGGTCTTGATGCGGCGCCTGCGCGACAAGGAGGAATTCGTGGCGGAGGTCGGTAGCGACGGAAAGATCCTGGTCGAGAACCACTATGTCGGCCAGTTGCAAGGCTTTCTCTTCACGGCGGATGCCGGCGGCGAGGGCATTCACGGCAAGGCTGCGCGCCATGCGGCGAGCAAGGTGGTCTCCCAGGAGCTGACGGACCGGGCCCAGGCCCTGTCGGACGCGCCCGATTCGGAGATCGCGCTCACGCCCCATGGCCGTGTGGTCTGGAAGGGGGCGGAGATCGCCCGGCTGGAGCGCGGCGAAACGGCGCTGAAGCCCCGGATTCAGATCATCGCCGGCGAGCATCTGACGCCACCGGACCGCGAGCGCATCGAGAACCGTCTCGAAACCTGGCTCGACCATCATCTGGAAGCCCGCATCGGCCCACTCCTGGCCCTTGCCAAGGCGGAGCACCTCACCGGGCTCGCCCGCGGCTTCGCCTTCCGCCTCACCGAAAATCTCGGCGTGCTCCGACGCGACGCTCTGGCCGAAGAGATCCGCGCCCTCGACCAGCCGACCCGACGGCAGCTCCGCCAGCACGGCCTTCGCTTCGGCGGCTTCAACGTATATGTGCCGGCGCTCCTGAAGCCCGATGCGGCGGAGCTCCTGCTCCTCCTCTGGGTGCTGCATGACGGCGAGGCCCACGGCATCACGCCCGATTCCATGCCCGAGCGTCCGAGCCAGGGCCTCACCTCGGTGCCCGTCGACAAATCCGTGCCTGTCGCCTTCTGGCATGCCGCCGGCTTCCACGTCGCCGGCGCTCGCGCCGTGCGCATCGACATGCTGGAGCGGCTCTCCGACCTGATCCGCCAGCGTGTGAGTTGGCGCCCGCCATCCGCGCAGGCTCCTACCGAGCCGGTGAAGGCCGAAGCGGCAAAAGCCGAAGAGACTGCGCAGCCCGAGACGGAGGCGAAAGCCGAAGCCAAGCCGGCGGACGCAACTCAGACGGAGCCGACAACAGAGGCGAAGCCTGAGACCGCAGCCGCGGCCGAAACGCCTGAAAGCGAGACGGCGCCGGCGACCGCTGAGGCCTCCGACCAGGCTGCGAAAACCGAAGAGAAAAAATCGGAAGAGAAGCCGAGCCGCATGCGCTCCGATGCTCTGGCAAAGCGAGCCGGCACCAAGAAAAAGAAGCAGCCGTCGAACGAGCCGCCCAGCGGCGCCACGGGCGATGGCGGCTTCCGGGTCGTGCCCGAGCTCATGAGCGTCGTCGGCTGCTCCGGCGAGGACTTCACGTCCATCCTCAAGGCCCTCGGCTTCCGCTGCCAGCGCATCCCGCTGCCGCCGGAGACCCAAGAGGCCAAGACGGAGACTGCGACGGAGACTGCGGCGCCCGCCACGGCCGAGGCTGAGGAGCCTGCAGCCGATGGCGCCGAGACCGAAGCCAAGTCTGAGCCGCAAAAGGGCGCCAACGAGCCGAAAGAGGCTTCGGAACCCGAAGAGCGTTTCGACGAGATTTGGCGGCCCTCCCGCCGCGCTCAGGGCCGTCCCCAGGAGCGGAACGCCCGGCGGGGCCGAGGGGCGCCGAAGCAGGAGGGCCAGCGCAAGCGCAGCCGTCCACCCCAGAATCGCGGCGGCAAGCCAAACAACAAGCCGAACAACCGCCCGCCGCGGGAGCGGCGTGAGAAGGCCCCCGATCCGGCCCACTCGCCCTTCGCCGCCCTAGAAGAGCTCAAGCGCAACATGATGGCCCGCGGGACTGAGGGGAACTGACGCCTTCGTGCGATACCCAGCCGACCAATCCGAACGTCCCGACGGTCAGCGTCTCGACAAATGGATTTGGTGTGCCCGGCTGGTGAAGACCCGCAGCCTCGCCACGAGCCTGGTGGAGGCCGGCAAGATACGCCTCAACGGCGAGCGTGTCCGAAAGCCGAGCCGCCGCGTGCGCCCCGGCGACGTGCTGACCGGAGCCCATGGCGGCAGACTCTGGGTGGTACGGGTGATCGATTCCGCCGAACGCCGGGTCCCGGCGAGTGCCGTGGCGGACCTCTACGAGAACCTCACCCCGGAGCCCGCGACGGATCGAATGCGCGGCTGACGCGTTGGTTGTTTGAGAAATCCGTTCCCCGCAAGCCCCGAATGCCTGGTACGGCCTAGCAAGATTTCTCTGATTATCGCCCCGCCTTGGAATTATTTTGCGACCAATCCCTGACCATTGCGACAAAGCCTTCGAATTCCGGGAGCGGCCACCGGACGCCTTGTGCAAACCCGGCGAGTGTTATAGGCAGGCCATCCGGTTGGGAGCCTTCAGGGACGCAATTTCGGCCTAGACACCCGGCCGATCCCTTAGCACGTGTGAGATGAGATGACTTACGTCGTCACCGAAGTTTGCATTAAGTGCAAATACACAGACTGTGTCGAAGTTTGCCCCGTGGATTGCTTCTACGAGGGCGAAAACATGCTCGTGATCCATCCGGACGAATGCATCGATTGCGGTGTGTGCGAGCCGGAATGCCCCGTCGAGGCCATCAAGCCCGATACGGAACCGGATCTCGACAAATGGCTCGAGGTGAACACCAAGTTCTCCGAGGAGTGGCCGAACATCACGACCAAGAAGCCGGCGCCCGAAGACGCCGACGAGATGGCAAAGGTAGACGGCAAATACGAGAAGTATTTCAGCTCCGAGCCCGGCGAAGGCGACTAGCAGACGCGCGAGCCCAACGAGGCCGACAGGCAGCTGGACCGCACCGCCGCTCACCGCCCATTTACCGGTAGGATAAAATGTCGCAGGGGGAAGGCGCGTTTCGACCGCCTTGCGATGCAGCACGTCTTCCGAAATAGCCCAAAATGTGGTAGGGTCGTGAATTGGCGGTCATTTGCCCGTCAATTGGGCATAAACGAGCGAAAAGCAGGTGGGCGAGCCGCTTAGGATCGTCATTTCCGGCACGAGGCCTTGTTTCCAGCTTTGGGAAAGCTGAACGAGCAGGAGTCCTGCCATCGCTTGCTGTGCCCGGTCCCGCGCCTGCGGCAGGCCTCCCGGCCCCATCTTACCGGGAACAATGGCCGGCGTCAGAGATTTCAGCGTGGATCAATCGATTTGTTAGGCCGCATTCGGCGCGTTCCGTCCGCGGCAGGTATTTCGATGCCGAAAGCGTAGGAGTATCGGCTTGAGCGCCGCGTCCCCCAAGAAAGCAAAGCGAGAGAGTATGGTTGAGAAGAAAAAGAAGCCACAGCAGCGGCATGGTTTTCGCACCAATGAGTTCATCGTTTATCCTGCCCACGGCGTCGGTCGCATTCACGAGATCGAGCAGCAGGAGATTGCCGGCGCGAGCCTCGAACTGTTCGTGATCAATTTCGAGCAGGACAAGATGACCCTGCGCGTCCCGACCTCCAAGCTGGAGATCGTCGGCATGCGCAAGCTCTCCGACGACAAGACGGTCAAGAAAGCGCTCCAGATCCTGAAGGGCAAGGCCCGCGTGAAGCGCACCATGTGGTCGCGCCGCGCCCAGGAATACGAAGCCAAGATCAACTCCGGCGATCTCATCTCCATCGCCGAGGTGGTTCGCGACCTCTATCGCTCCGAGGCTCAGCCCGAGCAGTCCTACTCCGAGCGTCAGCTTTACGAAGCCGCTCTGGACCGTATGGGCCGCGAGATCGCAGCCGTCGAGAAGACCGAGACCGACGCGGCCGTCGCCAAGATCGACGACCTGCTGGCCAAAAGCGCCAAAAGCCTGAAGGCGGCGCAGGACGCAGCCCAGGAAGCGGAAGAGGCTGAAAACCAGGCAGCGTAAGCAGCCAGGCTTCTTCAGAACGCGTTCGAAGGGCGGGATTTTTCCCGCCCTTTCCTTTTGCGGCCGTACAAATCGTTTCTCAAACGACCACGCCCCAGCAAACGAATCCCTTTCCTGTCTTCTGACGCGCGCAAGGACAGATGCGCTGCGCTCTCCTTGACCAAGCTGCCGTACGATCATGAGCCGAAAAACCACCAAAGCCTTCACCGCGGCCAACAAGGCCGCATGGGAGACATCCGCCCCGCTCCACGCCGAAGGCGAAGCTTGGGAGCAACTGTTGGCCAGCGCGGCCCGGCCGGGATTTTCGGTGCTCGATACCCATTTGACGTCGGTCCTCCGCGGACTCGACCTTTCCGGAAAGTCCGCCGTGCAGATCGGCTGCAACAACGCGCGCGAATTGTTGTCCCTCGCAGCGCTCGGCATCGAGCCGGCGTTGGGGATCGATCAGTCCGGAAGCTTTCTGGCGCAAGGCCGGCAACTCGCCGATGCGGCGGGGTTGTCACCGCAGCTGCTCGAAGCCGATGTCTACGATCTGCCCGCCGGACTCGGCTCATTCGACTTGGGCCTCATCACCATCGGCGTTCTTAACTGGATGCCGGACCTACCGGAATTCTTCCGCATCGCCGCCGGCCTGCTGAAGCCCGGTGGGGCCTTGGTGATCTATGAGACCCATCCCCTTTTGGAGATGTTCGATCCGGCCGCCGAGAAGCCATACGAACCGGCTTTCAGCTATTTTGAACGCAGACCCCACGAGGTGACCGAGGCGATTGCCTATGACGGTCAGGATCACGGCGAAGGCGAGACCGGGTACTGGTTCGTCCATGGGCTCGGCGAGATCGTCACCGCCTGCATACAGGCAGGGATCGGCATCGTCTCGCTGCAGGAATTCGCTCATACGATCCGCGAGCCGGAATACGACATCTATGAAGGGCGAACGGCACAAATCCCCATGTGCTACTGTCTGGTCGGCCGCAAGACCGGCGCATATGGCCAGGAAGAACCGGAGGCCTAAGGAGACGGTGGAGACTTTGCCGTGCCGTCCTCCTCCAGCACCTCGATCTGCTCGGGGTGAGTCGCCGTGATGGATGGGCCGTAGCGCCACTCCATCCAGCCCCGCACGCGGATCGGCTTGCCTTCGAGACTTGGCAAGTCAAGACCAGCCTCCGCGAAAGCCTTGGCGTCGCTCTTGTCGATGACGACGGTGAAATCCTTCCGCCAATCCTCGTCGAAGTTCAGGAAGATCCAGTCCTGGACGTCTGCCACCTCCAGCACCCCGCCCTCTACGATTTGATAGGTGCCCGTGAGACGCCGCATCCGGTCGACGGCAACCGCATCGCGCACCCTGTAGAAACCGGACGCCCAGAGCCCGCGACGGGCCGTCCTAGCTTCCTCTTCCCTCTCTAAGAGTGCATCCGTGCACGCGGCATTGTCCGAGAGGCTGTAGACCCGGGCGAGGCCCTCGCTAACCAGCTCCCCCTGAACCCAGAGGGGCGACGGCCCGCCTTCAACGAAGACCTGCGCCATGAGATAGCCGTGCCGATCCGTCCGGCTGCCGCCGAAGCGCAAGGAGACGGTCTTCCCCTTGGTCAGCGCCTCCAGCGCGTCCCGTGTCTCTTGCGAAAAGCTCCAATCGACCTCAGCCGTCCCGGAAGGCGGCCGGGGCGCCTTCGCCCCCACCAGACGCACCGTGCTGCCATCGGCGAGCGTGATCGTCTCCCCGTCGACGATCTGGACCACCGTCCCCTGCTCCGGCTCGGATAGCGCGCAATCGGGCGCCCCCTCCGCTCCGAGCGCCTTACCGGCCCAGCAGAGGAGCAGCACCAAACCCAACGCAAGACGCCACCGAATACCCATGGCTGATGCTAGCGGGCCGGCTTCACTTTTCGCAATCTACAGCGAAACGCCGGCTTCCTCTTGAGCTTCGCGGCGGCGCAGCCCAGTATGCGCGCCACTGGCCCCGTAGCTCAGTAGGATAGAGCATCAGATTCCTAATCTGAGGGTCGCTGGTTCGAATCCAGCCGGGGTCACCAGTGTTTCCAATAACTTAGGGATAGAAGGCCTTAGTCTCTCACCTGTCTAGCTACCAAATAGCTACCACCTCTCACTTGCGCTCTCTCCTGCAACGCGCTCGTCTTGCTCGTGGCTAAAACGCGCTCATCGGTTGCTGCAACCGAATTTCGCGATCCGCTACCCCGCTGCACAAATGTCACAGCTCTCTCAGAATCACGCAGGTCCGCTGACTATTGTCAGCCTGCGGATTGATCTACGAGGAGCGCTCGGTAAGCTGCTCCTCCAGCGGGCCGTGCGGCGGCGCGTCCGGGGCTCATATTAGCCTTGGGGGAGTTGTGAATATTTATTTCAAAGTCGCTGCCGTCGCAGCGGCGGGCATTTTTTATTGCTTTACGTTCGACATAGCCCAAGCCGACTTTCGCCATCAGGGCCCGAATCCAGACAACGACTCCGAGGTTTACACCTTCGCGTGGGGCACGTCTGTCGGCGGGGCTTATGTGGCCGGTGAAGCCAACGTCGAAGGTTGCAGCGTTAACACCATCCGTCCGGGTCCCGGCTCGGTCTGTACGATGGCGGTTGTCTGGTCGCCGAACTTCGACGGAGGTCCGGGGGTCGACGATCCCTTCATGCTGCCTGTGCTGACCACGGGCCTGCCGACTGGGCGTGATCGGTATTGGTCTCAGGCCCGCGCCATCGACGCCGACGGCGATACCATCGTCGGGCGCGATCAGTTCGACTACTTTGTCGAGGATCCGCCGGGCAGTTTCACCAATGACGGGCCCCGCTTCCGCGCCGTTGTCTGGACCCGCAATGCAAACGCGCCTTGGTCCAAAGCCAATGCGCGCGTCACTGAACTGAAGCCCCACGAGTACTTTGATTTTGCCGGTGCTCGCGGCGTGAGTGACGATGGCAAATTCGCCGTCGGCTGGAACAGCCAGGACAATCTCGATGGGTTCATCAACACCCAGGCTGCCCTTTGGGTGAGAACCGGCGCCGCCAGCTGGGACGCGGCCCGGAGGCTCTACTATCTCACCGATGACGACGACGACAGCGTGGCCAACGGCGTCGCGGTCGATCATGACGGCAACCCGGTCGTGGTCGGCTGGAGCGGCCGCGCAGGCTCTGAACGTCACGTAATCCAGGGCAGTGACGACGATTCTAATCTGTTCAGCTCCAGCTTCAATCCGCACGCGTTCGTCTGGACGCAGGAAACCGGCATGGAGGCGCTGCTCAGCCTATCCGGCGAGGCTGCAAACCTGCACCGAAGCGAGGCGACCGCCATCAGTTCAGATACGAGCACCGTCGTCGGCTGGAGCGAGCGCCCGGCACGGAGCGACGGTCAACCTTATCTGGAAGCCGTCCGCTGGACGCGGTCCGGCAGCGCTTGGTCCGGAGCGCAGGGCCTCGGCGTTTTCGATCTTCCCGAGAGCCTCGCGGCAACGGTCGCCTCCGACTTCTCCGGCGACATCGAGGGAAGACCGATCATTCCTCTCGGCTCCGTCGCGCTGGGAGTCAGCGAGAGCGGCAAGGGCATCGCCGGTTATCAGACCTTCGGCTACGACACCGAGAGAGGCGGAGATCCGCTCTTCCGCCTAGCCTATTTTTGGAGCGAGGAACACGGCAAGCAGGGCCAGTATCTCGGCGACGTTCTGAAGGCCGAGGGCGTGGATATCGGCTCCTGGATCCTCTTCAACGCCACCGGGGTCCGCGAGCAGGATGACTTCTTCATCATCTCCGGCGACGGCTCCAACACCGGTGAGATCCGGGGGGCACCGCTTCCAGGCTTCATCGCGCGCCTCGGCCGCGATCCCGGCTTCACGACATTGGGCGAGCAGGCGGTTTCCTTCAGCGGGATCTCCACGACGGCGCTTGCCATCAGCAACAATATCGGCGCAACCCTCACCGGTCTGAACGAGATGGCGGAGAACCACCGCTGCATCCGGCCCGAAGATCAGGACGGTAAGGGCTGGTGCTTCTTCACCTTCGGGACGGGTGGATTCTTCAATGGCGACGATATCGACGGGGGCGATCAGTTCGCGGGTGATGTGGGGCTGGCCCACTACTTCACGCCGCTGACCTCGGCGGGCGTTAGCATCGGTGCAGGGCAGGCGGACACCGACCTACTCTGGGACGGCAACTACCGGAGCGACGAACTCCATGTCGGAGGCTACTTCGCCCATATGCCCGATACCGGGCTGCGTCTGTTCGGCGCCGGCTTGTGGGGCGATCTTTCCGACGTGGAGATCGCACGCGGCTATCTGAACGGTGTCGATTTTAGCCAATCCTTTGGCGACACCCAAGGCGAAGGCTGGGGCGTGCTGGGCCGCGTGGGCTATGGGATGCGCGCAAGTGAGCAAACCCTCATTACGCCCTTCGTGCAGCTTTCCTATACCGATGCGCATATCGACGGCTATCGCGAGACTGGCGGTCCCTTCCCGGTGACCTTCCAGGACATCGACACCAACACCACGGTCGGCCAGATCGGCGTGATGGAGGAGACGGACGTCAGCGAGACCATCACCGTCTTCGGCTCCATCGCCTGGGCGCAGGTGCTCGATGCGGACAATCCGGAGGTGCGGGGGGCCGTGCTCGATATCTTCGAAGTGTCTTCCGATGGGGCCGGCAATATCGACGGTTGGGCGGAGTTTATGGGCGGTGCTCGCTACCAGGTGAGCCAGGCAGGCGTCGTCTCGGTATCGGGTCGCGTGTCGACGGAGTTCGACGATTTCGCCACCCTCAACGGGCGGATCGGCTACAGCCAAACATTCTAGATCATTGGCGATCAGGGCTTGTCGCACACTACGGTTGCATGAAACCTACCCTTTCCTCGGAAGCATTCACTCAGAACTCCCAATCATCGAGATGGCTGCTTCAGCAATATCTTGGTGGGTAGTCATCACTCTCGATCTCGGACCTGACTGCTCCCGGTTCCGTAAAATATCCTCGATTCAACCCACTCCTCTAAGTCCTGCAGTCGGTAGAGGACACGTCCACCGGCCTTGAAGTATTTTGGACCGCGCTGCTCGACACGCATCTGTGCGAGGGTGGAAACGGTGAGCCGGACATACTCGGCGGCCTCAGCCGGTCGCATATATGGCGACTTCTTGCGATCCCCGGAATTGTCTGTCACGACTTAAAGGCCAGCTGAATCATCGATGGGCGGGATTGTGACCGAAGCTCCCGATATCGACAACATCCAACGGAATATCGAGCGCGCCCGGCAGAACTACGCCGATGCGATGAACGCCCTGCGCAATCTTGCTCCATCCACGGTCAAGCTTGAGACAGTGATCGAAGCGGCGGACGAATTCGGAAGCGAGCACGCTTTGCGGCTTTTGAAAGAGAACCACACCCGGTTCGGATGGTCCTCATCCCTAGACAGTTCGACAGCGGACCGCCTCGATGAGGCGCTCGCCACCCTTATGGAGCGCACCCAGAGACTCGACGAGCTGTTTGCCGAACGGGAGAACTTTCTCTGCGCCGCCGATCCAACGCGGCTCCGCCGCTACTGCATCGACGCGCGCGAATGTGTAATCGATCCCATATCAAACACAGTCACCTTCATGGATGACCCAAAGCGGGCGTACCGACTTCAGGAAGTGAAGACGGAGGACTCGGTGGTATTAGATGCTCATCGAGACCAGCGACGCCTGGGCGATCGGCAAGATCCTGATCGGGAAAACGAGCCGAAGTTTTAATCCAGCCTCACCAAAAACCACCCGCACGCGGTGGCGAGCCGCCCGGTCGGTCGCTGGCCTGGCCCGGCGGCCTCTCCCGTCAAGCGAGGATGAGAGCTTCGCGCGCCGCTTGACGGGGCCCTGGCCCGCCGCGCCTCGATGACCAGCGACGGGCGGCTCCGAAAACCACCGCTTAAACGGCGGGCGCAATGTCGGACTAAGCCCCCACCTTGTCCGACAATCTGTAGCGGCGCTGCCACGGCCCCTCGACCATACAGACACCAGCTGGAACTTAGTGCATAGCTTGGCACCAAGGTGCCTTGGCACAGGTCCAACCTAATTCGATCCTGGTGCCATGGTAATGACCCTATCAAATGAGAACGGCGAGCAGCGCGTCTACATAAGTCGCTTCGCGTCCGTGGTGACCTACTTCACCTCCGACGAGGAAGGTGGCGGTGTTGTCTTACATGTCGAGCCGGGGCACCTGGCTTTTGCGTCGGAGTTTGATCGCAACGCCGAACTCGTGCGCATGGCCGTGATAGCCGACGTTGCCGGCCGACTCGACATCGATCCGCGACAACTTCTGGCAATGCGTTTCGAGCAGATCAAGGAGCTTGCTGACCCGCCGCTCCCCGAGCATTACCGCTATGCGCGGCGCAGCCAGAACCGCGCCAACACTCACCGCCGCTAACGATCCCAGCTGCGCTTTTGCCTACCTCTGAGGGAAACCGGTCGTTATCGGTCTCGAAAAGCTATCAGACCCGCTCCCATTGCTTCTGAGGGGGGTGTTGAGGGCCAGAGTCTCAGGGCGCGATATCACTGACAGTAAATCCCGGGGCTCCGGGGGCAGCGCCCCCGCGCCGACAAAAATGTCACGCTGCAGGCGTGGCGCATCGGCACGTTCGTGCACACTCGTTATGCAGGCAGTATGGAGACAAATCGCGCAACACCTGTATCGTCTGCATAGTGGGAGCAAGCAATGCCTTTGGGCCCAAAAATGGACCCAAAGGCTGCTCATTCGGCATGTGGCCTCAAGAGCAAATTGCTTGTCCCCCAGACGCCGGGAGGGCTTGAAGACCGATGCCAGCGAGTGGCCACAGCAAGACCGAACCCTTGTCCAATCGCATCAAGGTCCAGTTCACCGATGCGCAAGCGGAGGCCCTTGCGCGCCAGGCAGACGCGACCGGACAAACAGTCGCCGGGTATATTCGCGGAACAGTCCTGGCAACGCTGGAAGAAACCGCAGAGAAGGGGGGTCGCGCTCGCAGCGCGCGTCAGCACGCGGCGATGCTGCAGCTTGCCGAGATCCATGCACTCGCCATGCAGATCAAGAAGCTTGGCACCAACATCAATCAGCTTGCACGCCAGTCCAATGCGGGCATGGTGCCTATCACCCGCGCTGAGGTGATCTACATGCTCAATCAGCATCAGGTCGTCATGAGCAAGGCCATCGCCGCCCTGGAGCGTGCGCTTGCATGATTGGCAAGGTGCCGAAGCCGGGCAAGGGATTCAGAGGCGTCGTTCGCTACCTCCTCTACGGCGACCGCAAGAAGCCTCACAACCCCGACCGCGTCGCTTGGTGTGAGACCCGCAATCTGCTGGTCGACGATCCGGAGAAAGTGCCGGCCATCATGCGGGCGACGGCCGCATTATCCAAGCGGGTCAAAAAGCCGGTCTATCACTACGTCATCTCATGGCATCGGGATGAGGCGCCCTCCGACGAGCTCATGCGCCAAGTCGCCGACACCACCTGCGAAGATCTCGGGCTGACCGAGCACCAGGCGCTCTACATCGCTCACAACGACACCGAGCACCGGCACGTGCACATCGTGGTGAACCGGGTGCATCCCGAGACCCACCGTGCATGGAAGACCTCGAACGATTACCGCCGGATCGAGAAGAGCCTCAGGCGTCAGTCGGAAGAGATGGGCCGCGACTACATCCCCGGCCGCCACAACGATCCCGAGAGGTTCTATCGCGAACGCCGGCGCAGGCCGAAGGACGGTGCCTATCAGCGTTCCCGCCGATTGGAAGGATCGGTGACATTCAACGACATCAACAAGAACCTGCAGGCCGCCTTCATGGCAATTTATCACGGCGCCAGCGGCTGGAGCCAATTCGGCGATGCTTTATCCGCTCTGGGATTGCGCCTTGAGGCCAAGGGGCAAGGGGCCGTGCTGGTTGGCGGCGATCGCGAATACAAACTCTCCGCCTTTGGAAAAGAGGCTCGGCTCAAGGACCTCCAGGCGCGGATGGGAGAGAGTCTTACCGAGTTTCGGAAAGCAGACGCAACTACATGGGAGCTGCCGGCAGAGCCTCACCGGCGAGCATCGCTCCAGCGCGTGACGCTCGCCAAGCTGTTGCGCAGCGAGCATCTCATCGAGGAGGCAGAGCTCAAACGGCAGCGCGAGCACCACCAAAACCTGGAGGACGCCGCCTGGCCGCTGGCAACCCTATCCAAAGACGAGAAGCGCTACGGCGCTCATCTCGCCTTTGCGGAGGCAACAGCCTCGGCTGATTTTGCCTTCTGTCTGCACCGGATGGGATTGGTCGATGACAATCAGCTGGCGAAGGCGGTGGCGGAACGCGAAGCGGCAGCCAGCACTCTAGCCAACCACCAAGCCGCTGTTGATCAGCTGGTTGTCGATGCTACAAAAACACTCTTCGGTAGCCCCGAAGAGCGAAGGGCTGCCTCAGGCAAGCGGGTCACAAAGCCTCAGAAGGCGCGCAGCAATGAACGTGATGATGATCATGATTTCGAACCCAAACGATAGTTGCAGCGCACAGGCCCGACGGGAAGCGTAGCTCGTGTATTACCCTGAGGCTCTGGACGATCCCGATCATTTCCTTCTCACCATTGACTACCTCCTGCGCGAGCCGAGCGAGGAGATCGTCGTTCCGTTCAGCCATTTCCTGTCGCTCCTGACCAAGCGTCAGCTGGACCAGTTCTTAAACAAGAACTATGCAGAGCCGCCAAAGAAGAGCCAGGCGATCTGGGAGTCGTTTTCCAAGAAGCCTGGCGGAAGCTCGTTCGGCGGGCAGATCGATTCAGCAGTTGATCTGTTCATGACAATCGGCAGCTTCGCCACCAAGCAAGTGACCCATGCCGTCATGCACGGTAAGGCCGCGAATCTGATGGGCGCTTTTACCATTCGCCGCCCAACCGTCACCTTCGATACCCGCGAGCAGGAAACCTTACGCGGCATGGCACGGTTGCTGATGCTCCAGGAGCTCGATCTTGAGGACTGGAAAGCGTTCGTGGCCCGGCTCGCTTGGGGCGAGGGCAACTACGCCTATCTGGAACCCGATTCCTCTGTGGCTCACCACCCCAAAATCAATGACGCCTACGGCCTTGCTCAGCTGTTGCTGCAACAGACCCTGTCGCCTTATCAGGCGGTCGTTGCCCAGGCCGGAAGACGCGTCGTGGCAGCCAGCAAAAAGCTGGCCACGCCTGCCTATGCTCCACCGCCAACATCCCCGGCTGTCCACAGTCCGACACCGCCAACACCCTCTGCCGCGCCCCGTACGGCGCCGCCAATCCCCGAACCCTTCTCCACGCCTCGTCTGATGACACCGGCGGACATGGAGAATGCGGCATCGCTCTCGCTCGACTGGACACCGGCCTCGCTGACGCTGGGTTTTACCGACGACGCCAGTCAGCGCCCGGTCTACTTCAATGGTAACGAGAGCCTCATCACGGCCGGCGGACCGGGCTCTTATAAGACCACCTCGCAAGTGATCCGGAACCTCCTGACCTATCCTGGCTCCGCCATCGTTCTGGACGTGAAAGGCGAACTTTGGGAGCAGACAGCGGGTCACCGCGCGGCGCATTTCGGAGACGTCTATAGGTTCTCGCCCGCCGCCAGGGACGGGCGGTCGCACTGCTACAATCCGTTCGACTTCATATCCAACGATCCGGCCCAGGCCACCGCCGATTGCGACGCCTTCGGCTACGAGATCATCTCAGACAATCCGGACACCAGAGACCCCTACTGGGAAAACCGCGCCCGCAACTACCTGTGGGCCTTCGCGACCATGATTGCGATCAGTGCTCCGGAGAGCCTGCGTAATATGTCCCATCTCGCCCAGTGTCTGAACATCAACACGAACGGGTCCAAAGAGAACGGCAAGGTCATTTTGGAGAATTCCACCGAGGCCGCACTGCAGATGCTGGCCGCGCTGGGGGATAAGCATGGCATCCACGACCTCTGTTCGATCTCAGACGCGATCCGCTCCGGTATTGGCCTGACGAGCAATCGGGCTGAAAGCATCTTCGACATCGCCCGTAATCACCTGGCACCTTTCAGCCAGCGCAGCTTCGTTCAGAATGTAACCCGCTCAAGCGATTGGCATCCGCTGGCGTTTCGCTATGAGCCGGGCACCACGCTCTATCTCCACGTCCCGACCAGCGAGCTGCCGAGCTTCACGCCGCTCTTGAGGCTGATGATCTATCAACACATGCGGATCCTGTTGGACCACGCCGCAGCGCCGGGCGAGCCCCCAATCACGTTCTTCCTCGACGAGCTCCCCCAGCTCGGCAATTTCAAGAGCATCCTCCAGATGCAGGCGGTGGGCCGAGGAGCCGGTTTAAGGCTCTGGATGTTCGTGCAGAACCTCCGCCAGCTCCACTCGGCCTATGGTCTTGAGGCCGGCCGCGCGATTCCGGAAGATGCACGCGTGCGCTGCTATATGAAGCCCGATGAGGGACTCGCCGAACATATCTCCCGCACTCTTGGCGAGACGGAGAACCTGTTCACCGGCGAGCGGCGACCCATCGCTTCTGCAGCCGAGATTCGCGGCCCGAAATACCGCAACAAGACCTTCGTATTCGCCTCAGAGGATTATCCCGTGGTCCTGGAGCGGCGCCCCGCCTTCCAGGATCTCGGCTATCTAATCCAGAAGCCTCCCGAAGTCCCGCTGGTGTCGGGCTCGCCGTTTCCGCCGCCGTGGTCTGAAGGTGAGGGGAGCGGCACTTAAGTGGTCAGTCGGATGTCATACATCGGACCTTACACACGGCCCGACGTCACAATGGCTAGTTGCTGCCGCGCTAATGCGCAGGCGCGTTGACCGGCCGGGCGCCGAGCCCGCACGATTCCCTGGACCATCAATCAAGGAAAGAGAGGTCTATGGAATCACCCCTTCAACAACTGACAGGCAAAGTGAAGGCGAACTTCGTCCGCATTCTTCCCCACGATGCGCGCTACCAGCGCATGACACCGACTGAGAAAAAGGACAACGACCGCCAGCCGTTGTTTCGCGGAACGATCTCGTCGCCGGAGAAGCCCGACGAGCAGTTCGAATTCGCGGTGTGGGATTATGTCGGCAAGGGCGACAAACCGTTCCTGGCAGGACCGGTGCGTCCGCTCTCGACACGGGCCGGGGTAGAGGACCACCTTGCCGCCGCCCGGATGAGCAAGGCGGAAGCTGCTCAGGTCGATCCGGAGACGGGAGAGATCGAGGGGAATCCTTACGAGCTTAATCCGAACACGATCGTTATCCGATTGAACAAGGCCAAGGTCCTGAAGTCTGAAGCAGCCGAGCTCAATGCTGAACAGGCCGAAGCCAACGACCGCCGGCCGCTTTACTGGCTCAAATGGCAGCGCGGTTCCGGTGAGAAAGAAGTACGCGGCTCCCTATGGGATCGGTCCGGCCGCTACGGCCCGTTCCTCGACGGCGCCACCCAGTATCCGCTGAGCCGCGAAGAAGCCCAGGCTCTCGCCGCACCGGATGCAAAGCCGCAGCGTAGCCGCAGAGGCAAGCAAAGCGAGGCCGAACTGTCGCGGTAGAGTGGTTTGAAATGGGGGAGGGATGGCGATACGGCGGTCTCTCCGCATCTCCATATCGCCGTGATTACATACGGGGTTCGCCTCCCTGGTCGCCATCGGGTTCGGACCTGCTCTTGTCTGCGTCCCGATCCGATGCCTCGGTCGCGTTTTCCAGATCGCGAACCATCTGCTTGCTCTCCGCTAGCGCGTTCTGAGCGGAGTAGTGCATGACTTCCAGAAGCAGCCCATCGTCGACCTGGCCCACAAGCTCCTTGAGATCATCCCAGCGTTCAGGCGGAAGCCGGTTCAGCAGTCGGTCAAGACGTTCCTTCTCCTGGGCCGCGCCGATTTCGTAAGACCCCTCCCACGACTTCCACCGCGCGAAGGCGACGAGCACCTCCTCAACGCCAGGCTCGGTATTGGCGCTGCCAGAACGCTCCGCGATCCACTTCTCAAGAATGCGCACGTCCCAGTTCTGTCGTGGCTCATCACTCATCGTCTCACCCTAGAAGCCTTCGAGCGCCCGTGCCACAGTGCAGCATCATCTTCCAGCCCGGTATTCTCGGAGGGACAATCCATGGATCCGATAGCGCGGCTGAGGCGTCTCGACCGTCGGCGCAAGCGCCTAAGCGAGTACGAAGCGCGAGTGCAAGCGGCTTTCTGGATGCCAGCTACGCGCGACCGGTTCATCGCGCGGCTGTCGAAGAAATTTCGCCAGGCGAGTGAGGACCGCAAACGGGTGCTCGACATCATCGAGGCCGATCCGACGCTGCGCCAACGACTCCGAAAAATGGAACAGGCTGAACTGGAGGGTCCAAAGGGAGCCAAGCGATCTCCCGCGTCCCCCTCGGACCGCAAGGCTGCCGGCCTCGACCGGTCGCCGGCCCGCAATGCCGAGGGTCGGGTCGCGATCACCCCAAAGCCTGTCTTAGAGAACCAGGCGCTCTACGTGGTCGGCCTGACCCGCGCCGAAAGGTTGGCCAAGGAGGCCTATCAGCGAGCCGTTTGGTACTACAAGTGGGGCGATTGGAAGCGTGACAGCGTTCCGGTGGAAGAAGTAGGCCGCCTTATAACTCGGCTGAAGCGCGACCTTATGCGCGCCAGGGCAGATCGAGCCTCGGCCCAGGAAGCCTTCGAGGAGGCTGCTCGTGTATCCGCGCCGCCAGAGACCCACCATGTTCTCTATCGCGAAGAGCTTCTCGCCTCTGTGCCGCCGGACGAGAAGGGGACGAGCGTCCGCAACGCGTTCGAGCGGTGGCTCGACGGGCGAACAGGCAAGATAGAGCCCGACCGGGTTCAGGACGAACCGCAGCTCTGAAAGTCAAGCTCAACAGTAAGAATGATGTGATCAACTTGGAGTTGCTTAATTCCAGTTCTCACTCCATAATATAAAGAAGAGAGGAGATGCTAATTTTGGACTTGCAGGAAGTAACACGCCGTATTCGCTCCCGTGAGCAGGATATACGTGGCTACGGTGCTGCAGCTCTCTTCCTATACGGTTCAACCCGCCACGGGCGTGCGGGACCCGACTCCGATGTCGATATCTTCATCGATCGCGATCCCGAGCGGCCATTCGGCTTCATGCAGTTCACCGGTCTCGAACAGTACCTCAGCGGATTGCTTGAGACCGAAGTCGATCTCTCCACCCGCACTGCGCTGCATCCCATGCTTCGCTCCACCATTGAACACGACGCAATCAGGATCCTCTGAGTGTGGTTCGCAGTGCACGCCCCCGGCTAGAGGACATGCGCGACCATATCGACTTTCTGCTGCGCGTGGCCGATGAACACAGCTTTGAGGATTTCCGCGACAGCCGCGTCCTTCGCTACGCCTGCCAATACGCTGTTCTGGTTATCGCCGAGGCCGCCAATCATCTGCCACCTGAGCTGAAGCAACGCGCACCCGAGGTTCCCTGGCCAAACATAATCTCGATTGGTCACAAGCTCCGGCATGAGTACCATCGCGTCGATCCGGAGATCATCTGGGATATCGCGATCAATCACGCGTCACAGTTACGGCGGGCTGTTCTCCGGCTACTCGCCGATGAGGCGAGCCTGGCCACTGACAGCTAGGCGGAAACGAGGGAGAAATGAGTGAGATAACCTCCGGCAACTCTGGTTATCAATCGTGAGGGACGAATTCACTGCACCAACCATTCGTAAACTAGCGGCGCGGGCGGGCTATCAATGCTCGCACCCGAACTGTCGCAGACCCACGGCAGGTCCAGCGGCTGGAAGCAATCAACCTGTAAATGTGGGCAAAGCGGCACATATCACAGCAGCCTCACCAGGAGGTCCCCGCTATGACGCTACTCTGACCCGGGAAGATCGCCGTGACCAGTCGAACGGCATGTGGATGTGTGGAGTGCATGCCGATCAAATCGACTCTGATGAAGAGCACTTCACCGTTGAACTCCTCCACAAATGGAAGAAGGAGGCAGAGGATAGAGCCTTTTTCGAGCTGACCACTGGTCGTCGCTCCCCAGTCCCCACCGATGAACTAGACCTACTTGCGATCAATGCACTGGCACTCCCGGCAACCGAAGATCTTGATTCTGTCGCCAGGCGTCTGAAGGAAGCGGCAATCGCGGATCTTGAAGCCTTTAAACGTCAACCAGGCTGGCCTGCCCATCCCATACCGCTCACTCTTCGGGTAAAGGACACCGCCGGTTACCGATCCACCACTCTTGCAACATTGGCCGCTGCTCTGACGCGATGGGATGAGTTGGCAATCGTTGCGTCTCCCGGCACAGGAAAAACAACATCATTGATTCAGCTTGCTGCTGAACTGCTGTCTCCCGATAGCAGCACCATCCCTCTCATTATCCCTCTGAGCGAGTGGGTCCTCCAACCCGACCGCTTCCTACAATCCTTATCCCATCGAGCTGCCTTCCGAGGTTTCCGTGAGGAACATTTCATGTTCGTCGCTCATCACGGCAAACTGGCGTTGCTTCTCGATGGTTGGAACGAAATAGGAGGTGACTCGCGTCTTCGTTGCCTAGCGGCACTGAAGGAGCTTAGGCGTGAGTTTCCGCTACTCGGGCTAGCAATCACCACACGCCAACAAGCACTTGACGTCCCAACGGCGGGCCGTGTGGTGCAGCTGGCCCCCCTTTCGGAAGATCAACAGCTAGAGATCGGCACAAGCCTGCGTAGAGATGAAGGCGAGCAATTGCTCGATCGAGCCTGGCGAACACCAGGCCTTCCGGACTTGATGTCTATTCCGCTCTACCTCACGGCTCTCTTGACAGAAGCGCCCGCCAGCGTGTTCCCCACAACAAAAGAGGAGATCCTTCGTCTCTTCGTCGAACGGCACGAGCGAGTAGCAGAGAAAGCCCAGATCTTTCGTTCGGAACTTCAGGATACGCATCGAGACTACCTAGGCGCCCTAGCCGCCGAAGCCACCCGCTCTGCAAACGTAGTCATTACGGAGGTCCGCTCACGCGAGGTGGTGAGGTCGGTGGGAGACGAGCTAGTTCTCTCACGTCAGATTTCAGCTGCACCCCAGCCGAACGATGTGCTCGATCTACTTGTCGATCAACATGCGTTGGTCCGCACCCCCGGCGTTAGCTCCACGATCTCTTTTCAACATCAGCAGTTTCAAGAGTGGTTTGCCTCCTTTGAGGTCGAGCGGCTCATGTCCGCATCGGCAACTGTCGATGAAGTTGCGGTAGAGACGCTACGCGTAGAAGTGCTGGACCGTCCATCGTGGGAAGAGTCAATCCTGTTTGCTTGTCAGCGTATGTCGCGCCGCGACGAGACCAGTCAAGACGCCGTTGGCCAGGCCATAATTCAGACGCTGACGATAGATCCCATGCTCGCTGCCGAGATGATTTATCACTCCGCCGAAGCCGTCTGGACCCGTGTCAAAAGCGACGTGGTGGCATTCGCTGCCAAATGGCATCACCCTGGCCGCGTCGATCGGGCTGCACGCTTTATGATAACGACGGGCCGCGCCGAATTCGAGAACCAGATCTGGCCACTTGTCAGTCACCCTGATTCCCAAGTCCATCTTAGAGCAACGCGGATCGCCCGGCGGTTCCGCCCTTCGGTCTTGGGATCAGACGCATCAACAAGACTTGCTGATCTACCAGATAAGCTCCGCGGCGATGTTGCATCCGAGATTGTTGCCAATGGCAGCACGGAGGGGATCGAACTAGTTGGGAAGTTCGCTAAATTCGAGCTCGTTCCTGAGATACTTGCCGAGATTATTCAGGCGCTCCATTTTCGCCGTGCCGACCGCTGGGTGAGCGAGTTGCTCGCCGGGGCCCCCGATGAAGTCTGGTCACTGTTAGCTCGTCACTCGTACGGACCAGAACTCGCAGGAGAAGAAGCAGCAGCACGGCTCGCCTCGGAACGAGCAAAGCAGCTGGCTGATCAGCCCAATCCACTCCTTGAACTTGAAGAAGTTCTCCTACGCGAGCATGCGGAGGGTGCCGATCAAGCTATTGCTGATATCATCTCGGCGCCGGCATTCGAATCTGAAGCAGAGCACGCTGCATCTACGATCTACCGAGCTTACGAACATCGTCCGGGCGCGGTAGTCAAAGGACTACTCGCACGCCTCGAAGGGGGGCGAGAACTGCCTTACGGCTGCTCTGACTTCTTGAGAGATGCACCCCTTGTCGATCAGGGCCCCCTGAGAGAAGCCGTTCTCAACAGGGACACTCCTAAAGAAGTGGCGTCAGCAGCCTCCAATGTTATCGGCATGAATACGGTGAGTTGTCTAATCGACCAGCTTCTCGACGCTCATGCAGCTATTGATCGGTCTTCGCCTCACTCTCACGATGAGTACCATCGGATCAGAGCCTTGATCCAAAACACCCGCATCCAGCCATTTGTCGACGCACTGCAAGAGCATGCCTCTACTACGGACACAGAGAAAATCGCTCTCTTAGCCGATCTCCTAGCTCGTCACGGCACAGACTACGACCGTAAACCCCTTCAGTTAGATGAACAGCGTCTTGAACGCCTTGTTAAAACGATCAATGAATGGGGCGAAACATTACTCTCTGATAAATCGTCTACCAGATATCAAATGGCCGAAGTGGCGACGGCGATAGAGAGACTTGCCCATCCGGACTTAGTCACGTTACTCACGCGATTGCTCACGAAAGACCTGGGTCGTTGGGATATTGAGAGGCGGGAACGCCGTGAAGCTCTCTTACGGGGAGTTGCCGGATCATCGGAAGCGGCACATTCCTGGGTCTTGCAATACGGCCGGGCTTTCGCGGCCATAGGCAACTCCGATGTGGTCAGGACCATGGAGGGCCTCTTAAGACATCCGGATTTCGGCGAGCGCGCGGCCTTTGTTCTAAAGCAAATCTCTTCCCGGAAACGTGGTCGAGAGAGGGAACCTTCAATTGGCGCCACTTGGCCGGACTACTCCCTCGTTCCAGCAAAAAGAGAAGCAAGACGCAGGAATGAGATTGAAGCCGATCCATTGGCCGAAAGCATTTTCACCGCAGTCCGAGAACTTGCCAACGCCTCCGACGAGCCGTCACAACGGCGCGCTATCGAACTCGCCAGTGTCGCCTTTAGCATGCCGTATGAGGAAAAACAGGAACTCATCTCAACCCTGCTTGACCTTCCGCTAGGTTTGATCAGCAAACAACGCTTGCTTCTCACGCTCGTCGAATCCGGAGAAATGCTTAGTGCCAATCTCATAATGCAAGGTCTTAAGGAGTTTCTCGACAAGACCAAGACCGAGTCTTGGCGTGTCGATAACAGCCCCGGACTCACCCAGTGGCTCGAGCTCCTCGCCTTCTCAGATCGTCCCGCGCTGCTCTTGGAAGGCCTAGACCTTCTCGACGATATCCATCTAGCCCCGTGGTCTCTCCGCAGCTTGGTCACTGCGCTGGCTTATGCTCCGGGAGAGGGAGAGGAGCTCCTTCTCGCACTTGCCAACAAGGACCCACGCTTCGCCGCCGAATACGAATGGACACAAGCCTTACTGAGTCGAAATACCGCTCAGGCAGTCCGAATGCTCCTAGACTTTATCCAGAATGGACCCGTAAGCAGCCGAGGTTCGAGCATCGATACCTGGCATCTGGCGCGACAGTTAGCATCCCTTGCGCGCGAGAATGAGGAAGTGCGTTTAGAGCTTCAAACACGATACGCCCAGGCAGAAGGTCCTGCGCTAGAGATTGTTGAGCGTGCATTGGCGGAGATTGCTGATAGATCTATCGTAATGATGATTGTCGGCCAGCACACCGACTTCGGCAGAAAACTGGACCGCAACCTCCGCGACGCTCTGGAGACTGTGGTCACTGCGCGCCAGCCCGTCGAGCACTGGCAAGGGGCCTTTGAAATCATCCCCGCGCCGGCTACAGAATTACGCAAGGACCTGTTCGAACTGTTATCCGGCACTCCTGAGGAACAGGAGCTTGCAAACGACTGCCTAACCTACATTGACAAGTTGCGTGACGAACACGGTAGGCCCGATCTTGAGCCCAGGCATCCAAATATTTTTTCCGGTAAGCCGTGGCCCATAGCCTTAGCTTCAGATCCATCATGACGAGATCACGAAAGTAGATGAGCTCTCAGTCGTCCGGCTGACGCCCATCACAAAAATCCTATTAAATCAACATTTTAGACGCATAATGATCGTTATGTTAAATGCCGTTCGCGCACATGCTTTCCGCGATCCATCAGTGCATAGAACGGAAATTTCTGCTGCATCCTTGCACTTTGTTGCTACGCATCATCTTGTCAGCCTGAATCATCGTCAGCCAACCTCTGCCGATGGATGCGCCAATTCCCGCGTTTGAGCTCGATAACCGTGAAATCGCAATCCTGCTTTGGGTGGGAGGATTTTTGCTGTGGAGCTTGCGCTCCAGAGATACGCGCGAGGCCGCCCTTGGGTTGGTCAGGGGATTCTTTCCAATCATCATCCTGATGTTGCTCGCCACGGCCTACACCGCCGTTTGCGTTTGGCTCCTTTATGCGATCGGCGTCTGGAGCATCAGCAACCTGAAGACCACGATCCTTTGGGGCGTAACCTTCATTCTTCTGGCCATGATGGAGGTGGTCCAGAGCGAAAAAGGTGAGAAAGCAATCCAAACGCTCGCGAAGGATGCCCTTAGTGGTGCTGCGATCGTCATCTTTATCGGCGAGTTTTACGTGCTCCCGCTTTTGCTGGAGCTCCTGCTTGTCCCGCTCATCTTCGTAAGCAGCATGCTGTTGGCGATGGCGGAGTATCGCAAAGAGTACGCCTCCCTCATCGCTCCGTTGTCGACACTGGTAGCGTTGTTTGGCCTGCTATTCATTGCCTACAGTGGCTATCGCATTTTCGCCGATCCAAGCGCCTTCTTCACACTTGAAACAGCCCGGGAGTTTGCGCTGCCGATAATTCTCTCGTTGATGTTTTTGCCGTTTCTCTATGGTCTGCTGGTTTACACAACGTACGAGAACGCATCCCAGCGATTGGATAACGCGGTTCCCGACGAGAAACTGCGACGCTACGCCTTTTGGCGTGGCCTATTTGGGTTCCGCTTGAACCTGGACTTCCTCAAGCGCTACGTCCGCAACTTGCAACTGACACCAGTTAATGATCGAGCGACCATCCGACGAATCATCGACGACCTTCGGACGCTCAAGCGACGCGAAGCGAATCCTCCGAAAGTCGAATGGTCGGAAGGCTGGTCTCCCTACAAGGCTAGAGAGTTTCTGATCGATGCAGCACTTGTGCCTGACGATTACCATCAATCGTTCGACATTTGGCGGGCTGAGGCATTTAGGCGAGAACCGGAATCCGGTAAACGCGTCGGCCACTTCCGCTACACGATACGTGGCACCGAATACGCTGCCACCCTGTTGGAGCTCCAGTTCACGATGGACCTCGTGGACGGCGAACAGCCTGACACCCATGCGTTCTGGGAGACGGCGCGGCTCCTCGCCCGGAGAGCCATAGGGGATGAAGCGAAGTCGATTTTGCAGCAGATAGTCAACGCTGAAGGGAGGGCGGAAGTGAATGGGGTCACAATCAGCTTTAGCCATGAGGTTTGGGGCAAGCCCCCACTCCAAGGCGGTGATCTCCGGATAAGCCTTCGGCACTGCGCGCATGTCGAGGAGCCTCTCTAGTCGATCGACTGAATAAAACTCCTTATGCGAGAGCCGCCCGATCCTCAGCATCCAGTTTGCGTGCGATCAAAATCAAACACTCGGCGCTGCATCAGGTCCCGCTTAGAGTAATTGGCGCGCACCGCTGCTATGGAAGTGCGGCACAACCTAGTCACACCAGTTTCGTCTCATCGGACAGGACGTTCCTCGGCAGCGGTAGGGCTCGGCGAGCCCCTCCCCGATCAATATGTCCCCTGCCCTACGACCGCTGACGGTCAGCACGCCGCAGAAGCGGCCAAAGTTGCAGCTCTTGCAGAATGCCCGGCCGATGAGCTGCTTTGAAGGCGTGCCAAGATCCTGCACACCGTCCCACGACAGCTCTGCGGCAATCGATGTCGCTTCAGTCATCGATAGATTCACGCAATTTCGCCTAACGCGGCCCTCGGCCCTCCCTAACCAGGCACTCGGCCCTTTGCTGTTTCCTGCGCCTGCCGGGCGGCTCTTTACAGATGCCGACCTTGCGCCGGGGCGCGGCCGCTTCAAGGGACAAGCCCTCGGCTTCCGGCTATCGCCGGGCCGCCGGGCCTTCAGCCCGGTTCCACGACCGCCTGCCCCCGTCGCTTTTCGCCGGCATTCGAGCCCCCGCCTGGCGGGCTCCGAAAGCGAAAGGAGCGACGTCATGTCTATATCGAGAAATCCCAACGGCCCGCGAGACCTGCACGCCGAAATCACCGACAAGCTCATCGCCGCCATCGAAGCCGATCCCGGTGAGCCACAGCTCCCCTGGCGCAAATCATCCGGTCCGCTCTCCATGCCGGTCAACGCCCAGACGGGCAACGCCTATAACGGCATCAACGTCATCGCCCTGTGGGTGGCAGCCGAGCTTCGTCACTTCACCACGCCGATCTGGGCGACCTATCGCCAATGGGCCGAGAAGGGAGCTCAAGTCCGCAAGGGCGAGAAAGCCGCCACCGTCATCTTCTACAAGGAGTATCGGGCAGACCCGGATCTTGAGGACGAGAGCGACGACCGCAGCCGTCGCGTCGCCCGAGCCTCGGCCGTCTTCAACGCCGATCAGGTGGACGGATTCTCCATACCGTCTCCCGAGCCGTCTCTTGCATCTCTTGGACCCGTAGAGCGGATCGGATCCGCCGAGAGGCTCGTTGGCGCCAGCGGCGCCAGGATCGAGCATGGCGGACAGCGTGCCTTCTACAGCCCCTCGACCGACCACATCCAGATGCCCGATGAAGGTCTCTTCTGCGGGACCGACACCATGACCCGCCATGAGGCCTATCATGGGGTCTTGCTGCACGAGCTGGTGCACTGGACCGGCGGCAAGTCCCGTCTCGATCGCCAATTCGCCAAGCGCTTCGGCACCAAGGCCTATGCGGCCGAGGAGCTGGTCGCCGAGATCGGCTCGGCCTTCCTGTGCAGCGAGCTTGGCATCACCCAGGACACCCGGCCCGACCACGCCAAATATCTTGCAAGCTGGCTCGAGCTGTTGAAGACCGACAATCGCGCCATCTTCACCGGTGCCGCGAAGGCGTCCGAAGCCGTCACATGGCTGAGAGGCCGTGGTTAGAGAATTTCGTTGCGGAGGCGGCGATCACCCACCGCGCGCCTCCCCGACCTATACTGACCATATCGTGGATATGGCTGGGAGGCCTGGCGCCGCCGGCGCAACCCGTGGAGTCTCCCCTTCACCTGCCCAAATGAACGACCTCTGATATTGCGCAAGTACGAAATAACGGACCGTGCTTCCGAGGGACAGCTACTGTGCTGTATCACCCCCAAGACCGGTAGCACTGTCGGCGCCGCTGACACCTGTTAGGACCGCGTTAGTGAGATCCGCATCCGATAGATCGGCGCCCGACAGATCTGCGCCGCTGAAATCCGTGCCGGCCAACTTCGCCCAATTTAAACGTGCGTTCTGCAGAACTGCGTCTTGGAGGCTGGCATATTGCATCGATGCACTGGTGAGATTCGCGCCTGTCAGGTTCGCTCCGTCGAGGATGGCTCCTGAGAGGTCGACGATAGCGGGCACCATGTTCTGGTTGGTGGGGTCGAAACCCAGATCAGCTTCGATCAGCTTGGCCTCGTTCAACCGCGTGTTCCGCAGTTCGCCGATGATGCGTGCATGGGATAGATCGGCGCCTGTGAGGTCAGCGCCGTTCATAATGACAGCAAACATATTGGCGGCGCGCAGGTTGGCTTCAGTTAGGTCAGCTTCCGTAAGCACGGCGCGGTTGAGATTGGCCCGTGACAGGTTAGAACCGCGAAGCTTCGCGCCGCTTAAATCAGCTGCGAATAGGTCGGCCCCTTTAAAATCAACTCCCGACAGATCCAAGCCTGTAAGATCCTTGCGGGTAAGATCAGGAACCTGTCCCGTGCCCGTCGCCGCAAGCAAATCGATCACTTGCTCACGGTCGAGATCGTCGGCGGCGACCGGAACCGATATTACCAGAATGGCCGTTAAGAGTGAGAAGCCGAACCAGATACGTCGGCTGAGGCTGGTTAACATTCGCGCGCTTGTGAGCAGCGAGGAGCTGCACGCACGACCCTGCAGCCAGAGCTCGTATCGCCAAGTCCTGTTGTTATGTCTCATGATCTCTCTTTGTCCTATGTCCTGACGAGAGGTCGGCAGATAGTGAACAAATGGAGGGTGACGCTAACGCTAGGCGGCAAATTCGCCGCTCCTTCGAGCCGTCATTCTGACGACTATGTGACACGTTGTAGGCATTTCAAGGTGGAGCCAGCCGTCCAAACAAAAATGGCCTGCTCGATGTCAGAGAACGGACATTGAGCAGGCCGAGCGTCCGATATCGCACCGGACAAGGCTAGGAAATAATCAGCTCCAATCACACTCAGCCTACGGTCTGTTGATGGGTGGCAATAAGAACCATCTGACCGTGCAAGCAGCAAAGTGCTCTCAGAAGTAGCCACCTGGGTAACGTAACCCCTCGACCTTGGGGTTTCTTGGCACCAACCTTACAAATTCTGTAATGACTTTTCGCTCGCAGGATTGATTGGTCTATCCACCTGCGTCCGATCTAAGTGCTAAGGTATTTGGATGCGTATGCTGGTTGTTGAGGATGACGAAGTAACCGCGTCCCAAATCGTAGGAGGGCTGAGCCAGGCCGGCCATTCCGTCGACGTGATCGCCGACGGACGGGATGGCCTAGTGCTCGGAATCCAGGAAGAGTACGATCTGATTATTCTGGATAGAATGCTGCCAGGTCTTGACGGTCTTTCGGTGGCGAAATCATTGCGCAGCAGCCAGATCGCGTGTCCCATCCTTTTTCTCACGGCTCTCAGCAGCATCAACGACAGGGTCCAAGGACTCGATGTAGGAGGTGACGACTACCTCGTAAAACCGTTTGCGATCTCCGAGCTTCTCGCTCGGGTCAATGCACTCGCACGCCGCCCCCCGATGCGTGCCGAAGATGATGTACTTCGAGCCGGAGATCTCGAGTTGAACACAGCCACGCGCAGCGTCACACGACAAACCAGTCGGATTGATCTCTTACCGCGAGAGTTCGCCCTTCTTGAGGTGCTTTTAAGAAACAAGGGGCGTGTCGTGACGCGAACGATGCTGCTGGAGAGCGTCTGGGGTCTTCGGTTCGAACCAAAGACCAGCGTCATAGAGACTCACATCTCCCGATTGCGAGCCAAGGTGGATCGAGCCCCCTTTTCTCCTCTGATCCGCACGGTCCGCGGTAGCGGCTATTGCGTCGACAGTGGCGAATAAGCGAAGGCAATCATGAGCGACCTATGTACCAGCATCTCGGTGTTGCTACACACGTCGGCCCTTGCCATCGCTCTTTTGCTTGGGATCCTTGGCTCGGCCGGTGTGCTCACCGCTCTGTACCTCTATTCCCGTTACAACAGACATCTGAATCGGATCACATCGACGCTCACTCGTGTCGCGGCGGGCGATTTAGGAGCACGCATCCCGATCACCACATCGAGCACCGGACTCGGCAGGACAATGACCGAGATTAACATCATGCTCGACCGGATGCATATGCTGATCCAGAACCTCAATAATTCATCGGCAGAAATCGCCCATACGCTGAAGCATCCTTTGATCCGATTGCGCGGTCAGTTGGAGCATGCGAGCAACAGCTCGGACGAGAATATTACGGACATCTTGGAAGCGTCGGTTTGCGAGATCGACTCTATGTTGAGCATGGTCGATTCCATGCTCGACATAAAACAGATCGAAGCAGGTCATTTGCGCTCACGGTTCGTGAAGACGAGCCTCCAAGGCCTGGTGAACAAGCTGATGGATGTCTACGAGCCTGTCATCCAGGATGCTGGCCAGAATCTCAACAAGGAGCTGACAGCAGGCGATGGAAACATTTTGGGCGAACCAGAACTCTTGTTCCAAATGCTCAGCAACCTCGTTGAAAATGCCATCCGGTATTGTCCGGCGGGCACAACCATCACCATTTCTCTCACCGAGAATGGCAATCGGACTGGTTGGATTATTGTCATCGCAGATGATGGACCGGGAATGAGCTCAGATGATCGAGAACAGGTCTTTACGCCCTTTTTCCGACCAGAATCCACACGTGGCGTGGCGGGGCATGGGATGGGAATACCCCTCAGTGCAGCTATTGCGAAGCTTCACGACGCCCAGCTCGAGATTGCTGATAATGAGCCCGGCCTCAAGGCTACAATAAGCCTACCCACTACGCAGCGAGCATCGCTACCGTGATGACAGCGCCAGAGCGCTCATGGCTCGCAGAGGCTATGCAAGGCCACCTACGGGATGCGGCAGTTTGGCCGCCCGACATTTACGCTCATCGCTTCGGACAACATCCCTTCACCCTCTGAACATTTTTTTGACAGTCGCGCTTATTTTTTGAGCATTTCTAGCTGCAAGCGGCCAGTGCATTGCGGTACTACTGTTTACATCCTGCCTAGAAATTACGCATTCTCATCAGAGGAGATCGATGCCTAGTCTCGACGAAAAGCTCGAACCCATTTTTGACGAGGTCTGTCGCAGGAATGCCGGAGAGCCGGAATTTCTTCAAGCTGTTCGCGAGGTACTTGAGAGCCTGGGACGGGTAGTCGCCAAACATCCCGAATACGCCAACCATGCCTTGATCGAGCGAATCTGCGAGCCTGAACGTCAGATCATTTTTCGAGTTCCTTGGACGGACGACCAAGGTCAAGTCCACATTAACCGTGGCTTTCGCGTTCAGTTTAACTCTGCCCTCGGCCCCTACAAGGGAGGGATTCGCTTCCACCCATCCGTCAATCTCGGGATCATCAAGTTTCTGGGCTTCGAACAAATCTTCAAGAATGCCCTGACGGGCTTACCGATCGGCGGCGGCAAAGGGGGATCCGATTTCTCTCCGAGAGGTCGCTCGGACTCCGAAGTCATGCGGTTCTGCCAGTCATATATGACCGAACTCTCCCGCCATATCGGGGACAAGACCGATGTGCCGGCGGGAGATATTGGAGTGGGCGGACGTGAGATTGGTTACATGTTTGGTCAATATAAGCGGCTCGCCAATCGCTACGAGGCGGGGGTTCTAACGGGCAAGGGGCTATCTTTTGGAGGCTCGCGGGCGCGGACCGAAGCCACCGGCTACGGCAATACGTATTTTGTTCAGTCGATGCTGGCCACGAAGAACGACAACTTCGACGGCAAACGCGTGGTCGTCTCTGGCTCTGGCAACGTCGCCATTTACACCATCGAGAAGGTCGAATCGCTAGGGGGAACGGTCGTTGCCTGCTCGGACTCGGGCGGCTACGTCCTGGACGCGAAGGGAATCGACCTCACGCTGCTCAAGAAGATCAAGGAGAGCCGTCGCGAACGCATCTCTGAATATGCACGCCTGAGAGGCGACCATGTCGACTACATTGCCGGCGGCTCAATCTGGGAGGTGCCTTGCGATGTCGCCATGCCCTCCGCAACCCAAAACGAACTTAGCGGTAAAGATGCCAAGATGCTCATCGAGAATGGGGTCATCGCCGTGGGCGAAGGGGCCAATATGCCATGTACGCCCGAAGCGACGCGACTCTTCAAGGAGGCCGACGTACTCTTCGGTCCGGGCAAGGCGGCAAATGCCGGCGGCGTCGCCACGTCGGCTCTCGAAATGCAGCAGAACGCTTCGCGCGATAGCTGGTCTTTCGAGCAGACGGAGATGCGGCTGGCCTCGATCATGCGGAACATCCACGACAGTTGTGCGGCCACGGCCGAAGAATACGGCGCCCCTGGCGACTATGTCCTCGGCGCCAATATCGCGGGCTTTGTGCGTGTCGCCGACGCAATGAGCTTCCTTGGCGTAATTTGAAGCACCGGCATTCGACAGATGAAGTTCTTTTGCGCTCGGATTCAACGAGCTCATCCCGACGAGTTGGAGACGCTCCATCCGGCTTATTTCGCGCTCGTCATGGCCACCGGCATCGTTTCGATCTCAATGCATCTGCACCAGGTGTCGGTTCTGCCGACGCTGCTACTGTGGCTAAACGCGGTATTCTTTGGCTCGTTGATCGTTCTGACGGCAGCCCGGGCGCTGCTTCGCCCAGGCGCCTTCATGGCCGATCTCCAAAGTCACAGTCGCGGCGTTGGCTTCTTCACTCTGGTAGCCGCATCCGCCGTTTTCGGCAGCCAATTGCTTATTCAGGCGGACGCGCCGAGCCTGGCCAGCGTATTTTGGGCTGTAGCCGCAGCTCTCTGGCTGCTGGTGACCTACGGCCTCTTCGCACTACTCACGGTCATTCCGAACAAGCCAGCACTGACCGATGGTATAAATGGGGGATGGCTCGTTAGTGTTGTCGCAGCCCAATCCCTAGCGATCCTAACGATTCTTTTGGTCGGTGCCGGAGTCGCTGACGCTTTCAGCGAACAGCTTTTCTTTGCGGCCTTGGTATTGTGGCTAGGCGGAGGCGCACTTTACCTTCTTCTGATCACTCTGATCTTCTTCCGGTACACGTTCTATCCGATGTCACCGGAAGATCTCACACCGCCCTATTGGATTAATATGGGTGCGCTGGCGATCTCCACGCTTACCGGCACACTCCTGCTGCAGGCCGCTCCAATATCACCTGTGATAGCCCAATTGATGCCGTTCATCCAGGGCGTCACGCTCTCTTTTTGGTCCGCTGGAACATGGTGGATACCGATGCTTCTGCTCCTTGGATTTTGGCGGTATGCGATCCGTGGAGTGCCCTTCGTCTACGACCCGCTTTACTGGGGCGGCGTGTTCCCCCTTGGAATGTATTCGGTGTGCACGTTTCATCTCGCACGGACATTTGACGAGCCGTTCCTACTACCGCTGTCCAAAGGATTCATGATAATCGCCGGACTTGCTTGGTGTGCGGCATTCGCCGGCTTGATCGACAGCTGGATTTCAGGATTCTCTAGGCCCACTAATTCGGGTTCTCATCCTTAAGGTCGCCTTGGAGCCGAGACGCTGGCATTAGAAAGAGTGCCCGCAAACGATGCGATCGAGCTTCTCCTCAAGCTGCTGTCCGATCTTGGATTGCGCCGAAGCCTTCTTCGAGATCTGTGATCAGATCATCAACGGCCTCAACCCCTATGGAAAGGCGGAGAAGTCCAGCGTCGATCCCGGCCGCATCGCGCGCTGACGCACCCATGCCGAGATGCGTCATGCTCGCAGGATGCGCGACCAAGCTCTCTACGCCACCAAGAGACTCCGCCAGGGTAAAAACCGAGAGATTCTCGACGAAGGGCGCAACAGCTGCGGCACCTCCTTCCAGCTCGAAGCTCAGCATAGCTCCGAACCCGCTCTGCTGACGTCCCGCGATCTTGTGCCCTGGGTGATCCGGCAAGCCCGGATAGTGGACCACAGAGACCTGCGGATGCTTGTTCAAGTAGCTGGCTATATATTTGGCGTTTGACTGTTGGCGACCCATCCTTGGGAATAAGGTTCGCAGTCCCCGTAGAGTGAGATATGAATCAAAGGGTGCACCCGTGACGCCCGTGATGTTCGCCCACGATGCCAATTCGTCGACCTCGGTAGCTTCAGCACAAACCAAAGCACCGCCGACGACATCGGAATGACCATTCAAGTATTTTGTTGTGGAGTGGATTACGTAGTCGGCGCCGAGGGAGAGCGGTCGTTGTAGCGCCGGCGTGAGAAACGTGTTGTCGACAGCGACTTTGGCGCCAACGCTTTTCGCCCGTTTTGAGACCAGCTCAATGTCCACGATCCTCATCAGGGGATTGCTCGGAGTCTCTATCAGGACCAACGCTGGATACTGCTCCATCGCAGCCGCCAGAGCTATCTCATCGGCCTGATTTACGAAGCTGACGGAGAAATGCCCTCGCTCACTTCTATTGGCCAGAAGTCGATAGGTGCCGCCGTAGCAATCGTGCGGTGCGACGACAAGCTCATCTGCCGAAAGGCGGCTGAGAAGCAGGTCGACTGCAGACATTCCAGAGCAGGTAATGATCGCTCCACTCCCTCCTTCGAGTCGAGCGATCGTGTCGGCCAGCAGGGCCCGGCTAGGATTTGCGGTCCGTGAGTAATCGTAGGGCCCACTTCTCTCGAAGCCTTCGAACGCAAACGTGCTCGACAGGTATATTGGAGGCGTGACGGCACCATAAGTCTCGTCAGTCGCAATACCATTGCCGGCAGCGACGGTTTCAGGCTTGAGATTGCGCTTCATGGCGTTTCCTATCGATGAGATCAATCCGGCAGATCGACCATACGGAGATAAGGTCTCAACGCTCGCCAGCCCTGCGGGAACAATTCTTTCGCCTGTTCATCGGTAAGCGCTGGCGAGACAATTACGGAGTCTCCCGGCTCCCAATTTACCGGGGTCGCCACTTTCGACTTGTCGCTGAGCTGGATGCTATCGATGGCGCGAATGATCTCGGCAAAATTTCGCCCTGCACTTGGTGGATAGACGAGCACCAACCGAATGCGCTTCGCGGGGTCGATGAGAAAGACCGCCCTGACGGTCACGGCGGGATCGGCCTCCGGGTGGATCATCCCGTATAGCGAGGCCACGCTCTTATCTGCGTCGGCCAGGAGCGGAAAATTGAGGGCGTGGCCCTGCGTTTCTGAAATATCCTGCTCCCAGGTCGCGTGACTGTCGAGCAGATCGACAGACAGCCCGATCGGCTTGACGTTTCGCTTATCCCACTCGGGTTTCAAACGCGCGACCTCGGCCAGTTCTGTGGTGCAGACCGGCGTAAAGTTTTTGGGATGACTAAAGAAGAGTCCCCAGGAATCTCCCAGCCACTCATGGAAACGGATCCGGCCCTCCGTGCTTTGCTGTTCGAAGTCCGGTGCGATTTGTCCCAACTCTAATGACATGGGTCTCCTTTCACTCTTGCCGGCGCGAAGTGTCCGATCCAATTCGTTGTTCAGAGAGATAGCCGGCACGCACCACGAAGTCGCCGAGATGCTCCGATGCTTCCCGCTCGGAGGCATAATGAGCAATGACGCTTGCGAGCTTTTCGAGAATGGCCTCTTCTCCGACATTCTCCAGCACCAAACGATTGAGGCGCTGACCGTGGAATCCTCCGCCGAGATAGAGGTTGTATTTGCCGGGGGCTCGACCCGTGAGACCGATATCGGAAATGTAAGGCCGCGCACAGCCATTCGGACAACCGGTCATACGGAGCGTGATAGGCTCGTCGTAGAGACCGTGGTCATCGAGAATGGACTCGATCTTTGGAATGAGCGTCGGGAGGTAGCGTTCTGCTTCCGCCATGGCTAAACCGCAAGTCGGTAGCGCCACGCAAGCCATGGAATTCAACCGCAGTCCGCTTCCACGGTTCAGGTCGGAAAGCCCATTTGCTTCAAGCAAGCGTTCGATTTCATCCCGCTCATCTTCAGAAACCTTCGCTATGATCAGGTTCTGGTTCGGCGTGACCCGGAACTCTCCCGTATGGATTTCCGCGATCTCTCGGACACCGTCTAGAAGCTTCGCCCCCTCTCGGTTGATGAGCCTGCCACTCTGAATGAAGAGCGTGAAGTGATGGAACCCATCGCTCCCATTCTGCCAGCCGAGAACGTCCCCGTTGGAGGTGAAGGTGAAGGGATGAGCCGGCGCCAGATCGAAGCCGAGTCGGGCTTCAATCTCGGATTTGATCCATTGCAGCCCTTTGTCGTCGATGGTGTATTTGAAGCGGGCGCGAGCGCGATCGGCACGATTGCCATAGTCTCGCTGGGTCGACATAACGGCTTCGATCATGGGGAGGACATCCTCTACCTCCACAAAGCCGATGACGTCCGCAAGACGAGGATATGAGTTCGGATTGCGGTCGATCCGTCCCATGCCGCCGCCAATAGCGACGTTGAAGCCGACCAGCTTGCCCTTCTCGACGATAGCGATAAACCCGAGATCCTGAGCGTAAACGTCGATGTCGTTGCTCGGTGGCAGGACGAAACCAATCTTGAACTTGCGAGGCAGATAGGTCTTTCCGTAGAGCGGCTCCTCCGGCCCACGCGGAGACAACCGTTCCTCTCCGAACCAGATCTCTCGATACGCTCCAGTCTTGGGAATGGCCCAATCGCTCGCGTTCTTCGCGATCGCGTACACCTTTGCATGAAGGTCGGACATAGACGGATTGACCGAACACATCACGCCGCGGCAATCGTCTCCACACGCCGCTTTGGTGTCGAGCAGAACCTCGTCCAGCCCTCTCATCAACGAAGGTAGATTCCGCTTCTGAACGCGGTGAAACTGGAAGGTCTGTCGGGTGGTCAGACGCAGACTCTCTCCACCGTAGTCGCGAGCTAATTTATCGAGCTTGAGCCATTGGGATGGACTGCAGACTCCGCCCGGAAGGCGCACGCGCGCCATAAAGGAGAAAGCGGGCTCCAGTCGCTGGCGCCGGCGCTCATCGCGAATGTCTCGATCATCCTGAAGATAAAGCCCATGAAACTTCATGAGCTTGGGGTCCTCGCCGGGAACGGCGGCCGTCACTGGATCAGCGAGCCCTTCCGAAATCCTTCCCCGAAGCTGGTCACTTTCAGCCTTCAAGGATTCGTCGTCGTGCAGCTTTTCCAGAGGCTGAGAGAGGTCGGCGCTACGATCCGACCGAGTGGAGCCTTCGGAGCTAGTAGACATCGATCTGATAGCGGCCATCGCTCTGCATCGCACCGAGATACTCGGCCGCCGACACATCGCTATGTCCACCCTCCTGCTTTAGAATGTCGGTGAGGGTCGCGTGAATAGCCGGAGCGAGATTTCGTCCCCCGCAAACGTAGAGGGTCGCCCCGTCTTCGAGCCAGTCGAGAACGTCCCGAGACCGTTCGGCCAAGCGGTGTTGCACATAAGCCTTGGCTGACTGGTCCCGTGAAAATGCGACATCCATCTGGCTCAGGGTTCCGTCCGCCAGCCATTGCTGCCATTCGGTCTGGTAGAGGAAATCGGTATGGAAATTCCGTTCGCCAAAGACGAGCCAAGAACGACCTGAAGATCCGCGCGCCTCGCGCTCCTGCATGAATGCGCGGAATGGTGCGACGCCTGTCCCAGCCCCCACCATGAGTATCGGCACGTCGTCCGGCGCCAAGCGAAACCGGGGGTTAGGCTGGATGTAGACGGGAAGTACGGCTTCCGTCTCACAAAGACCCGCTACGTGCCCCGTCGCGATCCCGGTGCGCTCGTCTCCGTTCAGAGGATATCTGACGGTCGCAACAGTCAGATGGACCTCGTCCGGCGCGAAAGCAGGGCTCGAAGCAATAGAATAGAGACGAGGACGCATCCGGCGCAAACCGGCGACGAAGTCGTCCGGATCGACACCAGTCGCCGGAAAACGACTAACGATATCGATAATGTGGTTCTGCTCTAAGAACGCCGCACGCTCGGACGCCTGCTCTTTGCCGCGCAAAGCATTCAGCTCTTCCGCGTCCGTAAGCTCGGCCCACTTGTTGATGAAGCGGGTGGTTCCAGATGTAAGCTCAAACCTTTCGGATAATGCGGCATCCAGACGACAGGGTTCGCCGTCGATTACGACCTCGGACTCGGCTGCCAGCCCGAGCGCTCCGATGACTCTCTCCACCAATCGAGGGTCATTGCGAGCGAACATTCCCAGCGCATCGCCAGGTTCAAATTCTAACCTTGCCCCCTCGACGGAAAGTTCAACATGTCGAGTCTCCTTGCTCGATCCACGCCCCGTCAGCACGAAATTATCGATAACACTCGCATTGAACGGATTGGACTGATCGAAAATGGCGGCGGACGCTGGGTTTGACGACGAGAGGACGTCCGCCGCCCCGCCACCGCGATAAGCTTGGTCATTCGACTTCTTAAGGCGGTCGGTGACCATTCTCATCCAGTCGGCAGCGGCATCTTCGTAGTCGACGTCACAGTCGACACGATCGACAAGGCGCATTGCGCCAAGCTGCTCAAGGCGGCGATCAAGCCGTTTGCCTGCTTCGCAATACTGATCGTAGGTGGAATCGCCGAGAGCCAGAACCGAATAGCGGAGATGAGAGAGCTCAGGCGCCTTCTTGCTCTCCAAGAACTCAAAAAAATTCAGCGCGGTCGCGGGAGGATCGCCCTCTCCATGGGTGCTCGTAACGATCAACACCTCATGCTCACTCTTGAGCTGGCGAGGCTTGTAAACCGCCATGTCTTGCATGGAGACCTTATGCCCATCTTCTCGCAGCGCATTCCCAAGCGCGGAGGCGAGCTCACGGCTATTGCCTGTCTCGCTACCGAAAAGAATCGTTACGCACCGAGACGATGCTTCGTCCTCAAGAGCTTGTTCGACCGGATGCCCGGGCTCTCGAAGCCGAGAATCTATGCCTGCGAAATAGCCGCTCAACCACAGAGACTGCTCAGGGCTCAGGCTGTTTGCCAACTCCTTGATGCGGCTCCACTGCTCTTCCGTGAGACCAAGCTTTTGAAAGTCAAAGACGCTCATGCCAACTCATCGATATCCTGAACTGGGGGCGAGTGGGATCACCCTTGCGCGGTAAACCCAAGATAGTGTCGCGCCTGCCCTGTGTCCCGACAAACGAATATAATTCGTATTTCAGTGCATTTATTTTGCTGGATTTGGGAAGTCGATCTACCGGTATCGGATGACTATCATCGTTCGAAGGATCTGATTTGGGTTTGGGTAACGATGACATCCATCGGGATGTCATGGGCTTGCGGGTAGATGGTCAGAAGCTCAGATTCGCCGTAGCCGACTCCGATGATCGCGCGGCGGTCGTGCGTAACGGCCAATGTCCGGTCGAAATACCCGCCGCCATAACCCAGCCGGTAACCAGAGGAATCAAATCCGACCAGCGGCACGATTGTGACGTCAGGAAGTACGTTTGATCCTTCGGCGGGATGGAGAATATTCCACACGCCGCGCTCAAGCGGATCCCCTTCACGCCATGTTCGGAAGTTGAGTGGTTCGTCTTTCGCTATAACGACCGGAAGGGCGGCACGAGCGCCTCTCCGAGGGAGCGAATTCAACCAAGGTCGGAGATCTGGCTCGCCCTTACATGGCCAGTATCCGCTGATCGTCAGCCCTTTTACGTCGGGCAAATACTGATTGAGCTTCTCTACGATCTGTCTGGCGTAAAAGCTCCGGATCTCCGGACTCAGATAGAGCCGCTCCTCAATGAGCCGGTTGCGTTGCGTATGCCTCCAACGCTTCAGGTCGTAAGGGGGCTGCTCCTGTTCCTCGGCCGTATCGAACATTTCCAAGTAGCAGGGAGGTGATGAAAGCCGGCTCTGTCGCATGTTCGCAAACGCTGATAGTCGCCTTTCGGCAAGGGCCTCGATTGATCATACTGGGTGCATTCCCGCCGTTCAGACAAACGAATATAATCGTTCGTTTAGTGCAGGAATTCTGCATCATATCGATTTAAGGAACGTCCCGTGGACATCGAGCTAGCGCGTACCTTCCTCGAGATTGTGCGCACCCAAAGTTTCATACGCGCCGCTGAGCAATTGAATGTCAGTCAAACGACGGTGAGCGCCCGTATCCGATCGCTGGAAGAGAAGCTTGGGAAGCGGATGTTCGTGCGCAACAAAAGTGGCGCATCCTTGACCCCGGAAGGGCAACAGTTCCTGCGCTATGCACCAACATTTCTTCAGCTCTGGGAACGGGCTCGACACCAGGTGGCCATTCCGGAAGGTCACCGCGCATCTCTCGCCGTGGGGGGCGAGCTGATCTTATGGCATCCTTGGATGCTTGAATGGCTGCACTGGATGCGCCAAGCGGCTCCGGAGATCGCCCTACGCATACAGGTGGATCTTCCAGGGTCCCTAATGGAACAAGTTACGGCCGGCGTTCTCGATCTCGCCATCATGTATGCACCGCAATATCGACCCGGCGTGAGGGTTGAGCTCCTCCTGGAAGAAAAGCTCGTCCTCGTCAGCTCCGATCCCGATATGCGTGACTGCGAACCGGAAAAATACGTTTATGTCGATTGGGGCCCGGAGTTCGCGAAGCAACACGCGATGGCTTTCCCCGAGATCAGCAATCCGCCAATCGTCGTGGGCGGACTAGGCCTGCTCGGACTGAACTACATCGTCGAGGGCGGCGGCTGCGGCTATTTCCGCAAGAGGATGGTTGAGGCGCATCTTAGCTCTGGCAAACTCCATCTCGTTCCAGGCGCTCCGAGCTTTTTCTATCCGGTCTACGCGGTCTGTTCAGCTCAAAGCGATGAGGCGCTCCTTGAGACTGCCTTAGAGGGGCTGCGACGCGTCGTCCAGGAATGAATGAGGACAACGCATTTCGCGGACAACTTGACCTTTGGCACTTTTAGAGCGGTTCCAGCGCTAGCGATATGATCGCTCAACATAGCTGCGCAGGCTCTTCATCAACCAGGAACCAGCACGCTCGTAAAGAAAGTCCCCCCGAAGATCCAGAATCGTGACGCCCACCTCCTTTTGAAGCCAATCGAGCGCCGCTAGGGCATCTTCCGACGATTCAACCGATGTCCCTATCATCTGTTCAACGGTTCTCTCTAAGCATCCATCGCCACGCATGCGACCGGACGAGTCTCTCAGAGCCGCCTGATCCTCCTGGTACCGCTCTATCAATATAGCCAATTGGTTTGTTTTCTCAGTCATGATCAAAACTGGAGCCGTATGATTGACCAGGTCAGACGCCGCTTAAGCCGTCCGCGCTAATGGCTCTTCGAGTGAGAACCGCTCAGGGCAAAGAACAGCGCTCGATGCTTCGATCCAAGAAGGAACTCACCTTGTGAGGAAGGGGTCTCAGAGAGGCAACTCGATTTCCAATCGTATCATCTCACCAGAAAGGTAAGAGCTCACCTCAGGATGCCGGGGAAGACCGAGCGCCAAGAACGCCTCGTGCTTCCGCGAACACAAATAAGATTGAAGTGCCTGCTTAGCGCGAGCGGCCGCCTCTCTTTTCGTCTTACCTAAGCCATCACAACCGACCATGGCCACCGGACTCACGCGATAGAGACCCTCCGCCCGCATTACCCTGCAAGGCCAATAATACGGCAACACCGCAGACGACAGCTCGACCATGGCGCAAACGCCTCATTCACCTGTCCTTCAATCACAGAATCAATCTGCGAATGCTTCACATGCCGACGAAAAAAGACCGGCCCTCCAAAGGAAGACCGGAAAGGAAGCACCATGACCGGCGCGCCACGGTGCACACAAATCTCTCTTTCGATTCGAGATCGGTATCTCAATCGACGGGCTTCAAACCTGCTACTGCAGCTTCTCTATGTATTCTTTCAGTACTTTTGCATGAGTATGATCAGTATCCTTGGCTCCATAAAGCAGTATTATCCTTTCTTCCTTAGACTCTCGGACTAATGATCTAACTGTGTCCTTTTTCTCACTAAGTTCATGCAGATATTTCTTCCTGAACTCACCCCATTTTTCAGCGTCGTGAGAGAACCACTTTCTCAACTCGTCTGACGGCGCACATTCCGCCCAGTGAGCATCGAGATGTGCTTCCTCTTTTGAGATTCCACGAGGCCACAGACGGTCCGCCAATACTTTATATCCGGACGGAAGCGGTTGATCATAAATTCTATGTATTGTTACTTCCATTCTTAACTAGACCTCTAACCTAAACCTATTGTCTTCTAGCTCTTAGCTATACACACAACTTCACTTATTATTGGATTCGAAAAATTAAAATTGTGGGGCCTACCCGTTCAGCCCTTCCATTACTATTGGAAGTTCACCGACGTTGGTTTAAAGATATATCACGAATATTTCTAAAGTCCACGGCCGATCGTTTCGAAGAGGTGATGGGGTGTGTGCGGACCTTCCATCGTGAAGCTCGACCAGCCGCACTGTCGATCGTCCAGCTGCGACCGGTAAGGAAGCTCATCATGACTAGCCACTCGACTGCTTCATCTGATTTCCCAGGGGATGACCTCGACATCGCCAAAATGCCAGGGCATTGGCTCCTAGCACGGCTCGGAAAACGTGTGCTTCGGCCAGGAGGTCTTGAGGCGACGGAAGCGCTCATCAAAGGGTTGATGATCACCTCTGATGATGAGGTCGTCGAATTTGCACCGGGCCTTGGATCTACCGCCCGTAGGATTCTCGCATTGGCGCCTAAACGCTATGTCGGCGTCGAAAGAGACCCTCGAGCAATCGCCGTAGCGCGAAATTGCTTCCAGTCGGCCAACGTTTCGTTCGTCGAAGGCATAGCTGAGAAGACCGGCCTACCTGACGAATGCGCCTCGGTCGTCATCGGCGAAGCCATGCTGACAATGAATCCGCCTGAACATAAGAAGCGCATCGTGCAAGAGGCCCAACGTTTGCTGCGGCCAAGCGGACGCTATGGCATTCACGAGCTGTGCATCGTTCCGAGCGGGCTCGATTCTGAGCACCGGGAGACTATCGAGAGTGATCTGTCATCCGCTATTCGCGTCGGCGCACGGCCTTTGCAGGAGCTCGAGTGGCGGAAGCTCCTAGAGAATGCCGGTTTCGTTGTTACCGAGGTCGGTTATGCGCCGATGCACCTTCTCCGCTTGAGGCGCTTGATCGGAGACGAAGGGCTTTTCGGTGCGATCCGGATTGCGAAAAACATACTGACCAACCGAAAAGCGAGAAAGCGCGTCTATGGAATGCGTGAGTTATTCGAGCGGCATCAGCAGAACCTGAACGCGATCTATATTATCGCCGAGAAAACAGGTTAGTCGCACAATGATCACCGCTGGCGCTCCACCCTATGTCACTCAGGAAAAATGTGACTCTGGATATAGGGTTGCACCGATGACTCGGAACGTTATCTGAAACGCCCCGAACAAGCCTTCTTCAATCTGTTTTCGTGAGATCCAGAAAGGATACGCTTATATGGCGCTTCATCACGCACAACCCGGAGAAATCGTCGACCTTGCACCGCTAGGATCGGCGATTGCTAACGCCCGAACCAGCGCGATCATAAAGACAGGTCAATTCGAAGCAATCCGCCTCGTCGTGCATGCTGGCGCCGAGATCCCTGAACACGAGGTGCCAGGTAACATCACTTTGCACTGCCTCGAAGGTCGCGTTCATGTAAGCTTGACGGATTCACACTTGGAGCTCGGACCGAATGAATGGGCTTACCTGGAAGGTGGAGAACCCCATTCGCTCAAGGGCATTGAGGACGCGTCCCTGCTATTGACGATATTCTTTCCTCACCCCTCTCCCCAGTCGCTACCTTCTGCAACAGAATAATCTTTTCCAAAGCGTGATCGCTAAACCCATGTGCTCAATCCGGCGTGAGGCCAATGCGCCATCGTCTTCCGAAATCGAGGGCAACAGACAGTTGTGAGCATCGGAACGCCCACACGTCCGGGATCCGGCTGAACGCCTTTGACCGTGAGAGAATTTCGGCATTTTCAGCGCGACACGAGCGATTTACACTGTCATTGCCTCCTCGCCTAGATGATCGGCGCGAAATATCCATGTGCGGGGTCAAGCTGAACAAGTTTGTTGTCTCCGATATCGAGATGCAGCCCGTGCAGAGAGACGAGCCCTTGCGCCTCACGCTCCTTGAGCGCCGGGAAGCTGCGCAGCTTGGCAAGCGACGACCGCACGCCGGCGAGCTCCATAGCCATCACCTCGCCGTAGGTCGCGACGTCAGACTCGTTCAGCTCGATGCCTTCGAGAAGCGTCATCCACCGCGAAATGAAGCTGTCGCCGCCGCCCAGGAAGCTCGGCCCTTCGGAGGCGATATTTTCGCCTTCGCGCATCTTCCGGTAGGCCGAGATGCCGCCGCAATGGGAATGGCCGATGATGATGTGGGGCACCTTCAGGCCCAGCACGGCGAACTCAATGGCCGCAGACGTGCCGTGATAGAAGCCCTCCGGCTCGTAGGGCGGGACAAGATTGGCGACGTTGCGCAGGATGAACAGTTCGCCCGGCTCCGCATCGAAGATCTTGGAGACGTCGACCCGCGCATCGCAGCAGCCGATCACCAAAGCCGTGGGCGTCTGACCGAGCTCCGCGAGCTGCCGATAGCGGCCCCGCTCGGAAGCATGGATATCCCGCCGGAACCGGCGATGACCTTCAACGAGATCCTTTGGAAGCGGCACTGTCTTTCACCCTCCTAAATGTGTGTGGCAAAGTTCGACTATTTCGCGCTGAGGCTGGTTTGTCGGGCAGCTGAAAACATTCGTGCCCTGTCAACACCGACATTCGAAGCTCACCATCTAAGATGGCCTCACCTCGTTCAGCGCCTTGAAGATCGCGCGGTTACCAGTGGCATCGGCGAGAGTGTGCTGGTTGAGATCGTCGAGGAAGGAACGCGTCGCCTCGTGCAGGTAGCGCTTCAGGCGGCAAGCATCGACAATCAGGCAGCTATTGGTGTCACGGTCGAAGCACTCGACGATGTGCATATGGGGTTCCAATGCTTCGACCAGATCGCCGAGCCGCACTTCTCGTGCATCGCATGCGAGCCGGATACCGCCACCCTTGCCCTTGGAGCTGGCAATATAGCCTAGCTGCGCAAGGCGATGAACGACCTTCACCAAGTGATTGCGTGAAATACCGTAGCGCTCGGCAATCTCGCCGACGCTGCAGAGTTTGTCTGGACGGCTGGCCAGATACATCAGGCTGCGTAATCCATAATCGGTGAACATTGTGAGCTGCATGGTGCGGCCTAATAGCGCTTTCAAAGTGGTGCGGTTTATAATATGTACTTTCTATACATATTAAAAGGAGGAACGCGATGCTCAGCGCAGAGACCATCTCGATCGTGAAATCGACAGTGCCTGTCTTGGAGGCTCACGGAGAGGCCCTGACACGGCACTTCTATAAGCGGATGTTCTCTCACAATCCGGAGGTGAAGCCCTTTTTCAATCAGGCACATCAGCGTGCTGGTTTGCAGCAACAGGCGCTTGCGGGTGCCATTTGCGCCTACGCGGCGAATATCGATAATCTCGACGCTCTCGGTCCTGCCGTTGAGTTGATTGCTGAAAAACACGTTTCGCTCCAGATCAAGCCGGAACAGTATCCTATCGTGGGCGAAAACCTGCTGGAGTCGATCAAAGAGGTACTCGGCGACGGAGCCACCGACGAGGTCATTCAGGCCTGGGGAGAAGCCTATGGTTTTCTGGCCGAGGTCCTGATCGGAAGAGAAGCTCAGATCTACAAGGAGATCGCGTCGGAGCCGGGGGGCTGGTCCGGATTCAAGCGCTTCCGCGTCGCTCGCAAGGAAAAGGAGAGCGATATCATCACCTCTTTCTATCTGGAGCCGATAGACGGAAAGCCGCTACCCCACTTCAAGCCGGGACAATACATTACCCTTCAGGTGCCGACGCGCGACGGCAGCACAACTATGCGCAATTACAGCTTGTCCGACAGACCTGGGAAGGCTTGGTTCCGGATTAGTGTGAAGCATGAAGAGAGCAAGGGACCGGATGCACCGGAAGGCTATGTCTCGACCAGGCTTCACCGCGAGACGGATGTTGACGACGAGATCGACGTGGCGGCGCCCTGCGGCGAGTTCTATCTTCATCCCGATCTGGACCCAAAGCGTCCTTTGGTGCTGCTCGCCGGTGGAGTCGGCATCACCCCTCTCTTTAGCATTCTTGCAGATGCACTGCAGACAACTCCGGACCGCGAAATTTTACTCGTTCACGGAACGCTGAATGAGAGTCTCCAGGCCTTCAAGCCTGTGATCGAACAACTGGCTGAGAAACACCCCAACTTCCGACGTCATTACTGCTACGACGAGCCCGCCAGGGACGGGGCTCAACGTGAGGCCCATATGACGACGGGCCTGGTCGACGACGCCGTTCTCGATCCGCTGTTGCCGGCGGACAACGCAGAATACTATTTCTGCGGACCACGACCTTTCATGACTTCGATTTACCGGCAGCTCACGGCGCGGGGAATTCCTAACGAGAATCTCCACTTCGAGTTCTTCGGACCACGCGGCGAGTTGGAGACGGCTAAGGCCGCGTAGCGAATTGCATCACGGTAGGCGCGGCCGGGATTACTCCCAGCCGCGCCTACCTTCTATGCTTCGCGTGTTCAGTGAACAAACTTGCCCGTCTGGAGCATACAAGCGTTACGCGACGTGCGGACTGTCCGCGCAGACGGTCACTGTAACGACTCGCCTATCGCACCCTAGGTAGTGTCTGAAAGCTGTGAAACGGCGGCGGTGATGGAAGCGTCCATTCCAAGGTGGTGGCTCCAGCGCCCCAAGGATTCGCGGGAGCTCGCCGCCGAACCCAGAACATATTCGCTACGCTTACGAAGAAGACCAGGAAACCAGCGAAAGCTGTGAACGCTCCAATCGAGGCAATGAAATTCCAACCCGCGAAGCTCTCGGGATAATCGACAATGCGTCGCGGCATGCCTGCAAGTCCCAGGAAATGCATGGGGAAGAAAGCCATGTTGGCCCCCAGGAACATGAGCCAGAAATGCAGCTTTCCGAGTGTCTCCGAATACATGTACCCCGTCATCTTGGGGCACCAATAGTACCAGCCCGCAAAGATCGCGAACACGGCACCGACCGACAGCACGTAGTGGAAGTGAGCGACGACATAGTACGTATCGTGAAGAGAGCGATCGAGCGCGGCGTTCGCCAAAACGACCCCGGTAACGCCGCCGACTGTGAACAGAAAGATGAACCCAAGCGCCCACAGTAGTGGCGTGCGGAAAGCTATCGATCCGCCCCACATCGTCGCAATCCAGGAGAACACCTTGATTCCGGTAGGCACGGCAATGACCATCGATGCGAAAGCGAAATAAGCCTGCGTCTGCACTCCGAGCCCGGATGTGAACATATGATGGGCCCAGACCACAAAGCCAATGAAGCCGATCGCGACGAGTGCGTACACCATGCCCAAATATCCGAAGATCGGCTTGCGAGAGAACGTCGAAACGACATGGCTGATCATACCGAAGCCGCCAAGGATCATGATGTAGACTTCCGGATGGCCAAAGAACCAGAACAGGTGCTGATACAGCACTGGATCGCCACCCTGCGCTGCGTCGAAAAACGCGGTACTGAAATTCCTGTCGGTAAGAAGCATCGTCACCGCGCCCGCCAGAACCGGAACTGACAGAAGCAACAGAAACGACGTCACGAGTATCGACCAGACATACAGCGGCGTCTTGTGCAACGTCATACCCGGTGCACGCATATTGAAGATCGTGGTGATGAAGTTGATCGCACCAAGGATCGAAGACGCACCTGCCAGATGGATGGAAAGGATGACGAAATCCATCGCACCTCCTGGACTGCCGCTCGTCGATAACGGAGCGTAAGCTGTCCAACCCGTACCGGCACCGGCCGTCCCAGGCGTTCCCGGCATAAAGAATGAAATCAGGAGGAGCGCAAAAGCCGACGGAAGAAGCCAGAACGAGATGTTGTTCATGCGGGGAAAGGCCATGTCGGGTGCGCCGATCATTAGCGGCACCATCCAGTTTCCAAATCCTCCGATCATCGCCGGCATGATGGCGAAGAAGATCATGATCAGACCGTGACCGGTCACGACGACGTTGAAGGCATCTGGGTTGCCGAATAGCTGGAGTCCCGGAAACATCAGTTCGGCGCGCATGATCATTGAGAGCAATCCACCGATCATGCCGCCGAAAATTGCGAAAATCAGATACATCGTACCGATGTCTTTGTGGTTGGTAGAAAAAGCCCACCGCCGCCAACCGTGCGGTCGACCTTCTTGAGCGACATCGAAAACCTGAGAATCGACCACTGCCAAATCCTCCCGGGGTGTTGTGCTGCCCTGATAGGAAGGCTGCGGGCTGGATGCGTCATGCCCGCAACCTTCCTCTTACAACGCGCTCCGGTGGGGGACCGGGACGCGTCGACCTTTAATCTCTAGCCGGGCTCTCCGCCTGTTCCGCCCTGTTCGCTCGATTGCGTTTCGAGCTCCCCGTCGCCGCCGGAACGGGGAGAAAAGTATGTCTCAAATTTGTCTGGGACTCCGTCGAACCGCTCGGCGTCGGCCGGCGGCTCTCCCTTTGCGGCAATGTTCGGCCAGAGCTCCGCATATTTGGCGTTGAGCTCGAGCCACATTTCGAGACCTGAGTTCGTGTCGGCGACGATCGCCTCTGCGGGACACTCCGGCTCGCACACACCGCAATCGATGCATTCGTCAGGATGAATGACGAGCATGTTCTCGCCTTCGTAGAAGCAGTCCACTGGACATACCTCCACGCAATCCATGTATTTGCATCTGATGCAGTTGTCGGTGACGACATAGGTCATGACGAGCCATCCCCATTCGGATGATCGCCTCCGCTAGGCAGCTGGCGCTGCAGCCGTCGTCCTATTGTAGAGACCTTCTCTCGAAATACAGTCGCGAGATGTTGATCCGAAAGCTCATCACAAGTGACGTTAAACAGATCCATCCACCGAGATAGCAGCTTCTCGTCGATGGTCAGGCGCAGATGTACACCCTCTGGATCACGCGGACTCTCTTCGTCAGGTAAAATCTGACTCGACCAGAAGCTGCGCATCCTCTCAATGTGCCCGGTCCAGTCATTACCGATTTGGCTGCCGATGACAGATCCAAGCTGCGGATCCTGACGCACCTTTTCGTAGAAGCTGTCTACAAGCCGAACGATCGCTTCTTTCGCTGCGGAGGCGCTCCGTTCTCCTACCATTTCGGAAGGCCGAACCTCTGACATATGCTTTTAACCGCTAAACATGCACAGGAAATACATCTTATCCAGAGATCAGCGGATAAAGCAATATACAACGTATTTGTTTTAGCGGTCGGCTCCGCACGGATGATCGATCGGCTAGAGCCATCCCACGCAGGCCCAACGGAGTTCACTCTTGCCGGGCTTTGACGCCCGAGGTCGTTGGCCTGTCTCCTAGTAGTATGGGGCCGTATAAGATGGCGAAAAGCGCAAATGCGGAGATCCAAAGCCAGCCAGAAACCGATACCAGCGTGAGATAGGATCCTGACGTGAATGGAGCCGCAGTCCGCATTACCGCCGCTAGGGTTACCAGTGCGTAGATCGCCGCGGTAGGCAGCCCGACAGTCAGTGGATGGCCGGTGTGGCCACGCGAAGCTCTCGTCATGACCGCTAGGATCATAGTGCCAATAGCACCGGCCGTAAGAGCGTGCAGCCCCGCTGCATAAGGTATTTCGGCTGAGAACAACACGCTGCCGGCTAGCAAGACCAAGCCAAATGCGACCCATGCGTAGCCGAGATGCAGGACCCAGAGCAGTGGCTCTGAATAGGTTCGCCATCCCTGCCACCTGACGAGCCGGGCAGCACTGATCGCGCCGGCGGCTATCAGGGCAAACGCCGTCAACGTCGACGTCGGCAGCGCCACCCAAAATGCGGACGCGACCAAAACCAGAACCAAGGTCACCGTGTCGAAGCGGCTGAAAGGCACGGGAAGGACCGGACTGTCACGCTTCACGAGCCAGTTTCGCGTGAAGCTTGGAATTATCCGTCCCCCGATGAGGCTGATCAAAATCACAAAGACCGCCACTCCAAGCCGTTCGCCCAGGAGGGTACTGGGCAGAATACTATTGACCTCCAGATGCGTGATGGCATTCGCGGCAAACAACACTCCGACCGCAATGACGACTGGCAGGTTGCGCCAGTTCCGGCCGGCGAGGATTTCCCGGAGCACGACACCAAACAACAAAGCCAGAAAGGCAAGATCCAGAGCAGCCGCAGCGATATCTCCGATGGCGTCGGAAATCGACATCGCCACGCGTCCCAACACCCAAACACCGAAGAGGACGATAAGGGGCACTCCCTGGAGCGGCATCCGCCCTGTCCAGTTTGGAATCGCGGTCAACAAAAAACCGGTTGCCGCCGCAGCCGCGAATCCGAACAGCATCTCATGGGCATGCCATTGAGCTGGTGGGAAATTGCTGGGTAAGGATGCATCTCCACGGATGACGATCAGCCAGATCAAGATCGCCAAGCCAGCCCACAGCCCCGCTCCCAAGAAGAACGGTCGAAAGCCCTGCCGGAAAAGGGCGGGCCCATTGAACTCCTTGTATCGCGGGATACCAACCATCACGACAATTCTACCATACCGACGTTTATTGCATCGGAGAGGCCTGCCGATCGAACTCTGTGTTCGCATTGACAAGTTGCCGTTGGCGGCCTAGAGGAGATCAATGTCTCGGATATTGTCATTTCATTTGCGCCTCCCTCTGAGAGGAAGCAACGACGCAGGCATCTAGCCCCGGCGAGACGCTGCCGCTCGCGCGGGGATTACTTCACAACATTCATTTTTCATAGGTGCGGGTGACCATCGGGTCGCACGCGCCTTCCTGCGTCGTCGCGCACTCGCGTGCCGACAATTCGTGAGACACCACAATGCCTGATGTTCTTTCCGATGCACTTCCTCGTATCGTCATAAGCCTCGTCGAGGAACAATGTTTGACCGCGATGGCGACTGGCGCGTCCGAACGCATTCCGGAAGTGGCTGCCGTTCTGCTCCGCGAGCTTGAGCGCGCAGACCTGGTTCCCGACAATGAGATGCCCTCCGACGTTATCCGGCTCGACTCGGTCGCAGAGGTCGAACTGGATGATGCCAAGCAGCTCAAGCTTCAACTGGTTCTCCCGGCGGAGGCCGATATCAGCGCGGGAAAGGTTTCAATTCTAACGCCCATAGGCGCCGCGCTACTCGGCCTCTCACCCGGGCAGGAGATGCAATGGTCAGGCAATGACGGGCGTCACCACCGCCTGACCGTGAGAACGGTCTCAAATTCCACGCGCGCTTGAAGCTGATTGGAGAGCAACATGCAGACTCGTCCATCCCAACCAATCGAATCCTCCGATCTAGAGCACTTCCTTCAGGTTCCAGGTCCGACCTTTGTCCCGGAACGGATTCTTGCGGCCATGCACCGTCAAATGCTCGATCACAGAGGACCCGAATTCCAGACTCTCACCCGTGAGGTCCTGGACGGCCTCCCAGAGATTTTTCGAAGTACAGATCCCGTGATCCTATTCCCATCTTCCGGAACCGGAGGATGGGAAGCGGCGCTGGTAAACACTCTCTCGCCTGGCGACGCCGTTCTATTTCTCGTCGCCGGCCACTTCTCGATGCTGTGGTCGCGGATGGCGGCGGAATTCGGTCTCGACGTCCGCGTGCTCGAAAGCAATTGGCATAGGGGTGCCGACGCTGCGGAACTCGAAGTTTATCTTCGTTCCGACGCTGACCGGAAGATCAAGGCAGTGTGCGTCGTGCACAATGAGACTTCGACGGGCGCAATGACGCAGATTGGCGACATCCGCGCCGCCATCGACGCCACCGGGCATCCGGCCCTTCTTCTCGTCGATGCTGTCTCTTCCATCGGAGCGATGGACTATCGACACCAGGAATGGAATGTCGACGTCACTATCAGCGGGTCTCAAAAGGGCCTGATGCTTCCGCCGGGGCTGTCTTTCAACGTCGTAAGCGAAAAGGCACTCGAGGCGGCAAAGAGCGCGAAACTGCCGAAATCCTATTGGGCTTGGAGATCGATGCTCGCTCACAACGCCGACGGATACTTCCCGTTCACGCCGCCAATATCCCTAATCTACGGTCTGGCCGAGAGCATGATCATGCTGAATGAATGGGGCTTGGAGAACGTGTTTGCGCGTCATAAGCGCCATGCGGAAGCCGTCCGTCGCTGTATCGCCTATTGGGACCTCGGCATCTGGTGCAAGGTTCCACGCGACTATTCTCCTGTCGTGACAGCTGTGGTCATGCCGTCTGGCCACGACGCGGACGCGTTTAGGAAGCTCGCTCGGGAGCGGTTCAACATTTCGTTGGGAATGGGTCAACAGAAATTGGCCGGAAAGGCATTTCGTTTCGGTCATCTTGGCTACACGAACGACAATCTCATCCTTGCAGGCCTGGAAGCTGTCGAATCGGCTCTCGAGCACGCTCGCATTCCACATCGGCCAGGAGGCGTCGATGTTGCCTATCTATTTCTGAACCGACGTCGCTAGAAATTTCATCAGTTCGTGACAGAACTCTTCCGGCCAGGAACCTTTCTGTCCAAGCTCAACAGGGCCGCCAATCGATCCCGAGGCCCCAAGAGATCTGCGAGGGTATAGCGGTCGAGTGCGCATAAGAATTCATCCAGTGCCTTAGCTAGGGCGACGCGCAGTATGCAACTTCCAACAATGCAACATCGGCCGCTACCCGGCGCCTGGAAGCACTCGACAAGCGCCATGTCCTCCTCGGTGTGTCGGATCAGATCACCGACCCCAATGTCTGAAGGTTCCTTGGCCAGACGGATTCCGCCGTTCTTCCCCCTTAGGGTGTCGAGGTAGCCCAACTGTCCTAAACGATAAACGGCCTTCATCACATGGCCTCGCGATATGCCGTAGGCAGTGCAGATCTCGTCTATCGTGCACAAACGATCATCATGCACGCCGACAAATATGAGAATACGCAGGCAGTAGTCCGAGAAGGTCGTCAGCCGCATAGGCGATCAGCTTTTCTTGCTCATTCCGATAGTATCTTTAATAGCGGAAGGAGGACATGATCTCCAATGTCCTCCTTCCATCATCTAAATAGCGAGATGCATTGGCACCTCTCGCTTAATCCGCTGCTTCAATTTTACCACACGCGATGGGCAGCGTGATGTGGGCGGGGATATCGCCGAGCGAGGCGACGGAGTCAGGAAACTCGGTCTTCGGATCAACACCATGGATGAAAACCACCCGGCGCTCGAGGTCAAGATCCTGACCGTTGAACGCCTCGGCAAAGGCTTCTTGCAGCTTGGCAAGATCGACGGTCTGTTCGTAATGATACGATCCATCGGCGTCCGCCTTGGGGTAGGACTCGCTCGGAATCTCCATGCTCGCAGGCTTGTCATGGAACGGGACCATGGTCGTTCCTGCCTTGGGCTCTGTCTCTTTCAGATCGACAATCCCGTCTCCATTTGAGTCATCTTCTGCGGACGGACAGGCAGCTGCTTTTTCGCCGTCGGCAAATCCGTGAAAATGCTGAAGATGCATAATCCCGGCAGGCGCTCCCTGCACATCCACAATGATCGTCAGCTTATCACCGTCGCGAACGAAGCTTGCCTTTCCTTTGGTTTCGCTTCCGGTCACTGACTCGTTCAACGGCTGAAGTTCCGCGGTGTGCTTGGACGCGTTATCCGCCGATGCCGGTCCGCACGCCAATGTGGCCACCAGGCCGGCGATTGCAGATACAGTGGGCATATTCATCAGTCTCATGAAGCTTTCCTCCCTGAATAGCTTCTTGACAGCTTCTCCATCACCGAGGTTATCAAGAGCACGCTCATAAAGAAATATTTGATTTATGTCTTTTCGCTCATCTCACTTCGACGCCCTGCGCCTCCTGGATTAAGACCGCCATATCCATGATCGATTTTCTAGTGCTGGCCGGTGCCGCCTTCTCAGCCGGTGTCCTCAACGCCATCGCAGGCGGCGGGACATTTCTCACGTTGCCTGCCCTCGTTTATGTGGGCATCTCGCCCGTAGCGGCGAATGCGACAAGCACGATCGTGGTCTGTCCCGGTTATGTCGGGGCGACTTTGGGCTTCCTACCCGAGCTGCGCACAGTCGATCGCAGTGATCTTGGTAGAACAGTAGCGGCGAGTATGGTCGGTGCCCTGATAGGCTCGTGCCTTCTAGTGGTCACCCCGGACAACGCATTCAACGTCATCGTGCCGTTTCTACTCCTGGCCGCGACCGTCGTCTTCGCAATGGAGAAACGTCTGCGCGGCTGGCTGACTTATCAGTCGCTCAGCTTCACGCCCTACGGTGCTGCGGGAACATTCGCTGTGTCCGTCTATGGTGGCTACTTCAACGGCGGCCTCGGGATCGTCCTACTGGCTCTCTTTGCACTTTGGGGCATGACCGACATCAATGTGATGAACAGCCTCAAGAACGTCCTCTCCATCGCAATCTCAATTATCTCACTCCTGACGTTTGCTGCGGCTGGAATTGTCGCCTGGCCGGAAGGGTTATTGATGATGGTGGCTGCAGTGGCTGGCGGATATTGCGGCGCTCCACTATCGCGCGCCTTACCAACGCAGGTCATCCGCGCCATTGTGATCGTCACAGGGACTACTATGAGCCTGATCTTCTTCGCCAGACTGCTCTAGCTTCCTGGAGCATGCAGCGCTCGCGAACGGATCACGAGACCGCACGCTCTTGGTCGTAAGCTTGCATGTTCGTCAGACTTATCCGCAGAAGTGGTGCGGAAACGCTTGCGGCCCGTGCGCGCTCGAGCATGTCGCCCAAAATATGCTCGTGCTCCGTGCGCTTGTTATTGACCATGTCCCGATACATAGACGCCGTTCCCTTCGATCCTCGCTCGGTCAGCGAGCCCACCATCGACCGCATTGCCTCCGCACGCGGAGCATACCCACTTGCCGCCGCTGTCGCCGTACACTCCTCCAGCATTTCGCGGATTACGGCCTCTCCTTCCTGCGTCGCGACAATCGCACCGACGGGCGCGCGCATCAGTGTAGTCATCCCCGCATACGTGGCCAGAAAGACGAATTTCTCCCACATCTCCTGGAGGATCGTCTCGCTCATCACAGGATGAAATCCGCCACGCGCGAGAACTCGGTACAAGGCTTCCGCGCTTTCGGACTGATCTTCCGTCCGCGCGCCGAAGACAAAGCGTTCTAGCTTGTTCAGGTGCTGGATCTCACCGGCATCGCTCACGGTGACTCCAATATGGCAAAGTCCACCGAGGACGTGTTCGCGACCGAAGCAGCTATCAAGCCGCTCCAAATGGCGGACGCCATTCAGCAACGGCACCAGGAGTGTAGACGGACCAACGGCTGGTGAGATCGCCTCTATGGCCGCGTCGAGATCGTAGGCTTTGCAAGCTAAGAGCACTGCATCGTAAGCCATATCGGCCTCGGTCAAAATCCGAACCTGCTCTTTCACATCACCGAGAGGACTGCTTATCGTTAGCCCGTTTCGGGAAAGCAGTTTGGCGCGCGCCGGCCGGACCAAAAATGATACATCGACCCCCGCCGAGGCCAGTCGCCCGCCGAAATAACCTCCGATGCCACCTGCCCCAAGAACCAATACGTTCACAATAGCGTTCTCTTATTATTAGCCAGCCTTGCACTCTGGATGTGTTCGTTTCCCCATGGAGTCGCACCGGCTGCGGGAATCTATCCGCACAACTCCGCAACCCATAGCTCATATCGCACAGTCCGTTGTGATGCCTCGAAACACAATCTTTGTTGCCAAATCGAGAGGCCTCACGCAATCGCTCTAGAAAGCGCGAATGCAAAGCATAGCTTGTTGTCGTGTTGGGAAGTATTCCCCACCCAGCGGCAATAGTTGCCTTCAAAATGTCGTTGAGTCCCACGCTGGCAGAGAGGCAGGCTCGATACCTATCACCGTCCGTCAAGTGCGGTGTCGTTGAGATGGGGAGTTCAATCATGAAGAGAACTATAGCTTTGTTATTAGGGTTCAGCGTTATTGCCAGCGTCGCGCTCGCTAAGGAGGAGCGCATATCGTTTCCAGCTGATTACAAACAATTCGAAAACTACCTGAGCCTTGATCGGGTACAGAACCACGATCAAATCATCCGACTGTTCGCCAATGACGCAGCTATTGAGGCAGCCGGACAAGGACGCGAGCTCCCTTACGGATCTGTCATCGTAGGCGAGGTCTATAAGGCAAAGACCGACGACGATGGTAATGTTGTAACCAGCTCGCTAGGCCGCCGAATCCGCGGGAAGCTCGCGGCAATCGCTGTCATGGAAAAAGGTGAAGGTTGGGGCGAGAAATTCCCTGACGATTTAAAGAATGGCGATTGGGACTTCGCCATCTTCTCGCCGGATGGCAAGCGGCTGGATAAGGATCTCAATACCTGTCGGTCGTGTCATGCACCATTGAGCGAGTCTCAACATCTTTTCTCGCTGGAGCATTTGGCTCGATAGAGCGGCTGCAGTAGATGAACTGGCGATTTGGCTGGGAGGTAAAGTCTCCTAGCCAGTCGCAAGCCTTCCTTAGAGTTTTGAAAGAATGGCTACCGACGGCTGTCCCGGCCGAAATGGGTAGGTGCGGAGCGTTTCGACTTCGCTACAGCTACCAGGCGTCAGCGATATGCGTCGAGGATTGCCTTGCTTAACGACACCAGTCTCGCCGCCGAGGGCAAGACGTGCCATGGCAGTGATAAGGCTCAGCGAGCCCCTCCCCGATCAATATGTCCCCTGCCCTGCGGCCGTTGACGCTCAGCACACCGCAGAAGCGGCCGAAGTTGCAGCTTCGTGTCCCTTCGGTACCGGGTGGGCATGCGCACGGGACGCGGCGCAGGTTGGCCGAGCCCGCTGTAACCAGAGCGCGAAGCCGGTCACGAGCTCGTCGGGCAAACGCACGCTCTTCCGAGCAGTCGCCCCTTATTTCCGGGGTATTGAACCCGACGAGTCTGAAAACGCCCTCAGAGGTCTCGACAGTGTCTCCATCGAGGACTGTGATGCTCGCCGACTTGCCCTCGTGTCCAATCTCAATCTGGCCTGAGCTGAGCACGAGCCATACCGCGCCTACACACAGGCACATCAAGATGAGTAGGAGAGATATGGCCCGAAGGCTATTCCGCCGGCCATGTCTTTGGTCACGGATGGGGGGACGCGTGTTTCGCCCCCTCTTCCTGAAGTCCCGCTGGATCACGTTGCCCATAGGGATAGCTATAGCGCCTCAGCGGTAATCAAGCCTTTAGCGGATGGCTTGGCCTTCTCTCAGCTCGCGAAGCTCCTGCCGCAGATGCTCAAGCTCCGCCGCCTGGTTGTCATTGGCCGCTTTCAGATCCTGCACAGCCTTTACCAGCAGCGGGGTCAGCCGGCCGTAATCGACCGACCAGGGTTGAGCGCCCTCCTCCAGCGGCGCTTGGCCGTCATCGCCATTGGTGGCGACCGCTTCCGGGAATACCTCTTGAAGCTCTTGAGCGATGAAGCCGGTTTGCACGGTGTGGGATGGGTCGGACCTATAGTTGAAATCGCGAACCTGGACCTTCATGAGGTCTTCGAGTCCGAAGCGGGTTTCGACAATGCCGGTCTTCGTGCGCCTGTCGGAAACAGCGGTGTAAACCATCGTGTTCGCGCCGGACTGGCTGAGCGAGCCGAGAACTGTACCGTCTGGCCGCGTGAACTGCATCAGCATCGCGCCGCTTCCGGTGCCGTCGACGCCGGCGACAACTTGCAGCCCATGCGCGGTTGTCGCATTGCCGGTATTGGCGATGCGCGCGGCATAGCTCGACGTGTTCGCGGTGATGACTTCCAGAGTGTGGTCTGGCTCGTCGGTACCGAGACCGAGGCGCTTGTTCGCATTGTCCCAGAAGAGATTGGACGTGTCACCACCGAGGCCGCCGGCGGCGGCTTTGAACTGGATGGCTCCGGTGCTGCTGGCGGCGGTGGTTCCGCCGAGCGTCGTGCTGGGCACCCAGCTGGCGCCGTCGAACACCAAAGCCTGGCCGCTGCTCGCACCACCGATGCTGACGTCACTCAGGCTGGCGAGGGTCGCAACGCCGGTCTGCAGCTGGCTTTGAAAGCCGGCGTATTGGCAGAACGTGACGGCGACGTTCTTGGGGCGAGTTTCGTTTGCTGTGCGCGGCGTGCCATTAGTACCATCCGTGATAGGATCTCTTACAGTATTTTCGTGACTTTGAGTTGTGTTCCCTCCGCCAGCGCTATGAAGGTGACCGCTGCTGCCCGAGGTCGCACCCACTGTCGTATTGTAATGGGCATGCCGGTGACCCTGCAAAGCATCACCTTGCATATCGCCGGCCGCCCGCGTCCCATCCGGATCATTCCCCGCACCATTATCAATCCCCCGCAGGAAGCGGCCGCGAGCAGCTTGGTATTCGCTCCAGCCCGTGGGACAGCTGGACGCCTCGAAAGCGGCGATAGTGCCGGTGGGAACGCCGATGCCGATATTGCCCCAGCTGGAGCCGTCGCAGACCTGCATCGTCCCGCTGGTGTAGCGAATGGTGCCGGTCGCGCCGGCGTTGCAGGTAAGCGTCGTCGTGGCGCTGGTCAGCTGCACATAGCTCGACGAGACATGACGGCTGCGGACATTCGTCGCCGAGATGGTCGGCAAATAGCTCACCGCATTGCCGAGATAGCCCCACGTGGTGTCGTTGCTGGAGAGATTGATGAGGCCGGTCTCGCTGACCGCCGTTACCGCCAGCGTGCCGGAGGTGATGCGGTCGCCTAGGGCGGTGCTGTCGCCGGTTGTGCTGACGACCCAGCCCGAGCCGTCGAAGCGAATGACATCGCCGGCTGACGCGCCGGAGGTGTCAACATCGCTTAGGTCATCGAAGCCGCCAACGCTGCTCGTCGTGCTCGGCACCCAGCTGGCACCATCGAACACCAAGGCCTGGCCTGACGTCGCGCCACCGACACTTACATCGCTCAGGCTGGCCAATGTGGCAACGCCGGTGGAGAGCTGACTTTGAAAACCGTTGTATTGACAGAAGGTCACTGCGACGTTCTTGGGCCGGGTTTCGTCACCGCCGGTCGCCGAACTGTCAAACACCGCGATGTCGACACCATGACTGTGAGCGCCATCATCGCTTGTGGTTGTGTAGTTGTCGGCACCACCCGATCCCGTTACTTCATTTCCGCTCCCACCCCCAGACAAGTTGTCCCGAAACCACCTACGGTGATTATGCTCTCCGTCTGTACTAGTGGTCGTCAGAGGAGGGTCGACTGAATGCAGATGGGAGCGCAGTTCGTCGCCTTGGGTGTCACCCGCCGCCCGCGTGCCATCCGGATCATTCCCCGCCCCGTTATCAATCCCCCGCAAGAAGCGGCCGCGTGAGGGAGTGTACTCGCTCCATCCGGTGGGACAGCTGCTGCGGGCGAAGGCGGCAATGGTGCCGGTGGGAACGCCAATACCGATGTTGCCCCAGGCGGAGCCATCGCAGACCTGCATTGTGCCGCTGGTGTAGCGCATGGTTCCGGTCGCGCCGGCGTTGCAGGTAGGCGTCGTGGTGGCGCTGGTCAGCTGCACATAACTCGACGAGATATGGCGGCTGCGAACGCTGGTCGCCGATATGGTCGGCAGGTAGCTCACCGCGTTGCCGAAGTAGCCCCACGTGGTGTCGGCGATTGAGAGATTGATGAAGCCGGTTTCGCTCACCGCCGTCACCGCCAGCGTGCCGGAGGTGATGCGGTCACCGAGAGCAGCGGTATCGCCGCTGGTACCGCCTATGAAGTTGAAAGCCCGCCCGTTAGCATACAGCCATGAGATGCTCTGATTGCAGTCAGTTGTTGTGATGTTTGAGTACGAGCTAAACGCTCCATCGCTCGCAAATTTTACATCCATCGAGTTCGATTGGGTCCCTGGTCCAATCTTTGAGTAATGCTTCACTCCACCTGGCGTAGCCGAGCTTTTGTAGAGGATCTGCATCCCGTAGTTCGGGTTTGATATGAAGCACATAATTGCATCCGGCCATTCTGACTGGATGCTGGTGGTGCTCATGGCCGTGGAGACATCTACCGTCTCCCATCTGCTTGCCGAATTATTGTAGCGCAGCACCGCTCCCTCAAACGGCGTGCTCGCCGAGACATCGGACAGCGTAGCCAGACTACCGCCACCGGAGCCCAGGGGCTGCCACGCATCCGCCTCGTCGCAATACTCGAATTGATGGGTGGTGGAATTGTAGTCGATCGTCCCTTCCTGACCGTCGGGACTGGTGCAGTCGGCCACAGCGACAGCGCTCCATGCCACCAGCCAGACCACTAGGCCAAGCAGACGAACGGGCGCGAGCGATTTCATTGTTTTGATTACGAGCAACTTTCGCAGGTTGCCGACCCGCGCTCAACTCCGCTGCGCAATTCTTGTGCTATCCTGAACGCATGATTGCAGACCGACGCCGTGAGCTGGACGAGCAGATTGAGGCTCTGGCCCGCACAGCGTCGCGCTCACCATACGAATTGCTGCGTCGGCAATGCCTCGCTGTGGTCTCCGACACCATGGACTTCATCCGCGAAGCCACCGGCACCATGCCACCGCAATGTCAGCCGGACATCGACCGGGCGTTCAAATGCGCCCTTGATGCCGATGCGCCGCGCACGCTGCATGCGCTCCAGCAGGCGCTCGATATAACTGATCGTCTTCTGATGGGTGTAACCCCGCCTCCGCCGCAGCAGCCAACCGTTGAACGTCCCCGCAAAGCCGACGATCCGCTGTTGAAGAAGTTGCGCACAGCAACGGTGCCTAGCGATTAGGCAGCTTGTGGTTGAAATGGTCTCAGCCTAGGATTGGTGCGGGCCACCATTCAGTTGGCGAATAAGGCGGTGGCTGCGCCGCGCCGGGCGCAGCTCAATACCACGTCCTCTTCGGTGGGACGCCGCCGAATAGACCGGATGGCCCCTCTATCCTTATGGCGGCGGCTGCCCCGGACCGCTATTCCCAACTCTTGGCAATGATGCGCGCCCGCTGGCAGAGAACAACTCGCCGGCCCGGTCTCTGCTTCACCGTCTCATGGAAGGCGGCGTAGGCGACGAGCAGCTGGTCGGCTCCCGCCATCACGTGCTCGACCGACCAGCCATGGTCTTCCAGGACCTCGATCCGGAAGGTGAATTCCTGCCCCTCTTGCATGGCGAGAAATCAGAACAAAATAGGAACACGGTCAAGCGGGATTCGGCAGGTGAGAGCTGCTAATCGGGCAGGTCCACCTTCAGGCGGATCATTTCGCCCGTTAGGGCGCTCTCGATATCGCCATGCTGATAAACGCCGATTGCCAAAAGCGCTTCCTCGTCGCTGGAGAGAAGGAAGTGCTGAAGCGCCTGGCGAGCACGGGCCTCGGCTTCTTCCTGGGTTTTGCCGGTACCGTCGCAACCCGCCATGCCAGCGGGACTGACGCGGTAGCTACCGTCTTCGTCCTGAGACACGTGGCATGGCCAATGATAGTCGGTCATGGCGGATCACCTATTTACAGTACGACCCCTAATCAGCGATCGCTGACCCAGCGTGGGCGGTTCTCCCGCCTTCCCGCTTCCTCAGCCGCGCGCACGCTCAGCCTCATGAACTCGACCTTGCGGCGGAACTGCCTGCACCCCTTTGGGTCTCGATTTGCCCAGCTATCCAATCCTTCGCAGATGCTCTTTTGAATCGAGCTCCGATTCCGGTGGTTGGAGACCAGTTGGTCAATGTGCCTTAGTTGATCTGCTCGTGAGGCCTGGTTCAGCTCCGGCATGAACTGACATAGCAGCTCGAAATAGGCTTCCGCGAATAGGCTTGGGTTGTGCGTCAAGAGCCACGCGAGCCAGGTTTTGTGATCCTCGTGGCGCTGCTTTTCCCGGTTTGGACTGTAGTCTCCACTCGCGATGATAGCGCCAAGAACCGGGTAGCCCTTCACTAGAAGGGCGATCATCTGCTGAAACACGTCTGGCCTGGTCTTTCGGAAATGATCGAAAGCAAGCAAGAGCTCCTGGATGATGGGATTCATCCGATCCGCATACGCCCGCTCGTACACCCTGGAAATGAGCTCGTCGCTCATATGCCGGGTATCGGGATCATTGGCGACGACGACTGACAGGTACTCACGGAACAGCAGGAGGGGGTTAGCCTTGCCCCAGATGGCCAACCGCATCGGAAGCTCGTTGGCCAGCCGCGACTCCGGGGCCGAAAAGCGGACTGTCTTGGATACGCGTTTCGCCGGTGCGCTTTGCACCCTTTGGCTCTTAAGGGGCGGCTTCGGCTGCGACCGGGGCCGCGTGAGCGCCTCGCCAATCTTGTCACCGACAGCGTAGCCAAAATTCCACGCTGCGCGTCTCATCATATGCTCCCAGCCCATCCCGTCCCCCGACTCTGACGCAAAGCCAATATTTATGCGTTGCATCTCGCGAGAGCACAACCCGATGACCTGCTTCGGCTAGGCTGGTGCTGACTTCTCCTCCTTTGGATATCTCCTACGTCCGATGGACTCCCCTCCTCTGCGGCCAAGCAAGGTCGGCCGGTGTGAGCCACGGCACAGTCTCGCCAAGGGGTCTCCCCTCACTTCCTCGGCATATGCCTCGTGCAGTCGGGCGATGCCCCTCCCCTATGGCGATCCCGTCCCAGCCGATGGCTCTTCTGACCGCCGACAGGCCGCAACGGGTGTGGCCTTCAACCAAACAGGAGATAGCCACCATGGCCAATCAGCAAACCACCAACCGCAAACCCACGCACGACATCTGCCACGTGCGCGGCGAAGGCAAGAACGCCTTCTGGACCAAGATCGGCGCCGCCTGGATCCATGAGGACGGGCAAGGTCTAAACCTCAGCCTCGACTACGTACCGACCAGCAATGACGGACGACTTGTCATCCGCATCCGCAAGGAGAAGGCCGAGGCCACCCAAGGAGGAGCGGCCTAATGAACCTTTCCGCGACCGACCGCGCATTCCTGCGCGGTCAGTTCGGGGAGACCTACCCCGGACTGACACCCCATCAGCTCGACGATCTCGCAGAGGCGCTGTTCGCCGAGCACTACGAGAACAATCCCGCCTACACGTGGGACGCTAACGAAAGCTCCGACCGATGACGCTCCTGCTCCATCCCTCGACAGACTTGCGCCAGAAGCCGGCCCGTCTCGTTAATCCCCATGTGGTCGTGACCGAGACCGCCCGCGCCTTTCGCATGGGACCGCAACTTCATCCCATGCGCGCCGCGTACGAGTTTTATCCCACACCCCCGGAGGCCACGCGTGCCCTCCTCTCCGCAGAAGACTTCGACGGAAGTATCTGGGAGCCCGCGTGTGGTGAAGGCCATATTGCAAAAGTGCTTATTGAGAACGGCCACGACGTGGTGTCCACCGATCTCGTCGATTACGGCTTCGGTGAAGCGGACCGCGACTTCCTCGCCGAGCGGCGACCGCTCGCCAGACACATCGTCACCAATCCCCCTTACGGGCGCGGGTTAGCTGATGCATTCGTGCGGCATGCTTTGCGTCTGACCAAGGAGACAGGAGGCAAGGTTGCGATGCTGATGAATCTAAGCGGCCTGTGTCACCCCATCCGGCATAACTTCTACGTGGGAAATCCGCCGGCGGTCATCTATGCGCTCGACGAATGCACCTGCTGGCCCTACGGGGATCCAAGCCGGGCGACTACGTCGATCGCCAAACAACGCTATTGCTGGATTGTCTGGCAGCACGACCATGCAGGAGCGACGAGGTTTCGCTGGCTATCGACGAGAACGTTCAAGCGTCGACGACCTCGACCACTGCTCGTTCATCCTTGCCCTCGATCCCAAGGACTTCTTGCGACGCCATCGGCAACTCAAGCTGCGCATCCAGGCCGTGCTCATAGTGATAGCGCCGGGACTTACGGCGGCCGTCGCCTTTGACCTCGGCTCTCCAGGAGCGTAGCCCTCCCGCCTTGACCATGTCGTCGAGGGCCTTGCGGCACTTGCTACGAAAATCGCGACGGGTTTCCGCGCTCTCATGCGGCCCCCACAGATCGCGGCCGACGAGCTCCGCGAGACGCTCTTCGTCCACCCAGGTGTGTTTCTGAAAGCTATCGATATACGGCCAGAAGGACTTGGCGTAGTCAGAGCCGAGCGCGAACTGCACGTCGGCATTGAGGCTTACCAGCTTCGCCGACACCACCATGGCAGCACTCCACTCCCCGTAGTAAACGCAGACCCGGTCGTCGAGACCGAGCCCAGTCCATTCCACATCGTGGAGCATGTTCCCCATCTTACCGCCATCTTTGGGCAGCTTGCCCTGACGAAACTTCTCCAGCAGACGCTGCTCGTCGCCCTCATAGATGGTCACCACCACCTTCTTGATATCCTCGAAAGTGTAATGAAGCGCCGCGACGTTGTTGACGTGCTGGGTGAGCCCCATGCACTTGAGCAGCTCGCGCCAAGTGGTCTCGACCTTCAGATAGTTACGCAGCCCCACCGTCGCGGACGGATCTCTTACCGTCTCTCTCTCGTGACCTAGTCGAAAGACAGCGTAGAGAGCATCCCGGTGCTGAGAACCTAGTTCGCGGCCGCTGACGCGGACCACAGAATGGCCGCGCACGATGTAAAGACGTTCAAAGGATGAATCCGTAATGAGGCCACGGCGCTTCGGTGCGAATGCACTGGTTCGCGCAAGTCTTGCCGGCACCTTAGACGGTCGGTTCCGCCCTCGTCTGTTACCCACCCGCTCAAGCCGCTTCTTCTCGGCGGCTGAGAGTTCGCGTGAGGTAGACGTGTTTTGCATTCCCAAACAGCGTAAGCCGATCACGGGAACAGCGGCAACAGATTTGGGAACAGTCGCCACATAATTGGGCAACCATCTGTGTGATCGACGCAACCATGGCCGCCAGCCTTGCCCTCATCGGACGAGCGGCACTTCGGAACAACGACGACAGTTCTCGGAACGGCCGCCACAGCAGTCGGAACAGCGATCACATATCCGGGAACGGCGGTCACATCTCTCCGTGGTCCCGATGGGATATCGTCCTCTAAGTCGTTGAAGTTCCGTCGCTGCATTTCCTGGCGGCAGAAGCGGAGGCGAGGTCACAGTTCTCGGAATCCAGCACACAGATTCCGGAAGTGGGGTCGCAGTTTTAGGAGGCGCCGCCACAGCCTCCCTGAAAACTCGCAAAGGCTCAAATGCTTAGCGAGCCTTAGAGACTACTCTAGAGACTATTAGAGAAAGAAGAGACCGCCCCGGCTGTGGATAAGCGGGCCTTCTCGCCACATGAACAATGCGCTTAGCTGAACAGAAAATCGGGGAATAATTCTGGTTCGTGGTGTCTCGCTAGCGCCTGAACACCCAAAGCTTCCACTGCGGCGAATCCTAAGCGCTGTACGATCACGAAGGCCTTCGGCCATTTGTATTTATGCGGTGCGATCTGTGGCGGCTGTTCCCGTTTGGCTCAGCCCAACATTTGGCAAGAACAGCCGCATCTGCTCGTACCGTGTCGGCAACCCACACTCACCGGCGAGACGCGCAAAGCGCTCCGCAAACTCGCCCTCCGGCAGTGCGTCTGCGCCGGTCGCAGCGGCCCATCTGAGATACTCGCAAAAGAGTGCCGTGATACTCAGCCCCTCCCCGCGTCGCGGGACCAATCGCTCCACCGCGAAATCCTCGACGTCACCGACCTCGCGTGGCATCGCTGCTTGACCATTGCGGGACTTTCGCCAGGGAACAGTCGCCACATAAAGTCCCAGACCACTTCCAAGCTCGAACAAACACCCGACGAGCACCAGCAGCGCAAGACGTACGCCGCCTTGATCAGCGCCGAGACCGGTCGTCTGCAAGATCCCGCTGAGAGCGGCCAGCTGGGGGTCCGAGCCACCCTCCGCACCGGACGCACCTAGTGACCTCAGTTCCGCACGCATCTCCGTAAGTCGGAGCGCGACGTTCTCCGCCTCCTCGGCCTGTGCCAATTCCAGCCGTAGCTTCGCAGCCTCCTCGCACGAATGGCGCGACCAGTTTCCGCCGGTGGTGCAGTTTTCGGAATATTTGCCGACAGTGGTCTTTCCCAAAACACGGGCGTACACGGTCTCTATAGCCGCAGAAATCTCCCTCGCGCTTCGCTGCGGCCCAAGCTGTTCTTGGCGGGTTTCAAGCCTCTCGATTTCTGACGTCACAGCCGACCGCGCCTGTGATGCATCGGTCCGGACAGCTTCCGAGTGCGCGCGCAGCTGGGCCGCATAGCCAATGCCGGCGGTGAGCGAATACGCGCTGCACACGACGAACACGAGAGAGCCAGCAGACACCGCCAACCATTCCCGCTGCCGCCAACCCCAGAAAATAAAGAAGACCAGCATCGCCTTCAGGCAATCGGCGAGTGCCGCGCCACTGCCGAAGATCAGCCCGTCGAGCTCGCTGTCGCCCATCCGATACGCCATCCGGAAGTTCAGTGTGGCGCTAACCGCAATCAGTCCCAGGCTAACCAAGATGCCGCCAAGAACCACCAGATGCGTGAGCGCACCAGAGACCGGTTTTTTCACGAGCCCCCTCCATCCGCTTGGTTGCCAACGAGCGCTTCGCGCACCGCCTGTTCAATGGCCCGCTCGCAAAAGGCGTTCTTGTCGGTACCAGAGAGACGCTTCAATTCATCGAGCTGAAGCCCCAGGCTCTGCGGTACTCTCAAATTGAGACGCACGCGTTCTCCGCGAAAGTCGGCTCGCCGGTCACGCTGTCCGTCTTCGTCTGCAACACCTCGGAAGCGATCGCGCAAGATCGCAATGCGTGAAGAACGGCTCATCTCCAGGCCTCCATGCGAACACTTGTCCGTGTCTCCATGAGCCCGGAACGCCGTGCGGAAAGAAGGCCGTGTTTCTGTCTGCGCCATATATCCGGGTGGCAATGCTGCCTGATGGCTTCACCTCCGTGCCGCCGTAATTCCGGACGGAAGCCTGTGCAGGTATCCTTATAGGCAATCGGCATCTTGCTCGTCCGTGAGGATGTCCATGCCGCTATACCGCTGCATCGCCGTATGCCCACATGGCGGCTCCCCCAAATGCGCATGCTGACGCTCCTCCGCTTTGCCATATGTGCAACACCCCTCATGGCGAAGTGGAGGGATGATCGGCTCGTCCGCTTGACCGGTCTGAGGGCACGGCGAATGATTCTTCTATGAACACCCGCAACCGACCCGACATCGCTCAACGCGTCATGACTTTCGCCTCTTCCAAGGGAGGCGTGGGCAAATCTACAGTCTGCGCTGCAATCGCCGGCGCGCTGGCGAGCCGGGGAGGGGAGGTTGCGATCCTCGACCTTGATCAGAACCAGACACTCTATCGCTGGCATCAGCAGCATGGCGCGTCCCTGACCGGCATCACCGTGCTGAAGGTCGACCCTGAAAACTTCAATCAGACCCTGCTTGCGGCAAAAGCCGGAGGGGCCGACACAATTTTGATTGACGTGGCCGGCGCCTACGAGGCCACCATGATCAAGGCCATCGCAGCATCGGACCTGGTGGTGACGCCGGCGAAGCTCTCCGAACCCGACCTGCGCGAAGCGGCTAAGCTTCTGGGCGAAGTCAATGCCTTCAACCAGCGCTTCGGCTCGTCTATCGCTCACCGCCTCCTGGTCAACGAGGCCGACTCGCTTGATCCCCTCTACCAGCGTCACGCGTTGGCCGAACTCGATGGTTCCGCCATCAAACGCTTCAGCAATCTGATGATGCGTCGCGCTCCCTACCGCGAGATCTTCATCTCCGGCATGCCACCGCATTTGGCGGACAAGGGAAGGGCGCCAGTGAAGAAAGCTATCGCCGAGCTGGACGCCATCGTCGACGAGGTTTTGGCGGTTCTGTCCCAACCAACGAAAGCCAAAGCCGCATGAGCAACGCCAAGCCGAACTTCTCATCGCTTGACCTCCCAAAGGCCGACGACGACACTCTCGACGCCTACGCCAAGTCCCGAGGCGTCCCAACTCTGACGCGGAAGACAAAACCTCGCGCCCCGTCCGTCACCATCCGAACGGACGTGCCGGACTATCTCGCGCAGGCCATGCGCATTGAAGCCGCCAAGTCGCGCTCCACGCTCCGCTACCTCATCCTCAAGGCATTGAAGAACGACGGCTGGAAAATCGAGGATGGGGATATCGTCGAGGACGGTCGCAGGCCGAGTGCCAGCAACTGACACACCACAAAAAAGGACGCCACTCGACGAGGCGTCCTCCAGCGTAGCTCTCGCTATCACCGACAGGGCCCTGGCTTCCCAGCTGTACCTTGCAGGCAGATTAGGCGCCGTTCGCCGCTTCTGACAACATGACGTGCTCATTCTGTGCGCAACCGGTTTGCGTTTGGCAGCCTATCGTCCTCCGCACTGTTGCGCGGTTGCGGCACGATGTCCGACGACAGCGCCGCTGCGATACGGCCGCCAATCTCTTCGTTGAGATGGTCGATCGGGTCTTCGGCTAGGTGGGCGTAACGCGCCGTGGTCTGAGAATGCTTGTGACCCAGCAGCTTGCCGATCATCGGCAATGACCCGCCAAGTTCGGCCGCGACGCTCGCATAGGAATGACGGAGGTCATGCAAGCGAACATCGTCGAGCCCAGCCTCCCGACGAATGCGTCGCCAAGGCTTTTGCAGGTTTACCATGTGGCTCTCATGTTTCTCGCCGACGATCACGAAGGGATTTCCGGCTACTCTCGGAACGGCTTTCAATACGGTGAGCGCCGCGTCATTGAGCCGGATGACCTTTGCCCCCGTCTTGGAGTCCGGCAGGCGCAGTTGGCGTCTTGGGATGTCAACGTATGACCATTTCAATGTGAGGATCTCGCTTAGGCGAGCGCCGGTGAGGATTAGCAGTCGGACGGCAGCGATAGAGAAGGGGCTTTCATCGCCGGCCGCATCCCGTCGTGCGAGCGCGTTGCCGATGCGTCCAAGCTCCTCTCCTGAAAGGTAGCGCTCCCGCCTTGCCTCCCGATATTTTACGATCCCTCTGCATGGGTTTTTGCCCTCCTCCCGGAGTTTGTTCGCTTCAGTCCAGCTGATGAAGCTTGAGAAGACCATGAGGACATGGTTCGCCTGGCGGGGGGTCGAGGCTAAGCCGCTATGAAGCCGGCCAACCTCCCGGTGCATGTCCTCGTCGAGCTTGAGCTTGCCGAGTTTTGGGATGATCTGGAGTCTGCAGAGGCGCGTGTACTCTGCGCGCGTACTCGGCTTGAGCTTGGGTCCGTGCTCTTCGAGATACTGCTCAATGCCTTCGGCGACGGTCGCGGGCCGCTTGTCGGTATTGCGAGTTACGGGCTCTTCGCCGTCGGCGATGCTAAGCAATAGTCGCAGCGCTTCACGCCGGGCCGTCTCCAGCGTCCAGGGGCTGCCAAGGCGTCCGATGGAATACCAGCGCTGTCGTCCCCTGACCCTGCACTTTAGGCAGAATGTCGTCGCATTCCTCTGGCGGCGTGCACCGAAGCCCTTGAGCTCACTGTCCCAAAGAAGGTCTCCGGGAGCCATTTTCTTCAGCGCATTCCGTGTCAGCCGACCGCTCATTTCATCGCCCTCAGCAGAGAGAACAAACACGGTCCATTGCTACAAAATAGCTACCAATTAGCAACCACATTTGCCGAAAGACGCCGGAATGAGCCGCATCGATATCGAAAGCCGCCTTTGTTTTTCCTAAGAAAATTGGCTTGCCCATACATTGCTATAGGCCTATCGTACAGATTCCTAATCTGAGGGTCGCTGGTTCGAATCCAGCCGGGGTCACCATCTTCTGATCGTCCGCGCGAATGCCTAGATCCGCCTGTCCTCGATCTCCAGGGTGACGATCCGCGCCAGCAGGGTGGCCGGGTAGAGCTGTCCGAACATGGCTTCGAGAAGCACGATGCTGCGCGCGATCGGGTGCAGCGCGGTGATGTCGCCGGAACCGATGCCGGTTAGCACGCCAAAGCTGAAATAGATCAGCACGTCGGCGAGGTTCGCGCTGTCGCTCACGACGAAGCCCGAGAACGCCTTGTCCGACGCAGCCCCGATGAAGGCAAAGACGGCCGCGAAGCCGAGCCCCACCGCCAGGTAGAGCAGAACCGCGCCGACGACCCGGTGATAGGTCACCCGCCCCGGGCCGAACACCGTGCGCCCGACCTCCAAAATCAGCGCGAGGCTCAGGAGCAGCCACGCAGCGGCATCGAGATACACGTCCAGCATGGATGGCTGTATGAGCCGGTGGATCGCGGCGAAGCCTGCGAACAGGATGGCCGTGACGAGCGCCCAGATCGCATAGCGCTTTCCTGTCAGGAGAAGCACCGCCCCGGTGAGCACCGCAACAAGCGCAAAGCCTGCTTCTTGCGCGCCGGGGATCCGCTCCGCGCGAAGCGGCGCGAGCACGAAGAGTAGCAAGCAGAGCATGATGGTGAGCGCGGTGAGGATCGGATCACGCCATCGCTCCCGCAACTCGCTTAGCTTCGCATCCATCTCGCGCCCCTGGCCTTCCCCGTACGCCCGACCAGACTATTCTAATCTGCTGTCTTCTCGGCATAAGCGAAAATTGGAGGCCGTCCGCTTCCGTCGACACCGCCTCCTAGTTCACCGGCTCGATCTCGCTCGGCTGCCAGCTCTTATCGAAGAACGACGCCAGCGGGCTGTAAAGCCGAAGGAGGGTGACCCAGCCCTTCTCGGGGTCCGTCTGGATCCAGTTGCCGCGTGCAACGCCATCGGGCTGCTGGGGCGAAAACCAGATGGTCGTCGAGCCGTCTTCTGCTGCCTCGGCGGCCGGCGACGGGTAGTTCTGCGAGCCCGGACGCGGATATTTCTGCGGCGTCTTCAGCATTGAGCGTGTCTGGTTGTCGTAGAGGGTAAAGGACCAGAAGGCCGCGGCTGGAATGTCCTTGGGGAGTGTCACGTTGTAGGTCTTCGCGCCATCGAACCAGTCGCCGTTCGCGTCCTTGGTCGCGAAGAGATATTGCGATCCGACGCCGGTCAGCCGCATCGCCATCGCCGGCGTAATTCCCGTGGCGTCGTAGAAGAACGACGTCCGCGCATCGTTCTGCTTGTAACCCGTCGGCGGATACGGCTTGGCGCCGTCCTTGGTGATCTCCGGCAGCGGCGTCTCGAAATTGTAGCCGCCGGCGAAGAGCGGATTCCACCAATTGGAGTTTTCATAGAAGAACCAATCCGGATCGCGCGGCGCGAAGCCGAGCGTGCGGCCGGTCGCGTTGGCTACCGCGACCGCTTCCTTCAGGATCTTCGTCATCCTGTCGTCCAGCTCGAACGCTTCGCCCTTCTTGATGCCGATGGCCGCGATCGGCCCCATAAGCTCGGGATCGAGGACCGTAGCAGGCTCGCTCTGCACGAGCCGGTCCAGCATCTCGTAATAGCTGAAATCGTTCGGCGGGATCGTGTTGATGGCAAGCCCCGACCCTTCGTGGAAGACGGGCATCTTGGGCTCGGCATTCCGGCCGAGCTGAACCCCGCCTTCGAGATAGCGGGCGATCGACATGCCGACGCCACCCGGCGCGTAAGGATAGATCTTCAGATTGTCCTTGATGACTTTGACGGTCGGCGCCGGATCGTCGTTGGTGAGAAACGAGCGGCCGAGAATAACCACGCGGTTCGTCTTCGAGTGGGCAACGTAGAAGCCGTCCTCGGGCAGGTAGCCGTCATACCCGGGCCCAACGATCAGATATTTGCCGCCCTCGCCGCGATCCGGTCCCGGGCGGCCGAAGTCGATGACCCAGCGGAACCACATATCGTCGAACGTGCCAAGCGCGTCCGGCGGCGTCTCCACGACCATCGGCCCGTCGGAGAGGTTGAGGAAACCGACATAGTAGACGGTGTCCGCATTCGCAGTCAGAAACAGCGACTCTGAATCCATGAGCTCGGAAAACAAGAGGATCTCGTTGTCCTCGATTCCCGCCGCCTCGAACCCTTCCAGCAGCGCCTGCATGCTGACGCCTTTGAACGTGTCGGTGAAGGCCCGGAACGCGTAAGTGAAGTCGAGATTATCGTAGACCTTAGCGGAGGTCTCAGCGTCCGGTGCGCCGTCCTTGAACTTCAGCGTGCCGATCCGGCTCTCAACCTTGTCCGGTGTCGAAATGGACTCCAGCGACTGTTTCGAGCCCTGCGCCATGACCGCGGCAGGACACGCGGTCCATAGCGCGACCCCAGCCGCCAAAGTCGTGGCGGCCAATAGCCCTATTTTCATTTGTTCACTCCCTCCCTTGCATTCCTTCAGCTTGAGGGGAGGTCGCCCGGATTGGGATTCGCTCCCACTCTCCTGAAAATCCTTGGCCGCCGGAAATGAAGAAGGCGGCTCGCCAATATTCGCTCTTCCGATTTTACCGGCCGGGAGAAAGAAAATTTCGCATTTCGCGCCACGAAATTGATTGCCGCACGGCAGACATTTCCCCCAAGATCATGGCTGTTGAGCCGACAAGCGAGGCAGCCCCATGTCGTCCGCTTTTCCTCTTGTCCGTGCCGCCGACATCTCGCCCTTTGTCCGATGGCAGCACGATAACGGCCGCCCTATCGACGAATTGCTTCAACAGGCAGGCTTGGCCGACGCCCCTTGGGAGGTTCCGGATCAGCTCGTAGCGCTGACCGGGGTGCTTGCCTGCATGAAGACGATGGGCCGTCAGGAGGGCCCCGATATCGGCTGTCGCGTCGTTTCAGACACGAGCATCGCCGAGCTGGGTGAGTTGGGAGCCTTGCTGCTCGGCGGCGGAACGCCCCGGGGTGCCCTAAAGCGTCTCTGCGCTGCCATCTCCGGCCACAGCACCCACGAAGTCTTTTCGGTGGTTGCAGTGCAAGGGGGCGTTATCGTCAGCGAACAGATGACCTTGGATCTGGACGCAGCAACCCTCCACATCGTCCAGCAATATGTCGCCACGCTGATACGATCCCTCTGCAAGCTGACCGGATATCCCGGCGAGCCACTCGGCCGTATCGAGATCACGCCACATCCCGAATTCGGCGTGGCACATCTCGCCAGCAAGCTCGGCCAAAGGATCGTGCCCGCGCGGTCCGGACGGCTGACCGTGTTCGTCCCGGACGCGGTACTAGACCGCCCACTCCTGATGTCGGCCCGCGGTGCCGGACTGCAGCATCCGTCCAAGGACTGGCGGCCTCTTCGCGCCGAAGGACGCTTCGAGACCACGGCACGGCATTTCATCCGCGCGATGCTCGATGACGGGGCGGCGTCGGTGGAGAGGTTCGCCAAGGCGAGCGGGCTGAGTCTGCGAACGGTGCAGCGGCGTCTGGCCGCCGAAGAAACGACCTTCTCCAAGCTGCTCGACGATGCCCGGCGGGAGCGCGCGCAGGAGCTCCTCAGCGCCGGCTCGGCGCGGATCGGAGCCGTTGCGGGCGAGCTTGGTTACACCAGCCACTCTGCCTTCGTTCGAGCCGTGAGACGGTGGGAAGGCCGCCCGCCGATGCAGCTCCGGCTTAGAGGCAGGATTGGCGGCGGATAGCCACTGCGGCTGAGAAAGAGCGATACCTTGCCTCAAAAAAAGAGGCCGCCCGGATCCACGGGCGGCCGTAAGTCGGGGTGCTGAAAAACGTTAGGACGAAGGCGGCAGGATCACCGCGTCGATCCCATGGATCATCCCGTTCTCCGCCGGGATGTTCTTGGTCACGATATGAGCGTCTCCCACCACGAAGGGGCTGCTTGTCGCGTCGATCACGATCTCATCGCCGCTCGCTGTCTTGAGGGTGACTTTCTCGTTCGCCCAGGTGCTGGCGAAGATGCTGCCCGGGACGATGTGGTGCTTGAGCAGAGCGGCGAGCTCGTCCTTGTTGCCCGGCTCCAGCAGCCGGTCCAACTCGCCGTCCGGCAGCTTGGCGAAGGCGTCATCCGTCGGCGCCAGTATCGTCAGGCTGTCGTCGCCCTTGAGAGCATCCGCCATGTCGGCGGCTTGCACGGCTGCCAGGAACGTCGAGAACGAAGCATCGTTCTCCACGCGCTCGTAGAGGTTAGCCTGCTTGTCACCTGACTTGTCACTTGCCTGGGCAGGCCCCGCAACAATCAGACCGAGCACAGCAGCGGCAGCAATCGATTTCCACATCTTCATCTCAAGCGTCCTCCTGGTTGATCTTTAGGCTCATCGAGTCCGACCGATTTCGGACAGTTGAAGACGTGGGTGTCGCAACGCCGGACGGCCAATCGGAAGCGCCCTTTCGTTTGATCGGAAGCGCCTATGGCCCCTCCGCTGGCCTCATCGGAAACCTGCCCATTCCTGATAGGAATTTCCTATGGAGATTGCCTCCCAGCGCGGGGTTCTTACATGTGCTGCAATCAGCAGGAAGGAGCCCATGCCCACACTGCGTCAGTTGGAATATCTGGTGGCGGTCGCCGATACGGGACATTTCGGTCGCGCGGCGGAACGCGTTCACGTGACACAACCGACGTTGAGCGAGCAGCTCCGGGCTCTCGAAGAGCGCCTGGGCACGCAGCTCGTGGAGCGGTCCCGTTCCAACGTCGTCGTGACACCGCTGGGATTCGAAGTCGTGGAAGTCGCGCGCCGCATGTTGCGCGACGCTCAACGGATCCGCGATCTCACCGGTCGGCTGGGCTCTGGAATGGGCGGTGTCGTTCGTTTGGGTCTTCCTTCGACCATCGGCCCCTATCTCTTGCCCAGAGTCGTTCCGCACCTGCATGCCCTCTACCCCCACCTCAAGCTCTATGTGCGGGAGGATCTGCCCCACACCCTGCCGCGAGGGCTGGCCGAAGGTCTGCACGACGTGATCGTCACGCCATTGCCGGTGACCCAAAGCGGACTTGAGGAGGCTGTCCTTTTCGAAGAACCGCTCCACCTCGCCGTACCCCTGGATCACGAACTTGCCCAGCGGAAGCTCATCACGATCCACGATCTGGAAGGCGTCGATCTTTTGGCCCTAGGGCCCGGCCATCAGCTCCGCGATCTGGTGGTCAACCTGGCGGCGGAGGCGGGCGCCAATATACGCTTCGATTACGAAGGCACCAGCCTCGACACCCTGCGGGAGATGATGGCCACGGGTCTGGGCGTGAGCCTCCTGCCCGGCCTCTATGTCCGAAGTGTCGTGCGCAACGATCCGCGCTTTAAGACCTTCGACATCGGACGTCGGGGCCTGACGAGGACCATCGGCATGTTCTGGCGCAAGACGAAGTCGTCGCAAGCCAACTTTGCGCGCCTCGCCGACCTGTTTCGCGAGACCGTGGCCGAGGAGTTCAAGGACGCCCTCGTTTAGCCGCGAGCGCCTGAGACCTATGCGTGTCGATTTCGCACATGGGTCTCAACGACGTCCTCTTGAATGATGCCCACGGGACTACTAGCTCGCAAAGCGCTCTCTAACCCATTTCGAAGATGCAAGAAGCCACCCTTCCACGCGGTCAAAATTCCATCGAGCGGCTACGCAGGCTTGTCGAGTCGCCGCGCTTCACCGGATTCATCACGGCGGTCATCCTCTTTAATGCGGTGACCCTTGGCCTGGAGACCTGGTCTTACGCCATGGACGTCGCGGGCGGTCTTCTGGTGGCCATCGACCAAATCGTGCTCGCGATCTTCGTGTTCGAGATGGTCGCGAAGCTTCTGGTCTATCGACAGTCCTTCTTCCGCAGCGGCTGGAACATCTTCGATCTGACCATCGTCGGCATCGCGCTCGTCCCGGCGGCCGGTCCCCTGACCGTTCTCCGGGCGCTGCGCATCCTTAGGGTCCTTCGCCTTCTGTCGGTCGTGCCCCAGATGCGGTCCGTCGTAGCGGCGCTGATCGGGGCTATCCCCGGCATGGGCTCCATCGCAGCCGTCATGTCGCTCATCTTCTATGTCGGCTCGGTGCTTGCCACGAAGCTGTTCGGCGCCGCGTTCCCGGACTGGTTCGGCTCCATCGGCACATCGGCCTATTCGCTCTTCCAGATCATGACCCTGGAGAGCTGGTCCATGGGCATCGTGCGGCCCGTGATGGAAGTCTACCCGTGGGCTTGGTTGTTCTTCGTACCCTTCATTCTCATCACGACCTTCGCTGTCCTGAACCTGGTCGTCGCCGTCATCGTCAACTCCATGCAGACCCTCCACGAGGCCGAGCAAAAGGAGGAGCGCGAAACCGAACGGCAGATCGTCCATGAGGAGACGGCGGCCCTAACCAGCGAGGTTCGAGCCATGCGCCAGGAGCTGGGCGAGATACGGGCGTTGCTGGGAGCGAAGAGTTAGGGGCGAGGCCTGAGGAGCGATCTCGTCTGCAGGACCCGCATTAGAAGATCGACCGCCGTCGCTGATGGTGAGTCGCGATATTCCCTTTGCCAAGAGCACCGCCTCGGGCGCTCAGAAAGCCCCGATGTTAGGAAGGCTCTCGATGGCTTGGGACTTGGGGCTTGTATCATCGGCTTTCGCGGCCGGCTTTCCGGGATCGTCGTGTGCAGTCTCAGTCGGTTTCTTCGACGCATACGCTCTCAGCGCGCGCCTTGTGGCGGGACCGAGCTGACCGTCGATGCTACCGTCGTAAACACCAGCCTCTCTCAATCGCCGCTGTATCTCGCGTCGCGTTTCACGGCTAAGCACTTCGCTCTGTTCTTCGAGATTTTTCTTAGCGGCCCTGTCACCGCCGAGATACGCCTCAAGGAGGATCCGCGCGGCCTTCTTCCCATCACGCGGCACGCCCTGGCCATTGTCGTACATGATGGCCAGATTATTCTTTGCCGTGGCGTCGCCCTCACGCACAGCTTCTCGGTACCACTCCGCAGCTTTGGAGAAGTCCTGAGCGACGCCCTCTCCGGCATGGTAGGCATAGCCAAGGCTTACCATGCCCGAGACAGAGCCGTTCTCGGCAGCCTTCTTGTACCACTTGACGGCTTCCGCCTTGTCCTGGGCGACGCCCTCACCATTCTCGTACTGACGACCGAGCGCGAACATGGACTGACCGACGCCCATCTCGGCTGCTATTCGGCGCAAGCGTGCAGCTTCTTTCATGTCCTTGGCGACGCCGCGTCCATCGGCATACATCCCGGCAAGATTGTAGAAGCCCCAGGGGGCGTTTTTTCTGACAGCCTTGCGCATCCATGCGAGAGCCTGGTCGTCGTCCTGCTCTACGCCGAATCCCTTCCTGTAGTACCAGCCGAGCGAGGCCATTGCCGCGGCGTCATCCGCCTCTGCGGCCTGACGAAACCATTTCGCCGATTGCCGATAGTCTTTCGCGACGCCTTGACCATTGCCGAATATGATCCCGAGATTGAGCGCCGCGCCGGCATGACCTTGCTCAGCCAGCGACAAGAATAGGCTACGCGCCTCATCGAAGGAATCGCCGTAGTGCAGCGCACGCGCTAGCTGAAATTCGAACCGAGCCGTACCGGGATGCTCTTCCAGCGCAGCACGGCACGATTCGATCGCCGTGGCCGTGACGATTTCGTGGGAAGACACGCCCAGAACACCTTCCACGGCATAGTCCGGATGGGCAGCCAGCCAATCGCAGTCATGCACGGGCGGCGTAGATGCGTTTCCCGATGCGCTGGCCACAGTGTGGGTGGATGGTGTCTCCTGGCCAGGCTGGACGGCCTTCTTCTTCAACTTGTCGAGGCGGATGCGCGCCAGCGGCGCAAAGTCCCCCTCAGGATAGCGCTCGAGATACGCCTCCAGCTCTTCGGGGACGGTTGTTTCCTTCACGCTTTGCCAGAATTCGATCTCGGCCTCATCGGCTTGCGCAACAGGGGGCATCGCCACGATGGCTGCCACGGCCACCCCGGCGAGAATGCCTCTGACGACGCAGACGAATGCTCTTTGCTTCGTACTCATTAGCTTACCGCGGATAGTTGCCTTGGGGGACTGACAGCCCCTGGCTGCGCCGGCAATTGGCGTAGTTCGGATCGACCGGGTTGCACGGCGGCGGCGGCGCCGCGTCTCGCGCCGCTCGTGGCTGCGGTTGAACGCGGGGCTGCGCTTGCTGCTGCCTCTGCCGGCACTCCTGGAACTGCCGCACCGCCAGTCTCTGTGCCGCCAGGCAGCGCTGATAAGTCTGGTCCAGATGCGGGTCGATATGCTGGTTCTTTCGCGGGTGGCATCGCACCTTGGTAAAACGGCACTTTCCTCCGCCGGTCTGCGGCTCAAATCGCGGTTGTGCGACATTCCGATCGGGCACGCAGGCGACTCCATTCGAAACCTGGCCCTTCTCGCACCAGTGGCACTCATAGGTGCCGTCCGGCCTGTAGTCCGTCGCGGCGTAGACTTTGCCTTTCGCCGCAGTTTGGCGGCGACACTCCGTGATGGCCTCTGCCTCGGTGACTCGTGGCTCGTCTTGGCACTCTTCGATCGCGCTACGTCCCCGGGCCAACGCAATTTCAAACCAGGGGTGCGTCTGGCCCTCGTAGCGCGCCGGTAGGTCTTTCAATCTCTCTAGATCGCAGGCGTTTTCCGCCCGGGTGAGACGCGCTTGCTCCGCTTGGAGACGATCGATCCGGTTCAGGCCGCGCCGTACCCGTGTGTTCAGCTCTAGACAGCGTTTCGTATTCGACGGGGTTAGCTTCTTGTCGAGCGCATTCAGTTGCCGCCGCGCGGCTTTCAGCCGGTTCGCCATGAAGTCACCGCTCGCGGCATCCACTTGTCCGCGCATCTCGTCGCAGAACTTGCCTTCCGCGATGATGTGGTCCTCTTCCTCGCAATTCGGCAGCGCCGCCGTGATGCGCGCGATGGAGTCGGTGAAGAACCGGAACTTGCGGCCCTTATACGCCGCGAGAATCGCTTTCATATCGTCGACATTGCAGCGGTCGATGGCCCGGTTGACGATGGCCTGCTGCGCCAGGACCTTCTCGATGCTGTCGAGTCCGGCCTCCGCCCGGCCGGCATAGGTTTGGCAGGCGCCCGGCGGCAGCTCCTTGAAGGCCGCCAACGCCCGTTCGAGCGGCGCTTTGGCAGCGGCGTATTTGCCGCTGTCGTAGGTGGCCTTGCCTTGCTCAAAATGGCCTATGCCGGTTTGTGCCGTCTGCAGCAGGGTGATCTCGTTATCGAACGTCGCCGATCCGAGGCTGGCGGCCTCGGATTTGAGAGAGGGCAGGGCGCCGATATCGCACGACCGGATCGCCGCCTGGAGCCGGTCGCCGAGGGTCGAGATCTTCTGCAGGCGGTCTCGCGCCGCATTGGCGGAGGCAAAGACATCGGCGTCGCAATTACCTTCCTCCCGCGCCCCGGCCTCGGCCGCGCTCAGCTCGGTCAAGGCCTTGTCGCTCTCGCCGGCGGATGCACGCCGGGCCGACGCGACGAGCGCCGTGAGCCTGTCGCATTGAACCGTAAGTTTTTCGGGTTCGGGGTTCGGCTCTTCCTTTTCGCCGCTATCGTCCGCCGCGCGCTCGGGCGTGTTGTCCTCTTCGCCCGGCCCGCCGGCCAGGGGCGAATCCTTGCCGGCAGGATCTTTGGGATCCTTTTCCCGGGGCCTGCTCCGATCGAGCTTGGCGATCTCGGCCACGATGGCATCGCGCAGCCTTTCGGCCTCGGACAGCTGGTCCGCAACCACCTGCTCCTGCTCTGCGGCGATGTCGTCCCTCAGCGCCTTGGCCCGCGTGCGGATATTGCGTGCGAGCCTTTTGCGCAGCCATTCGGAAAAATACACGTACCCTTCGAAGCCGCCGTCGTTCTCATATTGCTGGATGAGACCGACAATCTCGCCGCGGTCGAGCTTCAGCGCGCCTTCCACTGCCGATGTGTTCCCAATGCTGGCGGCACGGCTGCCGAACAAAGGCCAACTGTAGCTGGGATCGCGCTCCTCCATTGCAGTGCGGCAGTCGAACGTCCGCCCCATGCTTGGGCCGAGACCGGTATCCTCGATTCTTTCGCGTGCCTGACGGGCCGTCTCCCCGTCGCTTCTCAGTTTTTCGTAGCGCAGTTGGAGACAGTCCAACGCCACATTGTTGAGTTCGAAAGGAAGCTTCTCCGTGAGACTCTTCCAATCGACGAGGATCTGGAGATAGACATCGAGCGGCGTGAACCCGAAAGCCTGCCGGTGGCCGCCCGGCACGACCTCCAGGACCATGTCCTTCCAGAACTGCACACCCTCGCTTTGAAGGTCGGCGATCTTCTCGGTACCGACCTCTTCGGCGTAATCCGTTAGAGCATCGCGGATCGCATTCCTGGCCTCGATCGCGTCTGACTTGAACGCAGCCCTGACCAAGCGCTCCGCCGCCTCGCGGCTGTGCTTGACGACTTGGAGCGATCGGTAGGTGCTCGAGTCCTTGCCGAAGCGATCGGCGACCATCTCCTGAAGCTCGCTCTCCCGTTGGCGAGCGGCGAGATCGGCGGCGACAGCGTCGAGCCATCTGTCGCTGCCGCTTTCGAGGTCTTGGAGCATCGCTGCCGTGTCATGTGAGCTTCGCAACAGCCGCTCGAAGTAAGCCTGCTCGTTCTCGCCTTTGATGATACTCGGGAGGCGTTTCGTCACCTGCTCGGAGACGAGCTGCCATTCGAACCCGTCGAGCTGCCGGATTTTCTCGGCGAGGTTCGCCGCGCTTGCCGGCCCCAAAGCAAGCAGAAAGGAAGCGGCGATAGCCAGCACCATACGCGCGGCAGGCGGGAGAGCTCGGCGGGCACCAACACATTGGCCTCCCCCAGTCGCCATGACGATGGCCCTCCCTATCGATACGCCCGCGGAAGCTGGATGAAGTCATCATAGCCACTGAAACGGGGAAATCGAAACCCCGCGCCTCAGCAAGCAAGAGTCGTCCACTTTCGGCGCTCCGCAGAGATCTTCTAGGGCCTGCGCCTAGGCAGCTCAGAAGATCGACCAGCCTGCGCGCTCGGCGAGCCGCTCCAATGCTAGCGTGCCGATCAGCGAGTTGCCCTGCTTGTTGAGGGCCGGTGACCAGACGGCAACCGAACCGACATTAGGAACGATCGCGAGTAGCCCGCCGCTGACTCCGCTCTTGCTGGGGAGCCCCACCCGGAAGGCGAAATCGCCGGACCCGTCATACTGTCCGCAGGTGAGCATCAGCGCATTGATCCGCCGCGCCCGCAGGGTCGACACCACACCCGTATTCCGGTGGGCGAGCTTCCCGCCCGTGGCCAGGAACAGCCCGGCCTTGGCGAGCTGGCGGCAATCCATGGCGATGGCGCATTGATGGAAATAGACGCCGAGCACCAGATCGACGGCGTGCTCGATATTGCCGAAGCCAAGCATGAAATTGGCGAGCGCCCGGTTCCGATAGCCGTGCTCCGTCTCCGACCGCGCCACCACCGGGTCGACGGCGATTGTCTCGTCATTGGCGACGTACCGAACGAATTCGAGCAGTTGGCCAATCGTCTCCCGCGGCTGATAGCCCGACAGGAGAATATCGGTCACCACCAGGGCGCCCGCATTGATGAAGGGATTACGCGGGATGCCCTGCTCGTGCTCGAGCTGGATGATGGAATCGAACGGCGTGCCCGAAGGCTCCCGGCCCACCCGGCGCCATAGGTCGTCGCCCACCTTGCCGAGCGCAAGCGTCAGAGCGAACACCTTCGAGATGCTTTGGATCGTGAACGCTTCCGCGTCGTCACCGGTGCTGTAGACCCGGCCGTCGGCGGTCGCGACAGCGATCGCAAGCCGGTGAGGATCGACTTTGGCGAGCTCGGGTATGTAGTCGGCAACCTTCCCCTCGCCCAGATAGGGCACGAACTCTTCATGGACCGCCTCGATCAGCGGCTGAATCTCATCACCTTCAAGCACCACAACACCCGCCCCGGCGCGCGTGCGCCGGCATCTCACATCCAAATCTGGCGGCTGGCCCCGCCTCGCGGTCGATAGGCCTCCGCCCTCGGGCTGCAAGGTCCGACGTTTCGCAGCCCGCATCAAGCGGACGGAGCCGCGCAGCCCCGTTTTCTTGACGCCGCACTCGGGACAGGGGAGCATCCCGCAACTCTTGTCCCGGCCGGCAGCCCGGCCTCAGCTCGATTGCGCCTGTGAGATTTCTGCTCCTGACATTGCAACGCCTGGCGATCTTCGGCCTCGGCGCGCTCGCCGTCTGGCTGATCGTCTACGTCTTCAACTGGGCCGATTCCGATCTGCCGACCATTCTGGCCCTCGCCATCACATACGGCATCGGGGCCTATGTGATCCTGCCCTACGCCGTGCGCATGGGGCTCAAGATCCAGCTCCGGAAGCACGTCCCCCGCTACACGGTCACTGGCGACGGCCTGCCGGGCGATCCGGTGAACCTCACCCTCATCGGCACCGAGGACGAGTTGCGCGCCGCCTTCGCCGCCGCCGGGTGGCATGAGGCGGACCCGCTGGGGCTGACCAGCTCGCTTCGCATGGCCCAGGCTTTCCTGTTCAACCGGCCCTATCCGAAAGCGCCCTTCTCAACGCTTTTTCTGTTCGGACGCGGGCAGGATTTCGGCTTCCAGAAGCCCATCGGCGATAGCCCCCGCAGGCGCCACCATGTGCGGTTCTGGGCCAAGAGCCTCGCCGAGGTAACGGAGGCCGAAGCCGAGCTGACGACGCCGGAATTCTGGCTGAACACGGACCGGCCGAAGCCGGGCGCGGAGCTGCTCTGGATCGGCGCCGGCACCAAGGACACAGGCTTCTCCTTCACCAAGCTGACCTTTCAGGTCACCCACGCTACGGACTCCGACACCAACATGGAGCGGGATTTCATCATGGCCGAGCTGAAGCAGGCGAAGGCGATCGACCGGATCACCCTCTACGATGCGGGCGACAAGCTCGAGACCGGAACGGTCAACCACTACGTGACCGACGGCGATGTCGCCCTGGCCAACCTCAGCAAGCGGGCCTTGGACGCTGTGGCTTCGGCCTGACCCCGCTCACCGCCCGTTCAGCGGATTGAGCTTGCTGGGATCGAGGTCCGGCCGCCGGAAACGGCCGCTCGCGAGATCCGCGCTCCAATCGATGATCGACCCCCGATAGTTCCGGTCGTAGGCGTTCTTCAGATTCTCGATCGAGAGAACGATCTCGCCCAGCCCGAACATGAGCGCATTGTCGAGCAGCACCTCGAAGCGCTCCTCGCTGTCATTCATCGCGCACGCCCGCACTTTTTCGAGATCGTCTTTCAAGGTGTCGAGCGCGTCGTCAGTGAGCGTCTCTTCCCGGGCGAGCTGCTCCACAAGATCGCCGGCGCAGCAGCGGAAGCCGTCGATCGCCTCCCGCATCGCCGGCTGATCGGCGATGGCCTGGGAATCGTTGGCCTCGGTCACCCGCTTGAGCATGAGGATCGACGTATAGAGCTTCTCCGTCTGGTCGATCCGGTTCTCCAGGGGTTTGCTGTCGGCCAGCACGACGCCTTCCGCCGCGGCCCGTGCCTCGCCGATGGCGCTGGAATAGTTCTGCATCGCGTGGTCCACCTCCTCGGCCTTGCCGCCGGCCACCGCCGCGATCATGGTATCGAGTAGCTCCGAGCAGGCCATCAGCGCCGTGGAGAGCTTCCGCCGCGTGCGCTTGTTGCCTGTGTCGGGCCAGACGATGAGAGAGACCGCGACACCGATCGAGCCGCCGAGCGCGATCGCCCAGAACCGGTCCAGCGCCGTCTCCATAGTGTTCCCATCGCCGCCCAGCGCGATAGCGAGCCCCGCGACAACACCGTATTGCCAATCGGGCCGGATGCCGGCGATGGCGTTGATGGCGAACATGGTGACCGCGAGCGAGACGGCTGTGCCGTAGCCATACGGAATGAGGGAGATGCAGAGCGCGCCCACCACGCTGCCGACGATGGTGGCGAGCAGCCGATCGATAGCCGTGACCAGGGTATTCCCCACGCTGGGCTGCAGCACGAAGATCGCCGAAATCAGCCCTACGAACTTCTCCGGCATGCCGAGCGCCCGCATGGCCACGAAGGTGGCGGCCACGGCGACCGCCGCCTGAAGCCCCGTCCGCCCCGCATGGAGCGCTTGCTCCTTGGTCAGGCGGAGGCTCCGCAGATGGGACAGGAGGGAGTCCCGGATCCGTATCCAAAGTGATTTTTGCGCCTCGGAGTCCTGTTCTGAGTTCTCTGCCATCACTGCCTCTCCCTTCGCCTGCGCGGTTCCGGCTGCCCCCCAACACCGAGCCATCAGGAACCCAAAAAAGGCGCACGCGTTGGGAAAACACACCAGGAAATTGATACTCAGCCATCGATCCAACCGTGCGCACCACACGAAGTTTCATACCGCTTGCGATTATCGCCCTCGGCCTGACCCTGGCCGGCTGCGACGACTTCCCGAAAGATCCGGTCGAGACCACGGAGCATGTCCGCGAGACAGGCGAGATGCGCGCCGGGCTGATTGCCGGCGCCGATCAGGACAATGCTCGCGAGAAGGCCCTAGCCGAGGCCATCGCCAAGTCGGCGGAGGCCGAGCCCGTTTTCGACGAAGGCGCGGCCGAGATCCTGGTCCCCAAGCTGGAGACGGGAGAGCTCGACATCGTCATCGGCAGCTTTGCCAAATCCACGCCGTGGAAGAAGCACGCCGCCGTCACGAAGCCCGTGAAAAGAGCGGACGAAGAGAGCGAGACGCCTCAGCTCCGCGCCCTTGTCCGCAAAGGGGAGAACCGCTGGCTGATGCTGGTGCAGAAGCAGGTGAGATCGCAGTGAGGGGGCGCGAGATGAGCAAGTTGCCGGAGCCCATCCAGGACGATATCAACCGAGCCGTTCGCCTGGAATGGTGGACGATCTTCTGGCAGGCCACCATCGTGGTCGCCATGGCCTTCGTGATGGGTTCCAGCCAGGCCATGAAATCCGCCTGGGTGGAGGACACCCTCGGCCTCGTCCCAGCCATCGTCTTCCTGCTCGCCCTTCATTTCGAGCGCAAATCGCCGACCCGGTACTTCCCCTTCGGCTTCATGCGCGCCAACAGCCTCGCCTTCCTCATCGCCGCGACGGCGCTCTTCTTCATGGGCGGCTATCTGATCTACGACGCCGGCTCCAAGCTGATCATGCAGGAGCACCCGACCATCGGCCCCATCGAGATCTTAGGCACGCAAGTGTGGATGGGCTGGCTGATGATCGCAGCCCTCATCTATTCGGTGATCCCGCCCGTCATCATCGGCCGCATGAAGCAGCCCATCGCGCGCAAGCTCTACGACAAGGTGCTCTACACCGACTCCCTCATGCAGAAGGCGGACTGGATGACCGGGCTGGCCGCGACCCTCGGCATCCTGGGCGTGGGCTTCGGCTTCTGGTGGGCGGACTCCGTGGCCGCCCTCATCATCTCCGTCGACATCGTCCACGACGGCTTCCGCGCGTCCAAGATCGCGACCGCCGAGCTGATCGACGGCGCGCCGCGCCAGATCGACAGCGACGCCATCGCCGAGGATGCGGACGACCTGAAAAAGGTGTTGGAGAAGGAATTTCCCGACGGCACGGTGCGCATCCGCGAGACGGGCCGCTACATGGCCGCCGAGGTGACCGGCATCGAGCCGCCCCACAACCCACCGACCCGCGAGGAACTCTGGCCCGGCGACAAGCAAGAGGCCTGGCGCTTCGCCCTCCTCAGCTTCGCGCGCTGACCCTACTAGGGCGGAGCTACCCTTTATCGCCTCCCAGTCGCCCACGTATGTAGCGCTCGTTGTCCTCAAGAAGCTGAGCGTTTATGCCATTGACGACCGACAACCCGGTCTCGGCGCTAACGTCTGAGTAGATCTCCATCGCCGATTTGTTCACGGCCAAGGCCTCTTCCAGGCGTCCTTCTTTGATAAGTGTGGGAACCTCCTGGACAATCATGAGCTGGCTTTGGCGCACTTGGCTCAGCAATCGATCCACATAGGTCTTTGGGAAGACCTTCCGGTACTTTATGGCGAAGTTCGAGTCCGGGTCTGAATTCGCCTTCGCCTCAAACTCCTCGATGATCTTCTGTACGTTGGTGTCCCACTGGAAGGGACTGTTATGACCGGTCGTCAATCGATACGCCGTGTCCAGCCACCCTTTGAGAGCCCAGAATCTGTAAAAGCTGCCGTCAGACGTTCGCTGAAACAGCTCTCGGCATGTCAGGTAAAGCGGAATGAGCGTTGAATATGAGGAGGCGACAACGTCCCGGCAGTGCGCTGCTGCTTCGTCAAATCCACTCTCGAATAGCGGCTCCTTCAAAGGAAGCGAGACCGTCTCTCTCGTATGCCGATGGGTCAGCCGCAACGGCAATTCCTCGGATTGGGACTCCCAGCTGATATGGATGACGATGTCTCGGGTCACATCGCCGTCCTTCCAGCTGAGCTCGTATTCGAAGGGATCCGGAGGCCTGATGGTGGATGAGGAGAAATCCTCCCATACGATGATCTTCTTGGGCTCTGGATCAGGCATGAAATGCAGCCTCACCGACTCCGCCCGAGCCGCGGCACCCGTCGCCACCGCCACGCCCAAAACAAGAACCCTCAGGACATTCAAACGATAGGACATCGCTACTTGCCTCCTGTTCGCGTGGGCTTGGGTTTCGCGCCCCCGGTCGGGGGCGGCTTTGGTTTGACCATCTGTTGGTAGTCCGGCCCCACCACAGTGGCCGCCTGGAGACCGAGTATCAGCATCAGGTAGGTCGTGAGGGTCTCTGAGATCTGACTGAAGAAGGGGGCCAGCTTGGAAGCGTCACCGGTGAAGTTCACCTGAAACGCAACATCCATGAAGATCGCGAGGAAGATGAAGCCCAGTATCAGCAGCGACAGCACAAGCGTGCGCCCGGCGGAGGCTGCCGTGGCAAAGCTCGTCGCCGCGATGAATGTGATCAGCGGCATCAGAATATTGTGGAAGGTCCCGCCTGGCTGGTCGGGATTCGTGGCGAATTTCACAAACCATTGGACCGTATCCTCAACGGGATCGAGCGGCGTACCTTCGGTCCCGTAGGAGAAATAATGCAAAGCGATCAAAAGGAGCGGCAGGCAATAGAGAAGCAGCGCAACAACGATAAGCACGAAGTAGACATTGGCCTTCATCATCGTAGGCGATGCCGTGCGTGAAACTGACATTCCGGAGCCAAGTGTGGATGCCCAACTTTTCGGTTTGTCCCAAAAATTCGCCCCGGACGTTTTTTCCGTACTCATCTCCCGTCTCGCCCCACCCCAGTCGGATGCGAAGTCGGCTCCGCGCACCCGGCCACAGACTAACCTATAAGTTGCATCTAGAAATATACGCAACCTTAATGAAGAGTCCAGCGCTTCCCTCCACCTCAGGGTCTGGAGGTCCGCCTGAGTGCCTGGAGCCTGGCTTCCGTTGGATGGAGAAGACAGCCGGCGCTATGCCGCAACGGCTCATTAACTGTAACAGGATGTGAGTTGCTGGCCTTGCGCGCTTCGTGCAGAAATCCGGCCCTGTAAAAGAGACAATCCCCGACATCGGTTATGCCGCACACCTGCAATCACAGGTGCGCGTTCCCACGAGGGAAGGCCGGCGGACGGGGCTCGAGAGACGACTTGGGGAACTACAAAAACGGGTGGCGCATGTCTGACACGCAAGATCTCACACGACCGGAAAATCGAAGCGGAGGAAGCATGGCGACGCCACGCGTGGCGGTGATCGGCTGCGGCGCCTGGGGCAAGAACCTCATCCGCAACTTCGCTGACCTCGGTGCCCTCGAGGCCGTGATCGACAATGCGCCTGGGACGGCCGCCGCCTTCGCCGAGCAGCACGGGGCGCGGGCCCTCGACTTCGCCGCCGCCCTTCAGGACGAGACCATCGACGGCTTCGTGGTCGCCGTGCCGGGCGATGCCCATTACGAGATCGCCAAGCAAGCGCTTCAGGCCGGCAAGCATGTCTATGTTGAAAAGCCGCTGACCCTCAGCCTCGCCCAGTCGGAAGAGCTATGCGCCCTGGCCGAGGAAAAGGGCCTGACCCTCATGGTCGGCCATCTCTTGCAGTATCACCCGGTCTTCCAGGCCCTGCGGAAGCTCGTAGAGGACGGCAAGCTCGGCGACCTTCGCTTCGTCTATTCCAACCGGCTGGCCTTGGGCCGCATTGTGCGCGATCAGAATGCGCTCTGGGACCTCGCGCCCCACGATATTTCCATGGTGCTTTCCCTCATGGACGCGGAGCCGGACGAGATCGAGGCCGTCGGCGCGTGCCATCTGAAGCCCGACGTCGCCGATACCGTGACGATCCACCTGAACTTCCCAGGCAAGCCCCACGCCAAGATCTTCGTCTCCTGGTTCCACCCCTTCAAGGAGCACAAGCTTGTGGTGATCGGCTCGAAGGCCATGGCCGTCTTCAACGATGGCGAGGCCTGGGAGAACAAGCTGATGCTCTACCCCCACGGGCTTAGCTGGGACGACGACCTGCCCGTGCCGAGCAAGGCCGACGCTGAGCCGGTTCCCGTGCCCCAGGCAGAGCCGCTCAAAGAAGAGTGCCGCCACTTCCTGGACTGCATCGCGACCGGCGCCACGCCCCGCACCGATGGGCGCGAGGCGCTCCGGGTCCAGAAGGTGCTGGAAAAAGCCTCTCAGGAAATGGCCGCGCGCGCGATCGAAGGCTGAAGCGGCGTTAGCCGCGCTTCTCCATGAGGATCGCCTTGAAGTTGTCGTAGAGCTTGCGGGCATCGGCATTGAAGCCCGGCAGGTTCTCGACGACCTCTGCGCGCAAGGCATCCAGCGCGCCGGGCCCTTGCGACTTCTCGAGCGCGGCCTTGTATTCCGGCACGCGGGCCCAGGCATCCACCGTCTCCTCGGTGATCTCCACGTGGCACTGCAGCCCATAGGCACAATCACCGTAGCGGAAGATCTGGATCGGGCAGACATCGGACGAGGCAAGCACTGTCGCGTCTGACGGCACTGACTTCACTTCCGCGCCATGCCATTGCAGCGCTTTGATCGTATCGGGAACGCCCTTCAGGAAGGGGGCCTCCTTGCCTGCCTCGGTCTTCTGAAGCGGCAGCACGCCAACCTCGGCCTCGCCGGGCGCGACCTCGCCGCCAATCGCAGCAGCCAGAAGTTGGTGGCCGAGGCACATGCCGAGATAAGGCCGCCCCATATCGACGACGAATTTCCGGATCGCCTCTTTCTCAGGAACGAACCAGGGGAACTCGTCCTCCTGCCAGACATCCTGGGGACCGCCCATCACGACCATGAAGTCGAACGGCTCCAGATCGGGGATCGCCTCTCCCTCGTCCAGCTCCACGGTGGTGACTTCGATCCCGTCCTCGGCAAAGAAGTCCAGGAAGATACCGGGGTGCTCGATTTCGAGATGCTGCAATACGAGAACTTTCATTCTGCCTCCAAGATCGGGCGGTGTGGGGGAAACGATCAAGACGTCCAGTCAGACGACTCTGCACAATTGGGGGTTGCCCGGCTAGCGACCTAAGCGGGAACGAGCTCCGCCGCCACGCCGTGCACCGCTGTGCTTTCGGCGACGTCGGCCTTCAGTCCGATATTCAGAACATTCACGTTGGCGTCCTTATGGGACCGGCCGAGCCAGCGCCCCTTGTAGACCAGCGCGACGCCCTCGGGCACCGCTTCGGAGACGGCCGCCTCCAGGGTCAACGCACCGGTCTCGTTTCTGAGCACGACCTGGTCTCCGTCCTTCAGCCCACGCCGCTCCAGCTCCGCTTTCGCAAGGAAGCATTTCGGCGCGCCGATGCGAGACTGGATCTTCCGGTCGTTGCAATAGGTGGAGTTCATCAGCCAGGGCGAGGCGGGCGAAAGCACCCGCAGCCAGCCCTCCCGGGTCTCCTCGTCCGCGTGAGGCTCCGGCACCAGCGGCTGGCCCATCGCCGCCAGGCTTTCGCACGCCACCTCGATCTTCCCTGAGGGCGTGGCGAACTCCAGCGACTCGAACTGGATCGGCGGCTCATCGAACAGCCGCACTGTGCCCACTGCCTGCAAGTCCTCGAAGGCACCGTCGTAACTGGTCTGCGCCATCAGCCGATCGATGATGGAGCGGTCGCTCTCATAGAGCTGCGGCTCCTCATAGCCCATGCGCCGCGCCAGCCGCCGGAAAATCTCCTGATTGGGCAGCGACTCGCCGAGCGGCGGAATCGTCCCGGTCTGAGCGGACATCGTGTTGTTGAAATAGGGAAAGATCAGATCGTCGAACTCGAAGAAGCTCGCCGCCGGCAGGACGTAATCCGCATAGGCCGCCGTATCGGTGAGAAACAAATCGGCCACCACGGTGAACAGGTCCTCGCGTGAAAGGGCCGCCCGCAGCTTCGACTGGCTCGGGCTCGAGGCGAGCACATTATTGTTCCAGGTGAACAGCGCCGAGGCCCGCACCGGATCGGCCAGGGTGTCGGCCAGATCATTATGGCTGATGCTGGAGCCGCCATCGCTGCGAAGCTCGTCGCCCACGATAAACGCCTTATCGACGCCGCGGGTCTCCGCCCCATTGAGATAGCAGAAGCCCGCTCCCTTCTGGCCGAGATAGCCCGTCGCCACGCTAAGCAGGGAAGCTGCCCGGAAGGCGTTGCCGCCCCGCGGCTGGCGCTGCATGCCCTGGCCAAGCCAGAGCAGTGCAGGCCCGGCGCTGAAAACCGTCGCCGCCTCTTCGATCAGGGCGGCCGGCACACCGGTCTTCGCTTCCGTTACTTGCAGCGTCGCCGCATCGATAGCCGGCTCCACCAGATCGAAGCCGAGCACATGAGCGTCGAGAAAGCCGCGGTCGAGCAACCCTTCCCGCTTGATCACATGCAGCAGTCCGAAGGCCAATGCCGCGTCGCTTCCTGGCTTGGGCTGCAGATGGAGATCGGCGGCTTGCGCCGTTTCATGAGCGATCGGGTCGATGACGATCACCTTGGCGTCGCTGGAGCCGATCCAGTCGCTATGCATATGGGGCGCGGTGCTCGACGGATTGCCGCCCCAGATCAACAGCGCGTTGGCATTCGCGATCTGTTCGGGATCGAATCCGGTGACCGAGGTGCCGAACATATGCTCCAGCACCACATGCCCCGCCTTGTTGCAGATCGTATCGGGATCGACCTCCGTCGCACCGAGCCGGTTGAAGAAGCGCATGGGAAACGAGCCTGCGATCACCGAGACGGTGCCCGTGTAATGGGTATGCAGGATCGTGGATGCCTCGCGCTTGGCCAGGATCTTCTCCAGGCGCTTGGCGATATCCGACAGGGCGTAATTCCAGGTTACCGCCTGGAAGGTCGCGTCACCCTTCTTGCCCACCCGCTTCATGGGAAAAGCGAGCCGCTGTCCTGGATCGAGGAAGGCTCCGTTATACGCGATGGCGCATTTCTGGCAGAGCGAGCCGCGGGTGACGGCATGGTCGGGATCGCCCATCACCTTGTGGATCTCGCCGTCGCGCACCACCACGCTTATCCCGCACGCATCGTAGCAATCCCGCGGACAGGTGGTCTTGGTTTCGATATCGCCAGCAACGCTCATAGCCGCAGATCTCCCAGAATTTCGCATCGCAACCCAACAAGCATAGCGCTAGATTGGTCTGCTTGACCCAGCCACTTGCACCATTTGAGGCAGACCGCTTATGCGCTCCACACCTGCAACGCTGATTACTCTTCTGGAGGAGGAAGACGCCCATGGCGGACTGCTCACGGCGCGGCTGCAGAACGCCCTGCGCCGCCTGATCGCCGAAGGCCACATCCCGCCCGGCGACCGGCTTCCCTCCAGCCGCCTGCTGGCGAAAGAGGCCGGCGTCTCGCGCGATACGGTGGAGAGCGTCTATCAGCAGCTCGAATTGGAAGGCTATCTGCAGCGCAAGAGCGGCAGCGGCACCTTCGCCGCAGAGACGGACCATGCCTTCCCGCTCCAGAAGTCCGGCCGCCCACAGGCAAGTCCACCGATCACCACGGCAGCGCTTTCGGCGCGCGGCAAGGAGATCGCCCGCTCGGGCGGGGTGCGCGATCACAACGATGCCCATCCCTTCGTGATCCTTCCCGACGTGGATCAGTTCCCCGCCGCGATATGGAAGACGCTCAGCAATCGCGTGCTGAGCGACATCCCCCCGCGGCTTCTCTACGCGGATGCTCAAGGACTGCCGGAGCTCCGCAGCGAGATCGCCCGCTACCTTGCCACCCATCGCGGCGTCACCTGCCGCCCCGAACAGATCCTCATCCTCAACAGCTCTCAGCAGGCGCTCGGCCTGATCGCCACTTTGCTCCTGGAGCCGGGCGATACGGTCGCCCTCGAAAACCCCGGCTTCCATGGCGCCCGCCTCGGCTTCGAAGGTGTTGGGCTGAAGCTTGCCCCTGTCTCCGTCGATGAGGAGGGCCTCAAAACAGACCGTCTCCGAGAAAAGGCCGCCGGCGCGAGAGCGGTCTACGTCACGCCCTCCCACCAATATCCCACCGGAGCCACCCTCAGCCTGGAGCGGCGCCTGGCCCTCATCCACTGGGCCAACGAGAACGGGAGCTGGATCATCGAGGACGATTACGACAGCGAGTTCCGCTACGATAGCCGCCCTATCTCCGCCATCCAGGGGCTCGATCCGTCAGGCCGCGTGCTCTATCTCGGCACCTTCTCCAAGGTGCTGTTTCCGTCCTTGCGCATCGCCTATCTCGTGCTGCCCGAAAGCCTGATGCCCGCCTTCGTCGCGGCCCGCACCCTGATCGACGGACATACCGCCACCCTCCCCCAGGCTGTGCTGGCCCGCTTCATGAGCGAGGGCCATTTCACTGCTCATATCCGGCGCATGCGCGACCTCTATCGCGGCCGCCGCGATGCGTTCCTCACCGCGTTCGAGAAGCATCTGTCACCGTTCGCCCAAGCCCAGCACCCGGCTGGCGGGCTGCATATCGCCGCCTATCTGAACAAGGGGCTCGACGAGGCGGAGACCGTGAAGGCGGCTGCGGCACAGAATATCGAGTTGCCGACCTTGACCCGGCTCTATTTCGGCAGGGCGGGCGCGCGAAAGAGCGGCTGGCTGCTCGGCTTCGCAGCGCTAAGCCCGCATCGGGCCGAAGCCGCCATGCGCCGGCTCGCCCGTGCCTTGAAGGCGCTCGGCTAAGCCCGTCGGCGAACCTGCGCCTTCGCCACGCCTTGCCAAGCCAGATGCTTTCGTTCACTTCTGCGCCAGCGAATTCAAGAAACTTGAGAGGGGGCGAAGACCATGGCGTGGCTTGCACTCATCGGAGCAGGGTTGATCGAGATCGCCTGGGCATGGGCCATGAAGGAATCCCACGGCTTCACCCGGCTGATCCCCAGCGTCATCGTCGTCCTGACGATCCCGCCATCGATCTTCCTGCTCTCCTACGCCATGAAGTCCTTGCCGCTTGGCACCAGCTACATCGCCTGGACGGGGATCGGCGCGGTCGGCACGTTTGCGATCGGATCGATCTTCCTCGGCGAAACCCTAACCCCGTTCCGCGTCGGCAGCGCAGCCCTCATCGTGATTGGGCTGATCGGGCTTAAGCTCGCCTCAGCCGAATAGCAGACAAAAAGAAAGGGCCGGCGCAGCGCGCCGACCCTTCCGAAAATTCCTTGGCAAGCCGGCCCTACTTGGCCTCTTCGAACTCGCCCTTGATCTTCTCCCAACGCTCGGCGGCCATCTGCGGCGGCTCGAAGCTCTCGACCTGATCCGCATTCTCCGGATCGCCGGCCACGATCAGCATAATCATGCCCATCATGTAGTGGGGAAGGCATTTCACGCCGTAAACGCCGGGCTTCTCGACCGTGTAGGAGACTTCCTCGCTGATCTCGCCTTTGAAGTCCTCAGCACCCTCGGGCCAGATCTCGGGCATGGTCTGGGCGTTATGGCCCGGATCCACGGGGTGGAAGGTGATCGTGTCACCCACCTCGACCTTCAGGACCTCCGGCTTGAAGACCATGTACTGGCCGTCGCCGCCGTCATTCAGCATCTCGACCTTGTGGTCGGCGGCAGAAGCGACGCCGGCGCTCAGGCAGAGCATCGCGAAGGCCGCAAACGCGGCGGTAGTGAAGCGTGAAATCATACCGTTTCCTTCCCTTTTTTCAGCCCCGCTACTGGGGGACGAATTGTTGACTGTGAAAGTTGGGTTTTAAAGGCAACGCCTGTCAATGAGACATTCGGCGCGCCAAAGCAACTCTCACCTTCCAACACACGAGCAATAAGCGTGGCTTGGAATGCGGCAGCAGCCTCCTCGGTTCCGCGGCAATTTTGTGACCGCGGGGGAAGACTATCCAAGATCCGCGTTTGAACTTTGTCCGACTGCGACCGAATAGAGCAGCTTTAGGGTGGAACATCGGTGGGACGCGTCGGGTTGGCCTGTTTACAGAGAAGCCCATAAAGCGATTTCCAGCCATGCCACATATTCCTTTGCGTATCCCGAGCATGACCGCACTAAGCTGCGCGGCACTCCTCCTGCTCGGCCTTCCTGCTGCGTCTTACGGACAGGAGACCGACGCACCGCCGGAACAAGACTCTGCCCCGCAAACCAGTCCTGCCCCCGACAAAACCGAAACAGGCACAGACGACAAAGCCAGCCCGGCCGGCGAAGAGTCAGCAGCTAGCGACACCAGCGCCAAGCCGAAACTGCCGGAGTTCGCCGCCAAGTCGGCAGGCGACCCGGAATGGACCATGCCGGGCAAGAACACCGCGCTCACCCGTTTCAGCGAGCTCGACGAGATCAACGAGAAGAACGTGAAGGATCTGGAGCTGGCCTTCACCTTCTCCCTTGGCGTCAACCGGGGCCAGGAAGCCGCCCCCCTCGTTGTCGACGATACGCTCTACATCGTCACCGCTTATCCCAACCATCTTTACGCCCTCGACCTGACCAAGGAGGGCGCCCCGCTGAAATGGACCTATACGCCCAGCCAGCCCCTGGCCGCCCAGGGCGTGGCCTGCTGCGACGTGGTCAATCGCGGTGCGGTCTATACCGACGGCAAGATCATCTTCAACACATTGAACGTCACCACGGTCGCCGTGGATGCGAAGACCGGCGAGGAGGTCTGGCGCACCAAACTCGGCAAGATCGAGCGCGGCGAGACCATAACCTCGGCGCCGCTTCTGGCCGGCGACAAGGTCATGATCGGCAACTCCGGCGGCGAGCTCGGCGTGCGCGGCTGGGTAAAGGCTCTCGATGTCGAGACCGGCGAGGTCGTCTGGACCGCCAACAGCACGGGCCCCGACGAGGACGTGAAGATCGGCGAGAAGTTCAAGCCTTTCTACGACCAGTACAAGGGCGAGGATCTGGGCGTGAAGACCTGGCCGTCGGGCATGTGGAAGACCGGCGGCGGCAGCGCCTGGGGCTGGATGTCCTACGACCCGGACCTGAACATGATCTACACGGGCATCGGCAACCCGGGGCCGTGGAATTCGTCGATCCGCCCGGGCGACAACCTCTTCACCGCTGGCGTGTTCGCCCGCGACGCCGATACCGGTGAGGCCATCTGGTACTACCAGACCAGCCCCCACGACTGGAACGACTATGACGGCGTCAACGAGTACATGATCCTCGACATGGAGTGGAAGGGCGAGCCGCGGAAGGTCGTCGTCCATCCCGGCCGCACCGGCTATCTCTACATCCTGGATCGCACCAACGGCGAGCTGCTCTCCGCCAAGCCCTACGGCGCCATCACCACCTCCAAGGGCGTGGATCTAAAAACCGGTAAGATCCAATGGGCCGAGGACAAGATGCCGGCGGGCGACGGCAAGACTAAGAAGGATCTTTGCCCCGCCGCCCCAGGCACCAAGGACTGGCAGCCCAGCGCTTATTCGCCTGAGACCGGCCTGCTCTACATCCCCCATCAGAATCTCTGCATGGACCTGAAGGAGATGGATGTCGGCTACATCGCCGGAACGCCCTATCTCGGTGCCGAGGTCTACATGAAGGCCGGCCCCGGCGGTCATCGCGGCGAGTTCACCGCGTGGGATCTGACGAAGGAGAAGGCCGTCTGGACCCTCAACGAGCGCTTCCCCGTCTGGAGCGGCACCGTGGTGACGGCCGGCAACGTCGTTTTCTACGGCACGATGGATGGTTGGTTTAAGGCCCTGAACGCCACCACGGGCGAAGAGCTCTGGAAGTTCAAGACCTCCTCCGGGATCATCGGCCAGCCCACCACGTGGAAGGGCCCCGACGGCGCTCAATACATCTCCGTCGTTGACGGCGTCGGCGGCTGGTCCGGCGCCATCGTGGCGGGCAATCTCGATCCGCGCGATGGATCGGCGGCGCTTGGCTTCGTCAATGCCATGACCGACCTGCCCGACTACACCACAGCCGGAGGAACCCTCTATGCGTTCCGCCTTCCGGAATAGCGCGCTGGCAGCGTTTTCGGGTGTGGCCGTGGCCATGCTTGCGGCCGCACCCGCCACTGCGGCGACGACCCTTCGGGTCTGCGCCGATCCCAACAACCTGCCCTACTCAAAGAAGGACGGTTCGGGCTTCGAGAACAAGATCGCCGAGATCCTCGCCGACCAGATGAACGCGAAGCTCGAATATTACTGGATGCCCCAGCGGCGGGGTTTCCTGCGCGAGACCATCAAGGCCGGCCATTGCGATGTGGTGATGGGCGTGCCCTCAGCCATGCGAACCCTGGAGACCACGCGCCCCTACTACCGGTCGTCCTATGTCTTTCTGCAGCGCAAGGGCGACCCGACCATCAGCTCCTACGACGACCCGGCCCTGAAGAAGCTCAAGATCGGCGTTCAGCTCATTGGCGAAGATGGGCTCAACACGCCGCCGGTCCACGATCTCGGGCGCCGCGGCATCGTCGATAACATCGAGGGCTACATGGTCTATGGCGATCCGGAGAGCGACACCCCGCTCTCCCCGGTCGTCGATGCCGTGGCCGACGGTGATGTTGACGTCTCCATCGTCTGGGGGCCGATCGCCGGGTACTACGCGAAGGCCGAGCCCGTCCCGCTCAAGCTGACGCCGATCCTCATCGACCCCTCTCAGCCCGTCCTTCAGATGGCCTACGGGATTTCTATCGGCACGCGCCATGCCGACCTCGATCTGCATGGCGAAGTCTCGCAGGCGCTTCGAGAGCGCAGCGAGGAAATTGATGCGGTCCTTGCGGACTATGGCGTGCCGCGTATCGACAAACCACAAGCTTCGGGGAAGTGAAATGAAGCTCCACAAACCCTTGACCCCAGCTCTTCTCGCACTCGCTCTGTGCTTGCCTCTCAGCGCCTGCGGCGATGAGGGCGACAGCGCCGAGAAGGCCGAAAACACGAGCACCGAAACAGTGCAGGCGGAGAAGGACGCCGCCGAAACGCCGAGCCAGGACCCCTCCGAGGTGGCCGAGAAGGAGACGCCTCAGAGCGCGCCGCCGCCGCCCGATCCTGATGAGACTGCCGCCTCTGATCAGCCCGAGGCCCCGCCGAAAATTTCTTTGGTACCCATTGGCGCCGGCGGCCAGCCGCCCGTGGACCAGCAGAGTGAGGCCGCCAAGGAAGCGAAGGGCAACCCCGAAGCGATCGAGATTGGCCGCCAGCTCTACCATTCTTTCAACTGCGTCGGCTGCCACTTCAACGGCGGCGGCGGCATGGGCCCGCCCCTGATGGATGATGTGTGGATCTATGGCGGCTCCATGGAGAATATCGCCAGCTCCATCCGCGAAGGCCGTCCCAACGGCATGCCAGCCTTCCGCTCGATGGTGGCCGGCGACACGGTCTATAAACTGGCCGCCTATGTGCAGTCCCTCAGCGAGAACGCAGAATCTTCAGGCGACGAGGACGTTGATAACTCCGGCAAGAATTCAGGCGGCACCGAAGACCGTCAGGCCAAGGATCCCGGCGGAGCGCAGTAGCCGCCTCGGGCACTGGCTCCGAAGCCAGGAGCCGACACAAAAGCGCCGGCGCCCCGGAAGGGCGCCGGCCTTCTTTTTACCTAGCCGGTGTCTGAGCCTGAGAAGCCCCGGAGCCCAACCCTCAGTCCAGGGTCTCCATATAGGCCACCAGCTTATCGATCTTCTGCTCGTCGAGGCCCAGATCGGGCATCCGGCAGCCGGGCTTGATCTGCTGGGGATTGTCGATCCATCTGGCCAGCCCCTCGCTGTCGTTGGTCAGCATGCCGGACCCGAGAGTACTGCGGGTCATGAGATGGCTGAGATTGGGCCCGTAGACGCCGCCTGCAGCCGTATCGCGCACCGCATGACAGCCGCTGCAGGTGGCCGCGAAGATCTTCATGCCTTCGGCGGCCTCGGTCCCCTCCTCGGGCGGCTCCGGCACCTTGAGCTGGTCGTCGTACCAAGCCTCGAAATCTTCAGGCTCGTCGACGACGACCGAAAGCTTCATGTTCTGGTGCTGGGCACCGCAGAACACGCCGCATTGCCCCTGATAGACGCCGGGCTCGTCGACCTTGATGGTGGTCTCCGTCACCTGTCCCGGAACTGCGTCCACGCTCTCGGTGACCCTGGGGACCCAGAAGCCGTGCATCACGTCGGCGCTGCGGATCTGAAAGCGGACCTCCTTGCCGGCGGGGATATGAAACTCGCTCGCCGTGGTGAAGGTGCGGTCGGATTCGCTGTTGCTCAGATAGCGGCCGCTCCACCACCACTGATGGCCGGTGATCTCGACCGTGAAGGGCGTCTCGGCCTTCGAGCCTGCGTCGTCGGCCAGCGCATACGCCCCGGCGAACAGCGATACGGAGGTCAACCCGATGACGGCCCCTCCAAGAAATTTTGCAGAAAGCTTCCCGTTGAGCATCGGCAAAATGCCCCCTCTCTCCCGTTGCGGCGGCTCTCCATTCAACGCCGGTTCGGGGGAAAGGTGTCGGCAGGTGCGGCGAAATGTCTTGCGGCGTGCAAGCCCATCTCGTCCGCAGACCCATCTTGTTCAGATGCCGGGAATGTCAGCTTGTAGCGGGAGCGAGAGCGGCAGCTTTAGCGAGTCGGCATCGGCGTGTCGCCGCGATAATCGTAGAAGCCGCGATTGGACTTCCGGCCCAGCCAGCCTGCCTCCACGTACTTCACCAGCAGCGGACAGGGGCGGTATTTGGAATCCGCCAGCCCCTCGTAGAGCACCTGCATTATGGACAGGCAGGTATCGAGGCCGATGAAGTCGGCGAGCTGCAGAGGGCCCATGGGATGGTGTGCACCCAGCCGCATGGCCGTGTCGATGGCATCCACGGAGCCCACGCCCTCATAGAGCGTGTAGACCGCCTCATTGATCATGGGCAGCAGGATGCGGTTCACCATGAAAGCCGGGAAGTCTTCGGAGACCGCGATGGTCTTGCCGAGACCGGTGATGAATTCCTTGGCCCGGCCGAAGGTCACGTCCTCCGTCGCGATGCCGCGGATCACCTCGACCAGCTCCATCACCGGTACCGGGTTCATGAAATGCAGCCCGATGAAACGCTCCGGCCGGTCCGTGGCCGCGGCGAGCCGCGTGATGGAGATCGACGACGTATTGGTCGATACGATCGCCTCCGGCTTGAGGTACGGGCAAAGCGCCACGAAGATCTTGCGCTTCACCGTCTCCTCTTCCGTGGCCGCCTCAATGACGAGATCGGCATCGGAAAAATCGGAATAGGACTCGGCGAACGTGATACGTCCCTTCGCCTTCTCCTTTTCCTCCTCGGTGATCTTGCCGGAGCCGACCTGACGCTCGAGGTTCTTCTCGATCGTCTCCATGGCCGCGTCGTATTTCTCTTTCGACAGATCGTTAAGCGCGACGTCGAACCCGCCCAATGCAACGGCATGGGCGATGCCGTTCCCCATCTGGCCGGCACCGATGACACCGACCCGCTTGATCGGCTTGTCGGCTTGCGTACGTTCTTTCGTCTCGGCCGCAGGAGTCTCGTCACCCATCGTTGTGGTCTCTGTCGACATCGCGCTTATCGCTTCTCTTTTTAATATCCGGCCTTCTCAAGCTCGCTTTCGAGCTCGGGCAGCGCATTGAACAGATCGGCGACCAAACCGTAATCGGCCACCTGGAAGATCGGGGCTTCGCCATCCTTGTTGATCGCCACGATCACCTTGGAGTCCTTCATGCCCGCCAGATGCTGAATCGCGCCGGAGATGCCGACGGCGATATAGAGCTCCGGCGCAACGACCTTGCCGGTCTGGCCGACCTGATGGTCGTTCGGCATGAAGCCGGAATCGACGGCCGCCCGGCTGGCGCCGACCGCGGCGTTCAGCCGATCGGCCACGGGGGCGATCAGCTTCTCGAAGTTTTCGCCCGATTCCATGCCGCGGCCGCCGGAGATCACCACCCGCGCGGAGGTCAGCTCGGGGCGGTCGCTCTCAGCCAGATCGGCGCTCACGAACTCGGTCAGACCGACGGACTCCGGCGCGGAGATCTCCTCGACCTCGGCCGAACCGCCCTCTTCCTTGGCGCTGAAGGCCGTGGTCCGGACCGTGGCGACGATCTTGTCGTCCGTGGTCTGCACCGTGGCCAGCGCATTGCCCGCATAGATCGGCCGCACGAAGGTGTCCTTGGACTGCACCTCGATGATGTCGGAGATCTGCATGATGTCGAGCTGTGCCGCGACCCGGGGCATGATGTTCTTGCCCATGGTCGTCGCAGGCGCGAGCACCACATCGTAATCGTCGGCGATGGACAGGATCAGCGCAGCCATCTCCTCGGCGAGGTGATGCTCCAGGTGATCGGCATCGGCCAGCAGCACCTTGCGCACGCCTTCGAGCTTCGCAGCGGCTTCGGCCACGCCCTTGGCGCCCTTGCCACCGACCAGGATGTCCACGTCGCCCTCGAAGTCAACCGCCGCGGAGAGCGCCTTCGCGGTCGCGGGCGCCAGCTCTTCGTTATCGTGTTCTGCAATCAGCAAAGTCGCCATCTTAGAGCACCCCCGCTTCGTTCTTCAGCTTGTCCACCAGCTCCGCAACGTCCTCGACCGTCACGCCCGCCTCACGCTTGGGCGGCTCTGCGACGGAGAGCGTCTTGATATGCGGAGAGACATCCACGCCGAGATCGTCGGGCGTCTTCTCGTCGATGGGTTTCTTTTTCGCCTTCATAATGTTGGGCAGCGACGCGTAGCGCGGCTCGTTGAGGCGAAGGTCCGTGGTGATCACCGCCGGCATCTTCAGCGACAGGGTCTCCAGGCCGCCGTCGATCTCGCGGGTCACCTTCACACTGCCGTCGCCGAACTCCACCTTGGAGGCGAAGGTGCCCTGAGCCCAGCCGAGCAGGCTGGCGAGCATCTGGCCGGTCTGATTGCAATCGTCGTCGATCGCCTGCTTGCCCATGATCACCAGATCGGGGCTTTCGTCCTCGACGACCTTCTTGAGGATCTTGGCAACCGCGAGCGGCTCCGTCGTCTCTTCGGTTTTCACCAGGATTGCACGATCGGCGCCCATGGCGAGCGCGGTACGCAGCGTATCCTGAGCTTTGGCGGGACCGATTGAAATGGCGATCACCTCTTCGGCGTCGCCGCGCTCCTTGATCTTCAGCGCTTCTTCGACGGCAATCTCGTCGAACGGGTTCATCGCCATTTTCACATTGGCGAGATCGACCCCGCTACCATCGGATTTCACTCGGATTTTGACGTTGTAGTCGACGACCCGCTTTACGGGCACAAGGATCTTCATACGCTTCGAATTCCTCTTCCGGTCTCAAATAAAACGCGCGCAAGTCCGGAGTTTTTCGCAGTTGCGAAATGGCCCCGGAACGTACTGCCGAGCCTTATCGTAGTCAATGCTACCCAAGGTCTGTGAAGTGCTCCCAGACGCTCATGCCCCACCCCGTGTACGGTCGAAGAGCGGCACCCCTGGCCGCCGCATAAATAGAATGAGAAGGGCCCCCGTGGCCAGCCCCCCGGCATGGGCCCACCAGGCGACGTCCCCATCCTTGTCGATGAAGATGTTGAGCACCTGGAGCCCGATCCAAAATCCCAAGGCCCAGGCCGCGTTGATCTTGATCGGGATGCGCCAGAGCGCCAACACCCAGACCTTCACCTTGGGATGGAGCATCAGATAGGCGGCGATGATGCCCGCCACCGCGCCGCTCGCCCCGATCAGCGGCACGTCCGAATGCGGGTTCATGACCGAGTGCACGAGCCCGGCCGAAATACCGCAGATCAGGTAGAACATGATGAAACGTAGATGCCCCATCGAGTCTTCGACATTGTCGCCGAACACCCACAAGAACAGCATGTTGCCCAGAAGATGCAGCCAGCCGGCATGCATGAACATGTAGGTGACCAGCGTCAGCCGTTCGGGGATGGCGATGACGCCCGGCGGCCCCAGCGAGGCGTCCCCGATCCAGGGGCTCGTGGAGAACAGCTCCGCCGGCACCACGGCAAACGCGATACCCGTATACGCGTTCGCCGGCAAGACCAGCCCGCTCTGATAGACGAGATAGATCCCGACATTCAGCACAATGATGGTGAAGGTGACGTATTGGTGCCGGATCGACTTCAGCGGATTGGTATCGTGGAGAGGAACAAACACCGTCTGAAACTCAGGCCTTTTAAGCCTCTCCCCCGCACTACGCTGCTAGCGATTTTGACCCTGCACCCATAAGACGTCGTCGGCACCCTTATTGTTCGCATAGCGCGCCGCGACAAAAAAGAAGTCAGATAACCGATTCATATAGCGGATCACCTCTTCGCTCACCGCTTCGTCCGGTTTCGAGGCTAGCTCGACCATCAGACGCTCCGCCCGGCGGCACACCGTGCGCGCCAGGTGCAGGAAGCTCGCCGCAGGCGACCCGCCCGGCAGCACGAAGGACCGCAGGGGCTCCAACTCGCCGTTCATCTTGTCGATCTCAGCCTCAAGCCGGGCCACCTGATCGGCGGAAATGCGCAGATTTCCGCGCTCGTCCTTGGTTTCCGCCGGGAAGCAAAGGTCGGCCCCGACATCCAGAAGATCGTTCTGAATCCGGGCCAGCATCCCATCGAGATCCGGGTTCGCCTCGCACGTATGCATGCGGGCAAGCCCGACCACGGCGTTGGTCTCGTCCGACGTGCCGTAAGCCTCCACCCGCAGATCGTATTTTTTCACACGATCGCCGGTGCCGAGCGCCGTCGTCCCGTCGTCGCCGCCGCGCGTGTAGATCTTGTTGAGAACGACCATTCTTACCTCTTCGACCCCTTTATACCTTCGACACTCTCGATGGACGAAGCCGCTATTTGCTCATGAAATAGATCGCCGTCATGATGATGACGATGGCGACGGCCTGAAACACGATGCGCAGGCGCATCAGGTTCTGGCTGCGGCTCGGGCTCCCGCCGCGCATCATGTTCCATAGCCCCAGAATGAGCACGATGGCGACGGCCACCAGGGCGAACGGAACGAGGATCGAGAAAAGGGATTCCATTGGAGCACTCCGAAATTGGGCCGGGTTGCCGGCAATCTAGAGACTAATTGCGCGCCGCGATGGCGTCGAGAGCGCGGGTCGGCAACACGCGCCTGAAAAGATCGGCCAGATAGGTTGGGATCGTCACGAAATAGCGCGGCTTGGGCCGCCGGCTCTCCACCGCCTTGATCAGCTTCGCCGCCACTGCTTCCGGTCCGAGCTTGAAGGTCGAGGTGCCGCCCTGTTCCATGGCGGCGATCCGCGCCCGGTAGGTCTCCGCATGAGGCGAGCTCTCAAGATCGATATTCGCCCGATAGGCTTTGAGGGCGTGCTCCACGAAGCGGCTTTGGATGGGCCCCGGCTCGATCAGCACCACATGGATACCCGTATCGGCAAGCTCCAGCCGCAGGGTATCGGCGAGCGCCTCCAGGGCGAATTTGGAGGCGCAATAGGCCCCCCTATAGGGCGCCGCCACCATGCCGAGCACCGATGAGCACTGGACGATGCGCCCGTGGCCTTGGCGGCGCATGGCCGGGATGAAGCGGTTGGTCAGATCATGCCAGCCGAACACGTTCGCCTCGAACTGGGCCTTCAGCACATCGACCGGGAGATCCTCCACCGCGCCTGGCTGGCCGTAGGCGCCGTTGTTGAACAGCGCATCCAGCGTCCCGCCCGTGGCCTCGAGCACCGCATCGGCGCAAGCCGCGATGGAGTCCGGCTCGGTGTAGTCCAGATAGACGCTCTCGACGTTCTCTTGAGCTTTCAGCCGCTCAAGATCGGCATCGTTCCGCGCCGTTGCGAAAACCCGCCACCCCCGGTCACGCAGGGCACGGACGCAGGCGAGGCCGATGCCGGAGGAGCATCCGGTGATCAGGATGCTGCGGCGGGCCGCCTGATTAGCCATTGAGCTGCCAGAGCGAGAAGGTCAGTGCCGTGGCGAACATCACCCACAGGAGGTAGGGCACCAGCAGCAGCGCAGCCCCCTGGCTCAAGCGCCAGAACGCGACGATGGTGCCGCAGATCGCGATCAGCAGAAGGACGGCGTCGAGGGTGCCGAGCAGCGGGCTGTGCATGTAGAAGAAAGCGACCGACCACAGCACGTTGAGGACAAGCTGAGCGCCGAACCAGCGATATGCCGTCTGCTTCTCTTCCGACGGCACGTCGACTCGCCAGATCCAGAACAGAGCGCCCGCCATCATCCCGTAGAGCACGGTCCAGACCGGACCGAAGATCCAGTCCGGGGGGTTGAAGCTCGGCTTTTGCAGACCTTCGTACCAATCCAGATTGGGCTCGGTGAACATGCCGCCCAGCGCCGCCGCCAGGAAGCAGATGGCGAGCGCAATCAGGATCTCCATCAGGATCTTCAGATAGTCCGGCTGAATTCGCTTGGTGGGTTGGGCCATAATCGCCGCCCTACGCCTCCAGCAGCCGCCGGGCGATCACGTGCGCCTGGATTTCCGCAGCCCCTTCGAAGATCGACAGGATACGCGCATCGCAAAGCACGCGGCTGATCGCATATTCTAGCGCGAAGCCGTTACCGCCGTGGATCTGCAGCGCGTTGTCGGCGGCCGCCCAAGCGACACGCGCCGCCAGCAGCTTGGCCATGCCGGCTTCCAGATCGCAGCGCTTGTCCGCATCCTTCTGGCGGGCGGAGTAGTAAGTCAGCTGCCGCGCCATGAGGATCTCGGCCGCCATCATCACCAGCTTGTCGGCGACACGCGGGAACTTGATGATCGGCTTGCCGAACTGGACGCGCTCCGCGCCGTAGCGAATGCCGAGATCGAGCGCCGACTGGGCCACGCCGATGGCGCGGGCCGCGGTCTGGATCCGGGCCGCCTCGAAGGTCTGCATGAGCTGCTTGAAGCCCTGCCCCTCCTCGGTGCCGAGCAGGTTTTGGGCCGGCACTTTGAAATCGTCGAAGGAGATGTCGAACTCCTTCATGCCGCGATAACCGAGCACCTCGATCTCGCCGCCGGACATGCCGTCGGCCGGGAAGGGCTTGTCGTCATCGCCGCGCGGCTTCTCCGCGATCAGCATGGAAAGGCCGCGATAGCCCTTCTGCTCCGGATCGGTGCGCGCCAGGATGGTCATCAGATCGGCGCGGGCCGCGTGGGTGATCCAGGTCTTCTGACCGGTCACCAGATAATTTTCGCCGTCCTTCTTCGCCCGGGTGGTGAGCGAGGCGAGGTCGGAGCCCGTATTCGGCTCGGTGAACACGGCCGTCGGCAGGATCTCGCCGGTGGCGATCTTCGGCAGCCATTCCTGCTTCTGCTCTTCCGTGCCGCCATTGAGGATCAGCTCGGCGGCGATCTCCGAGCGCGTGCCGAGCGAGCCGACGCCGATATAGCCACGGGACAGCTCTTCGGAGACGACGCACATCACCTCCTTGCCGAGGCCCAGCCCGCCATACTCCTCCGGGAGCGTCAGGCCGAACACGCCCATCTCGGCCATGGCCGAGATCAGCTCCATGGGGATGTAATCGTCCTTCAGATGCCACTCATGGGCATGGGGCACGACCTCGGCCTGGGAGAAGCGATACATCTCCTCGCGCATGGCTTCCGAGGTCTCGTCGAGGCCGGTATCGCCGAAAGTCACATTGCCCTGGCCGTCGTCGAGCATCTGGGCAATCCGCGCCCGCACGGCCGGATTGTTTCCGGCCATCACGGCCTTCACGTCGTCGGTCAGGAATTCGTGGCGGTCGTCGTCGTCGAGGCCCAGCTCTTCCAGCCGGATCATCTCGTTCTGGCTCATCACCACGCCGCCGGCGAGCTGGGCCAGATATTCCGCGACGCCGACCTGGGTCAGCAGGGCTTCCATCTCGCCAAAGCGGCCTTCGCCGTCCAGGCGCTCGGCATACTTGGCAGCCTCGCGGATGGCTTCCGCATAGGTCGTTACCCAGGCGAGCCCGTGGGCGGCATGCTCTTCGGCCACCAGCGCGGCGCCATCCACCTTGCCGTTCGGCGCAAGGCTCGCAGCCAGAGATTTCGTGGCTTTCTCGCACAGCGCGACGGCGGCCTCGGAGGCGCCTTTCAGCTTGGCGATAAGATCGGGCAGTTGCTCAGCTTCAGCGGTTTCCATGGTCTCGGCGGTGCTCACCAATTCTCCTCCCAACAGCGCAATACGTGCGGCCGGGAGAGACATACCCTCTGGCGCGGCCGAAGTGAACCAAGTCCCATACGCTGGAACGGGACAAATCGTCAAATGAGGCGGTATTTCCGGCATATCCGCCAGACAAGCGGTATTAGCCGGCCTCAAGGCTCGTGAGCCCGAAGATACGGTCCAATGGCAGACCCGGATCACCCTTCAAATACATCCGGGCGCACTCGAAGACCTGCACCATGCCTCGCCTGGCGGCCATTTTCATGCCTGCTTCGTTGGCGTCCGGAATGTCGAGCAGGACCGGCTCGCCCTTCGCCACGTTAGAGAGGCCGTCATAAAGCGCCTCGGCGATTTCCGGCGTATCGGCGAACAGCGGGCCGATCTTGTAGCCCTGCTGGCATTGGCGGATCACGCCATAGCCCTTCATCGTCTCGCCCACCATGAAGGCCACCCCCACCGCATTGGACTGGGTGATCCAGCATTTCAGGAACGTATCCCGGGGTGCGGGGAAATGCTTTCGATCATAGGCCGCCAGGGTCTCGAACGGCACGTCAGCGACCGGGGTCAGCTCCGGCGCGATGGGCGCCTCCACGTCATTCTGGAGCGAGAAGCGGATATCCCGGTGAGCGAAGCGGTAGCCGAGCCGCTTGTACTTCTCCTGCATGTCGACGACCCCATCGATACCGATATTGCGCGTCCCCGCATGGCCGACCATCGCCTCGACGAGCTGCATCCCGTAGCCATGAGCGCGATACTCGGGATCGACGATATAAAGCCCGGCGAAGGCGTAATTCTCGTCGTAGTTCAGCACCGCCGCCCGGGCGATGACTTTCCCGTCCAGCACGCCCATGAAGAATCCGTCCGGATCGATCGAGTAGAAGCACTCCGCATCGTGGAGGCCGGGATTCCAGCCCTCCCGCGCCGCCCATTCGAGGGTCGTCTCCACCTCGTGAAACGGCATGGTCCGGATCTCATAGCCCATTGCTTCTCTCCCGTCGGTTGCATGAGAATAACTACCGCAAGGGCGTTGAGGGAACCTCACCAAAAGAAAACGCCGGCACCCGAAGGCCCGGCGTTCTCAAAATTCGTCTTGTAGGAAGGAGAGGCTTCTAGCTCTCCATCTCCTTGGAGGCTTCGAGCACGTCCTCGAAGGACCGCAGGCCCGTGGTCGGCGCATTGACCAGCACCGCCATGTTGCCGGGCTGATGCTCGTTGTTCCACATGCGCATATGGGCCTTCGGGATCTGATCCCACGGGAACACCTCCGACATGCAGGGATCGATGCGGCGCTCGATCATAAGCCGGTTGGCCTGGCTGGCCTGCAGAAGATGCGCGAAGTGGGAGCCCTGGATGCGCTTCTGATGCATCCAGACATAGCGGGCATCCATGGTCAGGTTGTAGCCCGTCGTGCCGGCACAGAAGACCACCATGCCGCCGCGCTTCACCACGAAGCAGGAGACCGGGAAGGTCGCCTCACCCGGATGCTCGAACACGCAATCGACGTTCACGCCCTTGCCCGTGATCTCCCAGATCGCCTTGCCGAACTTGCGGACTTCCTTGTTCCACTCGTCGTATTCCGGCGTGCCGACCTTGGGCATCTGGCCCCAGCAATTGAAGTCCTTGCGGTTGATCACGCCCTTGGCGCCGAGCGACATCACGAAGTCGCGCTTGTCGTCGTCGGACACGATGCCGATGGCGTTGGCGCCCGCGGTCGCGCAAAGCTGGATCGCCATGGAGCCCAGACCGCCCGAAGCGCCCCAGACCAGCACGTTGTGGCCCGGCTTCAGCGTATGCGGCCGATGGCCGAACAGCATCCGGTAGGAGGTGGCGAGCGTCAGCGTGTAGCAGGCGGCCTCTTCCCAGGTCAGGTGCTTCGGCCGAGGCAGAAGCTGACGGTCCTGAACGCGGCAGAACTGGGCGAAGGAGCCGTCCGGCGTCTCATAGCCCCAGATCCGCTGAGACGGCGAGAACATCGGGTCGCCGCCGTTGCATTCCTCGTCATCGCCGTCGTCCTGGTTACAGTGGATGACGACCTCGTCGCCCACTTTCCAGCGCTTCACCTTGGAGCCGACGGCCCAGACGATGCCCGAGGCATCCGAGCCCGCGACGTGGAAATCGTTCTTGTGGACGTCGAACATGGAGATCGGCTTGCCGAGCGAGGCCCACACGCCGTTGTAGTTCACGCCGGCGGCCATCACGAGGACGAGCACATCATGGGAATCGAGTTCCCATGTCGGAAGCACCTCGAGCTGCATCGCTTCGTTGGGCGGTCCCTGCCGGTCGCGGCGGATGGCCCAGGCGTACATATTCTTCGGCACATGTCCGAGCGGAGGGATTTCGCCGATCTCGTAGAGATCTTTGACTTCCGCTTCCTCCCCGGAAACTGAGGCTAGCGACATCTCACTCATCCATTCCTCCCCCGGCTAAAGACATAAACGCTTTATTGCGGTGCGGCAATTTCCGTCGCCATCCGCTGTGAAAAGCTTTCCAGCGAAGGACGGGATATGCGCAGAAACCCGCGGAAAAATCCTCAGACGGATCGCCCGGAAAACCTTGTCGCCCGCGGAGGAGAGGCGAAGGTTTCCTGACGCCGGGGTGGAGGGTTAGCAAAAACTCTGGCCGATGCCCAGAGCTTTGCAATGCCCCCTCTTTCTGCACCGCAAATAAACCCTCCTCACAACTTGGTGTTCCGGCACGAGGAACCGGCCCGATAAGGGGGGCGTTCAAATCCCATCTGCATCCCCCGATGCACCCCCGACCCCTCCCCCAGGGGAAGACCCAGAACGCAGACGGAAGGAACGCCACAATGAACGGTAAGATCGCCATACTGGCCACCACCAGCATTCTCACCTTCGGCATCGCCATTCCCGCCTACGCCCAGAACGACAATCTGCCGGCCGGCAGCTATCGCGTGGCCGAGGACGCAACGGCGCCGAAGACCATGGATAGCGACCCGAGCATGTCCAGCGACGAAAACATGGAAGACGAGGCTATCCAGGAAGATCTGGAGACCGGTGACGATGACGGCGCCATGGGCGAAGCGGAGATGCCCGGCAAGACCATGGAGAGCGATCCGAAATAGCACGTCGCTCCGCGCCCCCGCACGCCAATCAGAAAAAACTTAAAACGAATAAAGGAGACGCTCGATGAAGACCGAGAACACCAAATGGCTCATGACCACTGCCTTGGCCGCGGCGGCTTTTGCATTTGCAAGCCCCGCCAGCGCCGACACCGTTACGGCAACCGGAACGATCGTGGTCGCTGAAAGCGATTCCATGGCTGAAGAAGCTGCCGGCGACGGCGAGATGAAGCCTGATGCCGCCGCGCCGGACACTGCCACAGACGACAGCCCGGCTCACACGACGAGCAACCCGGAAGGCCGCATGGATGATGGCGAGATGGAAGAGGGCACCGTCGCCCCTGACACGTCTGCCGATGACGGCATGATGCAGAAGAGCGATCCGGATGCTGTCGAGGAAGAAGACAGCTCGATGGATAATGAGGAGGTTGGCGACCCCTCCACGGACTAGCCTCGAAGCCAGAGGCTGACGAGACGCTAAAAAGGCGGTGCAAGATCCTTGCGCCGCCTTTTTCGTGCTCTCAGCCGCGTTTCATGCCCTGGCTCACGGGAGCGCGGAGTTCGGTCGCGCCTGATTTATTTGCTATAATGGCGCGCCGATGACAGAAAAGACGGCCTAGCCCCGCGCATTCCGCCGCCGGGGCCGGATCAATCGAATGTGCAGTTGAGATGCGGGAGTGAGGATCGATGGGAGCGGGCGAGAAGAACGTTGAGGAAGTCAAGCGGGACCGGCCGTGGATGTTCCGCACCTATGCCGGCCATTCCTCGGCAAAGGCTTCGAACGAGCTTTATCGGAAGAACCTGGCCAAGGGGCAGACCGGCCTTTCCATCGCCTTCGATCTTCCCACTCAGACGGGCTACGATTCCGACCATGTCCTCGCCCGCGGCGAGGTCGGCAAGGTCGGCGTCTCCATCTCTCATCTCGGCGACATGCGCGAGCTGCTGGACAACATCCCGCTCGGCGAGATGAACACGTCCATGACCATCAACGCGACGGCCGCCTGGCTGCTGTCGCTCTATATCGCGCTCGCCGACGAGCAGGGCGTGCCCCGCGACCAGCTCCAGGGCACCACCCAGAACGACATTTTGAAGGAGTATCTCTCCCGCGGGACCTACGTTTTTCCGCCCGATCCGTCCTTGCGCATGATCAAGGACATGATCGTCTACACCTCTCAGGAGGTTCCGAAATGGAACCCCATGAACGTGTGCTCCTACCACCTGCAGGAGGCCGGCGCGACGCCGATCCAGGAGCTCGCCTTTGCGCTCGCCACTGCCCAGGCCGTGCTCGACGAGGTGAAGAATTCCGGTGAGATCTCGCCTGAGAAGATGCCCCAGGTCGTGGGCCGCATCTCCTTCTTCGTCAACGCCGGCGTCCGCTTCATCACCGAGATGTGCAAGATGCGGTCCTTCGTCGAGCTTTGGGACGACATCACCAAGAACCGCTACGGCGTCGAGGACCCCAAGTTCCGCCGCTTCCGCTACGGCGTCCAGGTGAACTCGCTCGGCCTGACCGAGCAGCAGCCGGAGAACAACGTCTACCGCATCCAGCTCGCCATGCTGGCCGTGGTGCTGTCGAAGAAGGCCCGCGCCCGCGCCGTGCAGCTTCCGGCCTGGAACGAGGCGCTCGGCCTGCCCCGCCCGTGGGATCAGCAATGGTCCCTGCGCCTCCAGCAGATCCTCGCCTTCGAGACCGATCTTCTGGAATACGGCGACATCTTCGACGGCTCCGAGGAGATCGAGGCCAAGGTCGCCGAGCTCATGGAAGAGGCCCGCGCCGAGCTCGCCAAGATCGACGAGATGGGCGGCGCCATGAAGGCCATCGACTACATGAAGGACAGCCTGATCGCTTCCAACGCCGCGCGCATCGAAGCGATCGAGACGGGCGAGTTGGTTCTGGTCGGCGTCAACAAATACACCGAGACCGAGGAGTCGCCGCTCGCCGCCGGCGAGAACGACATCTTCACCGTGCCTGAGCATGTGGAGATGGAGCAGGTCGCCGCCCTTGAGGAATGGCGCAAGCAACGTGACGATCAGGCCGTTCAGGACGCCCTGCGTGAGCTGAAATCCGCCGCCCAAGAGGGCCGCAACATCATGGAGCCCTCCATCGCCGCCGCCAAAGCCGGCGTGACTACGGGCGAATGGGGCCAGATCCTGCGCGAGGTTTTTGGCGAGTACCGGGCACCCACGGGCATGGGCGCCGCCCACAAGATGGACGAGGCCCGCCTGGAGCAGGTCAGGAAGCGCGTCGATGCGGTCTCCGAGAAGCTCGGCGAACGTCTCACCTTCGTGGTCGGCAAGCCCGGCCTCGACGGCCATTCCAACGGTGCCGAGCAGATCGCCGTCCGCGCCAAGGATTGCGGCATGGAGGTCGTCTATGACGGCATCCGCCTGACCCCGGCGCAGATCGTCGAGCAGGTGAAGGAGTCCGGCGCCCATGTGGTGGGATTGTCGATCCTGTCCGGCTCCCACGTGGCGCTGGTTCGCGACGTAGTTCAGCGCCTGCGCAACGAGGGGCTGGGCAATATCCCCGTCGTGGTCGGCGGCATCATCCCGCAGGCGGACGAGAACGTGCTCAAGCAGTGCGGGGCCTCGGCCATCTACACGCCTAAGGATTTCCAGCTCAACGACATCATGAACGGCATGATCGACTTGGTTGAGCGCGGGCTGGACGATCCCGAGAAGCAGCCCGCCGCGGCCGAATAGCGGGATACCGCAAACGCCGTCATGCTGAGGTGCCCGGCGCATGCGCCGAGCCTCAAAGCACCGACCGCCTCTCCTTCGAGACGCGAGTTTCGCTCGCCCTCAGGATGAGGCGGTCTACTGCGTCACCGCGACCAGCTTCCCGCAACAATCTGCAGCGGCCCCCCATCATGGTGAGGGCGCTCCTGAAGGGAGCGTGTCTCGAACCATGAGGCCGTCACACGAAGGCTGCTGGACCCCTGCTTCCGCAGGGATGACGTCCGCATTTTGAGCGGGGTGCAATCCACATCCCGCCCTTTGCTTTCTGGAAGAATCCGCTACCCTCAACCGACGCAGGCAGCGCTCCGCTGCTGCGATCTCTGGGGGGCATCCATGAACTTCAAGACATCCGCACCGCGCCGCGAGACGTTCCTCGTCTCCGTGGTCATCGCGATCCTCGTCATCATCGGCCAGGTCGTGCCGCTGCCGTTCTTCACGCCTTACGCGCTGGGGCTTCTGCTGATCGCATATCTGATCCTGCTGGCCGGCGTGCTGCTGGATAACGTCTAGGGCGACAGACGTTCGGCACGCGACTCGCAAGCGTCGTCCTTCGACTCCGGCGTGAGATAACCTGCGATCTCATCATAGAGCTCGCGGCCGCGGATCGGCTTTGAGAGATAGGCGTTCATGCCCGCCTCGAGATAGGTCTCGCGGTCGCCCTTCATGGCGTTGGCCGTGAGCGCGATCACCGGGACCTGGCCCGCCTTCCCCGGCAGGGCGCGGATGCGCCTGGTGGTCTCCAGACCGTCCATCTCCGGCATCATGATATCCATCAGCACGAGATCGAAGCAGCGCTGATCCAGGAGCCGCAAGGCTTCCGCGCCGCTGGCGGCCATCTCGTGCTCCACGCCGAACTCGTCGAGATAAGCGCCGATCAGCATCCGGTTGACGGCATTGTCCTCCACCACGAGCACGGTGCCTGCAAGCGGCCGCTCGCCGGAGAACCCATCTGTCTCGTCGTCTTGCGGCGCATCGGCCCAGTGCATGGGCACATTGAGCCAGAACCGCGACCCCTCGCCCGGCTTGCTCTCGCAGGTGAGCGAGCCACCCATCAGCTCCGCCAGCTTACGGGCGATGAAGAGCCCAAGACCCGTTCCGCCGTAATCGGCGGCGATCTTCGGATCGATCTGGACGTAAGGCTGAAAGATCCGGGAGCGGTCCCCCTCGTTCATACCGATGCCCGTGTCGCTGACGCCGAAGCGCAGCCAGACCGCATCGTCCCGGTCCGCAGCCGAAACCGACAGGGTCACCGCGCCCTCTGACGTGAACTTGACCGCATTGTCGATGAGGTTCGTCAGGATCTGGCGCAAGCGCCCGCCATCGCCGCGTACCCAGCAGGGGCAATCCTCGGCGATATCGATCTCGGCGGAAATCGCCTTGTCTTGCGCCCGCACCTTCAGATCGCCGGAGAGGTCGTTCAGCAAAGCGAACAGATCGAAGGGCTCGCTCTCAACCTCGAAATGCCCCGCCTCGAGCTTGGAGAAATCCAGAATTTCGTTGAGCAGCGCCAACAGCCCCCGCGCCGAGCTCTGCAACGTCTCGGCGTAGCGCCGCTGAGTGTCCTCCAGAGGGCTGGAGAGCAGCAGATCCGACATAGCGATCACGGCACCCATGGGCGTGCGCAGCTCGTGGCTCACCAGCGCCAGCAGCCGCGATTTGGCATTGTCCGCAGCTTCCGCCTTCGCCCGCGCCGCCTGCTCCAGAAACAGCGCTTCCGTCAGCGCCGCCCGGGAGAGCACGCGCCCTTCCGACAGCTGCTGCATATGGTCTTTTTCAGCGTGGTGATTTTCGGTGTGGTCATTCTCGGTGTGGTTTTGACCCGCGCGATCACCGTCAGCATGAGGCGCGCCATCACCGGCTGCGCTGCAATGCGCAGCATCGCCACGCTCCGCCTCACCGTGACCCGGTTTGTTGTGATCTGGCTCGCTGTCGCCCGACCGCATAGACTGCTCCCTTGAAACGCGGGGAAGGACCTTACGCGCGGAGCACCAAAGTATCGGTTAAGGCCGCTTGGCAATACTCTTGCCGGGATGTGGTAAAGCGATCCCATCCCTTGTACTTGAGAAACGGACCTATACAGCCGACATGACCGGGATCGGCGAATCCCGGCGGCCCTGGCCCGCCGTCGTCGCCCGGTTGCTATGGTCCAACGACGCGCTGCGCCGTAAGAAGGCTGCCTGAGAGACTCTCAGGACCGGCCCCTCCGGACCGCCGGAGCCCGCAAAGGAAAGATCGAGACCTCGAACGAACCCCATGATCGTCTGTTCCTGCTCAATGATCTCCAGCCAAGACATCGAGGATGCGGTGCAGGCCCTGCGCACAGCCGATCCTTTGGTCGTGCTGACGCCCGGACTGATATACAAATATCTCGGCAAGCGTCCGTCCTGTGGCAATTGTTTGCCATTGATAACCAAGCTGATGGTCGCTTATGACGACGAGGACCCGAGCGCTCAAACGTCGCTCGCCGTCCGCCTGGGAACTGGGAGACCTCGCGGAAGGTCCTATTAGGGCCCACTCTAGGACACGGTTGAGATTTGAGAGAGAGGAAGCATGAAGGGAAATCCTGGCGTAATCGAATATTTGAACAAGGCGCTCACCTCCGAGCTGACCGCGGTCAACCAGTATTGGCTGCATTACCGCATGCTGGAGGATTGGGGCTTCACGCGGCTCGCCCAGAAAGAGCGGGCGGAGTCCATCGAGGAGATGCACCACGCCGACAAGCTGGTGACGCGGATCATCTTCCTGGAGGGCTTTCCGAACCTGCAGCATGTCGACCCGCTGATGATCGGCCAGAACATCAAGGAAGTCCTTGAGTGCGATCTGAAGGCGGAATACGGCGCCCGCGCCCTCTACATGGAGGCCCGCGCCTACTGCCGGAAGGAAGAGGACTACGTTACCAAGGACCTCTTCGAGGAGCTGCTGGCCGACGAGGAAGGCCATATCGACTACCTCGAAGCTCAGCTGAGCCTCATCAAGGAGATCGGCGTGCAGAATTACGGGCAGCTCAACGCCCACCCTGCCGACGAGCTTCCGGAGGACTAAGCGAGCAAATGCGGCTTCACATTTTCCACGATTGCCGGTAGGCGAGCCTCATGTCGCTTACCGAACTCGATGGGCCGCGCATTGAGCCGGCCTCAGGCGGCCCGGCCAAGCAGCTGGTTATCCTGCTGCATGGCTACGGGGCCGACGGCAACGACCTGATCGGTCTGGGGCGGTCCTGGGCACCGCTCCTGCCCGATGCCGCCTTCGTCTCGCCCAATGCGCCCAACGCCTGCGCCATGTCACCCATGGGCCGCGAGTGGTTCCCGCTGAGCTTCCGCGATGCCGAGGAATATTCCCGGGGCGTCGCCGAGGCGAAACCGATCCTGAACGGCTTCATCGATTCCGAACTGAAGCGCTACAGCCTGGCCGAAGGCTCCCTGGCGCTGGTGGGCTTCAGCCAGGGCACCATGATGTCCCTGGCGGTCGGTCTCTCCAGGGAGAAGCCGCCGAAGGCGATTCTGGGATATTCCGGCGCTCTGGCCGAATCCGAGTTCGCCGCCGATATCGGCGAGAAGGGCCCGAACATCCTGCTCATCCACGGCGATATGGATCAGGTCATCCCCGTGGAAGCCCTCACCATGGCCCGCGAGCACCTCACCGCCTTAGGCCTGTCGGTCGAATCCCACATCGCCAAGGGGGTCGGCCACGGCATCGACCAGGAAGGTCTGATGCTGGGCGGCGGCTTCCTCAAGAACGCTCTGACGCCTCAGACCGCCTCCTAGCGGCGCCCGGACACAGCCCGACCGGCTACTGCGCCTGACGCTTGCACTGGCGGTATTCCGCCTTGCAGATGGTCAGGCACGGCCCAGGCACCCGCCTGCCGAAACAGGGAGAACGGCAGCTATTGAGCCCGTTCAGGCATTTCTGCATGGCCGGCGTCATGGGCTGTTCCTTCGCCACGGCGACTTCTCCGGCAAAGACCGGGAGCAGCAGAAGAGCCAAAGCCGCCAGCGCGGCCTTCAAGATGAAATTCATGGGGTAACCTCCATTTTCGCGAGCGTTCCCGGACGCCGATGGGTCATCCGCAAGACGTGCTCAAACTCTTCATACGAAAACGGTGAGCAACCAGTTCTGGGGAGTAGACATGTTTTAACGACATTATCTAGGGTTCTTCACATATCTGACACGGCCCTATAGTATGCCGCCCATGTTTAAGGGACCCGAGTGCGACGGGTGACTATCGAGGACTGAGGACCTTGACCGCAGCACTCGCATCCGCATCGTCCGGCTCGTTCCCAGCCCTTGTGCTGAACGCCGACTATCGTCCCCTGAGCTACTATCCCCTATCCCTGTGGCCCTGGCAGGAAACCGTCAAAGCGGTGTTCCTGGATCGGGTGAACATCGTCTCCGAATACGACCGGTCGGTGCACTCCCCATCCTTCCAGATGAAGCTGCCCAGCGTGGTCTCCCTGAAGAGCTACGTCCGTCCTGCGCTCTACCCGGCCTTCACGCGGTTTAACGTGTTCCTGCGCGACCGCTTCATCTGCCAGTATTGCGGCGCGTCGAAGGATCTCACCTTCGATCATCTGATCCCGCGTTCCCGCGGCGGCCTGACCCGCTGGGACAACGTGGTGACGGCCTGCGCGCCCTGTAATCTCAGGAAGGGCGGGGAGATGCCGTCGAAATCCGGCATGTGGCCGCATCAGCAGCCCCACCGGCCGACGGTCTTTCAGCTTCACCGCAACGGGCGGCTCTTCCCGCCCAACTACCTGCATGAAAGCTGGATCGACTATCTCTACTGGGATACCGAGCTGGAGCCGTAGGCCCCTGCTCTATCAGGAAGCGCAGTCTCGCTAGAGGTCGTAATGCTCTTCGCTGGCCGACCGCGTCACGGCCACGCCCCATCCGGCAATCGCCATCAGGATCAGCGACACGATGCCGTTCCACGCGGCAAGCGAAAGCCCGAGCACCGTCAGCGCCGGCTCGTCGCAGCGCACCACACTTGTCTGGCGAAGCTGCTCGGCAAGCTCTTGCCAATCGCCGGAAGCCGCCCCGCCGGTGCAGGCCGCAGGGCCTTCCCACCATTTGAACTCCACACCCACATGGTAGACGCTCACCGCCACGTTGATGGCGAAGGCAAGCGCGACGATGCCCAGCAGGACCCGCGCCAAGCCGGCCCAATTGGTCGTCATCCCGAAGACGAACGCCGCCGCCGGCACCGCGAAGTAGTAGGCGTAGCGCTCCTGCAGACAGAGATGGCATGGCGGATAGCCGCCGATATGCTCGAACGCCAGAGCGCTCAGGATCGTGATCAGGGCGATTGCGCAAACGAGCAGGCTGGAGATCGCCAGCGGCCCGCGGGCTTTGAGTCGGGTCATCATCAGAACACATACCTGGCCAGAACGACGCCGCCGACCACCGTGACCATGAACACCGTGGTCACCAGGGTCAGCCGCTTCTCGATGAACTCGCGGATCGGCTCGCCGAAATAGCGTAGCAGTTCGGCGACGATAAAGAACCGGGCGCCGCGCGTAATCAGCGAGAGGATGATGAACGCCCAGATGTCGTAGCCCGCGAAGCCGGACGCGATGGTTACCAGCTTGTAGGGGATGGGCGTGAGACCCTTGATCAGGATGATCCAGGCACCCCACTCCGCATAGGCCTCCCGGAAGGTGTCGAAGCTGTCGCCATAGCCATAGGCCTGGATCAGCCACGCGCCCACCGTATCCCAGAGCAGCGCGCCGATGGCATAGCCGACCAGCCCGCCCGCCACGGAGGTGACCGTGCACCAAAGCGCGTAGAGCCGCGCCTTGGCAGGCTCCGCCAGCACCATGGGCACAAGCACCACATCGGGCGGAATTGGGAAGAAGGAGCTCTCGGCGAACGAGACCGCGCCCAGAACGACAAAGGCATAAGGCGTGGCCGCGAGCGCGATGATCTTGTCGTAGAGGCGTCTGAGCATCGCGCCTCATTAGCGACGCACATCGTCCCTGTCCATCGCTGGTTGGGACCAGTGTTACTTTGCAGCCTTGCCTTGAAGAATTATCCGGGCAGAACCGCGAGCGCCTCCTCGGCGATCACCTGCTCTTCGTCCGTCGGCATGACCAGCACGGCGACCTTAGCGCCCGAGCCGTCGATCCGCGAACGGTTCTCGCTATTCGCTTCCGCGTCGATCGCAACACCCATCCAGCTGAGATGGCCGCAGACGAGAGACCGCACCAGCGGCTGATGCTGACCGATCCCGGCGGTGAAGACGAGCCCCTGAATGCCGCCCAAGGTCGTGGCGAGAGCCGCGACGGTCTGGGCGATGCGATGGGCGAAGACCTGCAGCGCCTCGCCAGCAGCGGGCGCATCGCTCTCCACCAGATCGCGGGAATCGGCGCTGATGCCCGAAAGCCCCAGCAGGCCCGAGCGGTGATAGAGCATGTCGTCCAGCTCGCTCAGCGGCATATCCTGCTCTTCCAGGAGATGCAGCAGCACGCCAGGATCCAGCGCCCCGCACCGGGTCGCCATGGGAATGCCGTCGAGAGTGGAGAACCCCATGCTGGTGTCCCGGCTCACGCCGCCGTCCAGCCCGCACAGGCTCGCCCCGCTGCCCAGATGGGCGACCACGACCTTGCCCTTGGCCAGCTCCGGCGCTTCCTTTTGAAGCCGTTTGGCTATGGAGGCGTAGGACAGCCCGTGAAAGCCGTAGCGCTTGATGCCTTCGTCGAACAACTCACGGGGAATAGCGAAGCGGCGCACCACATCCGACTGATGCTGATGGAACGCGGTATCGAAAGACGCCGTCTGCGGAACATCCGGCCAGAGCTTCCGAACCGCCCGGATCAGCCGCAGGCTCTTGGGCTGGTGGAGCGGCGCCAGCGGCGTCAGCTCGGCGATTTTGTCTTCCACCTCTTCAGTGATCAGCGCAGGGCCGGTAAAGAGATCGCCACCATGCACCACGCGATGGCCCACCCCGGTGATCTCGCCGGCCGGGAAATGATGCTTCAGCCAATCGAGCACCTCGGCCACGACATCATGCAAATCTTCGGTGATCTCGGCCTGAAGCGGGATCTCCTCTTGTCGCCCCTCTTCCGAGATCCGCAGGCGCAACGGCGCATCGCGCAGATCGATCGCCCCGCCGCCGAACCGTTCCGGATGCCCCTTCTCGAAGTGATAGAGGCCGAGCTTGATGGTGGAGGAGCCGGGATTGAAGGTGAGCAGGATATGTCCCGTCATGACGCCCCGTTATTCGCCTGGGAAACCGGCCGGCCGTTCCACGCCCGCGAGCTTGGCAAGCGCGCTTGAGGCCAGCCTTACCTTCACCGTATCGGCGCGGCTGGTCAAAATGATCGGCACACGCGCACCCAGCACCAGCCCTGCCGCATCGGCGCCGCCCAGATAGATGAGCTGCTTGGCGAGCATGTTGCCGGCCTCGAGATCGGGCACCACCAGGATATCCGCCTTTCCGGCGACCGGGGAATCGATGCCCTTGATCCGCGCCGCATCGGGGCTGATCGCATTGTCGAAGGCGAGGGGTCCTTCCACCAGCGCACCGGTGATCTGCCCCCGCTTGGCCATCACCGTGAGCGCCGCCGCATCGAGGGTTGCCTGCATGGCCGGATCGACCGTCTCCACCGCCGCCAGCACCGCCACCAAAGGCTGCTCATTGCCCAGGCGATGCATGAAGTCGATGGCGTTCTGGCAGATGTCCTTCTTCTGGGCCAGCGTCGGCGCGATATTGATGGCCGCGTCGGTCACCACCAGCGGCTTCGGATAATGGGGCACGTTCAGCACATAGACATGGCTGATGCGCCGGTCGGTCCGCAGGCCTGAGTCCGGCGCCACCACGGCACCCAGAAGCTCGTTGGTGTGCAGGCTGCCCTTCATCAGGGCGTCCGCCTCACCATTGGCGGCAAGCTGCACGGCAAGCGCCGCGGCCGCATGGCTGTGCTCGGTGCATTCGATGCGAATGCCGTCCAGCGACAGCTCGGCCTTCTCCGCCGCCTCTCGAATCTTCTGCTCAGGGCCCACCAGAATCGGGGCGATCAACCCTTCGTCCCGCGCCTCGATCGCCGCCTGAAGGGCGCCGGCACTGCACGGATGCACGACTGCCGTGGCCAGGGGCGGCGGCTGCTTGGCCTTCTCGATGAAGCGCTCATACCGGTCGTGGCGGTTCAGCGTGACGTCGGGCACGGCCATGCGCGCCATGGTCATCTTTTCCGTGGGCGCGATCACCGTGGCGAGTCCCGACAGCACGGTTTCACCTTGCTGGTTGACGCATTCCGTATCGAGGATGACGCGATGGCCTTCCGCCAGCTTCTCCTTGACCGTGACCGTCGCGGTGATCGTGTCGCCCGGGGCCACGGCGGCCTTGAAGCTCATGTCCTGGGCCACATAGACCGTGCCCGGCCCCGGCAGCTCCGTGCCCAGCAGGCTCGCGATCAAGCTGCCGGTCCACATGCCGTGGGCCACCACATGACCGTCCTGGGCGCGCGCCGCGTATTGCGCATCGAGATTGGCGGGGCTCACATCGCCGGAGACGGCGGCGAACATCTTGATGTCGTCCTCGCCGACGACCCGGACAAGCGAAGCGCTATCGCCGACCGCGATCTCGTCGAAGGTCCGGTTGCGCAGCAAAGGCTTTGTCATCTCGACACTCATCTTTTCGCCCGTTTGGTTTCGGTTCGCGCGCTTCATTGCGGCTTGGGTTCAGCGCTGCAGCACGTAGGTGCCGGGCGCATCGCCGAGCACGGGATAGCCGCGCTCCGGTGCGCCCATGGAGGGCGGCGCCACCTTGTCCGGGCTCGAATTCGCCGTCAGCCAGGCTTCCCATTCCGGCCACCAGGAGCCCTCTTGCGGCGTGGTCGCATCGAACCATTCCTCCGCGCTCAGCACCGGATCGGTGACGTTGGTTTCCCGCAGCCGGAAATGGCGGTGCTTGTGGCCAGGCTCGCTCACGATGCCCGCATTGTGCCCGCCGCTGGTCAGCACGAAGGTCACGTCCGTCTCAACCAAGTAATGAATCTTGTAGGCCGAGTGCCAAGGGGCGACATGGTCGCGCTCCGTGCCGACCCCGAAGATGGGCACCCGGAGATTCTGCAGCGCCACAGGCCGGCCGTCGACCACATAGGAGCCCGTCGCCAGCTCGTTCCGCAGGAAGAGCTTGCGCAGATAATCCGAATGCATCTTGAACGGCATGCGGGTCGCATCGGCGTTCCACGCCATCAGGTCGATCATCGGCGCCCGCTCGCCCATCAGATAATCGTGCACCATGCGCGACCAGATCAGGTCGTTGGAGCGCAGCAGCTGGAACGTTCCGGCCATTTGATGGGATTCCAGCACGCCCTGATCCCACATCATGCCTTCCAGGAACGAGACCTGGCTGTCGTCGATGAAGAGCTCTAGCTCGCCGGGCTCTGTGAAATCCGTTTGCGCGGCGAATAGCGTCATGCTGGCCAGCCGGTTGTCCCGGGCCTCAGCCATGGCGCCCGCGGCCAGCGCCAGCAAGGTGCCGCCCAGGCAATAGCCGGCAGCATGCACCTTCCGGTCCGGCACGATCTCCGAGACCGCATCCAGCGCCGCCATCACGCCCATGCGCCGGTAGTCTTCGAGCGAGAGGTCGCGGTCCTCCTCCGTGACATTGCGCCAGGAGATGCAGAACACCGTGTGCCCCTTCTCGACCAAGTAGCGCACCAAGGAGTTATGGGGCGAAAGGTCGAGGATGTAATACTTCATGATCCAGGCCGGCACGATCAGCACAGGCTCCGCCGCCACGGCGTCCGTCTGCGGCGAATACTGGATCAGCTCGATCAGATGATTGCGGTAGACCACCTTGCCCGGGGTCACCGCCACGTCCCGGCCCGGCTGGAAAGCCTCGGTCCCCACCGGCGGCTGGCCCGAGACCTGACGGCTCCAATCCTCTAGCCAGTTCTGGAAACCGGAGAGCAGGTTCGACCCGCCGGTCGCGCGTGTCCGCTCGACCACTTCCGGGTTCGCCCAAGGGATGTTGTTCGGCGACCAGACATCCAGCCACTGGCGCAGGGTGAAGGAGACGACGTTCTCGTGATGGCGGGAGACACCCGGCACGCCGCGGGTCACCCCGTTCAACCACTCCTCGATGAGCAGAATACTTTGCGCCCAAAGCCGGTAGGGGTCTTTCAGCCACCCATCCCGGTCGAACCTGTGATCGCCCGGAGCAGCCTCGGCGGGAGTGGACGTCTGCGCGTCGTAAAGGGATTCGGCGGCGAAGGCGGCAAGCTCTGTCGCCTTCTGCCAGCCTTCGACGACCGACTCCATCTGCTTGCCCGGGGCGGCCGCGAGATGCAGTGCCCAGTCGGCGAAAGCGAGATTCAGCGCTTGCGGCGAGATCCCGCCGGTCGCCCGCGCCACCCAGGCATTGGCCATGCGGTCCAGCGCCCGGAAGCTCTGATGCTCCATATGCCCGAACGGCGCATGAAACGGCCGCGACACCTCTTTAGGCGGGGTCGCCTCGTAAGGCTTTCCGGTCGGGGCATTGGTGATCGGTGCATTCATCGTCGAAAACTCCCGTCGGTTGTTCCCCCACCCTGCCGTCCTGCCCTCATACCTTCAAAAGATCATGAAGATTGGCCGCCTTCGGAACGCGTCAGTCCGACGCGGACAATCGCGGGCTTGCATATCCATTCCCCGCACCGCAAATGAGAAGACCGACAACGGAAACTGAAAAACGGGAGGTGGTATGGCCAGGCACGGAATTCCCTGGAAGGGATGGGTGGTCGTTTGTGACGGGTCTAAAGCCCTGATGTTACAGAACGAAGGCGATGCCGAGCTCATTAACCTGAAGGTCGTCGAGGTCTTCGAAGAAGAACATGCCGCCACCCACGAGTTGGGCACGGATAAGCCCGGACGCGTGCAGGAATCCGCCGTTACGGGGCGGAGCGCCATGGAACAGACCGATTGGCACGAGCGTGCGGAAATCGAGTTCTTAGGTAAGATCGCCGAAAAGCTGGACGGAATGATCGACACTCACGAGATCAAACATCTCGTGCTCGTCGCCCCGCCCCGCGCCCTGGGCCGCATTCGCGATCATCTCACCGACAAGGTGACGAAGGTCATCGACACCCAGATCGACAAGGATCTCGTCAATCTTCCCGTCGATGAGATCGAGAAGCACGTGAACGGCTGATCGGCCGTTCACTCGCGCTGAAGATGGCCGGCTACTGCTTGGTCGTCTCCAGTGTGCTCGCCGCCTTGGTCTCCGCGGTGGGCTTCTCCAGGGTCAGGCGCAGAATGCGCCCGTCGGGCGCGCGCTGGTCCGTCAGGAGATAAAGCGCACCGTCCGGCCCTTGCGCCACGTCGCGGATGCGCACCCCGAAATCCATCCGCTCATCGGAGATCACCCGCTCGCCTTTCAAGGTGAGATGGGTGGCCGACTGAGACGCGAGCCCCCCGACCACCAGACTGTTCTTCCAGCCCGGGATCTCGTCGCCCGTGTAGAACACCATGCCCGAAGGCGAGATGGACGGATTCCAGAAATAGATGGGCGCTGCCAGGTCCGGCCGGGTCGTGGGATCGGGAATGTCTTCCCGCGTGTAGTGCACGCCCCAATTGGCGAGCGGCCAGCCATAGTTCTTGCCCGGCTCGACCACGTTGATCTCATCGCCGCCGATCGGTCCGAACTCTTCAATCCACAGCTTGCCCGTCTTGGGATGAATGATGCCGCCACCGATATTCCGGTGGCCGAGGGAATAGATCCGCGGGTCGTATCCCTTTTTGCCGACGAAGGGGTTGTCGTCCGGCACGCTGCCGTCACGGTTGATGCGGATCACCTTGCCCAGCGTGTTGCTCGTGTCCTGCACCAGCTCGTGCTGATAGCGGTCGCCGGTCATCACCAGAAGCGTGCCGTCCGGCAGGAAGGCCAACCGCCCACCGAACTCCCGGTCGTCCTCGAAGCGCGGCCCCTGGCGGAACAGGATCTCCACATCCGTGAGCCGGTCCTTGCCAAGCTTGCCGCGAGCCACCGAAATCGCAGCATTCTCCGGATTGTCCTCGTCGTGCTCGGCGAAGGCGAAATAGACGTATTTGTTGGTCTTGAAATCGGGGTCGAGCGCCAGGCCCTGCAGCCCGCCATTGCCCTTGGCGTAGATGTTCTCGGGCAGCCCCTTGATGGGCGGCGAGATCTTGCCCGTCTTGGAGATCCGGCGCAGCCGCCCCGGATGCTTCTCCGAAACCAGCATCTCGCCATCGGGAAGGAAGACCAGGCTCCAGGGATAGTTGAGCCCGTCCACGGCGGTCTCGACCTTCAGATGGCCGACCGACGTGAAGAGGGATTCCGGGATTTCGGCTTCGTCCGCATGGGCGGCAGGAAGAAAAGCGGCACTTGCCCAGAGGAATACCGCCAGGACCAACCCCGCCCGCATGCCCGAAAAATTCAACGCCATCACTATTGTCCTGCCTTTCCCCCGGTGCCCCAGAATTGCCCGGAGATCGAATGGCGGCAAGCAACAATTGTTACGGGAAGACGACAGGTCGCGCCATTGACCGGCTGCAAGGCTTAAAGCATGATCCGCGCGGCTTGCCCCAGTGGCGGAATGGTAGACGCGGCAGACTCAAAATCTGCTGTCCGCAAGGACGTGCCTGTTCGAGTCAGGCCTGGGGCACCATCTCCCGAAATATCCGATGCGAACCGGCTAAATCCGGCCGCCAATCTTAATGAACTCCTCAGCGTCGGCCGCTAGGCTTCCCGTTCACGTTCGTGATCTCGGAAGGTGTCGCCATGAGGCCGATAGCGCTGATCCCCGTCCTCACGTTGCTGCTTGTTCCCTCGAGCACTGCATCGGCAACTGAAGTGAGCGACTCCGGCGCGCTGGCGCTTGCCGCCATCGTCGGCCAGCTTTCGCCTGACCTCGGCGACGCGGACAAGCAGGCGCTGGCCAAGCTCCTCGACGGCAACACAAGCTTCCCGTCAAAGAAGGCTGAGAAGATCGCCGTCACGGCCAAGGCGATCAAATGCCATACGAGCAATATCGACCTGACCGCCCATGACTGCACCCTCACCTTCGGCGGCAAGGACACGACCCTGAAGGGTCGCGCCGCTCACGAACTTCTCGCCACCCTGGCCGAGGAAGGCGTGGAGCCCGATCCGGGCGCCGGCAATGTCTGGTACGCCCTCGCCAATCTCGATTGCGAGATCGACGTGGCCCAGGTGAAAGACAAGGCTGGCGGCGGCGTGACCTGCACCTTCAACTCCGCTAACTGATCCCCCCCCCAACCTCATCGCCTAAGGAGTTCTCATGTTTCCCTCACCACGACTCTTGATCGCCGCTTCGGCGGCCCTGTCATTCGCCTTCGCAGCCGCGCCTGCCCAGGCGGCTGAAGAATGGGAAGCTGTCAGCACCACGGCCATGTCCATCACCGGCGACATCACCGTGGAAGACGAGAAGATCACCTTCAAGAATGGAGAGAGCCTGGGCCTCCGCCCCGTTGGCGACGACGAGCCCGGCGTCTTCGTGGTGACCCCTGAGGCCAACCCGACGCTGCTGAATGGGAACAAGCTCTGCGGAAATCAGCCGCCGACCTTCCTGGTCTTCGGCCGCCCGAAAGCCGACGGCGATGATGAGACCCTCTATCTCAAGGTCTTCGACACCAACGACGTGCCGCCCGCCTCCGACGAAATGGATCAGCCCGGCATCTGCGCCAGCTATACCTACATGCGTTAGACGAAGGCGCGCCACTCGTCGCCGACGACATCACTCGAATGGCGATACCCACAATCGCTACTGGCAGTCTCCAGGCGCGCAGTACTGGCGTGTTGAATCGCCCCAATCGAACCACGGCGTGCCGCAGCTGACCTTTTCAAAATCGGGACTGGGTTTCAGAGCCAGATAGATGTCCCAAAAACTCGTATAAATGATACCCAATGAATCTGGGTATCCAGGCCTGGGCTCATTCCATTTTCGCTCATTGCGAGCGGAGGGAAATCTGTCCCAAACCAGCGGCATCATTTCGGTGCCGTCCATCTCCATCGCACCGCCACGATAGATCACCTCTACGTGGTTCGGCTTCCCGGGCACACGCTTCAGACGGATATCGTAATCCGTTCTCACAATTATCGTCCCTGACGGATCTCTCAAGATCATGTCGTCGGAAGCATATGCGTGAGACGGTATCGTCATCGCATACCCGAGCAGGTATCCATTCGGGAGCACGATGCAGTCTCCGCGCCTTCCAGCATATACCCACGCAATATAGGAAGCGCCGAGGAGTGCTAGTACAAAACAAAAAATCAGCACGTTTCGAATAAATCTAGCGATCCACCCCAGAAGTCTACTAACCTTCATATTTGAACTGGCTCTTGTCTCAGTCCATCAACACTCTGCCCGAAAACGTCCCGCGCCACTGATCGACAATATCGTATGGCGTCCCGCCTGGCTCGGTGGGGATGCTGTCCGGATCTCTCAAGATTTCTCTGATCCGGGCTCCGATGTAATGACTGAGAAGAGCGGGAATTGGGCCTAATCCCAAGGCAAGTCCTCCCCAAGAGTGCTTCTACGTAGATCTGTATCGCCCCCGACCCGACGATATTGTCGGCTTCGGCCTGCCTGATCAGCATATCGATCCGTTCAAGGAAGGGCTTAAGTATCTCTTCCACATCGACCGGGTCCCGAAACTTGTCGCTCTGCTCGAAAGTGATTTCACCATTCAATTCTAGCATAGCGTGTGTTTTCTTTGCAGCTCCCTTGAAAGGGCCTTCGATAGTCGTGTCACCGAGGCTGAAGACGATCTTTTGCATCTGGTACGACCTGCCGAAGCGGTCCTCGAAGCTCCCACTGGAACCCTCGCGCGCCTTGTCGGCGATCTGTCCCGGCAGCTTGGTGGGAACATCGACCGCCAGCTTCCGGAATTCCGCGACCACCGCACGCAAAGTCCCCGTCTCTCGCAGCGTGACCGTCCGCCCGCCGCCAAAGAAATAGTGATAGACGAAGTCGGCGCTTCCCCAGGGGGACCCCTCGTCGGAGACATCCTGCATCGTGATGGTGAAATACTCTTGGGCGGCGGGAGCGTAAGGCTCCGCCCAGCAGCGGCAGCCGTAATCCTCGCCCGGATGACCGGTCGGCGGAGGATCGTCCCAGGCGAAGATCTTGCCCGCGTTCTCCCGGTGGGAGGGCCGCACCTTGCCGTCGCGCTGGGTTCGCCAAATATAGTGGGTGGTCGGGTGCGCCTCTTTGGCCGCCGCCTTTGCCGCCAAATCGATCGGCGTCCCGTACCGCAGATACGCCTCGAACGCCTTACAACACACGGCACTTCCTCGACCTAACGCAACGCCGTGGCGCGTCTTATCGAGTTTTGCCCCACGTCCCATCGAGCCTGACCTTTCATCCGACGACCATCATGCCGCTCCCATTGTCAGCGGTGTAAGTGGGACGGGGACAAGTTGGGCGGCGCGCTCCGAGGGGTCAGCGGTCACCTGACACGAAGCGAGGTTTCCAGAGGGGAGCAGACATCGCCGAGGCGCACCTTGAGAGGGGGAGAGCCGGTGCGCAAAATCGCCGCGTTTCGGCGCAAAACCCTGGCGGCTTGGAGCAAGCGCCTTGCATTGCAGGGCGCAGCCACGTTTTATCCGGCCCGGTCATTCAAGAAAACGAGAGAAGCGAAACCATGCGCCTAGATGCGGTCCCCATCGGCAAGAACCCGCCCGAAGACGTGAATTGCGTGGTCGAGGTCCCCATCGGCGGCGAGCCGATCAAATACGAGCTCGACAAGGAAGCCGGCACCCTCTTCGTCGACCGCTTCCTCTACACCCCCATGCGCTATCCGGGGAATTACGGCTTCGTGCCCCACACCCTGTCGGAAGATGGCGACCCCATCGACGTGCTGGTCGCCAGCACCCGGCCGATCTTTCCCGGCGCCGTCATCAATGTCCGGCCCATCGGCGTTCTGATGATGGAGGACGATTCCGGTCTGGACGAGAAGATCGTCGCCGTACCGACCCCGAAGCTGACCCGCCGCTACGAGCATGTCACCAACTATACCGACATGCCCAAGACCCTGCTCGACCAGATCCGCCACTTCTTCCAGCACTACAAGGATCTAGAGCCCGGCAAGTGGGTGGAGATCGGTGGCTGGCACGATGCCGAGCAGGCCAAGAAGCTGATCACCGAAGCCATCGAGCGGGCGAAGAAAGAAGCCTAGCTGACCGCGAGCAGCTTTTCCTACGCCCGTCCGGGGCCGACCGCCCGCAGGCGCCGCCGCGCCTCGTCGAGGGTGAGTTGGGCAGGCTGGCTGCGCGACTGAACGGGCCGCGTCACGATGTAGACGGGATAGGTCGGCAGCAGGGAATCGGTGAGCAACGGCCAAAGCTTGCGCGCCTTCACATCGGCCTCCGCCACACGGGTCGGCAGGAAGCCGATCGCAGCACCGGTGAAGATCAGCCGCTTTAGCTCGCCCAGATCCTCCGACCCGCCCCGGACCTTCTTTCCCAGCTCGTATTGCCGGCGATAGTTCACCAGCTCCAGGGGCTCGTCCCGCCCGGTGAGGAAGAAGCTCTCGTTTGAAAGCGCGCGTGGATTGTCGAAACTCCGCCCGTAGAGCGGATGGGTCGTGCTGCAATAGAGCTGCTGGGTTTCGCTCATCAGCGGCTCGTAGCTCAGCACCTGATCGAGGATCTGCACGTAGGACAGGCCGAGATCCGCATCGCCCACCCGCACCCGGTCCAGGATCGTCTGCCAGGGCGCGGTATCGATGGTGATCTCCAGCAACGGATGACGCCGCGCGATCGCCTGCAGCACCGCATCGAACTCCGGATCGATCACCTGGGTCATGATCGCGACCCGCAAGGACCCGCGCACCGACCCCGCCGTCTGGGCGAGCAGATCCGGCGCCTGACGCATCAGCTCGACCATCTCAGAGGCGATCTCGAAGATGATCTTGCCTTCAGGCGTCACCGAGAAGCCCGCAGGTCCGCGCTCGCAAAGCTTCACGCCAAGCTGGTCCTCGAGCCGGGACAGCGCCTGGCTGGTGGCCGGCTGCTGACGGCCGAGATTGCGCGCCGCGGCCGACACGCCGCCATGCTGGACGATCTCGTGGAACAGCCGGATCAAATTCCAGTCCAGCCGCCGCCACAACATTTCGTTCGGATGCATCGCTCAGATCCTGTGCCTTGCAATGAAGGTCATTGCGGCAGCGATCTTACCCGAACGGGCAAGCCGGAACAGGATGGCTGGAGAGAAGCGCTTCGCGCCTTAGTGGCGCAGGCCCGCCAGAAGATGCTTCTGCCAGTGAATGAAGGCCTCCGAGACGATGAGGGTCTCCTTGCCCTCATGCTCGTCGCGGCCAACGTCCGGATAGACCACCTCCGCCAAGCGGCCGGGATGCGGCTTGAAGATCGCCACCTTGTCGGCCAGATAGAGCGCCTCTTCGATATCGTGGGTCACCATCAGGGCGGTGAGCCCCGTCTTGTCCACGATCTCCAAAAGCAGATCCTGCATCTTCCACCGGGTCTCGTAGTCGAGCGCGCCGTAGGGCTCGTCGAGAAGCAGGATCTTCGGTCCCGGCGCCATGGCCCGGGCGAGCGCCACGCGCTGGCGCATGCCGCCGGAGAGCTGGCTCGGATAGACGTCGGCAAACTCCGTGAGCCCGACGAGATGCAGAAATTCTTCGGCCTCGGACCGGCGCATCCGGCGATCGACGCCGCCGATCCGCAGGCCGTACTCCACATTCTGGCGCACGGTCAGCCAGGGGAAAGAGGTGTAGCTCTGGAACACCATCCCCCGGTCCGCGCCCGGCCCTTCGACGCGCTTTCCCTCCAGCTCGATAAAGCCGGAGGTCGGCTCCGTCAGCCCGGCCACCATGCGCAGCATCGTGGACTTGCCGCAGCCCGACGGCCCGAGCAGCACGGTGATGCTTCCTTCGGGCACGTCGAAGCTCGTCGGCTCAAGCGCGGTAATCGGCTCGGAGGCGGACCCGGAAGCCGGGAAGACCTTCGAGACGTCGACGACCCGCAGGCAAGTCTGCCCCTTGGTCTCGCTCCCGCCGCCATCTCCCTTCAGGAGCTGAGCGGCGAAGGAGTCCTCCGCAACCGGCTTGCCCGCGTCTTTGAGCGTCTTGGAGGTCATTCGCCCTCGTAACCGCTGTCGACCAGCACCTGCATCGGCTTCATGGAAACGCCATCCTCGAAGGCGGGCTTCTCGTCGATGAGATTGAACTTCACCCACCAGTCGGAAACCAGATCGTAGTGATCCTTGATCTGGCCGTTGTGCTGGCCGAGCTCTTCGAGTTCGGGATCGCCGTCCATGGCGCCCATGAACTTGGCGCTGTCGGAAAAGCCGTAGATCACGATGCCGCCGACCTCGGACCCGTCACCGACGACCAGCTCGACATCCTCGATCTCGAACTGCAGGGCCTTGGCCATGATCTCGTTGGCTTCCTCGGGGTTCTCGCGCCAGAACTTCACCGCCTCGAAATAGGCTTTCAGGGTGAGCGCGGCGATCTTGCCGTCATCCTCTTCGATGAAGCCCTTGCGCATATACATGGCGTCCGCCAGCAGACCGTTCTTACTCCAGAACGGCGTGGAGGAATCGGCCATCAGCTTGGCGCCTTCCAGGTTCTCCTTCACGTTCTTCGCATAAGGCTCCCAGAACTCGCCGCCATCGACCTGACCGGAGATCATCGCCGCCATGGCGTCGTCCATGATCAGGTTGTTGAAGGTCACGTCCTTGATGGAGACGCCGTTCTGCTCAAGCCAGATGCCCATGAAGATCTGGGTCAGGCCGCCTTCCATGACGGCAACGCTCTTGCCCTTCAGATCCTTCGCCGACTCGATTTCCGGCCGTACGATGATCTGGTCCGTACCGTGGGACGGGTTCGTGTAGGCGACGAGGCGGATGTCGTTGCCTTCGGCAGCCGCCAGCGGTCCGTATTCGGCGGTGCTGGACGCAACATCCAGCTGCCCCGCCTGCATCAGGCCGAAGCTCTGATAGGGGTCCTCGATGATCTGGATATCGAGTTCGATCTCCGGAACGAAGTTCTTCTCCTTGGCGAGGAACCAGAAGGCGTAGCCCGGCCAGGAGAACATCGCCACGCGGACCGGCGTCGGGTCGGCGGCCTTGGCGGAATTGATCGGGCTGAATCCCAGCACAAGCGCGAAAGCGAGCAGAGCGGGAAGCGCCACCAGACGCTTCAAGCGGGACGCAAGGAATGGTTTGGACACTGGCTTACTCCTGTTTGACGAGACGGTATTCATGTCAGCCGCGCTCCTGCTCGATCGTCTCGTGAACGAACAGTCGCTTGCCGACAAAGCGGAAAAGGAAATCGAAGAAGACGCCGAGGATGCCGATGGTCAGGATCCCGGCCATCACGTCGTCGACGCGAACAAAGCGCTGGGCGCGCATCATCATGGCGCCGATGCCATCCGTGGCGGCGACGATCTCGGCGATGACGAGATAGGTCCAGCTCACCGCCAGCATCTGGCGTAACGCATCCCAGACCCGCGGCCAGGAGGCCGGCGCGATGACGGTGAAGTAGATCTGCCGCGTATCGGCACCGAGTGTGCGCGACGTATCGACGAAGTCCCGCGGCACGGCCCGTACATGGTCGGCGATGATGGTGATGAGGAACCAGACAACGCCGAGGAAGAGCAGCGCGATCTTCTGGCCATCGCCGGCGCCGAGCCACATCAAGAGCAGCGGCACGAAGGCCGGCGCAGGCAGATAGCGGAACGCCGAGACCAGCGGCGCGAAAAAGCCGGAGACCGACGCCGATGTGCCGATCAGCAAGCCCATCGGATAGGCGAAGGCCACGGCGAGCGCGAAGCTGAACAGGATGCGATAGACGCTGGTGAGGATGTCGTAGACGAAGCCCTTCTGCAGCAGCTCGTAGAGCGCCGCCACCACCTTCCAGGGCGGCGGAAGCAGGCGCGGCGACACGAACTCCAGCCAGCTCGCCAGGCTCCACAGGGTCAGAAACGAGATGACCCCGAGGATGCCGAGGAGGATGCGCCGCCGGGCCGAGATGGTGCCGTAGATCTCCAGCTTGGGCAGGAAACCCGGCAGCACCCCCGCTCCGACGGAGCTTGGTTGGTTCAGGACAGATGCTGTGTCTGTCGTCACGAGGCCTTCCGTTTCGCTTCCTGACCGAAGGACGACAAGGCGCGGCTATTCTCCGGAAGCGTGATCTCGCCCCGGGCCAGCCTGTCTTTGAGATAGGTGAAGGTCTGCACCGTCTGGGCGTGCAGATGCTCGCCCGCGGTGACCGGCTCATAGGCCGGCGGATGATCCTCGTCGACGAACTGCGGCAGCGGCTCGACCACGGTCCAGTAGCCGCAGGAGTAGAACAGCGGGAAGGAGTAGCGTTCTTCCTTCACCTTGCGCACCCGATGGGAGGTGGCGGTGAAGAGGCCGTTCGACCAGACCTCCATCATGTCGCCGATATTGATGACGATCCCGCCCGGCACCGGTGGCGCGTCGATCCACTCGCCTTCGTCGTTCATGACCTCAAGACCCGGTGCCGTGGGCAGCAGCAGGGTGAAGGCCTCGTAGTCCGTATGAGACCCGATACCGGGCCGGTCTTCCGGCGCATCCGGATTGTAGGGGTAATGGATCAAGCGAAGCTGTGACGGCGGCTTCTCAAAATACTTGTCGAGCGCTTCAGGCTCCAGGCCGAGCGCTTCGGAGAAGCCGCGCGTCAGGCGCTGCCCGAGCTCGAAGGCAGCGTTGTAATACGCCATCACCTTCTCTTTGAACTCGGGCCTGCCCTCGGGCCATTGATTGGGACCGAGCATAGGATTGCCCGCCACGTAGTCCGGGTCGTCGGCCGGAAGATCGACCGAAAGATCGAACGCTTCCTTCATGTCCTTGCTGCCGCTGGCGAAGACTTCCTCGCCTTCCGGCACGTAGCCCCGGTGATTGGTGGAGTTGCCGATATAGGCCTTCATCTTCTCCTCTTCCGGCAGGGCGAAGAACTTCTTCGTCTCGGAGAGGAGACCGTCGATGGTCTCTTGCGGGATGCCGTGACCGGTCACGGTCAGAAAGCCGACATTCTCGGCTGCATCGCGGATCGCGGCGACGACCGCCTTATGCTTTTCTGCATCGTCCGATCCCAGATCGGTGATGTCGATGACGGGAATTTCCTGAAAAGAACTCATGGTTCTCACGCTCCTTGAATTTCGAAATTCATCGAGAGTGACCGGTCGTCCGCTTCACCCTCTTCAGCTTCAGGCTTTTTGATGCCGGCCAGATCGAGCACCTGGGGCCAAGTCAGGCCTCTTGATGTGAGGCCGGCACCGGCGGGGTCGTCCCCTCCATTCGTCGCGGCCAGAAACCAGCCGTCGGCGTTCTGCTTGAAAAGAAGAAATCGCAAGGTCTCGGGATTGTCGCTCGTCTGCGAGACGCAGTAGGCGAAGGCGCCCATGCGGATCAGCAGCCCGGCGCGTTTCCCGGAAGCGTCATCGAGCCAGCAGGCGAAATCGTCTTCGCCAGGCTCGGCCACCAGCTTCCAATGTTCGATATAGGGCTCGTGAACCCCGTCCTCGCGCAGGACCTCGCCTTCCCAGCGCAAGAATCCTTCGTCGGGCCAGCCATCGGCCGGCAGTCCGCAATCCCAATCCTGATCCCAGTGGAAGATCTCGCCGTCGCGCTTGCGCAATGTCCCGGCGAACGCGCACAGGCACCGCCGCACTTGGCCATCTTTCGGACCGATGGCGGCCGGAGACCGGATATCCCCGAACAGCGTATTGAGCTGGAGCCAATAGACCTCCGTCGATGTGTCGGAGGTACCGTCCGGCTGAAGCAGCAGCGTGCGCTGCCACACCCCGTCGAGATCGGCGACGTCGAGTGGCTCACCGCTCTGCTGCGCGGCCAAAGGAGCCGAAGGCGTATCGTTTGCGCTCATGCCCCGATGTTGCCGCCAAAGAGCATTGGCTAAAACAACGTTCTATGCATAGTGAGCATTGATCGTATCAATGATATGCTAGGTCATGCAGTCATTGCAGCCGGAAAACCGCAAGATTTCAGCGATTTGAGCTTGAGCCAGTCAGGCGAGATGGGTGCGGTGGAAGCGGTTTCGGGCGATACCGGTGCGGCGACCGGTCGCCAGCAGGCCGTCTCTTACGCCCCCTCCTCCAGCGGATCGTGGGTGATCAGCCCCATGATCTCGTTGGTGGCGAAGCTCAAGGACATGCCCCGTATCACGCCTGGCACGATGGCAAGGTCGTAGAGCTCCCCGATGGCGCCGTCGATGCGGAACCAGTGGGCGCACGCCCCGGTCTTCAGATCGATCACCTGGACGCCGCACCAGGGTTCGGAATCCGCTTCCCGCAGACGCTCGTCCAACGCTAGCCCTTCGAAGCGTTCGTAACGCGGCTTGGACAGGCCGACGAAGGCATAGTTCCCGTGGAAGGCGAGCCCCCGCACGAAGCCGGGGCAGAAGACGAACGGCTTGAATTCGGCCTTTCCATCCTCCAACCCCTCGACCCAGCCGAGTTCGCCGGTGCCGGAATTAAGCACCCAGAGCTTCCCGTCATAGAGCCGCGGCGAATGGGGCATGGCCAGCCCCTCCAGCACCACCTCGTTCTTCTGGACATCGATCAGGATGCCGCCGTCGAAGCGCCTATCGCGCCAGCCGTCGATCGTGTCGGACTTGCTCACTGCCGTGACATAGCGGGGCACCCCGTCTTCCATGGCCAGACCGTTTAGATGGCAGCGGTCTTCCTTGACGATCTTCGAGATGAAGGGCGGCTTCCAGATGGGTGTGAAGCTGTGCCGGTCCGACGGCGTGGCGAGGCAGTTAAAGAGCGTGTTGACGAAGACGATCCGCCCGTCCTTCAGCTGACCGACATCGTGGGCGTCCAGCTCGCCGGTGACGTAGATCTGCCGCGGCACATAGCAGTGATCGAACAGATTATTGACCTGCTGGTCCGGGCCGAGAACGTTCTTGAACCGCATGATCTGAAACAGCGTGGCCAGCAGCAGCGTGTCCTTGTCCGGAACCGCGATGCCCATCGCCTTGCGGAACAGCCGCTCGTCCACCAGCAGCCCGCCATCGGTATTCTGGCCGAGCAGGTAGAACTTGCCGGACTGGTAGGACGAGATCGCCAGCGAAATCCTGTTGGCCCCGAGAAAACCCGAAAGCCCCGGCGACATGGAATATTTAACCGGGTTCTCCGCCTGCTGGGGGGCCGCGTCGTCCGCCTCTTGGCCATCGGAGTGTTCTGTGCCGGCAGTCTCTGATGCTCGCTCTATCATGCTCATTTCCTGCTACGGCGCAGACCAGCGGTCAACCGGCACTCGGACAAGACGAGGGAGGAATCGGGGTTCAAGGGCGCGTTCCGCCGGTAATTCCAGAGAGCTCATCTCACACTCGGCGTTATCCCGGCGAAAGCCGGGATCTAGCACCGCGGGAAAGAGTCTACGATTGGATACCGGCGTTCGCCGGTATGTCGGGCTTTTGCGGCACGCAATCGTATTGCGCTACTCCGGCAGGGAGCACTCTTCGAGGAACAGCGTCCACATCTCGTCGGGCGCGAAGGTCACCTTGCCCGTATCGCGCACCTGGGACAGCAGATCCCGCCCCTTGGCGGCGGTCTCAGGGTCGTCGGCGCGCAGCTGCCAAAGCGCCATCACATAATAGAGATGCGCCCGAGCCTCCTCGGTCTCCAGCGTGGGGCCGGACTCCACCACGATATTGCGCCCCTCGGGACCGCCATACCAAAGCAGCATCATCCACCCGTAAGCCTTGATGTCTCCGCGCGGTGCCGTGAGCAAAGTCTGCCCACTCCGCAAGACCAGCTCTTTTTCCTCGAGCTCGGCGAGCTCCGGCTTGTCTGCGATCGCCTGGCGCAACAGATCCGTGGTGGTGCTCTTGACGATGGCATCCACCTCCGCCTGGCAGGACTCGGCGTTGGCCGGCATCGCATAGGCCCAAGCCAGACCGAGAACGACGAAAGAGAAGAATAAACGTTTCACGAGACCCCCCACAGCCAAGAACGGAAAAACCTTATGGCGACTGCCTTGCGATGTCGATTCGACAGTTGCAGAGGAGAGAGGTGCGAACTCCAGACAAAAAAAGAGGGCCGGGCTTTTATCGAAGCACGACCCTCTTCACGATTTGCAGCCGCTTTCGCGGCAACATCGGTCTACGTCAGCTGTTGTTGGCACGGTTGGCTTCCCGGATCGCTTCTTCGTGATACCAGGCGCCACCCGACGCCATCTCGACGTGAGCAGTGTAACCCTGCTCCACAGCCGCTCGACGTTCGCGCCGCTCGAAGCCAGCACGTCCGCCAGCAGGGAACTGAATTATCTCAGCGCTCTCCCTAAAAGCATTCATAGCTATTTCCTTTCTTCAATACTCCCGCCAGCAAACAACTCCGCCGACACAGGGGTAAGTTCCCGTATATAGGAGTCGCCTCATCCTTTTGCATAAGAAAATGGCCATTCGCCCAATATTTCAGCGTACTTTATTCTGCCTGCCCATTCGGCATTCGGGTAGGACAGCAAAACTGACTCTTTTTTAGCGCCTGCCCGGTGCGGCCTCCTGGCGCGTCGCGCCCCCGTCCGAAACCCCGAAGTCCTTTTGTTTATTAAACAAATGTGAAACGGCGCCGCCCGGTGTCCGGCCAGACCTGGCTCAAAGGGCGGCTGAGGCAGTAAATCGCGGCCGGTTTGGCACATTTAATGCGTCTGGAGGGGGGTCAACGAGGCCCTGAGCTCAGCGGCCGCTAGGGCTAGGGATGGCGCACTGCGCTTTCAGCAGACAAGGGATAAGCTAATGACCAAGTATAAGCTCGAGTACATTTGGCTCGATGGCTACGAACCGGTACCGAATCTTCGTGGAAAGACCCAGATCAAAGAATATGAGACGTTTCCGTCCCTCGATGATCTTCCGCTCTGGGGTTTTGACGGCAGCTCCACTGAGCAGGCCGACGGCAGCAACTCCGATTGCATCCTGAAGCCGGTCCGCGTCTTCCCTGATGCCGCGCGCGAAAATGGCGTGCTGGTCATGTGCGAAGTGATGCTGCCCGATGGCACTCCGCACCCGTCCAACAAGCGCGCCACCATCCTGGATGACGACGACGCCTGGTTCGGCTTCGAGCAGGAGTACTTCTTCTATAAGGACGGCCGCCCGCTCGGCTTCCCGGCTGATGGCTATCCGGAGCCGCAAGGCAAGTATTACACCGGCGTCGGCTATTCGAGCGTCGGTTCCGTCGCCCGCGAGATTGTCGAGGAGCACCTCAATCTCTGCCTGAAGGCCGGCATCAACCACGAAGGCATCAACGCCGAGGTGGCCAAGGGCCAGTGGGAATTCCAGATCTTCGGCAAGGGCTCCAAGAAGGCCGCCGACGAAATGTGGATGGCCCGCTACCTGCTGGAGCGGCTGACCGAGAAATACGGCATCGACATCGAATACCACTGCAAGCCGCTGGGCGACACCGACTGGAACGGCTCCGGCATGCACGCCAACTTCTCCACTGCCTATCTGCGTGAAGTCGGCGGCAAGGAGTATTTCGAGGCGCTGATGGCCCAGTTCGAGAAGAACCTGGAAGACCACATCGCCGTCTACGGTCCGGACAACCACATGCGCCTGACCGGCAAGCACGAGACGGCGCCATGGAACAAGTTCTCCTATGGCGTGGCCGATCGCGGCGCTTCGATCCGCGTGCCCCACTCCTTCGTGAAGAACGACTACAAGGGCTATCTCGAGGATCGCCGCCCGAACTCCCAGGGCGACCCCTACGCCATCGCTTCTCAGATCCTGAAGACCATTTCGGAAGTCGAGGCCTCGGGCGCGGAGACTGCTGCGGCGTAAGCCTCACGCCTCAAAATTCGAGGGACAGATCTGGGGGGCCCGGCGCGGCCCCCCATTTCTTTTGCGGCTTGGCCTCTCGGCAATGTGCGTGCAAAGAGACCATCATCCGGAAACGCTCGATGCGTCACGCGTCGAGCCTCGAAGGATCGGCCTACGCTCAGCTGCTTCCTAGAAATGCACGGCGAGCCAGACGGTGGGCGGCTCGCTCTGGGTCCAGGCCACCCGGTGGCGGCAATGGGCCGGCAGCATGACCCAGTCGCCGGGGCCGAGCTCGCGTTCATCCGCCTCCCCTTCGATCTCCAGCGCCGCAGCGCCTGAGACCAGCAGCACGAACTCGTCCGTCTCCTGGTCGTACCAATCGTCCTCCGGCGTCGCCTGGCCGGTGGAGACGATCCGCTCGACCCGCACATCGCCCTTTTCGACCAGAACGTCGAAGAGCTCTTGGCTCTGCAGCCCCTTTGGAAGGTCAGTCTGTAGAGAACCGGCCTCAGCAGCGGGCATTTTCATCACGCTCTCCAAAAACTAGAATCTGACAACTAAAAGGGCGTGACTCCGCAGAATGCAATTTGCAAGGTGTGCGTCGCACTTATGTATCGCGTTTTGGGGGTAGTTATGGTTTCGCGTACCGCGCTGGTCGTGCTCGCGCTGATTGGTTTCCTGGTAGGCAGTTGCGCCAAGAAGGCGGAGGACGTTCCAGCGGCCTACGTCTCGCCTCTGACCTACCAGCCTTACAACTGCCAGCAATTGGCAGCCGAAGCGGAGCGTGTATCGCAGCGTGCCGCTGAACTGTCCGGAGTGCAGAACAAAAAACGCACTCGAGACACGGTCACCACAACGGCGGCGGTCATCGTCTTCTGGCCTGCGGCGTTCCTTGTGAATGGCGACGATGCTCAAACGGCCGAGCTTGCGCGCCTCAAGGGTGAATTTCAGACAATTCAGCAGGTCTCGGTGCAGAAGAACTGTGGCCTCAGATTCCAACAAGGCTAGGCTAAGACGAGCCGGCCTGAGCCAACAAAAAAGGGCGGACCCGCGGGCCCGCCCTTTCGCGTCTCTCAAGTGAGAGAAGACCTTACTTCTTGATCGCGTTGGCCTTGTCCATGAGGGCCTGGGCCTGACGGATCGACGCGATGTCGATCAGGCGGCCGTCCAGCGAGACGGCGCCGCGGCCGGCCTTACGGGCCTCTTCCATGGCGTCGAGGATGCGCTGGGCCTTGTTGACCTCTTCATCCGACGGGCTAAACACCTCGTTGGCGAGGTCGATCTGCGACGGATGAATGGCCCACTTGCCTTCCAGTCCGAGCACGGCCGCGCGGCGCGCCGCCGACTTGAAGCCTTCCGGATCGGAATAGTCGCCGAACGGACCGTCGATCGGACGAAGACCGTAAGCGCGGCAGGCGATCATCATGCGCGACAGAGCGAAGTGCCACGGGTCGCCCCAGTAGTACTCGCGCTGGGAATCGTCCTCGCCTTCCTTCTTGTCGGTCAGCACGCCGTAATCCGGGTGCGGGCCGCCGATGCCGACGGTGCGCGCGCGGGTCGAAGCGGCGTAGTCGGCAACGCCGAAGGACATGGCCTCCAGACGCTTGCTGGACTGAGCGATGGCTTCCACGTTCGCCATGCCGAGCGCGGTCTCGATCAGCACCTCGATGCCGACCGGGTTCTCCTCGCGGCCGATCGCCTGCTCCACCTGGGTGATCAGCATGTCGATGGCATAGACATCCGACGGAACGCCGACCTTGGGGATCAGCACCATGTCGAGGCGCGGTGCCTTCTCGATCACATCGATGACGTCGCGATACGCGTAATGCGTATCGAGACCATTGATGCGGATCATCATGGTCTTGTCGCCCCAGTCGATGTCGTTCAGGGCCTCGATGATGTTCTTCCGGGCTTGCTCCTTGTCGTCCGGCGCAACGGCATCCTCAACGTCGAGGAAGATGACGTCGGCAGCGGACTTGGCCGCCTTTTCGAACAAGCTCGTATTGGAGCCCGGCACGGCCAGCTCGGAGCGGTGAAGGCGGGGCCTCGCCTGCTCGATGATCGTGAAACTCATGCGTACTTTTCCTTTCCGTTTTGAACCTAACCGGTGGCTCCCAGACCAGCGGCAATACAGTTGATCGACATGAGCAGCGGGACTTTATATTCCTCCCGCTCGCTCTCAGTTTCGGCGCTTCGGAAGCGCCTCAGCAGTTCGACCTGCTCGCGGTTGACCTCGTTGATGGTCGGCAAGCGGCCTTTCAGGGACCGGCTGAAATCAGGAAAACGTTCGGCGATTTGGTCGTCGCCGCTGATCCGCAGGACCATTTCGGTGGTCAGGCGGTATTCCCGTTCGATCATGGAGAAGATGGCATCCCGCGCCTTCTCGTCCGAAACCAGGCTCGCATAGCTGCGGCCCACGGAGAGATCGACGATCAGGAGCATCTTCTCAACCTCGTCCATCACCAGCCGGAACAGACGGGAATCTGAGAACATGCGGCGCAGCAGCTTTTCGCCGCTATCGCCCCGCACCTCCAGGAAGCTCTTGATACCGCTGCCGACACCGTACCAGCCGGTGATGGCGTGGCGGTTCTGCGACCAGGCGAACACCCACGGGATCGCCCGCAGATCGCTCAGCGACTTGGCGCCGAAGCGGCGCGACGGACGCGAGCCGATATTGAGTAGCGAGATCTCCTCCAGCGGGCTCGCCGCCTGGAAATAGGTCACCAGATCCGGGTGGGTCAGGAACTTGCTGTAGGCGGCCCGGGAGGCCCCGGAGAGCGCCTCCATGGCGTCTTCGAACTCCGCCCGCGGCACCAGCGCCTCTTCCCGCTCCGACTTCAGCGCGTGCGCGAAGACGGAAGCACCAAGCAGCTCCATCTGATAGAGCGCCGTGCCCTTATTGGCGTATTTAAAGGAGACCACCTCGCCCTGCTCCGTAATCCGGAAACGGCCGCGGATGGAGCCTGCCGGCTGAGCCGCAATCGCCCGCCCCGTCGGCGCACCGCCACGGGAGACCGAGCCGCCGCGCCCGTGGAAGAACGCGATCGGAATGCCCGCGTCGTCGGAAAGCTTGGTCAGGCGCGACTGAGCCTTGGAAAGCTCCCAGTTGGAGGCGACGAAGCCGCCATCCTTGTTGGAGTCGGAATAGCCAATCATCACTTCCTGCACGCCGCCCTGCCAGCGCGTGCTCCGGCGCACCACCGGCACGTCGAGCAGCTCCTTCATGATGGCCGGCGCCGCACGCAAATCCTCGATCGTCTCGAACAGCGGTACGATTGGCAGCGGGCAGATCTCCGTGCCCTGGGCATCCAGGAACACGCCGGCTTCCTTAGCGAGGAGATAGACGCCCAGGATATCGGCCACGGATGTCGTCATGGAGAGGATGAAGCCGCCGAACGCCTCGCGGTCGAGGCCTTCGCGCATCTCGGCCACGAGCCGCAGCGTGGAGAGCGTCTCGGCCGCATCTTCGGACAGCGCATCCAGGTCGCGCTCAGAGTGCTTGGGTCGGCCGAGCTCGGTGACCAGCCATTTCTTCCACTCGTCGGAATCCGGCGCAGGCGGCTCCCCGCCGTCCTTGCCCTCGATCACCTTCCAAAGGGACTGCAGCGCACCCGTGGTCCGCGTGGAGTTCTCGCGGAGATCGAGCCGCACCGTCGAGAAGCGGAAGATCTCGACCGCCCGGCGCACGGGGCGCACCATGTCCACGGCGATCGAGGCGGAGTTGGCATCGATCAGCGCCGTCTCCAGGGTCCTCAGATCGGCGATCAGCTCATCCGCATTGGTATAGTAAGGCCCGTCCGGCTGCTTATTGTGCTCCGTGCGGGCGATCGTGGCTTCCAGCTTCCGCAAGGCGCAGGTCAGATACTGGCGGTACGCCTCGCCGGGATTGCGCGCTTCGATCTGCGCTTCGCGTCCGCTGGCCGCGAGCTCCGCTTCCAGCGCCTTGGCAAACTTGTCCGAGATCGGGCTGACGCGCTTGCTGATGGACAGCATCCGCACCAGATCGTTCAGCCGGCCGCGATAGTAGCGCATGCTGGCCAGGGCATTCTCCTTCAGCGTGACGCGGGTCACGTCCGAGGTGACGAAGGGATTGCCGTCCCGGTCGCCGCCGATCCACGAGCCGAACTGGAAGAACGGCGGGATCTCGAAATCCTGGTGCGGGTAGTACTGCTCCAGCACCTCGCAGAACTCATGCAGCATCTCCGGCGCACGGTCGAAGATCGTCTCGTCGAAGAAGTGCAGGCCCCAGGAAACTTCCTTGTCGACCGTCGGCTTCTCCAGATGCAGCTCGCCGGTCATCCAGATCAGTTCGACCTGATCGCGCAGCGCATCCAGATGGCGCCGCCGCTCCCGCTCCGTCCAACGGGTCAGCTCCAGCTCGCGCAGCAACAGATAGACCTTGCGGAGCTTCTCCAGCACTGTGACGCGCTTCGCTTCGGTGGGATGGGCGGTGATCACGGGCCGGATGCGCAGGTTCTTCAGGAGGTGCTGGATCTCCGACGCATCGATCCCGTCCCGCGCGGCCTCCGACAGCACACTGGCAAAGGTGCCCTTCAGCTCGTCGCGACCGCGCGTCTTTTCGATATGACGGCGGCTGCGCATGGCCGCGTTCTGTTCGGCGATGGACAGGAGCTGGAACCAGATTCCTTGCGCCTGCAGGGCACGCGACATCAGCTCCGGGCTGAGCTCGGAGAAGTTCGACCCGCCCCTGAGAACGGATTCGATTTCGGGCTGATGCTGCCGCGTGACGTCGAGCAGCAGCTTGAAGAGGATGTCCGCCGCCTCTTGCGCAGACGTCCCGGAAATGATCGGTAGCTTGCCCGCCGGCTCGGCGGAGCGTGACGTCTGGTTCAGATCCCGGTCCATGGAACTGGTGAGCCTCCCGACTGCAACGATCGTTTCAGATCCCCGGAAATAGCTCACCCATGCAGGCAGTCGTGCCCACGTCTCTGGATCGTCCCTGAGCTAGCCCCTTCCGGTCTTGGAAAACACCGCCGGCCAAGCATCGGTTTCACCGATGCCCGGCCGGCCGTAATGCCTTACGCGACCTGACGGCCTCCGTTTTGGAGAACCTTCGCCATGGTCGAGCCGAACTCGCTCGGATTCGGCGCAACGGTCAGACCGCAGGCCTTCATGATCTCCGCCTTCTCGGCTGCGCTATCGCCCTCTTTCGAGATGATCGCGCCCGCATGACCCATGCGGCGGCCCTTCGGCGCCGTGAGACCTGCGACGAAGCCGACGACGGGCTTCTTCATGTTCTTCTGGATCCACTCCGAGGCTTCCGCTTCCTGCGGACCGCCGATCTCGCCGATCATCAGAACGGCTTCCGTCTCCGGGTCGTCCTCGAACAGCTGGAGGTGATCCAGGAAGGACGAGCCGTTGATCGGATCGCCGCCGATGCCGACGGAGGTGGAGATGCCGAGCCCATGCTCTTTCAGCTGCGCCGCCGCCTCATAACCCAGGGTGCCGGAGCGCGAGATCACGCCGATGGAGCCCTTGAGATAGATGTGGCCGGGCATGATGCCGAGCATGCACTTGCCGGGCGAAATGATGCCGGCACAGTTCGGGCCGACCATCATCGGCCGCTTCTCTTTCGGGTAGCGGTAGAGATAGCGCTTCACCCGCATCATGTCCTGAGCCGGGATGCCGTCGGTGATCGAGCAGATCAGCCGGATGCCCGCATCGGCCGCTTCCATGATCGCATCGGCGCAGAACGCCGGCGCCACGAAGGTGATCGAGGTCGTCGCCCCGGTCTCCCGCACGGCTTCCTTCATGGTGTTGAACACCGGCACACCGTGATGCTCCGTGCCGCCCTTGCCGGGGGTCACGCCGGCAACGATGTTGCTGCCGTAATCCAGCATTTCCTTGGTGTGGAAGCTGCCCTTGTCGCCGGTCATGCCTTGCACGACGATCGGCGTCTTCTCATCGATAAGAATACTCATGACGCTGCCTCCCGTTACGCCGATGCCGCTTCGAGCTCGGGGCTGGCGCCGCAAGCTTCGACCGCTTTTTGTGCTGCTTCCGCCAGGGTATCGGCGGTGATCAGATCGAGACCGCTGTCGGCCAGGATCTTCTGTCCCTCTTCGACATTGGTGCCGGCCAGGCGAACCACCAGCGGCACCTTGATGTCGACGGTTTCGCAGGCCTGGACCACGCCCTTGGCGACCCAGTCGCAGCGATTGATGCCGGCGAAGATGTTCACCAGGATCGCCTTCACGTTCTCGTCCGACAGCACCAGCTTCAGCGCGGTCGCGATACGCTCCGGCGAGGCGCCACCGCCCACGTCCAGAAAGTTGGCCGGGTTGCCGCCGGCATGCTTGATCATGTCCATGGTCGCCATGGCGAGGCCCGCACCGTTCACGATGCAGCCGATCTCGCCGTCGAGACCGATATAGTTGAGATTGTGCTCCTGGGCCTTCGCCTCGCGCGGATCCTCCTGAGACGGATCGTGCATGTCTGCCACGTTGGAACGGCGGAACAGCGCGTTATCGTCGAACGACATTTTGGCGTCGAGCGCTACAACGCGGTCGTCCTTGGTCACGACAAGCGGGTTGATCTCCAGCATCATGGCGTCGCAATCGCGGAAAGCGCGATAGGCGTTCATGATGAGCTGGGTGGCGCGCTGCACCTGCTTGATGTTGAGGCCGAGATCGAAGGCGATCTCGCGGGCCTGGAAGGACTGGAGACCCACGGCCGGCTCGACGATGACCTGGATGATCGCGTCCGGATTCTCGTCGGCGATCTCCTCGATCTCCATGCCGCCTTCCTTGGAGGCGATCACCCGGATGCGCTCCGCCTTACGGTCGAGCACGAAGCCGAGATAGAATTCCTGTTCGAAGGGCTCGGCCAGCTCCACATAGACGCGCTGCACGGGCTTGCCCTCGGGACCGGTCTGGTTGGTCACCAGGTTCTTGCCCAGAAGATCGGCGGCCGCGTCGCGGACCTCGTGGTAGGTCTTGCAAAGCTTGATGCCGCCGGCCTTGCCGCGCGCACCCGCATGAACCTGAGCCTTTACCGCCCAGAACGAACCGCCAAGCTCGGTGGCCGCATAGACCGCCTGGTCGGGACTGAAGGCCACGGCGCCTTTCGGAACAACCACCCCGAACTGCGACAGCAGTTCCTTCGCCTGATACTCGTGTACGTCCACCTTGTCGTCCTCCCTTGACTGGTCGGCGAGCCCTTCGAGTGAGCCTAGCTTAGCTTACCCTCGACGACTCCATAAGCTCCCTCCGTCGCTGCCTCTGCACCGGAAAGAAGCTCTTCCAATTCCTTGAGCTTGGCCTGAGCGAAGTCCTTATCCTTTATCATCTTCGCGTTGGTCAAGACGTTCAACGCTGCACTGCGCAGCGCCGCATTGCCTGCGAGAACAGCGACGCCAGCATCGCTGATCACGTTGAGATTACCTTTGTCGGAGACAAGCTGAGCGAGGTCGATGACCTCGCGCGAGACCTTGCAGCAACGCAGCGGAACATCCGTGGCGGTCTTGAGTGCCGCCTGGAGAGCCTCGCTCCGCGCTTCCTTCTCTTCGTCCGTCTCCTTGGGCATTCCATAGGCTCCCATCACCTGATCGAATGCCATCACATCGTCTGCGATCATGCCGGTCAGCGCAACCCGCAAGGATTCCGACTTCTCCAGCACGGCCTTCATCTCGTCCTCCACCTCGGCATACTTCTTCTTACCGATGGTGAGGTTGCAGACCATGCTGATCAGGGCCGCGCCCATGGCGCCCATGATGGCCGCAGCGCTGCCGCCGCCCGGAGTGGCCGCGTGGGACGCCAGCTCCTCCAGGAACGTCTCGATCGAGCTGTCTTTGATCTCGCCTTTCACGCCGGACCTCACGCCATCTCTTTTGCGGCAGCGTAGATCTCTTCGGCGTCGAAGACGTTGTCCTGCGACTCGAAGAGCTTGCCGATCAGCGCACGGTGAAGTTTGAGCTTAAGCCCGCCGATGCCGAGCGCGCCGAACACGGTCTTGCCGTGGCGCTCTTTGCCCTTGTCGGTCGCCTCGAGCCCCTCGACACCGAGCGGCGGCTGCGCGTTGCAGTCGGCGATCAGCTCGATATTCGGATTGTCCTTCCAGGCGTCTTCCTTCAGGAGCTCGATACCGATGCCGCCGGCGGCGAACACGATATTGGCGTCCTTCACGGCCTCGGCGAACTGATCCGGATTGGACGCCTCGAAGCCGGAGCATTTCACGTCGAAACGCTCAGAGATCTGCTTAGCGGCCGCATCGGCGCGGTCCTGCTTGCGCGACGTCAGCACCACCTCGCAGCCCTCGCTGGCGAGCATGGCGCCGGCACGCATGCCGACCGGACCGGTGCCCGCAAGCACCACGGCCTTCTTGCCCTTCAGGTCGCCGGTCTTGGCCAGCAGCGCCACACCGGCTGCGGCCGTCGTGTTGGAGCCGTTGGAATCCAGCATCACAGAGACGCGGAAATTGGCGAAGAAGCGCTTCTTCACGCATTCCAGCAGCTCCTCGCCCTTTGCCATGGAGCCGCCGCCGATGAAGATCGCGGTATTCTTCTTCTCGTCGCCGCCGCGGGTGTAGATCGTCCCGTCGACCAGTGCGCCCACATTGTCGGGCGTCACATCCGCATAACCGGCCACACGGTCGGCGCCGCCGTCATAGGCCACCACGGTATCGAACACGCTGGGATGCGGGTCCGTGTCGAACATAAACAGCAACTTATCCATAATACCCTTCCTGAATACGCGTTGTCGGCCTATCGCCTCTTATAGGCCTCTTCTACTCGACGACGTTCTGTGGATTGCCGGCGACGAATGCCTCGATATTGTCGACCAGCTGATCCGCCAGGACCTGCATCGCCTCCTGGCTCGCCCACGCCACGTGGGGCGTCACGATCAGGTTCGGCAGGTTCGCGTCGATCAGGACATTGCCCTCTTTCGGCGGCTCCTTGGTCACCACGTCGAAGCCGGCACCGCCGATCTCGCCATCCTTCAGCGCCTGAACCAGCGCTTCTTCGTCCACCAGGCCGCCGCGCGCCGTGTTGATCAGGATCGCGTTCGATTTCATCATCTTAAGCTCTTTCTCGCCGATCATGTTCCGGGTGTCCGGAGTCAGCGGAGCGTGCAGCGTGATGACGTCGGCCTCTTTATAGATGGTCTCCAGATCGACCAGGCCGTCCTTCGGCGCCACATCGTAGGCGAGCACCTTCATGCCCAGGGCCTCGGCGCGCTTGGCGATGGACTGGCCCAGGGCGCCGAAGCCGACGATGCCCAGAGTCGAACCGGCGATGTCGTAGATGGGATAGTCGAAATAGCAGAACTGGCGCGCCTTGTTCCAGTCGCCGTCGCGCACCGACAGCACATAGGGAACCAGGCTCCGGCGCAGCGCGAACATCAGCGCGATCACATGCTCCGGCACCGTGTTGTAGGCGTAGTTCCGGATGTTGACGATCGTGATGCCGTTCGCCTTGCAGTAATCCTTGTCGATCACGTCGGTGCCGGTCGCGGCGACCGCGATCAGCTTCAGATCCGGAAGCTGCTTCAGGGTCTCCTCGCGCATCGGCACCTTATTGATGATGGCGATGTCGGCGCCCTTCAGGCGATCCACGATCTGATCGACCGTGGTCACGTCATATTCTTCGTACTCGTGCTCGAAGTTCGGCGCCCGAACGTTGGCGTCGAGAGTCTCGCGATCGAGGAAGACGATCTTGTGTGCCACCTTGGATACCCCCCGGGTTACTCGCTTACGCGTGTTGCTCCTAATCGGTCCCGGTGACGCATTTTCGCGCTTCGCCCGGAACCGGCCATCCTAAACATAAAGTCGATTATTCCGCCGCGATCCTGCTTTGCTGCTGATCGTGCGGTTTGCGCAGGTGCTCCTGCGCCGCCGCCACGCCCTTGCCCAGCGTGACGTCGATGCCGGCATCCGCCATCGCCATCTCGGCGCCCGTGACGCCGCTCAACACCATGAGCTCATTCAAATCGCCCAGATGACCGATACGGAAAAGCTTGCCCGCCACCTCGGACAGGCCGGCGCCGAGCGAAAGATTGTAGCGCTCGAAGGCGATCTTGATGACGTCGCCGCCGTTGACGCCTTCCGGCACCATGATCGCCGAGACCGTGTCGGAGTGCCATTTCGGCTCTTTGGCACAGAGTTCCAGGCCCCACGCATCGACCGCCGCGCGAACCGCGCCGGCCAGGCGATGGTGCCGGGCGAAGACATTGTCCAGCCCCTCGGCGAACAGACGGTCGAGCGACGCCCGCAGCCCGTGCAGCAGCGCCACCGCCGGCGTATACGGGAAATAGCCGTTCTCGTTGGCGGCGATGTAGTCGCCGAGCTCGAAATAGCCACGGGCGCATTTCGCGCTATCGCGCATGGAAAGCGCCTTCTGGCTCGCGCACAGAATGCCGAGACCCGCCGGCAGCATCAGACCCTTCTGAGAGCCGGTGATAGCCATGTCGACGCCCCACTCGTCCATGCGGAAATCGATCGAGCCGATCGAGCTCACGCCGTCGACGAACAGCATCGCCGGGTGGGAGGCGGCATCGATCGCCTTGCGAACCGCAGCCACGTCGGAGGTCACGCCGGTCGCCGTCTCGTTATGGACGATCAGGACCGCCTTGATCTCGTGGGCCTTGTCTTCGGAGAGCGCGGCCTCGATCTTCTCCGGATCGGCGCCCGTGCCCCACTCCTCTTCCTGAACGATCACATCCAGGCCGTGACGGCGGGCAAGCTGAATCCAGAGGTGGCTGAACTGGCCGAAGCGCGGCGCCAGCACCTTGTCGCCCGGCGACAGGGTATTGGTGATGGCCGCTTCCCAAGCGCCGGTACCGCTGGACGGGAAAATGAACGCTTGGCCGTCCTTGCTCTTGAAGATCTTCTTCAGATCCTCGAACAGAGGCTTGGTCAGCTCCGGGAACCGCGGCGAGCGGTGATCCTCGCTGGGCACATGCATGGCCCGCAGGACGCTCTCCGGCAAGTTTGTAGGGCCTGGGACGAACAGGAAATTGCGTCCCGGCCGGAATCCTTCGGGCATTGCCTCCTCCGACGAAATTTCGGCGTACCTATAGCTTGCAGCCACGCTGAAGGGCAAGCGTGGTAGCGTCGGGCGCCGAAACTGGCAACCCCTTGAGTTCCAACCCGGCCTCTAGAAGAGGCCGGTGATGTGACCCTGCTCGTCGAGCTTGATGTTGTTGGCCGCCGGAACCCGCGGCAGGCCGGGCATGGTCATGATGTCACCGCAGATCACCACGATGAACTCCGCGCCCGCCGACAGCCTGATCTCGCGCACTGGGATAGTGAATCCCGTCGGCGCGCCCTTGGCATCCGGATTGGTGGAGAAGCTGTACTGGGTCTTGGCCACGCAGATCGGGAAGTGCCCGAAGCCCTGGTCCTCCAGCTCCTTGATGCGGTTCATCACACTCTTGTCGGCCGTGACGTCGTCCGCACCGTAGATTTCCTTCGCCACGGTCTGGATCTTCTCCCAGAGCGGGGTCTCATCCGGATAGAGCGGCTTGAAGTCGGCCTTGCCCTCGTCGCAGATGCGGACCACCGCTTCCGCCACATTGGCCGCGCCCGGACCGCCATTGGCCCAGTGATCGGAAAGCTCGCACTCGACGTCGATGGTGTCGCAAAGCTCCTGCAGCTTGGCCATCTCCGCTTCCGTGTCGCCGGAGAACCGGTTCACGGACACGAGCACCGGCACGCCGTATTTGCGCATGTTCTCGACGTGCTTCTTGAGGTTGGAGAAGCCCTTCTCGACCGCCTCGACATTCTCCGCCTTCAGATCGTCCTTGGCGACGCCGCCATGCATCTTGAGCGCACGGATCGTCGCGACCACCACGATGCAGTCGGGCGAAAGCCCAGCCTTGCGGCACTTGATGTCGAGGAACTTCTCCGCGCCGAGATCGGCGCCGAAACCGGCCTCCGTCACCACATAATCGGACATCTTCAGCGCCGCCTTGGTGGCGATCACCGAGTTGCAGCCATGGGCGATATTGGCGAACGGGCCGCCATGAACGAAGGCAGGATTGTTCTCAAGCGTCTGCACCATGTTGGGCGCCAGCGCATCGCGCAGAAGCGCGGCCATGGCGCCGGGAGCCTCCAGCTCCTTGGCCATGACGGGCTTCTTGTCGCGGGTCTGGCCCACTTGGATGTTGCCGAGCCGGCGCTGCAGATCGGCCAGATCCGTGGCCAGGCAGAAGATCGCCATCACCTCGGAGGCCACGACGATGTCGAAGCCGGCCTCACGCGGGAAGCCGTTGGCCGCCCCGCCCAGCGAGGTCACGATGTTGCGGAGCGCGCGGTCGTTCATGTCGATGCCGCGGCGCCAGGTGACGCGCCGGGAGTCGATGTCGAGTTTGTTGCCCCAGTAGATGTGGTTATCGATCATGGCCGCGAGCAGGTTGTTCGCCGCGCCGATCGCATGGAAATCGCCGGTGAAGTGGAGGTTGATGTCCTCCATGGGCACGACCTGGGCATAGCCGCCACCGGCCGCGCCGCCCTTCATGCCGAAGCAGGGGCCGAGCGAAGGCTCGCGCACGCAGATCATCGCCTTCTTGCCGATGTGGTTAAGGGCATCGCCGAGGCCGACCGTCGTCGTGGTCTTGCCCTCGCCGGCGGGCGTCGGCGTGATCGCGGTGACCAGGATCAGCTTGCCGTCGGGCTTGTCCTTGATGCTCTCGATGTAGTCGAGGGAGACCTTGGCCTTGTAGTGGCCGTAGGGCAGCAGATCGTCCGGCGTGAGGCCGAGCTTTTCTTCCGCGACCTCGATGATCGGCCGCATATCCGCCTCTTGCGAAATCTCGATATCGGATTTCGGATTGACGTGCTGCTCGTTCGAGCCTTTAGACATACGCTTCCTCCCCCACTCAACCTTATTCGTTGCCCACTTCGAAGGCGGGGCTGTTATCAAGGGTTGCAACTTAATTCAAGCGCTTGCCTTCTGACAATCCTATGTGCAGTTTCTACCTCGCCTAAGTGCCGGGACTATCTCCTTGAATATACCCTCGATAGTAATATCCATGACACCGCAAGAGCTTCTGAACTCGATGTTTGCTGCTGCCGTGGAGGCAGCCTCTCCTGCCGTCTGCGTGCCTGAGCATCTGCCGGAACCGCCCAAGGGCAAGACGGTGGTGATCGGCGCCGGCAAGGCCGGAGGCGCCATGGCCAAGGCCGTCGAGGACCATTGGGACGGGCCCCTGGAAGGCCTCGTCGTGACCCGGTACGCCCATGGACTCCCGACCGAAAAGATCGAGGTGATCGAGGCCGGCCACCCCGTGCCCGACAGCGCAGGCCGCGAGGCCGCGACCCGTATTTTGAAGATGGTCGGAGGCCTGACCGAGGACGATCTCGTGCTTTGCCTGATCTCCGGCGGCGGCTCGGCGCTGCTTGCCATGCCGGCCGAAGGTGTGAGCCTCGAAGACAAGCAGGCGATCAACAAGGCCCTGCTGCGGTCGGGCGCCACCATCGGCGAGATGAACTCCGTGCGGAAGCATCTTTCCGCCGTGAAGGGCGGCCGCCTGGCCATGGCCGCGGCACCGGCGAAGGTCGTCTCGCTGATGATCTCCGACGTGCCGAACGACGATCCTTCGATCATCGCCTCTGGCCCCACCGTCGCCGATCCGTCCAGCGGCGCCGACGCCATCGCCATCCTGAAGAAGTACGACATCGACATTCCGGACAATGTCCTCGCCGTGCTCCAGGACGAGGCGAACGAGACGCCAAAGCCCGGCGATCCGCGCCTGGCATCCGTTGAGAACATCATGATCGCGACGCCCCAGGATTCCCTGGAGGCCGCGGCAAAGGTGGCCGAAGAGGCAGGCTATACGCCGATGATCCTGTCAAACTGCATCGAGGGCGAGGCCTCCGACGTGGCCCTGGTTCATGCCGGGATCGCCCGGCAGGTCGCCGAGTTCGGCCAGCCCACGAAAGCACCGTGCGTGCTGATCTCCGGCGGCGAGACCACCGTCACCGTGAAGGGCAACGGCCGCGGCGGACGCAACGCGGAATTCCTGCTGGCGCTCACTGTGGCACTCGACGGCCATGAGGGAATCTATGCCCTTGCCGCCGACACCGACGGCATCGACGGCACCGAAGACAATGCCGGCGCCATCCTCACCCCCGACAGTCTGGAGCGCGCCGCCGAGAAGGGTGTGAGCGCCAAGGATTATCTGGCCGACAACAACGGCTACAACTTCTTCTCCGCCATCGGCGACCTTGTCGTGACCGGCCCGACCCGCACCAATGTGAACGACTTCCGGGCGATTCTGGTCGACAAGCCGTAAGTACAAGAAGACGCGGTCGAAGCAGCAACTTCACAGTTGAAGATTGAGGCCCAACCGCTAGTCTTCGCATCCAGCGGCAATTGATTTGCCGCTGTTCGGCGTTCGCCGGTTGCTTCGAGGGTGTTCGGGGCTGAGATCGAAGCGAACGAAGCCTGTGATGCCGAGCCGTCCGACTTATCTGTGTCCGGACTCGTCTGTGTTCGTAAGACACGGGGTGCCTCGGAGGCTGAGCGAGCGCCACGCGCCTCAGCCAGACGGCAGGTCCCCAAGCGAATAGCGCCCGGGCCGATCGCGGCGATGCCGAGTAAGGCCCCGGTGAGGGAAGCTTTGATGATGCTAAGACGTCTTGCCGCCGCGCTGCTCACCGTAGCGCTGCTGCTGCCCCCAAATCTCGCCCATGCCGGTCCGGCGCTCGTCTTCGAGCCCTATAACGGCACCGTGTTCTACGCCGAGGACCCGGATGTGCCGTGGTTCCCCGCATCGCTCACCAAGCTGATGACCGCCTATATTGCCTTCTCCGATCTGCGGGCGGGCCGGGTGACCATGGACACGAAGATCCAATGCTCTGCTCACGCCCAGTCTCAGGCGCCCACCAAGCTAGGCTTGCCGGTCGGCGGCGAGCTGACTCTGGAAGTTGCCATCAAGATCATCATCGTGAAGTCCGCCAACGACGTGGCCGTCATGCTGGCGGAGGCGCTCGGTGGCGGAAGCGAGCAGGCCTTCGTGGTCCGCATGAATGCGGCAGCCCAGCATCTGGGCATGACCAACACCCGCTTTGCCAACGCCAACGGCCTGCCCAACGAGAATCAGGTGACCACGGCCCGCGACATGGGCCGTCTCGCCCGGGCGATCATCCTGCAATTTCCCGAATACGCCGACATCTTCAAGCTCCGCCACGTGAAGGTGGGCGACAAGATCCTGCGGACCCATAACGGTCTGCTGCGCGACTTCGAAGGCGCCGACGGCATGAAGACCGGCTTCATCTGCGATTCCGGCTTCAACATCGTTGCCAGCGCCACCCGAGATGGCCGCCGCCTCGTGGCCGTGGTGCTGGGTGAGGTCTCCGTGCCGGCCAGGCGCGACCGCGTCACCGATCTCCTTGAGAACGGCTTCAAGCGCTATTTCTGGAAATCCCTCTTCGGCACGACCCTCGACGGGCTCGCCATGCAGGCCTCGCTCAGCGATCAGCCTGCTCATCTCAGGCGGGAGATCTGCGGGGGTTAATCCACCCCGGTGCCAGTTGGTCCTATTCCCAGTTGGACCTGGTTTCTGCGCTCGGCGGCGCTGCCAGCACCAGGGCCCAGAAAACCTTGAATCCGCTGTTCGGCGCGAACGCCACCGCGATTCCCATATCTTTGGCGTCCGCTAACAGCAGATTGCGGTTATGAGCGGGGCTCTTCTTCCAGCCCTGGAACACCTCTTCGAAGCTTCTTTGTCCGGCCGCGATATTCTCCGCCGTGAGAGCCGAGTCGTAACCGGCACGCTTCACGCGATCGCCGGCGGTGGACCCGTCCGAGCCGTTGTGATCGAGACGACCGCGCTTGGCGATATCCTCTGCCTGCACCATGGCCGCCTTGTTCAGCTTCGCACTCACGGCGAGCGGCTTGAGCCCCTTCGCTTTTCTGTAGACATTGATCGCATCGCGCGCCTGGGCCGGATCGAGCGCTGGTGCTTTCTCCAGCGCCGTGCCGGCGCGCACCTCTCTGACAGGAGGCGCATCCGTGCAGGCGGAAATCACGCCGGCTGCGCAAAGAGCAATGAGAAGGGAGCGCGAAAAGAGGCGGAGATAGATCACGACCGCCCCCTCGCCTCTACTGGGTTTCCGGGGCGTCGCCGGGGTCCGCCGCATCGCCATTCGCGGCAATCGCTGCCTTGATCAGACGCACGGCTTCCGGCGAATCCCATTCCGCTGGCCCGACCAAGCGGCCCATCTCCTCGCCGTCGCGGTTGACGAGCAAGGTGGTCGGCATGCCCACGGCCTTGAGCTTGGTGAAGAGCTTGCTGGACGGGTCGCGATAGAAGGCGAGGTTCTCAGCCTTCACCTCTTTCAGGAAGTCCTTCGCCTTGTCCGGGCTGCCGCGGTCGATATTCATCGCCACGACCTCGAAATCCTCGCCGCCGAGTTCCTTCTGAAGCTTGTCCAGCGCCGGCATCTCCTCACGGCAGGGATGGCACCAGGTCGCCCAGATGTTCAGAAGCACGACCTTGCCTTTGAAGTCGGCCATGGCGACCTCTTTGCCGTCCGCCCCTTCCATGGGCATGGGCGGCAGAGGCTCCGGCTCCTTCTTGATCACGAAGGCCGCCATATCGCCCTTGTTGAGACCGGCAAGCGGGCCGCTTCCCTTGCTCGAAGCCGCAGGCGTGTCTGCGGCGGATTCGGCCGAATCGGCCGTTTTCACGTCGGATTCAGGGTTTTTCGGTCCAAAAACCCAAAAAATAATGCCAAAACCCGCAATCGCCGCTATAAGCGCGACGACCCCAATCCCGAGCGGCGATGGCTTTCGGCCCTGGCTCTTGCTGTCGCTCACTTGGTTCCTCGCCTGTTTTTGGCTTCGCCCAATGGAGTAAGGCTCAACAAATGGCCAATACCATGTGGGGCGGCCGGTTTGATTTAAGCCCCGCCCAGATCATGGAGGAGATAAACGCCTCCATCGGCTTCGACAAGCGGCTGTGGCGCCAGGACATTCTGGCCTCGAAAGCCCATGCCGCCATGCTTGCCGCCACCGGCATCATCTCTGCCGACGAAGAGCGGCAGATCGTGGGCGGGCTCGACACCATCGCAAAGGAGATCGAGGCGGGGGAATTCAACTTCTCGCGAGAACTCGAAGACATCCACCTCAATATCGAGAACCGGCTGAAGGAGCTGATCGGCCCCACCGCCGGCAAGCTCCACACCGCGCGCTCGCGCAACGACCAGGTGGCGACCGATTTCCGGCTCTATGTCCGCGACGAGATCGACGAGATCGATGCCGGTCTCGCCGCCCTGCAGCTGGCGCTGGCCGAGCAGGCCGTGGAGCACGCCGCAACGGTCATGCCGGGCTTCACCCATCTCCAAACCGCCCAGCCAGTGACCTTCGGCCATCACTGCCTCGCCTATGTGGAGATGCTGAGCCGCGACCGGGGCCGCTTCGCCGATGCCCGCACACGGCTCAACGAATCGCCCCTTGGCTCCGCGGCGCTCGCCGGCACGGGCTTTCCCATCGACCGAGAGATGACCGCGAAGGCACTTCAATTCGACCGGCCCACGGCCAACTCCCTGGACGCTGTCTCAGACCGGGACTTCGCACTGGAGACCATGGCTGCGGCGACCATCGCGGCCATGCATCTCTCCCGGCTCGCCGAGGAGATCGTCAACTGGGCCTCGGCGCAGTTTTCCTTCGCCAAGCTGTCGGACCGCTTCTCCACCGGCTCGTCCATCATGCCCCAGAAGCGCAACCCCGACGCCGCCGAGCTGATCCGCGCCAAGACGGGCCGCATCGCCGGCGCCTTCCAGTCGCTTCTCATGGTGATGAAGGGCCTGCCGCTCGCCTATGCCAAGGACATGCAGGAGGACAAGGAGCCCGTCTTCGACGCCCTCGCCTCCCTGAAGCTCGGCATCGCGGCCATGGCCGGGATGGTGGGCGATATGGAGCCCAACAAGAAGGCCATGAAGCGCGCCGCCGGCCAGGGTTTCTCCACCGCCACCGACCTGGCGGACTGGCTGGTGCGCGAGGCAGGACTTCCCTTCCGCGACGCCCACCACGTCACGGGACGCATCGTCGCGCTTGCCGAAGAGAAGGGAAAACCGCTGGCGAAACTGGAGTTAAGCGATCTTCAGGCCATCGATTCCAAGATCACAGAGGACGTCTATTCCGTGCTTTCCGTCGCAGCCTCCGTCAAAAGCCGCAAAAGCTATGGCGGAACCGCCCCGTCCAATGTGCGCCGCGAGGCGAAGCGCTGGATAAAGCGGTTGGCGAAAGAGGCCCCGACAGGATAGAACAAGGCAGTATCTGATACAGATAGTCTGAAGCTGGCCGCGTCCTTCGCGTGACGCGCCGAACGAAACCGGATCGGAAGGGCAGAACCATGGGACTCAAGACCATGGACAGCGCGTGGCGCCTTCTCGTCATTGTCGCTCTGCTGATGAGCGTGGGTCTCAGCGCCTGCGGCCGTAAGGGCTCGCTGGAGCGTCCGCCCTCGCCCGTGCCGACGACCCAGGCCGATCCCGAAACCAAAATGCAGAAGGCGCCCGACCGCCGCCTGATCATCGACGGGTTCCTCGAATAGCGCTTCCGAGCCGATAAGATGCACCACTTCGCCTACCGGCGGGGCGTGCTCCACGCCGAGGAGGTCAGTCTCGTCGATCTCGCGGAGGAGGTGGGCACCCCGTTCTACTGCTATTCCACAGCGACGCTTCAGCGCCACTACCGCGTCTTCGCGGAGGCCTTCGACGGCTTTGACGCGCTCGTCTGCTATTCCGTGAAGGCCAACTCCAATCTCGGCGTGCTGGCGACCCTGGCTGCCGCCGGGGCCGGCATGGATGTCGTCTCCGAAGGCGAGCTCCGCCGTGCCCGCACCGTCGGCGTCGAGCCGGAGCGCATCGTCTTCTCAGGCGTCGGCAAGACCAAGGACGAGATGGCCTACGCGCTCCAGGAAGGCATCTTCGCCTTCAACGTGGAATCCGAAGCCGAGCTCCGGGCCTTGAGTGAGGTGGCCGATGCGCAGGGCGTCACCGCTCGCATCGCGCTGCGGGTCAATCCGGATGTAGACGCCAAGACCCATCACAAGATCGCCACGGGCCGCGCGGAGAACAAGTTCGGCATCCCCTTCGATCAGGCGCTCGAGCTGTACGGCCTCGCCCGCGACCTGCCGGGGATCGAGGCGGAAGGCGTGCATATGCATATCGGTAGTCAGATCACCGATCTGGAGCCGTTCCGCAACGCCTTCGCGCTGCTGACCGAGCTGGTCCGGAAGCTCCGCGCCGACGGCTTCACCATCAATTTCGTCAATCTCGGCGGCGGGCTGGGCATTCCCTATCGCAGTGACGCCCCCGCCCCGCCCTTGCCCCTCGATTACGCAGCCCTGGTGCGCGAAAGCGTGAAGAGCCTCGATTGCCGCCTTCTCTTCGAGCCGGGTCGCATGATCGCGGGCAATGCAGGCATCCTCGTCACCCGGGTGATCTACGAGAAGGAAGGCGCGGCCAAGAGCTTCACCATCGTGGACGCGGCCATGAACGATCTCATGCGCCCGACCCTCTACGAGGCCTATCACGAGATCTGGCCCGTCCAGGAGCCGACGGCCGACACGCCCATGGAGACCACCGATATCGTGGGGCCTGTGTGCGAAAGCGGCGACTTCCTCGCCCAGGATCGCACTCTGCCGAAGCTCGCTCCCGGCGATCTGCTGGCGGTGATGACGGCGGGGGCTTACGGCGCCGTATTGTCGTCCCAATATAATAGTCGCTTGGCCGTTCCGGAGGTGCTGGTTTCGGGCGACCGCTATGCCGCGACCCGGCCCCGTCCGACCTACGAGACGATGCTGGCGGCCGAACGCATGCCGGACTGGCTGAAGGCGTAATCCGCAAAGCGAAGAACGCGGCATTCAGCCCATCACATCTGCGCGAGTTCGGCTTTGGCCGAAGCGAAAGTGCAGCTAAGCTCGCTTGCGCGTCATAGCCCCCTTGCGCGTTACCTAGAGAGGATGCCGGTGGTATCCAGACGGAAGAACAGCCTCAAGACCCGGAGAGAAATGCGCGAGCGGGCGGAAGCCGACGCTGCGCTCTCGCGCAGCTTCGAAAGCCGCGTCACCTTGAGCTGGCTCGCCATGACGGCCGAACGCATCTGGGAAGCCCTGCTCTGGCCCGGCATCGTCGTCGGCGCATTCCTGGTGATGAGCTTGCTGCAGCTCTGGGCCTATTTCCCGCCCATGGCCCATCGCGTGGCCCTCGCCGCGTTCGCCATCGCGCTGCTCGCCTCGCTCTTCCCCCTCGCCCGCCTCTCATGGCCCTCCCGTCAGGAAGCCGTCCGCCGGCTTGAGCGCAATGCCGGGGTGAAGCATCGTCCGGCGTCCTCCTACGAAGACACGATCTCCGGTTACGCCGATCCCGAGACCGACGCGCTCTGGGCCGCCCATCGCCGCCGCCTCGCCAATCTGCTGCAGAAGCTGCGGCCCTCCTGGCCCGAGCCCCGCAACGACCGCCGTGATCCTTATGCGGTGCGCGCCGGCCTGCTGCTCATGGTCTTCGTCGCCATCGTCATCGCCGGGCCCGACACCTTCAACCGCATCAAACAGGCCTTCGTGCTCGCGCCCACCGAATCCCAAGCCCTGCTCCGCCTCGACGCCTGGGTGACCCCGCCGGTCTATACGGGCGAAGCGCCCATCGTGCTGGCCGACGGCAGCGAAAGCGTCGGCGCCGGCGCGGAGGTCTTTCGTGCCCTCACCGTGCCGGAGCGCAGCGAGCTGATCGTCCGGGCCCACGCGCCGGAAGGCGAGCCCGTGCGGCTGACCCTGACCGAAGGCCCGATCGTCAAGGAAGGCAATAACGGCAAGGACCGCAAGGAAGCGAAGGCCAGCAAGCCTAAGACCATCGAGCCGGAGAAAGGCCGCGATGGGCTCATCGAATTTCACGTGCCGCTGAAGAAATCGGCTACGGCCACGGTCGAGATCGACCGTCAGACCGCGGCGAGCTGGCAGTTCTCCCTGGCTGACGATCTCGCCCCCACCGTCAACCTCAAGGGCGAGCCCACCAAGACGCCCCGCAGCGCGCTTCGCCTCACTTACGAAGCCTCCGACGATTTCGGCGTCGCCAGCGCCGCGGCCGAATTCGAGCTCTTGCAGCAGACCGAAGACGGCAGCTTCCCCATCGCTCTCTCCGGCATTGACCCGGACAAGGACCCGCTCTTCGATCCGCCGGAAATGGCGCTGAAGCTGCCCAAGGCGAACGCCAAGCAGGCTGCCGGCACCTCCACCACGGATCTGACCGCGCACCCCTGGGCGGGCCTGCGCGTCGCCATGACCCTGGTCGCCAAGGACCAGGCCGGTCAGGAAGGCCGCAGCGAGATCTACGAGTTCATCCTGCCGGAACGGCAGTTCACCAAGCCGCTCGCCAAGGCGGTCGTCGAGCAGCGCCGCAATCTCGTGCGCCACCCAGATCAGGCCGATCAGGTGGCCCTGGCCCTCGATGCGCTGACTTTGGGCGCCGACAAAGTGAACGAGGATTTCCGCGTCTTTCTGGGCCTGCGCAGCGCCTACTGGCGTCTTGAGGACGATACCTCGCGCGACTCCCTCATCACCGTGGCCAATCAACTCTGGGATATCGCGCTCCGCATCGAGGACGGCGATCTGCCGGCCGCCGAGCAGGCCATGAAGGCCGCCAAGAAGGCGCTAGAAGATGCGCTGAAGAACGGCGCCTCGCCGGAGGAGATCGAGCAGCTCGTCGACAACCTCCGCGACAAGCTCGAGAAATACATGCAGCAACTCGCCCAGCAGGCGAAGGAGAAGGGCAATCTGCCGAAGGATGCCCAGCCCCAGAGCGGCGAGCAGATGATGTCCCAGCAGAATCTCGATCAGATGCTGGACAACATCAAGAAGCTCGCCCAGGCCGGCTCCAACGAGATGGCCGAGCAGATGCTCTCCCAACTCGAGGACGTGCTCAATCGCCTGCAGACCGGCACCTTCTCCGAGAACGCCAAGCAGCAACAGATGCAGAAGGCCATGGAGAAGCTTGGCGATCTCATCAATCAGCAGCAGCAGCTGATGGACGAGACCTTCAAGAAGAACCAGCAGCAGGGACCCGGCCAGAACGAGCAGTTCGAGGTCAGCCCGCCCGGTCAGCCCATGCAGTATGGCCGGCAGATGTTCCCCGAGCTGTTCGGTCAGCCGCCCCAGAACCAGGGCCAGCAGCAGATGGGCCAGATGGGTCAGCAGCAGCAGGGCCAACAGCAGCAGCCCGGGCAGCAAGGCCAGCAGGGACAACAAGGTCAGCAAGGCGAAGGGCCGCGCGGTCAGCAGGGTCAGGGCCAAGGGCCCCAGAACAACGATCTCGCCCAGCGCCAGGGCGATCTGATGGATCAGCTCCAACAGCTCATGGACGCCATGCGGATCGGCGGCTCCGAGGCGCCGAGCGAGCTGGGCAATGCCGGAGACTCAATGGGTGATGCTCAGGATGCCCTGGGTCAGAACCAGCTCGGCAATGCCGCCCAACAGCAGGGCATGGCGCTCGACAATATGCGTGAAGGGGCGAAATCCATGGCCGAGCAGGCCATGCAGAGCAATTCCCAGCAGCAGGGCCAGGCCCAAGGCCAGACCAACCGCGATCCCCTAGGCCGTCCCAACAAGAACAATCAGCCCGATTACGGCCTATCGGTGAAGGTGCCCGACGAGATCGACATCCAGCGCGCCCGCCAGGTGCTGGACGAGCTCAGGCGTCGCCTGGGCGATCCCCAGCGCCCCATGATCGAGCTGGAATATCTGGAACGGCTGATCCGGTCCTACTAGGACGGTCCTACTCTAAGCGACAGACCCTCAGGTCTCGGCCTTCTCCGGGGCATCGGCGGTCGCCTCGGGCTCCAAAGCCGCGGCAGTCTCCTCCGCAACCACCCCGATAAAGGGCAGCTCACGATAGCGGTGAGCGAGATCCATCCCGTAGCCGACCACGAATTCGGGCGGACAGGAAAAGCCGATGAGATCGGCCTCGATGGGCACGACCCGCTCCACACCCTGCTTGTCGATGAGCACGCAGGTCATCACGCGGTTTGCCCCGCGCTGCTGCAGCAGATCCTTGGCGAAGGCCAGCGTGCGCCCCGAATCGAGAATGTCGTCCACCAGGATAACGTCCCGGCCCGAAAGCGGCGTGCCGACATCGCGCAGCACTTTGACGCTGCCTTGGGATGTCGTCCCGGCGCCGTAGCTTGCAAGAAAGATGAAATCGATCTCAGGCGCGAGGCCGCGGACATGGAGCGCCCGGATGAGGTCGGCGGCGAAGATGAAGCTGCCCTTCAGAACGGCTACGATGACGAGCCGCTGGAGCTTGGCGTCAGCGATCTGCGCGGCGAGTTCGTTCACCCGCGTGGAGATCTGCGCCGCGTCGTAGAGCGTCTTGACGCCGCCTGCCTCTGGCGCGGGCGCGCCCATCAGCCTTCCTTCTGGAACCGCACCCGGAAGCTGCGCACGGTGTCAGGGGGCGACGGAATCTGGGTGGCGAACTCCGACCGGCCCTGAGCCGCGACATTGGTCTCGCTCCCCGGCGCCATCCATTCGGAGATCTTCTCCCCGTCTCCATCGAGCAGCGCGATCAGCACATTCGGCACGGAGGCTTCCGCATCGGTGAAGTTCACGATCTGACCTTCCACCTGCAGCATCCGCTGGCCCTGATAGCGCGTCCACTTGTAGGTCACGCCATCGAAGCCGAGACCTGCCTGCTCCACCGGCGCGATGCCCATGGCCTGATAGAGATGGCCCGAGCCCGGCAGGGCGGCCATCACGGCGGCCGGCATCAACAGGAAGATCGCCAGCACGCCGACCACGACCAGCCCCAAGATGGACCAGCCGGCGACCAGCAAGGCGCCCTGACCGGGGCGGCCCTCGCCGCTGCGGCCGAGCTTGGCTTTCAGCCCGCCTTCCTTGCGCGGCTCCGTGACCACAGGCGTTGTCATTGCCGGCTGAGCGGGTGGCTCCTCGCCATAGTGTTCGTCGAAACCGAAATCCGCGTCTTCCTGAGGAGGCTGCTCCTCGGTCTCGCCGAAACTTGCATCCTCACCGGAGTCGTACTGAGCCGACTCATAGGAGCCGAATTCCGCATCCGGTTGCGGCCCGCCGGGCGGCGGGGGCGGAGGCGGCGGTGCGGACCGTGTCTCGGGCGCAGGCCCGGCGGCCGGCGCCTGGCGAGGCTGACCGCCAGGCCCTTGCGGAGATCCTTGCGGTGCCCCTTGAGGGCCTGGGCCTTGCGGCGGCTGTCCTGCGGGACCGCCTTGCGGACCCGGCGCTTGAGGCCGCGGCCCTTGCGGCGGCTGTGGCGGACGCGGCGGTCCACCCTGAGGCCCGGCCTGACCTGGTTGTCCTTGTCCTGGCTGCCCCTGTCCCGGCGGCATAGGCGGGCGCTGCGGCGGCCGCTGGCCTTGAGGCGGCGGTCCACCGGGCGCACCGGCAGGAGGGCCGTTCTCCGGCCGCTGCTGTCCGCCGGCCTGATTCGGCCCGTTGGACGGGGCTTGCGAAGGAGCTTGCCCTTGCGCTGGCGGCCCTTCCGGCGCAGCCTCGTCTTCAGCGCTTACGGGATGCGCTTGCCAGACATGACCGCATTTGCTGCAGCGAACCTTGCGGCCCTCGGGTGGAAAGGCAGCGGCGGTTTGAAAACGGGCGCTGCATGCGGGACAGATAATTACTGATGCCATTGTGAATTCACCGGGCTTCCAGGCGACGCTTGCGGTTGGCGGGCGGCCTCACGCCTTTGCCCAATTCGATTGATACCGGATGGCGAGTTCAGCATAAAGGCCCGCATGTGGGCAATCATGCTGAATCAGGGGTAAACGGCGCATTGAGGGAATCGTTTGATACGCTTTGACGATGTCGCGCTCCGTTATGGCTCCGGCCCCGACGTTCTGCGGCATATCACATTTCATATCCACCGTGGATCTTTCCACTTTCTGACGGGCCCTTCCGGCGCCGGCAAGACCAGTCTGCTCAAGCTGATCTTCATGGCCCTGCGGCCGTCCGACGGGCATATCTACGTGGCTGGACAAGATGTGGAAGAATTGGATTCTGCCGGCCGTGCAGGGCTCAGGCGCCGCATCGGCATCGTTTTCCAGGATTTCCGCCTGCTCGATCACCTGACCACCTGGGAGAACGTCGCCCTGCCCTTGCGGGTCATGGGCCTGCGCCCCAACGAATACCGGGAAGATGTCACGGATCTGCTGCGCTGGGTCGATCTCGGCCACCGAATCAATGCCTATCCGGAAGTGCTCTCCGGCGGCGAAAAGCAGCGCGCAGCCATCGCCCGGGCCGTGATCGGCAAGCCGGAGCTTCTCCTGGCCGACGAGCCCACCGGCAATGTGGACCCCGAGATGGGCGACCGGTTGCTTCGCCTCTTCATCGAGCTTAACAGGTTCGGCACCTCGGTGATCATCGCAACCCACGACTACGCCCTGATGGACAAGCTCGCTGCGCCGCGCCTCGTCCTTCAGCACGGACGTGTGGAGATCCATTGAGTGGCAATCCAGTGAGCGGAGCTTCATTGAACACCTCGCAGCTCTGGGACGATTTTCGCAGCTATCCCTGGGATAGCCTCTGGCAGGGGCTCCTCCCCGCCCGCTATCGCTCGGAGAATGCCCAGCTTCTGCCCGAAGCCACCATCGCCTGGACGGCGCTTACCGTCGTCATCGCCATCATGACCTTCCTCGCCTGCCTCATGGTGGGCACGGTCTACATGATCAATCAGTCGGCCTCCGCCTGGGTGAACGACGTGGTCAGCGAGGTGACCATCGAGCTCGATCCCATCGACACGCCCGATATCGAGAAGAAGATGACCCTGGTGTCCCTGTTTCTCGCCAAGCAGAAGGGGATCACCCAGGTGAAGCCGCTCTCCCTGCAGGATTCCGCCGATCTTCTGGAGCCCTGGTTGGGCAAGAGCGACGCCATCAAGGAGCTGCCCATCCCGCGGCTGATCGCAGTCGAGATCGATCGGTCCGACCCGCCCGATCTCGAGCTGATCGGCGAGGCCATCGACAACAATTTCGACGGCGTGACCCTGGACGACCACCGCCGCTGGCAGTCCGAGATCCGCGGCCTCACCCGCACAGCCGCCCTCGGCGGGCTGATTTTGCTGGGACTCGTGGCGGCCGCCACCGTCGCCGTCATCATCTCCGCCACCCGGAGCGCCATGGCCTCCAACCGCGAGGTCATCGAGGTGCTCCATCTCATCGGCGCTTCCGACGGCTTCATCGCCGGCGAGTTCGAAAGGCATTTTCTCGGGCTTGGCTTGCGGGCCAGCCTGGTCGGCGCGATCGGCGCCGCCCTGGTCTTCCTGCTTCTCCCCCTCTTCATGCATCTGGTGGGCGGCGGCCTGGTGGCTGCGGCCGAAACACGCCGGCTCTTCGGCGCGGGCGATCTCGATATCGGGGGCTATCTGCTGTTCCTGCTCGTCGTGATCGTCGTGGCGGGACTATGCATGGTCACATCCCGCCTGGGCGTCATTCGGGTGCTGCGAAAATACGATCAGGTCGCCGGCGCCCTGGAGGACTGATCGCGCTCATCGAACTGAGCCCACGTCGAACGCGATTTTCCGCAAACGAAATTCAGCCTATTGTGCGCCCCCCGGGGGCAGCATGGATTAGACCGTGTCGGAAGCCGAAACCATATCCAACGAAGGAACGGGACTGCTCTACGCCCTGCTGCGGGCGGGGTTCAACGTGCTCCTGCTCGTCGTCGCGGTGCTGCTGGTCGGTTTCGTGCTGTTCGTCTCCAGCATCGAGCGCGACATCAATGATCCGCCCAAGGCGGACGGAATCTCCGTGCTGACTGGGGATACGGCCCGGATCGACGAGGCCATGAGCCTGCTCGCCAACGGCAAGGCCCAGCGGCTTCTGATCAGCGGCGTCTATCAGAAGACCACCAAGAAGGAGCTCGAGGCGCTGGGCACCAGAAACAGCCAGTATCTGTCCTGCTGCGTGGATCTCGACCACGAGGCCCAAAACACCATCGACAACGCCACCGAGACCTCCGCCTGGGCCGCCAAACACGGCTACAGTTCTGTGATCATCGTCACCTCGAACTATCACATGCCCCGAGCCCTGGCCGAGCTCGGCCGCACCATGCCCGCCGTCGACCTCTACCCCTACCCGGTGATCGACAAGAAGGTGCATCTCGACGATTGGTGGCTTTACCCCGGCACCACCAAGCTGCTGATGTCCGAATATCTGAAATATCTGCCCGCTATGGTGCGCCTTGCCGCCACCCGCGTGGTGAGCAAGATTGTCTATGGCGAATGGCGCTCCCGGCCCGAGGAAATCGACGAACCGTGATGAAGGCCATCCAATACGCCCGGTCGCTGCTGTTTCATTTTCTCTTCTACTTCACGACGACGGCGATGGTGGTGCTGCTGTCCCCACTGCTTCTGATGCCCCGCGCTTGGTCCATGACGGCACTCAACCTCAACGCACGGCTGGAGATCTTCCTGCTGCGCGTCATCGCCGGCATCAATCTGGAGGTCCGCGGCCGCGAAAACCTTATGGACGGCGCCTGTATCGTCGCCTCAAAGCATCAATCGGCCTTCGAGACCTTTGCCCTGGTGACCCAGCTGCGCGATCCGGCCTATCTGATGAAGAAGGAGCTCTTCAGGATCCCCTTCCACGGCTGGTTTTCCCATAAATTCGGCATGATCCCGGTGGCCCGGGACCAGGGCGCGAAAGCGCTACGCGAGATGCTGAAGGCAGCCCAGAAGCGCACCGCCGCAGGCCGGGAGATCATCATCTTTCCAGAAGGCACCCGCCGCCCCGTCGGCGCCGAACCCGACTACAAGACCGGCGTCTTCCTGCTCTATCAGGCGCTGAAGGTGCCGTGCGTGCCCGTGGCCCTGAATTCCGGGATGTTCTGGCCCCGCCGCACCCTGCTCCTGACCCCGGGCACCATCGTCTTCGAGTTCCTGCCCCCCATTCCCGCCGGGCTGCCCAGAGCCGAATTCCTCTCCCGTTTGGAAGAGACCGTCGAATCCGCCTCGAATCGCCTGGTCGCCGAGGCCCGCGAACAGCGCGATCGCGGCTAAAGCTCGGGACGTCTCAGGGCGGGAACTTTCCCGCGAATCAAGGCGTTTTTCCTCCAGCTTGACGTTCGACAGAGGGATGTTCTATATTTGTTCGCGAAATCGGAACGGAAACGGCTCCTCTGTCTTGAAATCGTCACGGCTGAGCCCATTTCCAGGACGAATCGAACGATACTGGATGAACTGACATGTTCGTGACTGCCGCAGAAATCCAAAGCGAAACGGTTGGCCCCGCCGATGAGCCTGCGCTCATTTGCGCCGATGAGGCCTTTCGTCAGGCTTTCCATTATTGGCGGGGTGCCTCGGGCCAGCGCTATCTTCATAGCGTCTACAGCCTGATCGGATGCCCGGCCCTGCCGCAGGCGAACTACATCCTCGTCCGCCGTGACGAAGACGGCAGCCGTACGCCTCTGGCGATCGGTGCGACCACGGGCGACACCTCGTCCCTCAATCTGGCCGACCTTCGTCACCGCGGCGCTCAGCTCGGCGCCAATGAGGTGCATATCCACCTCCTGGCCGAGACCGATGCGGAGCGCGAAGAGGTCTGCGACGACCTCCGCGCCACCCAGGAGCAGTCCGAGCCCGTCGCGGTCGCTGCGTAATCAGCTTTTCCTGAAATTCCAGCTTTGGCGGCCGGTTCGCTTTAGAGCCGGCCGGTAAGCCGGGCTGCAAGCCCGGCGAGCAAGCGATCGTGCACGCCCGCATCTTCCAGATGGCGGACCGTGTTCAGCACATATTCGATATTCTTGCCTGAATCGCCGACGCTATCGGAAACGATGCGGAACTGTTCCTCCATGGAGAGCCTACCGGCGTACTGGCGGTTTCCGCGGTCGACGAGAAAGCAGATAGCCTGGACCTTGCGGTCCGATCCGTCGAGAAGCTGAACCGGGCGCACCACCTCCCGATAGACCTTCGTCACCTGCTCCCGCTCGCGCAGATACTCGAGCGTCTCTTCCTCGTGGCCGCTGCGGACCCGAAACACCACCCCGCGACAGGCCCCGCCCTGATCGAGCCCGAGCACCAGCCCGGGCCGCTCCGGCGTGCCGCGATGGGTGACGGAATAGATGCACATGGAGCGGTGGGCGCCCTTGAGCAAACCCGGCGGCGATTCCTCGAAGTAGAAGCCAGGCCGCCACATCAAGGAGCCGTAGCCGAAAACCCAGAGCTCGTCGTCGCTTCCCATCTACCCGCTCAAAAGTCCGAAAACGTCCGTCCCAACCTTGCGCCGGCTTGTCCTCGCCGCTCTTCAGCTCTCGCTCTTCGCCCCGCCCTTTTCGCTCTGGGCGGCGCGCCGGCCGAAATCCGGGGCCTCCGTCTCCTGGCCCGCCTCGATGATGCCGCGCCGGATCGCCCGGGTGCGGGTGAAGAGGTCCTGGAGCGCATCCCCGTCTTCCCAGCGGATCATCCGCTGCACCGCAGCCAGATCCTCCGAAAACCGGCCCAGCATCTCCAGCACGGCTTCCTTGTTGTTGAGGAAGATATCCCGCCACATCACCGGATCCGACGCCGCGATCCGGGTGAAGTCGCGGAAGCCGCCCGCAGAGAACTTGATCACCTCAGACCGGGTCACTTCCTCCATGTCCGCCGCCGTGCCGACGATATTGAACGCAATCAGATGGGGAAGATGGCTGGTCGTCGCAAGCACCAGATCATGATGCTCCGGCGTCATGGTCTCAACGTCGGAGCCGAGCGCGTGCCAAAGGTCGCTGATCTTTTGGAGCGCCGCATCCGTCGTCCGGTCCGACGGGGTCAGGATGGCCCAGCGCCCTTCGAACAGCGAGCCGAAACCGGCTTCCGGACCCGAATGCTCCGTGCCCGCGATCGGATGGCCCGGCACGAAGGCGATTTCCTCTGGTAGCGCCGCCTCGACCTTGGTGATGACCGCCGATTTCACACCGCCCACATCGGTGACAATCACCCCCGGCTTCAGCGCGCCGGCGATCGACTTCGCAGCCTCGCCGGTGGCACCCACGGGCATGGAAAGGACCACGAGATCGGCATCCTTGACCGAGTCTTCAGGCGTCGCGGCGATCTCGTCGCAGAAGGCAAGCTTCTCGGCCCGGGCGCGTACGTCCTCCGAGGCGTCATAGCCGACGACCCGCGAAGCCAGCCCCTTGTCGCGCAAGCCATGCGCCAGCGAGGACCCGATCAGGCCGAGGCCGAGGATCGCGACGTTTTCGAAGATCTTTTGGCTCATGCCGCGCCCGCACCGTTCTTGATTTGCGCGGCGGGCACGCCTTCCACGAAGCTCTTGAGCACCGCCAGCAGGGCCCGGTTCTGCGGCTCGGTACCAACGCTGATCCGCAGGGCGCCCGGCAGACCGTAAGCCTCCATACGGCGCACGATGATGCCGCTCGCCTGCAGGAACGCATCCGCGGCGGCCGCGTCGCAGCCTTCCTTTTCCCGGAAATGCACCAGCACGAAATTGGCCGCGCTCGGCGTCACGCCGAGGCCGAGCTTCTCCAGCTCGTCCGTTAGAACCTTGCGCCAGGCGCGGTTATGCTCCGCCGAGTCGAGCGCGAATTCGTGGTCTTCCAGGGCCGCCACGCCGGCAGCGACCGAAGGTCCGGTCAGGTTGAATGGCCCCCGGATACGGTTCAGCACGCCAGCGATATCCGGCGGGCAATAGGCCCAGCCGACCCGCGCCGAGGCGAGCCCGTAGATCTTGGAGAAGGTGCGCGTCATGACCGTGTTCGCCGCAGCGTCCACAAGCGCGATCCCCGGCTGATAATCTTCCTTCAGCACGTATTCCGCATAGGCCGCGTCGATCACCAGCAGCACATCTTCGGGCAGCCCGTCGCGCAGGCGCTTCAGCTCCTCGAACGAAAGATACGTGCCCGTCGGGTTGTTCGGATTGGCGATATAGACCACCCGCGTGCGCTCGGTGACGCACGCCAGCAGATTGTCGACATCCGCTGTCAGGTCCGTCTCCTGGGCGACCACGGGCGTCGCCCCGCTCGCCATGATCACGATCGGATAGACGAGGAACCCGTGGCGGCTGTAGACCGCCTCGTCGCCGGGCCCCAAATAGGCCTGCGCCAAAAGGCTCAATATCTCGTCCGAACCCGCGCCGCAGACGATCTGCGCCGGGTCGAGCCCGTAGAAATCGCCGATGGTCTGCCGCAGCGCTGCGGCCGAGCCCTCCGGATAGAGGGAGAGCTGATCCGCCGCCGCCTTGAACGCGGCAACCGCCTTGGGCGAGGCGCCGAAAGGGTTCTCGTTCGAAGACAGCTTGGTGACCGGGCCGCCGCCGTCGACCTTGCTCTTGCCCGGAACGTAAGGCTCGATATCGAGAATCCCCGGACGCGGGGCTAGCTTGCGCTTCGCCATGATGTCCGAAAACTCCTGAGGCTGATAAACAGAAAAATCGGTATGGCCGCTAGCGGCCAGCGCCCTGTGATAGGACCAATCCTTCAGTAAAAGCAAAGGAAAGAATGATTGACTTATCGCTGTAAGGGCATAGCTAGCGGTGCCTAGGAGTGTTCCAAGGCCCTCGAAGAGAGGTGCGAGTAGGCGAAATGAGCGAGACCCCCAAAGCGGAGGCCTTTTCGGAGAAATCGCTCAGATTGGCAGAGATTTCCAATCCCTCGAGCGAGATCGTCCATTTTCCGGCCGACCAGCCATTGCCGCTGGATTGCGGCGGCACGCTGCCGTTCTCCATCGCCTATAAAACTTACGGCACGCTGAATGCGGACAAGACCAATGCCGTCCTCGTCTGCCATGCGCTGACCGCCGATCAGCACGCCGCCAACGAGCACCCCATCACGGGCAAGCCGGGTTGGTGGACGACCATGATCGGTCCGGGCAAGCCCATCGATACCGACAAGTATTTCATCATCTGCACGAACGTGCTGGGCGGCTGCATGGGCTCCACCGGCCCCAGCTCCGAAAATCCGGAGACGGGCAAGGCCTACGGCCCCGACTTCCCGGTCATCACCATCGGTGACATGGTCCGGGCCCAAGCGCGCCTGCTCGACCATCTCGGTATCGACCAGCTTCTCTGCGCCATCGGCGGCTCCATGGGCGGCATGCAGGTGCTGGAATGGGCGGCGAAATATAAGGACCGGGTGTTCTCGGCGATCCCCATCGCCTCCGCCGCGCGCCACTCGTCCCAGAACATCGCCTTCCACGAGGTGGGCCGCCAGGCCGTCATGGCCGATCCGGATTGGTGCCAGGGCCGCTATATCGACGAAGGCAAGCTGCCCCGCAAAGGGCTCGCCGTGGCCCGCATGGCCGCCCACATCACCTATCTGTCCGATCAGGCGCTCTACCGGAAGTTCGGCCGCAACCTGCAGGACCGCGACAAGGTCACCTTCGGCTTCGACGCAGACTTCCAGGTGGAAAGCTATCTGCGCTACCAAGGCGCCAGCTTCGTCGACCGCTTCGATGCGAACAGCTATCTCTACGTCACCCGCGCCATGGACTATTTCGATCTGGCGGCGGACCATGGCGGTGTGCTGGCCAACGCGTTCCGCGATACCGACACGCGCTTCTGCCTGATCTCGTTCACCAGCGACTGGCTCTTCCCCACCGAGGAGAGCCGGGTGATCGTGCACGCCCTGAACGCGGTGGCCGCCAATGTCAGCTTCGTCGAGATCGAATCCGACAAGGGCCACGACGCCTTCCTGCTTCACGAGCCGGAGCTGTTCGATACTGTCAGCGGGTTTCTGGACGCCGCCGCCACCAAGCGCGGCGTTAAGGGCTCTGGCGAGGGAGACGCATGACGATGAACGTGCACCCCAACGCCTCCACCGTCCGCAAGGACGAGACCGCGCGCAAACCCGACACCTCCCGTATCGACCTCCTGCTGATCGCGGAAATGGTCACTCGCGGCTCCCGGGTGCTCGATATCGGCTGCGGCGATGGCGGGCTGCTGCGCATCCTCTCCGACAAGCACGATGTGGACGGCCGCGGCATCGAGCTCTCCCAGCAGGGCGTGAATGCCTGCGTGGCGCAAGGGCTCTCCGTTATCCAGGGCGATGCGGATCGAGACCTCGTCTACTACCCGGACGACGCATTCGACTATGTCATCCTGAGCCAGACCATCCAGGCCACGCGCCGGCCGAAGGAGGTCCTGGAGCAGCTCCTGCGCATCGGCCGCCACGTGATCGTGTCGTTCCCAAATTTCGGCCATTGGCGGATGCGGACTCAGCTCCTGTTCAAGGGCACCATGCCGCGCACCTCCTACCTGCCCGACACCTGGTACGAAACGCCGAACATCCATCTTTGCAGCATCAAGGATTTCGCCGCGCTGTGCGGTGAGCTCGGCGCCAAGGTCGAGCGCGCCGAGGTGCTGAACGCCTATGGCTACCGGCTGGGCTTCACCATGCCCTTTTTCGCCCAGAACCTGTTCGGCGAGCAGGCCGTCTTCCTGCTGACCCGCTAGCGCTCTTCGGACGCCCCATCCCGCTGGAACGGCGCGACTGCGCCCGCCGGCACGGGCGCGAACCGCCCGGCCCGCCTGCGCTTCGCCTTGGACGGAACGGCGCCATAGACCTGCTTCGAGGCCTCCACCATGATCACGCCGGAGAAGGCGGGCCAAAGCACCAGGCCCAGCCGCTCCCAGAACAACGACCATTTCAGCAGGAAACGGTAGTTGAAGGGCGGCATGTAGAGCGCGTGCTGCCAGTGCTCCGGCACGAAGGACGCATCGCGCAGCAGACGCGAAAGCTGTGACTTGCTGAAGGGGCGGCCCGATCCAAACGGCGTCGTCTCGACCCGCGCCCAGAGCCCGCGGCGGTTGGGCACGATGACCAGAAGGCGCCCGTGCGGTGCCAGCACCCGCCAGACTTCGCGAAGCACGTTGCGGAGATCCTCGGTACCTTCCAGGAGATGCACGAGAAGCAGCCGGTCGGCGGCCCCGTCCAGCAGCGGAAGCTCCGTCTCCTCCACCAGCACGCTGCGCCGCGGCCCCGGGTTGGGCCAGGAGATCACCCCCTGCTCCGCCGGCATCAGCGCACCCAGCGTGTTCGCCTCGTCCTTGAAGGCGCCGAGATAGGGCGTGGCGTAGCCAAGCCCGTAGAGATCGAGTCCCTCCAGATTCGACCAGCGCGCGCGCAGCCGCGGACCCAGCAGCCGGCGCACCACATGACCGAGCGGCGAGGTGTAGAATTCCTTCAGATCGACGACGTCGAGATGCATGGCGTCCTGCTCGTGTCCTTCCTCTCAACCGGCTGCGGCCGTCCAGCCGTTTTCGTAACCATTCCCGAACTGCTAGAATTTTTCCCGGCACCGGACAGCGTGAGTCTTACCGGAAAAGGTGAGCAAAGCCCTAGAGAGGGATGGGCGCCCGCGCGTTCGGGCCGGAACGGAAACGTCAACATGCAAAGGGAGCGGCATGGAGATCTACCAATTCCCCACACGGGGAGACAATTTCGGAGTGCTTTTGCACGATCCAGCGACCGAGGCCACGGCGGCGATCGATGCGCCTGACGCGGATGACGTTCGCCAGGCCCTGAGCGAGAAGGGCTGGATCCTCACCCATATTCTCGTCACCCACCACCATCACGACCATACCGCCGGCATCGTCGCCCTGAAGAAGGCGAGCGGCTGCATCGTCGTTGGACCCGAAGCGGAGCAGGAGACCATTCCGGGTCTCGACGTCACCGTGAAGGAAGGCGACACGGTCGAGGTCGGCAACATGAAGGCGCAAGTGATCGAGACGCCCGGCCACACGGCCGGCCACATCTCCTATTTCTTCCTGGATGAGCCGGCCGCCTTTGTCGGCGACACGATCTTCTCTCTCGGCTGCGGCAAGCTGATGGAAGGCGACGCCAAGACCATGTGGGCCTCCCTTCAGAAGCTCATGAAGCTGCCACCGGAGACCAAGATCTACTGCGGCCACGAATATACCCAGAAGAATGCCAGCTTCTCCCTGACCATCGAGCCGGAGAACGCGACCCTCCAGGCCCGGGCCAAGCAGGTGGACGAGCTGCGCCGCCAAGGCAAGGCGACCCTGCCGACGACGCTTGGACAGGAGCTGGAGACCAACCCCTTCCTGCGGCCCGACAGCCCTGAGATCCAGGAGCGTCTCGGCATGCAGGGCAGACCGCTTGAGGAAGTCTTCGGCGAGATCAGGCGCCGCAAGGACGCGTTTTGAAGATGGCGCACGCGCCTGCGCGCTCAGCTGCTCTGGCTTCGCTGGTCGTATAGGCGGTTGGCGGCGGCGATCTCCGGCTGATGCTCCAGGGCCCATGCCGCGAGCGCATCGACCGGCTCGCGCAAGGACTGCCCTAGCGCCGTCAGCTCGTACTCCACTCGTGGCGGCACGGTCGGGAAGACCGTGCGCGTCACCAGCCCGTCCCGCTCCAGGCCCCGCAAGGTGAGGGTGAGCATCCGCTGGGAGATGCCGCCGATCATGCGCTTCAGCTCGTTGAACCGGCAGGTCCCATCCCCCAGACGGCTGATGATCAGCACGCTCCACTTATCGCCCACGCGCCCGAGCACGGCGCTGACTGCCCGGCAATCGCTCGTCTCGTGCAGGGGCGTGACGTCTTCGGTTACAGTCATGTTACCGGCTCCCAATCCTGTGCCTAGGTTCCAGAAAAGTGCCTTCTTGCGCGGTTTTTCATAGGCACCAAGATAGCCTCAGTTACCAATTTATACCAAAGGTCAAAGGCTATGAAACTGCTTCACCTGGACGCGAGCATCCTGGGCGATAACTCGGTCAGCCGCGCCGTCTCCGCCGCCATCGTAGAGCGGCTAAAAACGCAGACGCCCGACGCCGAGATCGTCTATCGCGACCTGGCCGCAAACCCGCCCAGCCACCTGACCGCCGCTCATATCGGCCAGGATCAGACGTCCGCCCCGCCGCCGGATTTGGAAGCCGGCCAAGCCATGCTCGACGAGTTCCTGGCCGCGGACGTCGTGGTCATTGGCGCGCCCATGTACAATTTCACCATCCCCACCCAGCTCAAGGCGTGGTTCGACCGCGTCCTCGTTGCGGGCAAGACCTTCCGCTACACCGAGAACGGTGCCGAAGGGCTTGTCGGCGGCAAGCGGGTGATCGTCGCCGTCTCCCGCGGCGGGTTCTATGGCCCGGGGTCTCCCGCTTCCGACTTCGAGCACGTGGAGAGCTATCTGCGCTCCGTCTTCGCCTTCATCGGCATCGACAACCCGGAGATCATCGTGGCCGAAGGCATCGCGGTCGGCCCCGAACAGCGCGAGCGGGCCGTCGCGGGCGCCCTCGACAAGGCCGCCGAGGTCCAGGCGGCGTGAGGACAGGGAGCGTCCGGTACCCGTTCGCAGGGCGACTGGACGCAACGTTCATTCGCCCCCATCCTGAAGCCGCCGATTCGACTATCCGGAGCCCGAGCGTGAAAGACACCGCCGAAGAGATCATCGCGCGCCTGAAGCTGGAGCCCCATCCCGAAGGCGGCCATTTCCGCGAAACCTTCCGGGACACCCCAGGCGAGAATGGCCGGGCCCATTCGACGGCCATCCTCTATCTCTTGCGGAACGGCGAGGAATCCCGCTGGCACCGGGTCGATGCCTGCGAGACGTGGCATTGGTACGGGGGTGGCGCGCTCACCCTCACCATTGCGGAAGGCGAAGACCGCCGGGAAATCCGCTTAGGGTCCGATTGGGCGGCCGGCGACGTGCCCCAGGCCGTGGTGCCCGCCGATGCATGGCAGGCCGCCAAGCCCGACGGCGACTGGGTGCTGGTCGGCTGCACCGTCGCACCGGGCTTCGAGTTCGAAGGGTTCGAGCTGGCGCCCGAGGGCTGGGAGCCTTAGGTCACTCACCACCTCAACACCGCGTCATCCTGAGGTGCATGGCTGAAAGCCATGCCTCGAAGGAGACACGATCCAAGACCTAGTTCAAATCCCAGCTACTGGCCTTCAGCCGAGTGAGCGCCGCCTCGAGCTTGGCGATCGCATCGCTCCGCTCCGCCCGCTCCATATCGATGAGTAGGCGGAAGCCGTCGGACTCCTCACGAATCGCGCTGCCTTCCTGAACCTGATCCTCATAAAGGCCGCGCACCTGATAGCAGCGCACCGGCTCGGCGAAGCCCTTGGCCGTGATCGCCGGCCGCTCCTCCGCGATCACCTCGTCCTTCACAAGCGCATAGGTCTCGTGGCCGATCAGGATGCCGCCGCTGCCGGCGCTCACCTGCAGCCGGGACGCACCGTTCACCACATTGCCGATAATCGTGTAGTCCATCCGGTCTTCGCTGCCGAAATTCCCCACCGTGCAGAAGCCGGTGTTGATGCCGATGCGGAGCGCGAAGGGACGCTCGATGCCGAAGGCGCGCCACTCGTCACGCAGCTCCTCCATGCGCCGCTGCATGGCCACCGCCATGTGCACGCAGGCCGACGCATCCTCCTGATAGCCCCGCGACTCCGGATCGCCGAAGAAGGCGAGAACCGCATCGCCGATATATTTATCGATGGTGGCGCCATAGGCGTTGGCGATCTTCGCCATCTCGGTGAGGTAGTGGTTGAGGAGGTTGGTTAGCTCCTCCGATTCCAGATGCTCCGTCGTTCCCGTGAAATCGACGAGATCGGAGAAGAACACCGTCAGCTTCTTGCGGCTGGAGGCGAGCTCCACGCTCTGCTCGCCGGTAAAGATGGAATCGTAGACCTGGGACGCGAGATATTTGGAGAGCTTCTTGGACAGCGCCTCCAGTTCCTGGTTCTTGCGCCGGACCTCCAGCTCCGCCGCCTCCCGCGCCTGGCGCATGGACTGCATGCGCCGCGCCGAGTTGAGCGCCGCGGAGAGCTGGGCGATGAAGTCCTCCTGCACCTCCTTGATGACGTAGTCCGCCGCGCCGAGCTTCAGCGCCGCGACCGCGATCCGGCTGTCGTCCGTGCCGGTCACATAAACCACCGGCGGTGGATCGGCGAGCTTCTGGATCGCTTCCAGCGTGGTCAGCCCGTCCTGATCGGCCATGTAGTGGTCGAGCGCGACCACATCGATTCCGCCCGCGGTCACCCGCTCCAGGCCGAGCTGGCCGCGATTGGCGATGTCGACCAGCAGCCCGCGCCGCTCCAGCCCCTTCTTCACAAGATGGGCGAGGCCTTCGTCGTCTTCGATGTAAAGCACTCGAACGGGTTTGGTATCGGGCATGAAAAGGTCTTCGCGCAAAAGAAAGGGACGCGCCCGGACGGACGCGCCCCAACTATATCGGAACGCATTATGGCGACCGCGCGTCGAAGCCGCGCAGACCTTGTGACGGCCGCCAGCGTCTTTAGATCATGTACTGGCCGCCGTTGATCGACAGAGTCGAGCCGGTGATCCAGCCCGCGTCGTCCGCCGCCAGGAACGTCACGCAGCGGGCGATCTCATCGACCTCACCCAGACGACCCGTCGGGATATTCGCCAAGATCGCCTTCTGCATGACCTCTTCCGGCACGTTGGCCAGAAGATCGGTGTTCACATAGCCCGGCGCGATGGCGTTGCAGGTGATGCCCTTCTTGGCATTCTCCAGCGCCACGGTCTTGGTGAACCCCAGATCGCCCGCCTTGGCGGCGCAGTAGTTGGCGATACCCGCCTGGCCCTTCTGGCCGTTGATCGACGAGATGTTGATGATGCGGCCGAAGCCCCGCTCGCGCATGCCGTTGATCACCTGGCGCGTCATGTTGAACATGGAATCCAGGTTGGTGCGGAGCACGTCCGACCACTGCTCGTAGGACATCTTGTGCAGCGGAGCATCCTTGGTGATGCCCGCATTGTTGACCAGGATGTCGATCGGACCGACCTGATCTTCCACCTCGGCTACACCCTGCTCGCAGGCAGCGTAATCGCCGACATCCCATTTGAAGACGGGGATGCCCGTCTCTTCCTTGAATTTGTTTGCGGCGTCATCATTGCCGGCATAGGTGGCCGCCACGTCGTAGCCAGCCTCCTTGAGCGCCTTGCAGACAGCTCCACCGATACCGCGCGTACCTCCGGTCACCAGAGCGACACGTGCCATTCGTTCCTCCCTTGCGCGGCGCATTGGCCGCTCGTCTTCTTAAACCCATCCTAGAAAACCGAACGCGCCCGAGAGGTTGCTAGAAAAAGCGTTCTCGGACGCGCCAGTGTAAGCTCAAACCGGACGATTAGTCCCGCTCAACGCACATGGCAATGCCCATGCCGCCGCCGATGCAAAGAGTCGCGAGGCCTTTCTTGGCGTCGCGCTTCTTCATCTCGTGCAGCAGCGTGACGAGCACACGAGCGCCCGATGCACCGATCGGATGGCCGATCGCGATGGCGCCGCCATTGACGTTGACCTTGTCCATGTCCCAGCCGAGTTCCTTGTTCACCGCGCAAGCCTGCGCCGCGAACGCCTCGTTGGCTTCGACCAGATCAAGATCGCCGATGGACCAGCCGGCCTTCTCCAGTGCCTTCTTGGACGCCGGGATCGGGCCGGAGCCCATCACCGCCGGATCGACGCCCGCGGTCGCCCAGGAGACGATCTTCGCCAGCGGCTCGACACCGCGCTTCTTCGCCTCTTCGGCGCTCATCAGGACCACGGCGGCCGCACCGTCATTGATCCCCGACGCGTTGCCTGCCGTCACCGTGCCTTCCTTGTCGAAGGCGGCGCGCAGCTTCGCGACATCCTCGAGCTTCGCGCCGTGACGGATATACTCGTCGTCCTCGACCACCGTGTCGCCCTTGCGGCCTTTGACGGTGACCGGCGTGATCTCGTCCTTGAACTTGCCCTCTTTCTGGGCGGCCTCGGCCTTGTTCTGGGACTTCACCGCGAATTCGTCCTGCTGATCGCGGGTGATCTGCCACTTCTCGGCGACGTTCTCAGCGGTGTTGCCCATGTGGTAGCCGTTGAAGGCATCCCACAGGCCGTCCTTGATCATCGTGTCGATGAACTTCACGTCGCCCATCTTGTGGCCGCTGCGCAGATGCGCGCAGTGGGGCGACAGGCTCATATTCTCCTGACCGCCGGCAACCACGATATCGGCGCTGTTGAGCGCGATCTGCTGAGCGCCGAGCGCGACAGCCCGCAGACCCGAGCCGCAGACCTGGTTGATTGTGAAGGCCGTGGCGGTTTCAGGAACGCCGGCGCCGATCGCAGCCTGGCGGGCGGGGTTCTGCCCTTCGCCGGCCGTCAGCACCTGACCGAGGATCACCTCGCCGACCTCCTCGGGCTTCACACCGGCTCGCTCCAGAGCCGCGCGAATGACGATCTCGCCGAGCTCATGGGCCGGCACGGTCGACAACCCGCCATTGAAAGAACCGATAGGCGTGCGCGTGGCACTGGCGATGACGATCTCTTCCTCTTTCATTCCACTCTCCGCTTTTTACAGGCCGCCCCTTATACAGCAGCAAGCGCCGGGGTCGACACCCCCCTGCTGGCATAGTGACGTCACATCGTGACAGCGTTTTGTGACAACGCCGCATGACCGTGAATCGCTCCTGCCAGACGAGGAAGGTGCAAAGAGAACGGCCCAGATTTCCTCTCCCAAACTCCCCATCAAGATGAGCCTTCTGCGCCCGCGCAGCAAGCGTCACCTTAACGTTGAGGGAAAGCCTCTGGTGCCCTGCACAAAGAACGTGATAGTTGTTTCGCAGTTGCGGAAAGAGTAACCCTCAGCACGTTGCCGAGAGGGTTTTAGGAGCAAGAAGACGTGGCACGCGATAGCGAACAAGATGCCAAACCGGTCATCATCAAGAAGTATGCGAATCGCCGGCTCTATAACACCGATACGAGCAGCTATGTGACGCTCGAGGATCTTGCCACAATGGTAAGATCGGAAAGAGATTTCGTGGTTTTCGACGCGAAGACCGGCGAAGATCTCACCCATGCGGTGCTGACGCAGATTATAGTCGAGCAGGAAAGCCGCGGCGAAAATCTGCTGCCGATTCCCTTCTTGCGACAGCTCATCCGGTTCTACGGTGACAGCCTCCAAAGGGTCGTTCCGAGCTACCTGGAAATGAGCCTGAACACGCTCACCAAGCAGCAGGATCAGTATCGCGGGCATTTCGGCACCGCCGCATTTGATGCAATGCAAGATCAGGTTCGGAAGAATTTCGAGACCTTCGAGCACGCCATGGGCCTCTTCACCCCCTTCTCTGGAACCGAAGGCGGCGCCAAGCCGTCGAAGGCCGAAAACGGCATCGACCCGCAGGCCTACGACACCGGCGAGACCGCGACACAGGAACGCGACAAGAGCGGTGAGATCGAAAGCCTGAAAGCCGAGCTTTCTGCCATGCAGGAGCGCCTGGAGCAGCTTTCGCGCCGGTCCGGCTAGCCTAAATCCCTATCGAATCGCGTTCGGCGGGCAGCTCAGGCGAGATCGATCCGGCCGATGCTGTTGCTCACATTCGGCGCGATTTCCGGCCCGCCGAAGAAATAGCCCTGCATGAAGGCGATGCCCGCGCGCTCCAGCGCCTCTGCCGTCGCCTCGTCGCCAACCCCTTCGCCGACCGTGGCGATGCCGAGATTGGCGGCCAGATCCACCAGAGTCCGGACGAAATACCCGTCCTGCACCCGGGCGGTGACGTTCTCGATGAAGGACGAGTCGATCTTCACCAGATCGATGCCCAGCCCCTCCAGATGGCGGAATGAGCTATAGCCCGTGCCGAACCCGTCGAGCGCGACCTGGGTCCCGAGACGCCGCACCTCCGCGATGAAATTGGTCATCTCTTCGAGCTTCGAGATCGCAGCCGTCTCGTTGATTTCCACGATCAGCCGTTCGGGGAGCCTGCGGTCCACATTGGCCAGCGCCTGAAGGCCGGTCAGCCAGTCCCGGTCGCCGGAGACCGTCGGGCTGACATTGACGCAGAATTTCACGGTCGGCTTCATGCGGAGCAATTCGCCGACCAGCTCCAGTACGCGCGCATCGACCAGCTTGGAGAGGCCGAACTTCTCGGCCACCGGCATGAACTCTCCGGCCGGCTGGATCGAACCATCCGGCTTGTGCATGCGCAGCAGGGTTTCATAGGCCACGATTTCGCGGGATTTCGCTTTCACGATCGGCTGAATGGCCAGCACCATGCGCCGGTCGTTCAGGGCCCGCACGATCTCGTCGGCCGTGGAAGCGGCCCGCCGACGCTCAGATTCTCGCCGCTCCGAGCGCTGATACAGCATGAAGCGGTCGTTATGGTTGGTCCGCGCCGCCTCCAGCGCCTGCAGGGCCCGGCCCGTCGCAAGCTGCGCGTTGGTCGCATGCTCGGGCAGCTTCACCGCGCCGACGGAAACCCCGGCCGTGATCCCGCCTGCACCCGTCTCGAATGGACGATCGCCCACCAGGGACATCAGCCGCCTGGCGATCACCGAGACACCCTTGCCCGGGCAATTGTGCAGCAGGATGCCGAACTTGTTGGAGGCGAAGCGCCCCACGCAATCCTTGCCGCGCAGCGCCCGCGACAGCCGGCGTCCGACCATGGCGATGATCTGATCGCCGATATCGAAGCCGTAGGTCTCGTTGATGAGGGTGAGGTCGTTGACCGCCACCAGCAGCAGGGCGCCGTCATGCTTCGGACCGGCGCTCGACAGCATCTCAGCCAGCCGCTCCGTCAGACCCGTCCGGTTGAGTTGACCCGTCAGCTCGTCATGGCTGCCGAGAAACTCGAGCCGCTGCTCCTTCTCGCTCCAATCGTCGATAACCCGGATGGTGCCCTCGACACGCGCGGGCTTGCCGTCAGGACCGATCCGGCACCGGCCGATCTCCTCAAGCCAGCGGGCCTTGCTGCCGCGTCGGCCGTCGGGAAGAAAACGGTATTGAGTACGATAGCGGATCTCGCTATTGGCCGTGCGCTTCGGCCCGCCGGTGAGCGCCTCGAAGCGCGGGCCGGCATGCTCGGCATCCACATGGAGCCCGAAAGCCCGGCCGCTGTTCAGCTTCTTGAGATCTGGTACGTCGAGGACTGTGGCGGCATTCTCCGCCCAGGAGATCAGGTCGCGCTGCATGTCCCACCGATAGGCCGTCTCGCCCATGGTGTGCAGCACGTCCTCCAGTGTGATCGTGTGGTGAGCTTCGGAATTGCGGGCCTCGTCGGACTCCGAAAAGCCGATCTCGGCTTCGTCGCTCTTCCGTGCGGTGTCTCCGCGCCCTTGGCCGGAAGGGTCTCTCCAAGACGTCGCCACTTGCAGCCAACTCCCCTGTTTGCGCCCCGGGCCTATCTCATGCGTAGGCCTCTATTGCCGGGAAACATAAGGGTGGACCCCTTAACAACGGCAGAATCGAGCTTCACACAAACAGGCTTATCGCCGGCACAACACACGATTTCCCCCTGTATCCAGGGGTCTTTGTCTTGCCGTAGTTTACCAGCGACTACCCGAATACGCACAATTGTTTGTATTGCGGCAAACGGGCGCTCGCGCCGTCAGCACATGGGGAGCTCGCGGGCCAAAAGGAAGACGTTAAAACGATAATGTGGAGGCTGGGTCTCTAACCGGTGCTGGGCGGGCCAAGCGGCGGGCCTACATATCCCCGCCGAAGGCATAGTCGCGTCGCGCCGCCCGGATCGTCACCGAGAAGCCGGCGACCACATCGATCAGGGTCACCATGGTGATCAGGAAGAACAGCGACGTGGCGGCCAGATCCCAGACCAGGAACAGGATCAGGCACACGATGAAGACCAGCAGCGACATGGCGTGATCGAACACCGAATTGCCGCCGGTCTTGGTCGATTTCAGGATTTCGATGAACAGCAGAAACAGCGTGAAGACCATCACGGCATCCATGGCCGTGAAGGCCCAGCGCCCGCCTGACGGCAGCGGCACATCGAACAGGGTCGCGTTGAAGTCGACGCCCACAAGAGCGAGGCCGGCATACAGAATCACGGACAGCAGCAGTAGCGGAATGAATGTCAGCAAGTTGCCGCCACTCTCTCGCCGTCTGCCGCCGCCTGAATGGGGTTCTACAACCACCAAAGCCTCGACCTCGTTTAGGGGTTTGCCGGACGGTCCTTAGACCTCGTCGCCGGCCTCCTCCAGAATCTGACGTCCGCGATACTTGCCGGACTTCAGATCGATATGATGGGGCCGACGCAGCTCACCGCTCTCCTTGTCCTCCACATAGGACGGGGACTTAAGAGCGTCATGCGACCGGCGATTGCCGCGCCGCATGGGCGTGACCTTTCTCTTCGGAACAGCCATAGTTCAATTATCCTAATGCATCTTCCAGGGTTGCGCCCCGGGTCTTTCTCGACCGCCCTTATAATAGGTATGTCGCGGGCTGGCCAGAGGCGAGAGCCGCCTTTTGCCGCCCCAATAAACCAGCTTACTCGAAGACGCAATCACTGCGCTTGGCAATCAGCGGCATCCGGCCCTGGATCGCGCCCGCCACGGCGCGGGTCACCGGTCCGGGCCGGCCGGGCCGCCGCACGATTGGGTTGGGCAGGGCCGCGGCGAGCAACGCCGCCTCCCACTGGGTGAGCTGGGAAGCCGGCTTGCCGAAGTGATATCGCGCCGCGGCTTCCGCGCCGAACACCCCGGGACCCCACTCCACCACGTTGAGATAGATCTCCATGTCCCGCGGCTTCCCCCAGACCGCCACGCTGATATAGGCGAGTGGGACCTCGAGAAGCTTCCGCAGATAGCTCCGGCTCGGCCACAGGAACAGGTTCTTCACCGTCTGCATGGGGATCGTGCTGGCCCCGCGCGGCTCGCCGCCCCGGCTCGCCTCTTTGAGGGCGATCCGCACCGCGTTCCAATCGACTCCGTGATGGCGGCAGAACTGCCCGTCCTCGGCCGCGATGACCGCGACCGGCAAGTTCTTGGAGATCTTCTCGAGCGGCACCCAGTCCCGCTTCAGGGTCTCGCCCTTCAGCTTTTCGATGGCCATCAGCGGCGTGAAAGGCGGATCGACAAAGCGGAAGACCACGATGGCCAACAGCACGGCCACCCCATAGGCGACCGCGAGCAGCACCAGCGCACCCAGAATACGCTTGATCCAAACCATCGCTGTGGACGGCCCCTCTTCTTCCCCGCCGGACTGCTCGTCGCCCTGGTCACCCATGAAATTCACCACCCATGCGTTCCGCTTTTAGCGTCCGGTTGCCGGATCGAGCAACGTAGGATTAGTGTCCGCGCGATATGAGCGGGCGACCGCGCCGGACCTTTGGGACAAATGACCTCTCCGAACGAGACCTTTCAGACCGAGCTCGACCGGGTGGCGGACCTCACGAACCGCCACCTTGCCAATCTGCTCGACCGGCATCTCGGCGGCGAAGGGCCGGCGCAGGTCGGCGAGGCTATGCGCCATGCGCTGCTGGGCGGCGGAAAGCGTATCCGTCCATATCTCGTCATAAGATCCGCAGCGCTGTTCGGCGTGTCGGAAGAAGCCGCCATGCCAACCGCGACCGCCCTGGAATGCCTCCATACCTATTCCCTGGTCCATGACGACCTGCCCGCCATGGACGACGATGAGATGCGCCGCGGCCGTCCCACGGTTCACGTCGCCTATGAAGAAGCGACCGCGATCCTGGTCGGCGATGCGCTTCTGACCTTGGCGTTCGAGACCCTGGCTGATCCGCAGACGAATCCCGATCCCGCGATCCGCAACGCCCTCGTTCTGGCGCTCGCCAAGGCCGCCGGCACCAACGGCATGGTCGGCGGCCAGGCCCTCGATCTCGCGGCGGAAGGTAAATCCCTCGGCCTGGACGAGGTGCTCCGGCTCCAGGCCATGAAGACCGGCGCGCTGTTCCGCTTTGCCTGCGAAGCCGGCGCCATTCTCGGCGGCGCCGACGAGACCCAGAAGACCGCGCTCATCCGCTACGGCAAAGATCTCGGCCAGGCCTTCCAGCTCGCCGACGACCTGCTCGATCACGAAGGCGATGCCGAAGCCGCCGGCAAGGCGGTCGCCAAGGATGCCGAGCGCGGCAAGGCAACCCTGGTCGCGCTGTTGGGTGTCGATGCTGCGAAGACGCGCCTCGAGGAAATCGTCGCCGATGCCGAAGAAGCGCTCCGGCCCTTTGGGGAGGACGCGGTGCTCCTGATGGAAGCGGCCCGCTTCGTTGCCCGGCGCAAGGCTTGAGGTATCGGACGCGAGAGCTCCGATCAGAATTTCACGCCGGCCTTGAAGCCCGCGGCCTGGACGGCGACCCGGTCGCCGAACTGCCCGTCATAGAAGACGCGAACGCTGCTGTTCCCGGCGGTGATCAGCTCCACGCCAGCGGCGATATCCGCCTGCACGTTGTCCGTATCGGCGACGATGGTGAAGGGCGATACGCTCGACGGCGCGCCGGAAAACGAGGCCGCCACGGTCACCTCGTCCTCGCTGTACCAGGTGACGCCAGCCCGCACGTAGGGGCGCACCAGCGTGCCGTTCGACCACCACCATTCGGTGCCGAACTCGACCGCCGGCGACAGGCTGAACACCGTGTGATCGCCGTCCACCGCGAGGCTGGCGCCGCCCGCGCCATGTTCTTTGATGTTACCCAGATCGACATTGGTCACAGCCGCATCGATCATCGGCTTGTAATAGAGGGTGGGGCTGCCGAGCACGTAGCTTCCATGCAGTCGCCCCTGCACCACGTCGAGATCGTGGCTCGCCTCCGCGCTCTCCGAGAAGCCGCCGAAATTCATGGTGCGCTGAGTCTCGTACCAGCCATGGGCGCCGCTGACCGCGCCCGCCAGCAGCAGCGGCCCGGGATTGTATTTCAGCGCCAGACCGCCCTGGAGCTGCTCGCCGTCGCTGGTGGCGCCGCTGCTCGTGGAGAGCGAGCTGCTCTGGAAGCCGAGCCCGCCGCCAAGCCGCCAGTCGCCGTTCAGAGCAACCTGGCCGCCCGCCGCGAACTGACCGGCCGTTTCGTCGAAGCCGATATCCTCGAACGTCGCGTCCGCGTCGAAGTCGCGCCCCTTGGCGCCCAGCCATAGACACTGGCCCTCGCGGTTGATGGAGGCGGTGTCGGTGCCGTTGACCCGGCAGCTCAGAAGATTGTCGGAGAAGTCGGAGGCCGAGTAGACCGCCGAAAGTTGGATATCGGCGTAGATCTCCGGCGAGAGCTGATCCAGCGCATCCGTATAGGCTTTGAGGCTGTAGACATTGAGGAGGCCGAGGAAGACCGGGTCCAGCGTACCACCGCCCGCATCCAAAACCGTGTTCAGGTTGGTGCCGATGGCGCGCTGATTGCGGTTGAGGCCGTCGGGCACGAAATTCACCGCGACATCGAGCACGACATCGTTCGGGTTCGGATAGAGGAGCTCTGCCTGCAGCGCCGGGCTTGCGAGAAGGCCGAGACCGTTATCGGTCGTGCCCCCGGCTGCCGATAGGATCGTGAAGCGCTGGGACAGCCGCGCCGGGTTCTGCACCGAGACCTTCACGTTGCCCTCGAGCTCTGCCGTGCCGGAGACGTTCAGCCGGTCCGCCGCGGCATTGCCGAGATTGAGATCGACCGCAAAGATGCCGCTCCCCGTCTGCAGCACATTGCCTGTCAGCGCCGTGGTGCGGACCCGTCCCGTGCCGCCCGGTGACATCGTGCCGGCATTCCGCAACAGCTCGCCAGTGCCGAGAAAGACGCGGGCGCCGGTATTGAAGAGACCGCCCGCCCGGTTGTTGAACCGGTCGGAACCGGGGCCGAGATCGATATTGCCGGTCACCGTCCCGTAGTTGTCGACGGTCTCAGCACTGGAGCCGTCAGCCTCGATGGCGTTCTCGCCACGTGTCGTGATGGTGCCGTAGTTGATCACTCGGTTGGTCGCGCCGCCATCGAAGTCGATACCGTCGCCCGCCGGACCGCCTGTGATCGTGCTGCCCGCCCGGATCGTGACGACGCTCGCCCCGACGCCGGGGATCTGGTTCACGTCGATCGCGTCCGAACCGTTCCCCAAGACCTCGATATCGCCGGTCTGGGTGATGGAGACCGTGCCCGGCCCGATGTGATTGACGGAAATGCCGTCGGCGAAGGGACCTCGCGTGGTGATCCGGCCCTCGTTCCGGATCGTGAGCGACGCGCTGTAGGACTGTGCGAGGATGCCGAATGACTCCTCTCCGGTCGTGGTGATGTCGCCCGTATGGTCGACAGTGACCGGACCGCGGATGCCCAGAGCCGCGATACCAGGGGCGCTATAACCAGTCGTGGTGATGTTGCCGGTCTGGGTGATACGCGTCCCGCCGAAATAGCTCACCGCGTTGATGCCCGCCGCGTAATCCCCTTGCGTATAGATATCGCCGGTCTGGTTCACGGCCGCAGACCGGTAGCCCTGCACATAGATGCCGTCGGCGGAATAGCCGCGGGTCCGGATCGTGCCGGTCTGATTGATGGAGACCCCGCCATCCGGGGCAAGCGCATAGATGCCGTAGCCGTAATCGCCCCGGGTGGTGATCTCGCCTCTTTGGGTTATCGAAACGGAGCCGGAATAGGAAAACCCATCGAGGCCCGGAGACGAATAACCTTCGGTGGTGATGTCGCCCCGATGGGTGACGGTCGTGCCGCTCAGGCTCTCCGCGTAGATGCCGGCCGCGTAATCGCCGCGGGTGATCACGTCCCCCCGATGGGTGATGATGGTCGTGCCGGTATAGGAGAAGCCATGAACGCCATGGGTATTGTATCCCGTGGCGATGATGGCAAACGGACCGCCCGGACCGTCGGTCGTGTCCGAATTGATCGTGACGCTGCCTTCGCTGCCGAAATAGATCCCGTCCACGCCGGACGCCGGCGTGATATCGGCGGTCACGTCACGGACGATCAGCGTGTCGAAGGTGTCGGGCGCGGGCCCGTACTGATCGATATCGATGCCCGAGGAGACATTGCCCGTGCAGGTCACCGTTCCGCCGGAGACCATGTTGCAGGGGGGCGCCGGAGGCACCACTTGCGCGCGCACCGGCCGGCCATAGCCGAACATCATGACGCCGGCTGCGACCGTTCCAAGCAGCGCCGAGCGTCGAACCTTCCGTGGTTTCGGAGAATTCGATTTGGCAGAGGCTGATTTGGGTGCGCCAGCGGCCTCAGGACTTGCCAGCCCTGCGCATGTCGATCGCGCGTCCTGCGATCTGTCCCTGTTGCGGCAACGACGCATGCTCACCCTTCGAAAATCACATCATTCATTCGCCGCAACGGTTGTCTTAGGCGGCGTGGGCTCAAGCGGTCCAGTGACAAGAGCGACATTGGAGAAATTAGCCACAGGCCTGTGGCATTGGCGACACGCGCCTCTGGTAGCGCATGATATCAGGCGCTCCCGAAGGCCGTCCGGCCTGGGCAAGCGGGCCCTCCAGCACACGCAAAACTAAGCGATTGTCGGGGAAGGTTTATTCGGCCGCTGTCTGACCGGAGCTCCGGCCCTGGCCGTAACGCTGCTCGATGTAATCGAGCACAAGCGCCTTGAAATCGTCCGCCAGCGTCGGTCCGCGCAAGGTGGTCGCCTTGGCACCGTCGATGAAGACCGGCGCCGCCGGCATCTCGCCCGTGCCTGGCAGCGAAATGCCGATATCGGCATGTTTCGATTCCCCCGGCCCATTCACGATGCAGCCCATCACCGCGACCTTCAGATCTTCCACCCCGGGATAGCGCGTCCGCCATTCGGGCATCGAGGTCTGGATGAAGCCCTGAATATCCTGAGCGAGCTCCTGGAAGCGCGTCGAGGTCGTGCGCCCACAGCCCGGGCACGCCGCCACCAGCGGCACGAAGGCCCGAAGCCCCATGCTCTGCAACAGCTCCTGAGCGACCTTCACTTCCAGCGAGCGGTCGCCGCCCGGCTCCGGCGTCAGCGAGATGCGGATCGTGTCGCCGATCCCTTCCTGCAGCAGCACGGCGAGCGCCGCGGATGATGCCACGATGCCCTTCGACCCCATGCCCGCCTCGGTGAGCCCCAGATGCAGCGCGTAGGGCGAGCGAGCGCCAAGCATGCGATAGACGGCGATGAGATCCTGCACCGCGCTCACCTTGGCCGACAGCACGATCTTCGCCGGCCCCATGCCGAGCTCCTCGGCGCGCGCCGCCGAGAGCAGCGCCGACTGGACGAGGGACTCGTGCATCACCGCGCGGGCATCTTTCGGCGTCTCCGAGCGCGCATTCTCGTCCATCAAGCGGGTCAGCAGATCTTGATCGAGGCTGCCCCAATTGACGCCGATGCGCACCGGCTTGTCGTGGGTGTTCGCGATCTCGATGATCTGGGCGAAGTGTTTGTCCTTCTTGTCCTTGAAGCCGACATTGCCCGGATTGATCCGGTACTTGGCGAGCGCCGCGGCGCAGTCCGGATAGTCGGACAGAAGGATGTGACCGTTGTAGTGAAAGTCGCCCACCAGCGGCACGTCGGCGCCCAGCGCCAGAAGCTTCTCGCGGATCTTCGGCACGGCGGCTGCGGACTCAGCCCGGTCCACCGTGATCCGCACCAGCTCCGAACCGGCCCGCGCCAGTGCCGCCACCTGCTCGACCGTCGCATCGACATCCGCCGTATCCGTGTTGGTCATGGACTGGACCACAACGGGCGCATCGCCGCCGAGCATCACGCCGCCGATATTGACGGGCGCGGAGAAGCGGCGCCCGTCGCGGCTGGACGCGGCTCGCTCTTCGGGGCTTCTGGCGGTTTCTTCAGACATGGCGGCAGATAAACCAGATTTGGGGTCCGCAGACCAGTCCGCAAGCTGTCGCCTCATGCAAGCTTGGTCGCCGGTGCGGTTGGGACGAACCCCTCCCGCCGATCCGCAAGTCAGCTAGGTCAGGCTGGCGGCGCGCCGGCGGCGCACGGTCTGCAGCAAAATCCCGTCCTCTGTGCCGAACAGGATCGACAGCCCGTAGAAGACGCCCGCCGTCAGGATGATGGCGGGGCCGGCCTCGAGCTCTCCGTAATAGGAAATCAGCAGCCCGATGATGCAGGAGACCGTCGCGATCATGACGGCCACCCCGATCATGCCGGAGACGCCGGCAGCCCAGAACCGCGATGTAATGGCAGGCAGCAGCATGATGCCCACCGCCAACAGCGTGCCCAGCACCTGGAACGCGCCGACAAGATTGATCACCAGCAGGCCGAGAAAGACGAAATGGGCAGGCGCGCCCCAGCCGCTCACCTGATGCAGCAGGGCGCGGTCGAAGCATTCCACCACCAAGGGCCGGTAGACGATCGCCAGCGCCAGGACCGAGACCGTGGCGATCACCGCCATGAGGAGCATGGCGGGAATGTCGAGATCGAGCACCGACCCGAACAGCAGATGCAGCAGCTCGTCGTCGGCGCCTTTCAGCGAGACGATCAAGACGCCCAGCGCGAGCGACAGAAGATAGAACGAGGCGAGGCTCGCATCCTCCGTCAGAAGCTTTGCCCGCGCCAGAGCGCCCGACAGGAACGCCACCACCAGCCCGGTGATGAAGCCGCCGAGGCTCATGGCCACGAAGGAGCCACCCGCGATCAGAAAACCGATGGCCACACCGGGCAGGATCGCATGGGAGAGCGCATCGCCCACCAGGCTCATGCGCCGCAAGAGCAGAAACACGCCGATGGGTGGCGCGGAGATGGAGAGCGCCAGACACGCAGCCAACGCCCGCCGCATCGCCTCATCCGTGATGAAGGGCTCCGCGAGCAGATAGGGGTTGAGATCGCCGAGGCTCATACGCTCACCCGCTCCCGCGCGCGCTCACCGGAGAGACCGAGCTCCGCGTCCTGCCATGCGGCGGTCACCTCGCCCGACTTCGCAAGATTGGCCGAGGTCAACACTTCGGACGTCGGTCCCCAGGCGATGGTCTCCCGCGCCAGGATCAATGTCTTGGGAAACCGGTCTCGCACCAGCGCCGCATCGTGCAGCGCCGCGATGACCGTCCGCCCCTCGTCGTGCCACTTGGCGATGAGCGAGATGAGCGTATCCGCCGTCTCCAGATCCACCGCCTGGAACGGCTCGTCGAGCAGGATCAGATCGGCATCCTGAAGCATGAGCTGGGCGAACATCGCCCGCTGGAACTGACCGCCGGATAGAACACCCAGCCGCCGCTCCGCCTGGCCGGCGACCCCGACCGTCTCGAGTGCGGCCCAGACCTCCGCTTCCGCGTCGCGCTTCAGACCCTGGAACGCGCCGATCTTCCGCCACAGCCCCATGGCCACGGCGTCGAAGGTGGAGATGGGAAAGCCCGGGTCGATATCGCTGCGCTGAGGGAGATAAGCGATCTTGGCGCGCGGCAGATCGTGCAGCCGGACGGTGCCAGAGAACGGCCTCACCTCGCCGGTGATGCATTTGAAGAGCGTGGATTTGCCCGCGCCGTTCGCTCCCAGGAGAGCCAGGAGATCGCCGCGCTTCACCGCGCCGTCGAGCCCGCGCAGCACCGGTATTCCGTCATAGCCTGCGCTCACATCGTCGAAGGCGACCAGCGTCTCAGGCGTCTTAGTATTCGAGGTTTTGGTAGCGCTCATGTCACCACCCACAGCACGGCGCCCCAAACCACGAGCAGCGCGGAGACCGCGATCGTCAGCCGCTGCAGCAGCGAGCTCCGCAGCATCGAAAACCCGATGCCGGGGCTGGCCGGAACCGAACGCATCTGTGCGCTGCCGCTCTCTCTCCTCGCCATGGGGGTCCTTACCTCAAGCTGAAATCGTCACGGGCCGCGAAAGGTTACGCAGCGGCCTGGCAGGCACTGCAAAGCCCGGCGAATTCCAGCGTCGCCTGCTCTACATGAATGTCTTTCGGCACCAGCTTCAGAAGATCGTCGTAATGGGCGTCGTCCAAGGAGATCTCCTCCACCCGCTGGCAATTCCGGCAGAAGGCGAACGCAAAATGTCCGCCGCAGCGCCCACGGCCGCAGGCCACGAAGGCGCTCAAGGATTTCAGCCGGTGCACCATGCCCAGGGATTCCAGCCCGGCAAGCGCCCGATAGACCGTCGGCGGATGGGAGATCCCAGAAGGCCGCACCTGATCGAGGATCGCATAGGCGCTCATGGGCTCCTTGGACTCGCGCAAGGTCTTCAGCACCCGGGCCTCATTGGCCGAGAGCTCGTCTTCCGCGTGATCGTGCTGATGTTTCGTAGCCATGGCGCGCCTCCTGAAAAATGATATAATGTATCAATTCGAGCGTCGTCAATCGATGGTTTGAGCTGCGCGGGCAACGCAGTTTCTCCACAATCGTCGGTGATCTTAGGGCGACTCTTTCGGGGAAGACGATTTCGCCATGACGTCCCACATCGCCAACCTGCTTGCATATCGCGCACGCATCGCTTGCGCCGCAATGGCGCCCTGCGCGCTCCTGCTGCCGGCGGGCGCAGAGGCTCACCCCCATGTCTGGACGAGCGTTCAGTCGGAGCTGGTCATCGGCGATGACGGCAAGCTTCAGGCGATCCGCCACCGCTGGACCTTCGACGAGTTCTACAGCGCCATGGCCGTCCAGGGCCTCGATACGGATGGCGACGGAGAATACACGGCCGAAGAGCTGAAGCCCCTGGCTGAGGTCAACGTGAACTCTCTGAACGAGTTCGACTACTTCACCTTCGTCTCCGCCAAGGGCGACAGCGTGACCTTGAGCGATCCCATCGACTATTCGGTCGAGTATAAGGACGGCATCGTCGTTCTGAATTTCACGCTGCCCCTGAAGCAGCCGGTGGCGGCTGATTCCGATGAGGTGAAGGTCGAGGTCTACGACCCGACCTTCTTCGTGGCCTTCTCGTTTGCCGAAAAGGACCCGCTCAAAATGGCGGGCGCGCCGGCGGGCTGCCAGGCCAATCTCAAGGCGCCCCTGACCGATCCCGAGTCCGACGCCCTGACCGAAGCCTTCTTCAGCCAGCTCGGCCCCGACAGCACCTACGGCTCGCAATTCGCCCAGACCGCCGTTCTTTCATGCAAAAGCTGATTGCTTGGTGGCGGGCATGCGCGATCGCGCTGCTGGCCGTCCTGAGCCTTGGCGCAAACGGCGCCCTCGCTCAGCAATCCCCGCCTTCGGCCTTCGGCTCGTCCCAAGAGCGCAGCGCCTCTCCGCCCTCCGCCTTCGGCGAGCGCGCCGCGCCAAAGCCGAATGCGGCTGTCCCGGAGTATCAATCCCGTTTCGGCGGCTTCATCGGCTGGATCACCGAGCAGCAGCAGAAGCTGCAACGCGAGCTCGCCACGGCGATCAAGGATTTGCGGGACGGCAATCCATTCTATGCCGCTCTTGTGCTGGCCGGTTTGAGCTTCGGCTATGGCGTGCTCCACGCCGCCGGGCCCGGACACGGCAAGACGATCATCACCTCTTACGTGGTCGCCAATGAGGAGACGGCCCGGCGCGGCATCCTCGTCTCGTTCCTGGCCGCCGCCGTACAGGCGGTCACGGCCATCGTCCTGGTGCTCCTTCTCGCCGTCGCGCTCAATGCGACGGGCTTCGAGTTGAAAGCCTGGTCCGCGCGGCTGGAGACGGCAAGCTACGGCCTGATCGCCCTGGTCGGAATCTGGCTCCTGGTGCGTCAGCTGAGAACCCTGTTCGCAAGCGCTCCTGCCGATGACGCTCATGATCACGGCCATTCCCATGATCACCACCATCACGACCATGAGCATTGCGACGCCTGCCACCATATGCCGGATCTGGAAAAGCTCGCTCAGCCCCTGAACCTCAAGCAGCTCGCCGCCGTCGTCTTCTCCGTCGGTATCCGCCCCTGCACCGGCGCCATCGTGGTGCTCGTCTTCGCCCTGGCTCAGGGCCTGCTTTGGGCCGGCATCGCCGCGACCTTCGCCATGGCCTTCGGCACCGCGCTGACCGTCGCCGCCATCGCCATCCTCGCCCTCTTCTCCCGCGAGCTGGCCCTGAAGCTCGGCGGCGAAGGCGGCCGCTGGGGCGAGGCGGTCTGGACAGTCTGCGGCCTGGGCGGGTCCGTCGTCATCATCCTATTCGGCGCCATCCTCTTCATGGCTTCCCTCGGCCCCGCCCGGCCCTTTTAGGCTCCCGATAGCGGCTTGATCGCCGGAACGATCCGGCGTGCAATCGAGTCATGAAGAACATGGAGATCGTCCAGGGCGACATCACCCGCCTCGATGTGGACGCCATCGTGAACGCTGCCAACGCACAGCTTGCGCCGGGCGGCGGGGTCTGCGGCGCCATTCATCGTGCAGCGGGACCGGAGCTGGCGGAAGCCTGCGCCGAGATCGGCAGCTGCCCGACCGGCGAGGCCCGCATCACCCCGGGTTTCGACCTGAAGGCGCGCCACGTCATCCACGCCGTCGGTCCCGTCTGGCATGGCGGCGACAGCGGCGAGGACGAAGCTCTTGCCGCCTGCTACCGCAATTCCATTGCGCTTGCCGATGAGCACGGGCTCACCTCCATCGCCTTCCCGGCCATCTCCACCGGCATCTACGGCTTCCCGCCCGACCGCGCTGCGGCCATCGCAGTGCAGGCTGCGGGCGAGGCCCTCGCCGAGCACCCGAAGGTCGAGACGGTGATCTTCTGTTGTTTCGACGACGTATCCGCCAAGCGGCACGAGGAGGCCCTCACCGCCTGGAGAAAGCGACAGTGAGGTAGCGCGTCATGGCGGATGAGAAGCGGCCGGTCATCATGTGGTTCAGGCGAGACCTGCGCCTGTCCGACAATCCGGCGCTCTCCGCCGCCGCCAAGACAGACGGTCCGCTGCTTCCCGTCTTCATCCTGGACGACGACGCGCCCGGCCATTTCAGTCTCGGCGGGGCGTCGCGCTGGTGGCTTCACGGCAGTCTCGAATCCCTGGACAAGAGTCTCGACGGAAGTCTGATCCTGCGCCGTGGCAAGACGGCCGAGATCTTGAATAAGCTGCTCGACGAAACCGACGCCTGCGCCATTCACACGGCGGCGGCCTACGAACCCTATGAGCGGGCTCTCGAAGAGGCTGTCGAAAAGCTTTGCAAGGATCGAGGCGTCGAGTTCACCCGCCACGAAGGCCGCCTGCTCAACTCGCCCGACGCCGTCTCTACAAATGACGGCGATCCCTATCAGGTCTTCACGCCGTACTGGAAAGCCGCCAAGCGGAAGCATTTCCGCGATGTTCTCCGTGCGCCGAGCCTGAACGACTTCGCCAAGGCAAGGTCCGACGATCTCGGCGATTGGAAGCTTCGCCCCACCAAGCCCGACTGGGCCGGCGGCTTGCGGGAGACCTGGACGCCCGGCGAAGAGGCCGCCAAGAAAGCGCTTGCCGGTTTCATCGACAATAAGCTGCTCGACTACGAGAAGGACCGGGGCCGCCTCGACTGCGATCCGAGCTCCCGCCTCTCGCCCCACCTTCATTTCGGCGAGCTGAGCCCGCTGCAGGTTTACAGCGCCGTTCGCCACGCCGACGAAGGCGCGTCCGGCAAGGGAGCCGAGAGCTTCCTGAGCGAGCTCGGCTGGCGGGAGTTCTGCGCCCAGCTCCTCTTCCACTTCCCCCATACGGCGACCGAGCCTCTGAAAGACCAGTTCAAGGACTTCCCCTGGCGTCAATCCAAGGCGGATCTGAAAGCCTGGCAAAACGGAGAGACCGGCTATCCAATCGTGGATGCCGCCATGCGTCAGCTCTGGGAGACCGGCTGGATGCCCAACCGTGCGCGCATGGTCGTCGCGTCGTTCCTGACCAAGCATCTGCTGATCCCCTGGCAGGATGGCGCGGACTGGTTCTGGGACACGCTTGTGGACGCGGACCTCGCCAACAATGCCTCCAACTGGCAATGGGTGGCCGGCTCGGGCGCTGATGCCGCACCCTATTTCCGCATCTTCAATCCGATCCTGCAGTCGGAGAAATTCGATCCGGACGGGGACTACATCCGCCGCTGGGTGCCAGAGCTCAAGAAGCTGAAAAACAAGGACATCCACGCCCCGTTCGAGGCCTCCGCCTCATCTTTGAGCGAGGCTGGTATTGATTTGGGCAGCACCTATCCGAAGCCGATTATCGAGCACAGCAAAGGCCGTCAGCGGTCTTTGGACGCGTATGAAAAAGTGAAGAATGGCTGACATGCGTCAGTCCTGCGCTTTTCGAAGGCAGCAATAACGCGTAGAGTGCAACAATATTCTTGAGTCGTATGAAACGGCGACTTTTACGCACGTTGAAGCGGGTGGGCTGACGAAATGTTCGATCTCGATCCAGTCATGTTGGCGCGGATCCAATTCGCCTTCACTGTTTCCTTCCACATTCTCTTCCCAGCTTTCACCATCGGTCTCTCGATGTGGCTGCTCGTCCTTGAAGGTCTGTGGCTGAAGACCGGCAAGGCGATCTATCTCGATACCGCGAAGCACTGGTCGAAGATCTTTGCCGTCTCTTTCGGCATGGGTGTCGTCTCCGGCATCGTGATGTCCTACGAGTTCGGGACCAACTGGAGCGTTCTGTCCCATGCGGGCGGCAACATCCTCGGTCCGCTCCTCGCCTACGAGGTGCTCACCGCCTTCTTCCTGGAAGCGGGCTTCCTCGGCATCATGCTGTTCGGCTGGAACCATGTCCCCAAGGGCGTGCATTTCATCGCCACGGCTGCTGTCGCCTTCGGAACGCTTCTTTCCGCCTTCTGGATTCTCTCCGCCAATAGCTGGATGCAGACCCCTGCGGGCTACGAGGTGATCGACGGCGTGCTGCACGCCGGGGATTGGATGGAGCTCATCTTCAATCCGTCCTTCCCCTACCGCTTCGCCCACATGGTGACAGCCGCCTATCTCACCACGGCTTTCGCCGTCGGCGGCATCGGCGCCTGGTATCTGCTGCGCAACCGCAGCGTCGCCCACGGCAAGATCATGCTGGGCATGGCGCTCAGCCTGATCGTCTGGATGGCACCCATGCAGCTCGTCATCGGCGACCTGCACGGCCTGAACACCCTGGAGCATCAGCCCGCCAAGGTGGCGGCGTTGGAAGCCCACTGGGAGACCGGCCGCGGCATTCCGCTGATCCTCTTCGCCATCCCGGATGCCGAGGCGGAAGAGAACCACTACGAGGTCGCCGTGCCGGGGCTCGGCAGCCTGATCCTCACCCATGAGTGGGACGGCGAGGTCAAGGGCCTCAAATCCTGGGCGCCCGAAGACCGGCCCGACCCGACCATCCCATTCTTTGCCTTCCGCCTCATGGTCGGCTGCGGCCTGATTATGATCGCGCTCGGCTTTATCGGCGCCTTCCTGTGGTGGCGCGGAACGCTGTTCACCACCCGCTGGTACCTGCGCGCCATGGTCATTTGCTGGCCCATTGGCTTCGTCGCGGTTCTCGCCGGCTGGTTCGTTACCGAGGTCGGCCGGCAGCCCTGGGTCGTCTACAACATCCTGCGCACCGTCGACGCGGTCTCACCGGTGCCGGGCGGCAGCATCCTGACCACGCTCATCCTGTTCATCGTCGTCTATTGTTTCATCTTCGGCGCCGGCATGTACTACATGGCCAAGCTGGTACGCCGGGGCCCCGACGAGACGCCGCCGGAGCCGGATGAGGAGGATGTCGACCTATCCCGCCGGCCGCTCGCCGCCTCGGGAAACCCATAAGCGAGCTGATATGACCGAATTTCTCCCTGTCATCCTGCCTCTCGTCTGGGCCGCTATTCTCGCCGTCGGCGTGTTCATCTACGTCCTGCTCGACGGGTTCGATCTCGGCCTTGGTGTTCTCTTCCCCTTCGCGCCGAACCATCGCGCTCGCGACGCCATGATGAATTCAGTCGCGCCCTACTGGGACGGCAACGAGACCTGGCTCGTGCTGGGCGGCGGCGGTTTGCTTGCCGCCTTCCCATTGGCCTATTCGCTACTGCTGCCGGCGCTCTATCTGCCGCTGATCCTCATGCTGTGCGGTCTGATCCTGCGCGGCGTCGCCTTCGAATTCCGCTATAAGGCCGACACCTCCCGCTGGATGTGGGACTGGGCCTTCGCCGGCGGCTCCACGCTCGCAACCTTCGTTCAGGGCGCTGCCATCGGCTGCTTCATCCAGGGTTTCGAGGTCAAGGACAACGCCTATGCGGGCGGTCCCTTCGACTGGCTGACCCCGTTCGTCGTGGTCACCGGAATCGCGCTTATCGCCGGCTATGTTCTGCTCGCCTGCGGCTGGCTGATCATGAAGGGCGACGACGAACTGCGCGACTGGGCCTACGGCATCGGCAAGAAGGCCATCATCGCGGTGGGCGCCTTTATCCTGATCTTCAGCATCTGGACGCCCCTGATGCACGAGGACATCGCAGAGCGCTGGTTCTCACCCGGCAACATGGTGATGTTGAGCCCCGTTCCGATCCTGACGGCTCTCTCGGTGGCCGGTGTCTGGTACGCGCTGGATAAGCGGTGGACCTATGTTCCGTTCCTGCTGTCCATCGTGGTCTTCCTGCTCTGCTACACGGGCCTTGCGGTCAGCCTCTTCCCCTACGTCATCCCGCCGGATGTCACGATCTGGGATGCCGCCGCCGCGCCCAAGTCGCAGCTCTTCATGCTGTATGGGGCGATCCCGCTGATCCCCATTATCCTCGGTTACACGGCCTACTCGTACTATTCGATGTGGCACGTGAAGGATCACGGCTACCACTAGGGCGCCAGGCTCGGGCGTCAGCTCCAGACCGGGAGCTTCTCGCCTGCGGCAAGGGATTTCATCTCCGCCTCGAGCGTCTCCACGAAGCCATCGTCCGAGCCCCGGCCATAGAGGGGCTCGCCGATGCTCACGGTGCAGTTGAACGGCACCAGCACGGCGGAGCCCTTGGGCAGCGCCTTCCCCAGCCCATGCATGAAGACCGGGATCACCGGAACGTCCGGCGTAAGCTTCGCGAGATGTCCGATCCCCCGCTTGAACGCCGTGAGCGCCTCAGGCTCGCCCCGCGAGCCCTCCGGAAACAGGATCAGGATCTCGCCCCGTGCAAGCGCGCGCTCACAACCTGCCAATGGGTTGGCGCCCCCTGACGTCCGCCGCGGCACCGGGATAATCCCGAGAATGTTCTGGGAGAACCAGGCGCGCCGCTTCGTCTTGCAGAAATAATCCGCCGCCGCCACGGGACGGAGCTTCGGCAGTAGCCGCAACGGAAACAACGACATCAGCACCATGGTGTCGAGATGGGAGTTGTGGTTCGCCGCGATGATGGCCGGGCCGCTCTCTGGCAGCCGCTGACGGTTGCGCACGGTCACGCCCAACGCCAGCAGCACCAGGGCCCGGACCAGCACCCCATAGAACAGCCAGCGCAATCCACGGACGAAGACGTTCGCATTCTCGAGATTTTCAGCACCCGAATCTTCCTGGGCCATTCGCGACCTCTCAGGCGAAGAAGAAATAACGGAAGAAGTGGAAGAAGGCGGGCGCCGCGATGGTCAGGCTGTCGACCCGGTCGAGAATGCCGCCATGGCCGGGGATCAGCCCGCCCGTATCCTTCACGCCAAGATCCCGCTTCATGGCCGAGATGGTGATATCGCCGAAGAAGCCGGCCACGCCGATCACCGCACCCGCCGCAACGGACCAGGTGACGTCCATGGGCGTCAGGAACGGCCCGAGAAAGCTTGCGATCACCATGGTCGTGGCGACCCCGCCGAGCAGCCCCTCCCATGTCTTGTTGGGGCTCAACGTCGGCGTGACCTTGTGGCGGCCGAGCATGCGGCCCCACACATACTGGGCCACGTCGTTAAGCTGGGTGAGCACCACCAGGAAGAGCAAGAGCCCGAGCCCGCCGGCGACCGGGTTCTCAGTGTCCCCGGCCACCAGCAGCATCGCCATGTGGCTGAGGGTGAAGACGGTCATCATCAGCCCCCAGCTCAATGTGCCGACGGCGCGCAAAAAGCCTTCCGTCTCGCCGCGCAGCGCCATGACGATGGGGAAGAAGAGAAACATCCAGACCGGCACGAAGACGATGAACATCCCGTACCAGTCGATGGCCGCCCAGTAATACTGAATGGGGATCGCGAGATAGGCGTAGAGCAGCACTGAGCGGTCGATGCGCCGCGTCGGGATCAGCGAGAGATACTCCTTGAGCGCCAGATAGCTGATCAGGCCGAGGAAGATAATCGCCACCGTCTGGTTCAGCACCACGCAAAGGGTGAAGGCGCCGATCATCCACCACCAGGACTTGGTCCGGTCGGCCAGTTCCTGATAACGCCCGGCCACCTCACCCCGCCGCATCGCGAACACGATGATGCTTGCGACGATCAGCAGCCCATAGATGCCGGCGAGCCCGTAGAGCACCGGCCAGGGAATCCCGAGCGGGCCGGTCATGCCGAGCCTCCGTCATCGGCGAGGATCGCCCGCATGCTGTTCAGGACCGTGGAAACGCCGAGCCCCAGCAGCACCGCGAGATAGGCCGTAGACCAAAGACCCGGGGTCAGACCGATGGCAATGAGCACCGCCAGCAGACCGAAGGCGAAGGCCCGATCGCTCTTGCCAAACGGCCCCTCGTAGTGACGCGCCGCCCCCACCATGGGACCCAGCGCGCCGGTCATCTCGCTTATGATACCGACCACCACGACCAGCACTACGAGCAGACCGTAGACACCGGGAATCAGCGCAAAAGGAAGATAGAGCGCGGCATCGGCCGCCACGTCGGAGATCTCGTTGAGGAGCGCGCCCAGCTTGCTTTTCTGGCCGTGCTCCCGCGCCATCATCCCGTCGATGGCGTTCAGCGCCATGCGCAGGAAAAGCGTGACCGGCAGGAGCACCAGAGGCAGCACAGCACCGGGCGCGGCCGCGAGCCAAACGCCATGAGCAAAGCTCAGCGCAAGCGCCGCCAGGGTCACCCCGTTGGCCGTCGCGCCTCTCGCCACCAGCCAATCGCAGAGCGGCCGGAGCAGCGCCTGAAACTTGGGCTTCAGATCGTAGATGCTGGCCAAATCTTCCCCCTGGAGTGGCGACGCCCCTAGAGCTTCGGCGAGGGCGAGCCGGACGCGGAAGCCTCGCGCCGCGCCTTCACCTCGGCCAGGAGCTCCTCAACCTTGGGCATGATCCCATCGACGATCTTTGCCACGCCCTCTCCGTTCGGGTGCATCCCATCGCCAAGGGTCAGCTGATCCTCCATGGCGACGCCGTCGAGAAAGAACGGGTAGAAAATCAAATCGTACTCTTCCGCCAGGTCCGGATAGATAGCGTGGAATTCCTCCACGTAGTCCTTGCCCATGTTGCGCGGCGCCTCCATGCCGGCAAGCAGCACGGGCAGCCCCCGCGCCTTGGCCTGCTTGATGATCTTCTCCAGCGAGGCCTTGGTCTCAGCTGGGCTCAAACCGCGCAGCGCATCGTTGGCGCCAAGCTCCAGGATGATCGCATCGGCCCCCTCCGGCACGGCCCAATCGAAGCGCGCCAGACCGCCCGCCGCCGTATCGCCGGAGACGCCCGCATTCACTACCTCCGCCTTCTGCCCCCGCGCTTCCAGCGCTTCCTGAAGCTGGGAGGGGAAGGCTTCGGACTGAGGCAGCTGATACCCCGCCGTCAGGCTGTCACCGAAAGCGACGATAACCGGAGGCGTCGTATCGGCCCGAACAGCCAAGCCGGGCAGCGCCAAGGCGGCCATCAGCAGCATTGCGGCAAATAGGACCAGACGGGCCGAAGCAGCTTTCATGTTTTCACCTCTTTGGGCTTCTCTATTGACGACACCCATGCGAATCCTCACCTCATAGCCCGCTCATGGAAAATACTTACAAATCTCCCACACCGGCCATCGCTCTCGAGGACGTCCACGTGACGCTGCCCTCCCGCGCCGGCCCTGTCGACATCCTGCGCGGCATCGATTTCAGCGTCGCGGACGGCGAGACCGTCGCCATCGTTGGTCCGAGCGGCGCCGGCAAGTCCACCCTGCTCATGGTCATGGCGGGGCTGGAACGCGTGACCAAGGGCAAGGTGAGCATCGCAGGCACCGACCTGTCGCCGCTCAACGAAGACGGACTGGCGCGGCTGCGCGCCACCCATATCGGCATTGTCTTCCAGGCTTTCCACCTCGTCCCCACCATGACGGCCCTGGAGAATGTCGCCCTCCCGCTTGAGTTTCTCGACCGGGACGACGCCTTTTCCGTGGCGAGGGAAGCCCTGAAGGAAGTAGGGCTGTCCCGTCGCGAGAGCCATTTTCCCGCCCAGCTTTCCGGCGGCGAGAAGCAGCGCGTTGCCATTGCCCGGGCTCTGAGCCCCGGACCGTCCCTCATCCTGGCCGACGAACCGACCGGCAATCTGGATCTCAAGACCGGCCAGCAGGTGATGGATCTCCTCTTCGCTCTGAAGGAGCGCACCGGCGCGACCTTGCTGCTCATCACCCATGACCGGTCGCTCGCCGAGCGCTGCGGCCGCATGGTGACGCTGGCCGACGGCCAGATCGCGGCAGAAGACGAAGAGCAGGCCACCGCCTCGTGAGCGAACCCGTCAAAGCCGCCGATCCCTCCATCTGGCTTCCTTTCAAGATCGCCCTGCGCGAGCTCCGCTCCGGCGCCGGCGGTCTTGCTGTCTTTGTCATCTGCATTGCCCTGGGCGTCGCCTCCATCGCCGCCATCGGCTCGCTCGCCGCCGCCTTCGACGGTGCGCTGGTCAATAGCGGCCGCACGCTTGTGGGCGGCGACCTTTCCTTCGAGCTGGTCCACCGCCAGGCGACGGAAGAAGAGGCCAAAGCCCTCAATGAGCTGGGCGAGGTCAGCGAGTCGGCCAGCCTCCGGGCCATGGCCCATGCCGACAAGGACAAGAGCGCCCTGGTCGAGATCAAAGCGGTCGACGACGCCTTTCCGCTCTTCGGCGATGTCGAGATCCTGGAGCCGAAGGACGCCAAGGCGCTTTGGCGCACGACCGGCAACGCCATCGTCGAGAGCACCCTGCTTGACCGCCTCGGTCTGAAGGTCGGCGACAAGCTGGTGATCGGCGAAGGCAACGTCACCATCGCCGGCACCCTGGGCGACCAGCCGGACCGCCTGGCCGACCGCCTTGCCTACGGTCCGCGCGTCCTCATCTCTCTCGACACGTTGAAGGAGACGGGGCTCATCCAGCCCGGCAGCCTGATCCGCTGGACCTACCGTCTGCGCCTGCCAGGCGAGCTCGGCGCCGACCGCGAGGTGCTGGCGGCCACCAAGGGTAAGATCCAGGAGCGCTTTCCGGAGAGCGGCTTCGCGGTCAACGACTGGACCGATCCCGCTCCGCGCCTGCGCCGCAACGCCGACCGCTTCACACAGTTCATCGGCCTCGTCGGGCTCACCGCGTTGCTTCTCGGCGGCATCGGCGTGGGCAACGCAATCCACGCCTATATGAACCGCAAGCGCGAAGTCATCGCCATCTTCAAGAGCCTGGGCGCCACGTCCAAGCTCGTGCTCCGCATCTATCTGATCCAGGCGCTGCTGCTGACCGTCGTCGGCATCCTTGCCGGTCTGATGATCGGCGCGGCGACCCCTGCAATCCTGTCGGCGCTCTACGCCGACCGCTTGCCCATTACCCTGGTGACGTCAATCCATCCCATCCCGCTCCTGATGGCGGCGGGGGCCGGCCTCCTCACCATGGCGCTGTTCGTGCTCTGGCCTCTGGGCCGCGCCAGCGCCGTGCCGCCCGCCGTGCTCATGCGCTCCCACCTGGCGGAAGAAGACCGCTTCACCACCGCCTGGCCGTTCGCGGTGGGCTCGGGGCTCGCCGGCTTCGCACTGTTCGCGCTCGCCGTCGCAACCTCCAGCGAGCCCATCGTCACCGGCTTGATCTGCCTAGGTATCGTGGCGGCCTTCGCCCTGCTTTACGCCATCGGCTGGGGCTTGCAGGTGCTAGCCGCCAAGCTTCGCCCAAAGATGCCGCCCACCATCGCGCTCGCATTCGCCAGCATCGGCGGCCCCGGGTCCCTGGCCCGCAACGTCGCGCTTTCGCTGGGGCTGGGTCTCGGCCTTCTGGTCGCCGTCGCTCTCATCGACCGGGCACTCGTCGCCGAGCTCCAGGGGGATCTCGCCGCCGACGCGCCCTCCTATTATTTTCTCGACATAGACGCGGGCGATATCGGCCGCTTCCGTGAAACGGCCAAATCCGTCCTGCCCGACGTGCAGCTGAACGACGCCCCTATGCTGCGCGGCCGGATCGTCCGGCTGAACGGGATCTCCGTGGAAGAGATCGAGGCCTCGCCCGAGTATCAATGGGTGATCAACGGCGACCGCGGCCTCACCTACACGGGCGAAGTCCCGACAGGCTCCAAAGTCGTCGCCGGCGAATGGTGGCCGAAGGACTATGACGGCCCGCCGCTGGTTTCCTTCGACGACAAGGCAGCGGAAGGCTTAGGCCTCCATCTGGGCGATCTGGTCACCGTGAACATCCTGGGCCGCAATATCGAGGCCTCCGTCTCCAACTTCCGGGAGATCGACTGGGAGTCCCTGGCCATCAACTTCATCATGGTGTTCCCGCCCAGCACCCTGAAAGGCGTGCCCCACCGGGCCCTGGCAACCCTGGAATTCCCCGACGGCACCACGCCGGAGCAGGAAGGCAAGCTGATCCAGACCCTTTCGGAGGCCTTCCCCCTCGTGACCGCCATCAAGGTGGGCGACGTGGTCGATGCGGCTCAGAAGCTGATCGGTCAGGTTATGACCGCCATCCAGGTCACCGCGGGCATCACGCTTCTTATAGGCGCCGTGGTGCTTGCCGGTGCCATCGCCTCCGGCCAGCAGCGACGGCAATATCTCGCCGTGCTCTACAAGACCCTCGGCGCAACCCGCCGCCGCATCGTCACCGCCGAGCTGGTTGAGTTCGCCTTTCTCGCGCTCAGCGTGGCGGTCGCGGCCGTCGCCATCGCGACGCTCACCGCCTTCGTGCTCTGCGTCTTCGTGTTCAACATCCCGTTCCGCTTCTCCGCACTTGCCGCGGGGGAGACCGTCCTCCTCTCGTTGGGACTGGTCCTGGGGCTCGGGCTGGTCGCCATTTGGCGGGTGCTTTCGGCCAAGGCGGCCCCCTATTTGCGGGCGGAATGAGCCGCTTTCCGCCATTCATCCTGCAGTTGCGGCTGAAGCAGCCATTTTCTCGTTAAAGAGAGCGGATACCTTTGCCGCAACTGCATCTTGCGCAGATATGGGAACACGCCCATATTTGCCGCAACACAAGAGTTTCTCACTGAACCGCCCGATCCCCGGGCACTCAGGCTGAAAGGAAAGTCATCGATGGCTGAATACGAAGGACGCTACGCCCAGCCGCGCACCGCCGGCCGTGCCGAACCAGGTACGATCGACCAGGGTCTGCGCAGCTATATGCTCAGCGTCTACAACTACATGGCGAGCGGCGTCGCGCTCACCGGCGTTGTCGCCTACGCGATCTACTCGTTCTCCGTGGTGCAGACCGGTGCCGGCCTCCAGCTCACCGAGTTCGGCAACATCATGTTCAACAGCGCCTTCAAGTGGGTGGTCATTCTTGCCCCGCTTGCCATGGTGTTCGTGCTTTCCATGGGCATACAGCGCATGAGCCTCGGCGCCGCGCAGGCCGCCTTCTGGGGCTTTGCCGCGCTCATGGGCGCATCGCTTGCGTCGATCTTCCTGGTCTATACGGGCCAGAGCATTACCCAGGTGTTCTTCATCACGGCCGCCGCTTTCGGTGGCTTGAGCCTCTGGGGCTACACCACCAAGCGGGATATTTCCGGCTGGGGCTCCTTCCTCTTTATGGGCCTTATCGGCATCATCCTCGCGTCGCTGGTGAACCTGTTCATGCAGTCGTCCGCCATGCAATTCGCCATCTCCGTGATCGGCGTGCTGATCTTCGCAGGCCTCACCGCCTACGACACTCAGCAGATCAAGGAGATGTACTACGAGGGTGACTCGACCGCCGTGGCCGGACGCAAATCCATCATGGGCGCCCTGCGGCTGTATCTGGACTTCATCAACCTGTTCATGATGCTGCTGTCGCTCTTCGGCGACCGCCGCTAGTCCAGACTGGACGTCTCAAAGACAAAGCCCCGGGGGACCTCCTCCGGGGCTTTTTTGTTGCTTGCTGACAAGGCGCAACAGCACGTCATCCTGAGGTGCATGGCCGACGGCCATGCCTCGAAGGAGACGTGGCCCCGATAAACCTGCCCATCCTTCGAGGCTCGCCGCGTTCCGCGCCGAGCGCCTCAGGATGACGTGTCGAGTTTTTTGAGAGCTACCCCTCGACGAGCCGCAGACCCTTGTCGAGCACGCGCAGGACCCGCGACAGGTCGTGGCCGCGCTTCAGGATCTGACCGGTCGCGGCCACCACGCTATAGGCGCCCTGACGACGGGCCAGCTTAGGATCCTTCTCGATCCGGTAGAGCGGCACCTCGCTGGTGCGCCGGAAGATCGAGAACACGGCCTTGTCCCGGGCGAAGTCGATGGCGTAGTCGCGCCATTCGCCGCTCGCCACCTTCCGGCCATAGACATTGAGGATTTGAGAAAGCTCCCAGCGGTTGAAAGCAACTTCGCTGGGCTTGGAGGTGCCGTTCGAAACCGGCTGAGGCCTACCCGCGCCGGTCAACGGCACGACGGTGAATGTGGGATCGCTCAAACCGTCTCACCCTTTGCAACAGAGCTGTCATGATGGCGCTCAACGCGGGCGAACACAAGCGGATCGGGCCACAGAAACAAGTGTAACAATTTGTAATATAAATCACAGTATTGCCCCAGTTCAGCCGTTGGCATGCCCCAAAAATCGCTAGGATGACTACTGTTGCCTCTCGGCCCGGTCCAAGTGAGGCTTCGGTATCTCAGCCCCCCAGCCCCCCCGGGGTCTTCAACTAGGACCGGGCCACTTCATTTCTAAAGTTCGCTCCTCCCAGCGAATGAGTACGGAGAACGGGTCGGCTTTCACGCCGGCCCGTTTTTCGATTCTGGAGCACTGTTCCGGGAAATGATGGAGAGGCGACAAGCCTCATGGTTGGAGACGCGCCGCAGATGCGACGCCCTCGCCATGAGGTGTTGGGGACTCTCTGAAAGGAATAGCGCTTAGAGCGTCGAGAGCTCCGCCGCGCCGAGGATCGGCCCGCCCGCGCCACGCTGCAGCAGCACGAAGATGCGGTCGCCGTCGCTCCCCTTGAGCTTGGAGAGCGGAATTGTCATACGGCCCGCCGCGCCCGACCATGTCCCCATGGGCACGAGTTGGCGGACATTGTTATGATAGGTGACCGTCCGCCCGCGATTTTCGCCCCGTGCGATCTTGACCGACTGGGATGATTTCGCCGTGCCGGCCCAAAGCGTCGCAGACCGCCCAGCGCCACCGTCGCCGAGCGACGCGACCAGGGTGTCACCGTCGCGGGTTAGAGAGATCGGCACCTTACGGTCGGCGATCTCAGTCTCAGCCGATTGGATCGCCTCGCTCACGGCCTGAGGATTGCTCCCCACCGCATGGACGACACCGTTCACGACGATCTGCGGGGTATAGACCCGCCCGTCGCCCCGCACGCTCGCATAGCGTCGCTGCCGCTCGCTGTTCTCAGGCGAGCCCAGCGTGTCCTTCCAGCCGAGATAATCCCAGTAGTCGACGGAATAGGAGAGCGCGATCACGTCGTCCCGCTTGGCCAGCTGACCGAGCAGACGGTCCGCCGGCGGGCAGGACGAGCAGCCCTGGCTGGTGAACAGCTCCAGCACTGCGGGGGTCTTCACCGGCGCCGCTGAAACGGCCGCGATATAGAACCCTGACAACAACAGGGCCAGGCCCAGCAGCAGGGGCACGAGCAGATTGGACAGATAGGCTCTCATGAGCCGCAATCTGCCCCAAACGATGCAGCGCGTGGGCTCACAACCCGCGCGCCGGAATTCACATTTGGGTGAGTGACAGGACGAAAGCGCTCCTCTTAGTGGCGCAGCGTTTGCCACCGCCGCTGAGCGACTCCCTCTCCCCTGTAGGGAGAGGGTTGGGGTGAGGGGACAACCCCTCTCGGTTCTTTATCCCCCTCACCCGAGCACTGCGTGCTCGACCTCTCCCCGCCGGGGAGAGGTGAGGTGCGACGCACATCAGGATGCCGCCGCGATATGGGAAGCCCTAGGCCGCCTTGGCGAGCTGCCGCAGCACGAAGTGCAGGATGCCGCCGTTGCGGTAGTAGTCGAGCTCGTCCGCCGTATCGATGCGCACCAGCAGCGGAATGGTCCGCTCCTCGCCGCTCGGATAGGTGATCTTGGCGTTGATGGTCTGCTTCGGGCTGATATCGGCGAGCCCGTCGATGGAGACCATCTCCTCGCCCGTGAGCCCCAGAGACTTCCAGTCCGTGCCGTGCTCGAACATCAAAGGCAGCACCCCCATGCCGATCAGGTTCGACCGGTGGATGCGCTCGAAGCTCTCGGTGATGACCGCGCGCACGCCGAGCAGCAGGGTGCCCTTGGCCGCCCAGTCGCGGGATGAGCCCGTGCCGTATTCCTTGCCGGCAAACACCACCAGCGGCACGTTCTCATCGGCGTAGCGCATGGCCGCATCGTAGATCGCCATCTGCTCGCCGGACGGATGATGCACCGTCACGCCACCTTCGACACCCGGCACCATCTGGTTCTTGATGCGGATATTGGCGAAGGTGCCGCGCATCATCACCTCGTGATTGCCGCGCCGCGAGCCGTAGGAGTTGAAGTCGATCGGCTGGACGCCGTGCTCCTGCAGATAGCGCCCGGCCGGACTGTCCTGCTTGATGGCGCCCGCCGGCGAGATGTGGTCCGTGGTGATGGAATCGCCGAACAGGCCGAGGATGCGCGCATTCTCGATATCCGTGACCGGCTTCGGCTCCGGGTCCATGTCCACGAAATAGGGCGGGTTCTGCACATAGGTGGACTTGCTGTCCCAATCGTAGGTCCGGCCACCCGTGAAATCGATGTCACGCCATTCCTTGTCGCCGCGGAACACGTCGGCGTAGCGATCCTTGAACATCTCGCGCTTCACGGCCTTGCGCACGGTCTTGGCGATCTCCTTGGAGCTCGGCCACAGATCCTTCAGATAGACCGGCTTGCCGTCCTTGTCGGTGCCGAGCGGATCGTTGAGCAGATCGACATTGATGCTGCCGGCCAGCGCGTAAGCCACGACCAGCGGCGGCGAGGCGAGATAGTTCGCCCGCACGTCCTGGTTCACACGGCCTTCGAAGTTGCGGTTGCCAGAAAGCACAGAGGCGACCGCCAGCCCGTTCTCGTGAATAGTCTTGGAAATCTCCTCCGGCAGCGGCCCGGAATTGCCGATGCAGGTCGTGCAGCCATAGCCCACCAGATTGAAGCCAAGCTTATCCAGATCGTCCTGCAGGTCGGCCTTCTTCAGATAATCGCTCACCACTTGAGAGCCCGGCGCCAGCGAGGTCTTCACCCAGGGCTTGGTCTGCAGGCCCTTCTTCACGGCGTTGCGCGCCAAAAGCCCGGCGGCGATCATTACCGAGGGGTTCGAGGTGTTGGTGCAGGACGTGATCGCCCCGATCACCACGTCGCCGTGGCCGAGATCGAAATTCTTGCCTTCGACGGGCACGCGCTTGTCGGCCTCTGCCGCCTTGCCGTACTCCTCGTCCAGCACGTGTGCGAAAGCCTCGGCTGCGCGTGTCAGAGGCACCCGGTCCTGAGGCCGCTTCGGCCCGGCGAGCGACGGCTCGACGTCCGCCAGGTCGAGCTCCAGCGTATCGGTGAATACAGGGTCCGGCGTATCTGTCTCGCGATAGAGACCTTGGGTCTTGGCATATTCCTCGACGAGCTTGATGCGGGACCGCTTGCGGCCCGTGGCTTCGAGATACTCCAGCGTCTCCTTGTCGACAGGGAAGAAACCGCAGGTCGCGCCGTATTCCGGCGCCATGTTGGCGATGGTCGCCCGGTCCTCGAGCGGCAGGTGATCGAGCCCCTTGCCGTAGAATTCCACGAACTTGCCGACCACGCCCTTGCGGCGCAGCATCTCGGTGACCGTGAGCACCAGATCCGTGGCCGTCACGCCTTCCTGCAGCTTGCCTGTCAGACGGAAGCCGATCACTTCAGGGATCAGCATGGAGATCGGCTGGCCGAGCATGGCGGCCTCCGCCTCGATACCGCCAACGCCCCAGCCCAGAACGGAAAGCCCGTTCACCATGGTGGTGTGGCTGTCGGTGCCGACCAGAGAATCGGGGAAGGCGGTGAGCTCGCCATTCTCCTTCGTCCAGACCGTCTGGGCGAGATATTCCAGATTGACCTGATGACAGATGCCGGTGCCCGGCGGCACCACTCGGAAATTGTCGAACGCCTCCGCGCCCCAGCGCAGGAAGGCATAGCGTTCGCCGTTCCGCTCGTATTCCCGCTCCACATTCTCCAAGAACGCATTGGCCGAGCCGAACACATCCACCATGACCGAGTGATCGATCACCAAATCGACCGGCGCCAGGGGATTGATCTGTTCGGGGTCACGGCCCAGTGCTGCCATGGCGTCGCGCATGGCGGCCAGATCGACCACCGCCGGCACGCCGGTAAAATCCTGCATCAGGACGCGGGCGGGGCGGAACGCGATCTCCCGGTCGCTCCGCCGGTCGGTGACCCAGCCCGCCATGGCGCGGATATCGTCTTCGGTGACCGAGCGCCCGTCCTCGTGACGCAACAGGTTCTCCAGAAGCACCTTGAGCGAAAAGGGCAGGCTGCCGATGCCGTCCAGCCCGTTGGCCTCGGCCTTCTTCAGATCGAAATATTGGTAGCTGCGATCCTTCAGCTTCAACGTCGAGCGGGATTTGAAACTATCGAGCGACGTTTGAGATGAAGTGGTCAATTGCGTCCCCAAAACCGTGCATGAAAATGACAATCAAGAATGGGGCCAATCGGCCCCGCAAAGGCGGCACCGAGAGCCGCACCCTTGGCTTTCCCAGAACTTCTATATAAAGCCCCATGCGAAAGGGTGACAATGCGCGAAGACAGCACGTGCCTTTTCGCCCACGAACGCGCCAGACACTGACCAATTAGGGTGCAATGGACGACCCCCAGCGCCTCGAAGCACAAGACCTTGCCTGCCGCCGCGGCCTGCGCCTCGTTTTCGAGGGGCTGAGCTTCGCGCTTTCCGCCGGCGAGGCCTTGCTGCTCACCGGCCCCAACGGTGCCGGCAAGACGAGCCTGCTGCGCCTCATGGCGGGGTTCCTGCCGGCCGAGACGGGCGATGTCCGGCTCTTGCCGGAAGACGACGAGACGCCGTTCGGCGAGCATGTCCACTATATCGGCCACGCGAACGGGGTGAAGGCAAGCCTCAGCGTCGCGGAGAATCTGCGCTTCTGGGTCGAATATTACGGCGCTCCGGACCTCTCAGACGACGATCTCAAGGCCCATCTCGCCCGCTTCGGCCTCGCGGAGATCGCGAGTCTCCCCGCCGGGATGCTCTCCGCCGGCCAGAAGCGGAAGCTCGCTTTATGCCGCCTGCTTGCAGCACCCCGCCCCGTCTGGCTGCTGGACGAGCCCTCGGTCTCTCTCGATGCGGCGTCGACCAAGATCCTGGCGGCCATCATCAAGGAGCATCTGAAGGCGGGCGGCATGGCCATCGTCGCCAGCCACACGCCCCTTTCGCTTCGCTTCGCACACCGCCTCGATCTCCGCGCGCGAGAGATGGCATGATCCGCGCTTGTCTTGCACTGCTGCGCCGCGACCTCGCCCTGTCCTGGCGGGAAGGCGGCGCCATCGGCACCGCGCTCGGCTTCTATTTCACGGTCATCGTGCTCACGCCTCTGGGCCTCGGCCCCGATCTCAATCTGCTGTCGCGCATTGCCGCCGGCATGCTCTGGGTCGCGCTGCTGCTCGCGGGCCTGCTCTCCGCCGACCGCATCTTTCACAACGACTACGAGGACGGGAGCCTCGACCTCCTCATGCTCGGGCCAGTTCCGCTGGAGGTCGCCGCCGGAATCAAGAGCCTCGCCCACTGGATCGCCACGGGCATTCCCCTGGCCCTCCTGGCGCCGGTCCTCGGCCTGCTCCTGAACCTGCCCATCCAGGCCTATGGGGTGCTGATGCTCTCCCTCTTGGCCGGCACGCCCGCTGTCAGCTTCCTGGCCGCCATCGGCGCCGCGCTGACCTTGGGGCTTCGCCGCAGCGGCGTTCTCATCGCGCTCCTCGTCCTGCCGCTCTACGTGCCAGTGCTGATCTTCGGTGTCTCCACCGTGAGCGCGGCCACCACCGGTCCGGGATCCCCCTGGAGCGCGTTTCTGATCCTCTGCGCCATCAGCCTGATCAGCATCGTACTCTCGCCCATTGCCGCCGCCGCGGCCTTGCGGGCGGCCCTTCGATGAGCGGCCAATAGGCGCCGCCGATTGCGTCCACGCCCCAAACACCTTAGATCGACTTCAAACAGGCATCCGAAAGGCACGGATGCCGACCCGTTCCGAAGCTATCGCGAGCAGCCCTTATGAGTGATCGCAAACCGCCCGGCGGCCTGAGCGGCCTGGCGAACCCGACGCGGTTCTTGAGCCTGGTGAGCGCCCTCACCCCGTGGCTCGCCGGACTCACGGTGCTGCTGATCGGCTACGGCCTCTATCTCACCTTCTTCCAGGCCCCGCCCGACTATCAGCAGGGCCAGACCGTGAAGATCATGTTCATCCACGTGCCGTCGGCCTGGATTTCCATGTTCGCCTACGCGCTGATCGCCCTGTCCGCCCTCGGCGTGCTGATCTGGCGCCACCCCCTGGCCGACGTCTCCGCCAAGGCTGCCGCCCCCATCGGCGCGACCTTCACCTTCATCGTGCTCGTCACCGGCTCCCTGTGGGGCAAGCCCATGTGGGGCACCTATTGGGTGTGGGATGCGCGGCTGACCTCCATGCTGATCCTGTTCCTGCTCTATCTGGGGCTGATCGCGCTCCGTCAGGCTATCGAGGATCCGGGCCGGGCCGCCCGCGCCACCGCCATTCTGGCGCTCGTGGGCGCGGTGAACCTGCCCATCATCAAATTCTCCGTCGATTGGTGGAATACCCTGCATCAGCCGGCGAGCGTCTTTCGCATGGGTGGGCCGACCATCGATCCCTCCCTGCTGACCCCGCTCTTCGTCATGGGCGCAGGCTTCTTCGCCCTGTTCACCCTGCTGCATCTTCTGGCCATGCGCGCTGAAATCCTCAGCCGCCGCGTCCACGCCCTTCAGCAGATCGCCGTCCAACGGGCCGCGACTGCCTAAAAGACCGACAGACCATGCTCGAAAACGCCCTTAATCTCGGCCCCCACGCCACGTTCATCTGGAGCGCCTATGCGGTGACTGCGGTGTGCGTGATCGGCCTCACCATCGGTGTGGTCGGCGCCGACCGGCGCCAGCGCCGCCTGCTTGCCGACCTCGAAGCCCGAGGGATTACAAGGCGCTCCGCCACCAAGTCAGTGTCCAAATCTGCGGAATCGGCATCAAAAGCCTCCAAAACGGGGGCGAAACCGCAATCTAAGACGACATCCAAGCCGACGCCCAAGTCTCAGACAAAACCCCAGACCCAAGCAAAACGCGGGCCGAATAGCCGCAAGGCGCCTGCAAGGAAAACCCAGGCCGCCAAGCGGACCGCCAGCCGGGGAAGCAAATGACCGAGCAAGACGGATCACCGCGCCGCCGCGCGCTTATCTGGTCCCTGCCGCTGATCGTGTTTCTGGGGCTCGCTGCGCTCTTCTGGTTCGCGCTTGGCGCCGGCGATCCGCATCGCTTGCCTTCAGTGCTCCTCGGCAAGCCGGTCCCGGTCTTCGACCTCCCGCCGCTCATCGAAGGAGGCGAGGGCTTCGATAACGAAGATCTGGCCGAAGACGGCCCGACCATCGTCAATGTCTGGGCATCCTGGTGCGGGCCATGCCGCCAGGAACACCCAGTCCTTATGGAGCTCGCCAAAGAACCCGGCGTCCGCCTGTTCGGCATCAATTACAAGGACGATCCGGAAAGCGCCCGCGCCTTCCTCGCCAAGCTGGGAAACCCGTTTGAGCGCGTTGGCGCCGACCGGTCGGGGCGCACGGCCATCGACTGGGGCGTCTACGGCGTGCCGGAGACCTATGTGATCGATGCTGAAGGGAACATGGCCTACCGCCATGTCGGGCCGCTCACCGAAAAGTCGGTGAAGGAGGAGCTCCTCCCGCTCATCGCAGAGAAGGGCATGAAGACCTCGGGTTCAGGCGGCGCTTCAGGCGAAGACACCGCCGGCGGCTCCTAGTCCTTTTCCTAGTCTTTGCCGCCTTCGACGATGAGGTTGAGGGATTCCAGAAACTCCTCGCGCTTCGACGGCGGGAGCTTCGACAAAAGCCGCGTATCGGCCGCCATGGCCCGCGGCTGGGCCTCGGAAAGCGTCTTCACGCCGACCCGCGTCAGCCGGATTTCGTAGGCCCGGCCATCCTGCTTGGCGCGCTTCCGCTTGATCAGGCCGCGCGACAGCAGCCTGGCGACGATATCGGCGAGCGTCGAACGGTCGATGCCCGTTTTCTCCACAAGATCGGTTTGGGTGAGACCTTCGGACTCGCCGACCGTTGCAAGCACGGTGAATTGGCGGGGAGTCAGATGGCACGCACTGGCTTCAAGCAGGAAAATATCGTTCGCAAACTGTCCCGCGCGGTGCAGCAAATGCATGGCGGAGTGCTCAAGACCGTTACCGGTGTCTCGCTGTCCCATCTCGATTCAACTTCTCCACAGTCCTCGGCGACGCCCCCCAAGCTTAACGAATCGCATCGGCACTGGTCTTCCTTACTACAACCCGCAATCCATAGTCGCAAACTATAGGTTGCGTTTTGAGCCCTCTTCCCAACTCGCGCGTGAGTTTCCCGAAGGGACAGGCTCCGATCAGTGCACTTCACTCGGGCAGCGCGGCCCAAACAGAGCTGTCCCTAAAGATTTAGGGATATTTTCCCGGATTTCGACAGGCCTCGCTCGGGAACCGAGCGATATGTTTAATGGGCGCGTTCTTCTTCGTCGCCACCCTGTCCGTAGCGCTGCAGAAGCGGCATCTGCAGCACCGCGAAGATCAGCGTCAGCGGCAAGAAGCCGAACACCTTGAAGCTCACCCACGCATCGGTAGAGAAGTTCCGCCAGACGATCTCGTTCACCACCGCCATGACGATGAAGAAGCCGATCCAGCGATAGGTCAGCTTCCGCCAGCCTTCCTCGGTCAGCGAAAAGGCGGGACCGAACAGGAACTGCAGCAGCGGCTTTTTCATCAACAAGCCGCCGAACAGCACCGCGGCGAAGGTTACGTAGACGATGGTGGGCTTCAGCTTGATGAACGTGTCGTCCTGCAGATAAAGCGTGAGCCCGCCGAAGCCCATGACGATCACGCCGCTCACCAGCGGCATGATGGGGATTTTCCGATAGCGGAAGAAGGCGAAGGCGAGCGCGGCGACGGTCGCGACCATGAACGCCGCGGTAGCCGCGTAGATATCCCGCGCCGCGTTGACGGCGAAGAAGATCAGCAGCGGACCGAGCTCGATCGCCATCTTGGTCGGCATAGACTGCTCGACCTCGCGCTCCGCCTCCTCGGGCGTCGCGTGGTGCGCGGATTTCTCCAGCTCGGACTTCTTCAGGTCGGAATTCTTGTGATCAGGCTGCTTTTGCATTTTCCCGTCCGAAACCGGCGATGGCCCGTGCGAAATCCTCCGCATCGAAGGATTCCAGATCGTCGATCCCCTCGCCCACGCCGATAGCATGCACCGGCAGGCCGAAGCGCTCCGCGATGGCTACCAAAATCCCGCCCCGTGCCGTGCCGTCGAGCTTGGTGACCGCAAGCCCCGTCACGCCGGCGACCTGCTGGAACAGCTCCACCTGGTTCAGCGCGTTCTGGCCCGTGGTCGCATCGAGCACCAGAAGCACGCCGTGCGGGGCGTCTTCTTCGAGCTTCTTCACGACCCGAACGATCTTCGCCAGCTCGTCCATCAAATCGTTCTTGTTCTGCAAACGGCCGGCCGTGTCGATCAGCAGCACGTCGGTATTCGTTTCCTGGGCCCGCTTCAGCCCGTCATACGCCACGCCCGCCGGATCGGATCCCACGTCATGGCAGATCACCTGGGCATCCACCCGGTCGCCCCAGATCTTGAGCTGGTCGATCGCCGCCGCCCGGAACGTATCGGCCGCCGCCAGCATCACGCTCTTTCCCTGAGCCTGGAAGCGATGGGCCAGCTTGCCGATGGTGGTGGTCTTGCCCGTGCCGTTCACGCCAACGACGAGCCAAACGAAAGGCTTCTCGTCCATGGGAGGAAACGGCTTCGCCACGGGATCGAGAACCTTGCTGACTTCGTCGCCCAGCACCTCGCGGACGGCTTCAGCCGTCGCTCCGCGATCGTAGCGATTCTTGGCGACGATATTGCGGACCCGCTCGGCCATCTCGACCCCGAGATCCGCCCGTATCAGCACGTCCTCAAGATCGTCGAGGGTGTCCTCGTCGAGGCGCTCCTTGGTGAGAACGGACGCGATATTGTCCGACAGCGCATTGGACGTGCGCGACAGCCCTTCCCGAAGCTGGGCGAACCAGCTCTTCTTCTTTCCAGAGCCCTGGGTCTTGAGCTGCTTCGGCTCCGGCGCGGTGGGCCCCGCCTCTTCCTCATCCGTATCGGCAGGCCCGGGGCCCGCAGGCGGCACGGTCTTCTCCGGCTTCTCTTTGTCGTCGTCCTTACCCGGCTCGGCATCGGGCTCCGGCGGACGTGGGCTCGCCGGCCCCGCCTCGTCGTCGGCCTCAGGCGCCTCTTCTTTGCGGCGTGAAGGCTGCTTCTCTTCCGGACGCTCCTTGCCCGGCGCGGTCACAGGCGCGGAATCGGGCGGCGGCGTCTCCGGCTGCATGTCAGCCGCCTTCTTGTCCTGGCGCCGCTTTTCATCCGCGCTCATCGGGGCGCTCGGCTCGAAGGTCTTCGAGGTGCCTTCGGCCTCATGGGGCGTCTTGGAGGATTTCGAAGCCGCGGTCGCAGGCTTGCCCGCGCTCTTGGCAGCGGTTTTTTTGGCAGCGGGCTTCTTGGCTGCCGGTTCTTTCGCGACGGTCGTTTTCTTGTCGGTGCTCGTCGTTTTGGCAGACGTTTTCGCAGCGCCGGACTCGGCCGGCTTCGCAGCGGACTTCTTGGCAGCAGGTTTCTTCGCCGCAGGCGTCTTAGCGGCGGGCGCCTTCTCGGCCGTCGATGTGGCGGTCGCGCTCTTCGCAGCCGGCTTCTTCTCTGCAGCTTTCTTGGCTGCCGGTTTTTTCGCCGCGGGCTTCTTGGCGGCAGGCGGCTTCTGAGCAGGCTTCTTCTCCGCAGGCGCTTTCGCAGCCGGCTTTTCTGCCGCTTTCGGCTTCTCGGGCTCAGGCGGTTTGGCCGCCTCTTCGGCGCCGCCGAACCCGAACAACCGTTTGAAGAATCCCGGCTTCTTGGTCTCGCTCATCCCGTCACCTTCGCCAAAAGGGCGTTGCCGTCATGGCCGTGCACTTCAGCCTCGACCAGTCGTTCCGCCCCGTGATCGCCTTCCAGCTTGACTAGGGTAAAGTCGGACGCACGGCCCAGAGTTTCACGTTCCATCAGCACCTGGATGCGACGGCCGCTTGCCTGATCGAGATGACGCCGCAGGGCCACGACGCCCTTTTCGCGCAAAGCCTTCGCCCGGGCGCTCACGATCTGCTTGTCGACCGCGGGCATGCGCGCAGCCGGCGTTCCGGGCCGCGCGCTGAACGGAAAGACATGCAGGAAGGTCAACCCGCAGTCGTCGACCAGGGACATTGAATTTTCGAACATCGCGTCGGTTTCGGTCGGGAAACCCGCGATCAGATCCGCCCCGAAGACGATATCCGGCCGCAGCCGGCGCGCCTCTTCGCAGAACTGCACCGACTGGGCGCGGCCGTGCCGCCGCTTCATGCGCTTCAGGGTGAGGTCGTCCCCCGCCTGCAAGGAGAGATGCAGATGGGGCATCAGCCGCTCTTCCTCGGCGATCGCCCGCATCAGATCCTCGTCCACCTCGATGGAATCGATGGAGGAGAGGCGCAGCCGCGGCAGTTCAGGAACCTGACGCAGGATGGAACGCACAAGCCTACCGAGGCGCATCCCGCCCGGCAGGTCTGCGCCGTATGAGGTAATGTCGACGCCGGTCAGCACCACTTCCGAATAGCCCTGCTCGGCCAGCACGCGGATCTGGCGCACCACCTCGCCCGCCGGCACCGAGCGCGACGGGCCGCGGCCATAGGGGATCACGCAGAAGGTGCAACGGTGATCGCAGCCGTTCTGGATCTGCACATAGGCGCGGGCGCGATTGCCGAATCCTTCGATCAGGTGGCCGGCCGTCTCCTGCACCGACATGATGTCGTTGACCTGGACCCGCTCTTCGCCGCCGATGGAGAGCCCGCCGAAGGTCTTGGCCTCCAGCTTCTCCTGGTTGCCGACCACATGGTCGATCTCGCCCATGCCGGCGAAATGCTCCGGGTCGATCTGGGCGGCACAGCCGGTCACGATGATCTTGGCATCGGGCCGCTTCCGGCGCGCGCGCCGGATCGCTTGGCGCGCCTGGCGCACGGCCTCTTCGGTCACCGCGCAGGTGTTCACGATCACGGCGTCTTCCAGACCCGCGTCCTGCGCGTGGCGCCGCATAACCTCGGACTCGTAGGTGTTCAGGCGGCAGCCGAAAGTAATGATCTCAAGATCGGACATTTTGGGTGTCTAACACGAAAAAGGGGCGGCCCGTGAAGAGCTTCAAAGTGGCGCCGACTCTTGCTTAACGAGGCCCTCGGGCAGCGTGCCTTCGAAGTCGAGCGCATAAGGACCGATCATCAGGATATGGTCGTCGTCCTCCCGCCAATCGATGACCAGATCGCCGCCCGGCAGGCTCACCTTGACCGTCCGGCCCGTGAGCTTCCGCCGCGCCGCCGAGACGGCCGCGGCACAGGCCGCCGTGCCGCAGGCCTTCGTCAAGCCAGCGCCCCGCTCCCAGGTGCGAAGCTTCAGCGCATCGTCGCTGGTGACTTGGGCGAGCGACACATTCGCCCGCTCCGGAAAGATCGGGAAATTCTCCACCAGCGGCCCGAACCGGCCGAGATCGTGAGCGTCGAGATCGTCGACGAAGAAGATGCAGTGAGGATTGCCGACATTGACGACCGCCGGCGAGTGGAGAACCGGATCGTCGATGGGCCCGAGCTGCAGCTCGATCCGCTTCGTGTCGTGGAATTCCTCGTCCAACGGGATCTGATCCCAGCGGAGCCGCGGCACGCCCATATCGACGGCGACCATGCCGTCGGCGCCGACCTCTGCTGGCAGGATGCCCGCCGCCGTTTCGATCCTGACCGACAGCCGCTCCTGCTCCACCGCGGCAAGCGCCGCGACACAGCGGGTCGCGTTCCCGCACGCGCCCACCTCGCTGCCGTCGGCGTTGTAGATCCGCATGAACATGTCGGCGCGCGAGGTCGGCTCCAGCACGATCACCTGATCGCAGCCGATGCCTGTCTGGCGGTTGGCGATGGCCGCGATGGTCTCGGGATCGCGCGGCACGTCGTGGACGCGCGTATCCAGCACGACGAAGTCGTTGCCGAGCCCGTTCATCTTGCGAAAGTGGATCTGATCAGCCATTGCCATATCTCGTCCGGCGATGTCCGCCCGCGGCTTTTGCGTCCGCGCGTCTTCACCGTTAAAGGAACTTCGCCCGTTATATGGCGTCTCCTAGGCTCTCGCCTAGTGATGCTTTCTCATATTCTTGAAACGTCGATCCCTGGACCTCGATTAAGTCTCATGCCTGCAGATTTCTCGAACGACCCCGTTCACGCCCTTGTCCCCCACAGCCCGAAGCAGCCCATTGAAGGCGCCGGGAGCGGGCCGCTAAAGGGGCGGACCTTCATGATCAAAGACATGTTCGCGGTCGAGGGGCTGAAGGTCTCAAACGGCAATCCGGGCTTCTATGAGATCGCCGAACCGGCGGACGAGACCGCGCCCGCCGTCCAGGCCCTGCTCGATGCCGGCGCGAGGCTGACGGGATCGACCATCTGCGACGAATTCTTCTATAGCCTGCTCGGCGACAATGCTCATTACGGCGCGCCCATCAACCCGCGCGCTGAAGACCGCCATACCGGCGGCTCCTCCTGCGGGGCCGCGGCGGCCGTGGCCGCCGGCATGTGCGACTTCGCCCTTGGCGCCGACACGGGCGGATCGGTGCGCATCCCGGCCGCCTTCTGCGGTCTCTACGGCCTGCGCCCCACCTTCGCCCGCATCAGTCTTGAGGGCGCGACACCCATGGCGCCCCGCTTTGACACTGCCGGCTTCTTCTCCCGCGATCCGGAGCTGTTTCGCGATGTCGGCCATGTGCTGCTCGACGAACGCCGTGTGGAAGGCGCCATCGGCCAGCTCATCATAGTCGAGGACATGTTCGATCAGGCCGACCCGCGTATCGTGGAGGTGCTGGGCCAGGCGCTCGCCCATATCGGCGACAAGCTTCCGCCCGCCGATCCGCGCCGCATCGTGGGCGACGCCATCGAGCCTTGGCGCGAGGCATTCCGCATCCTCCAGGGCCACGAGATCCAGGAAACCCTGCTTCCCATCATCGAAAAGCACGGGCTGAAGCTCGGCCCGGGCATCGCCGAGCGCTTCGAGACGGCCGCCAAGATTACCGACGAAGAGGCGGACGAGGCCCAGAAGCTGCGCGAGAAGGCCACCATGCGGCTTCAGGCGCAAGCCCAGCCCGGCAACATCATGGCTATCCCCACCGCCCCGACCCTGGCGCCCAGGCGCGATGAGGCCGAAGGCGAGGCGACCGCCCAGTTCCGCAAGCTCACCCTACAGGCGACCTGCCTGGCGGGGCACGCGGGCCTGCCCCAGATCACCATTCCCGCCGGCGAGGTGGACGGCTGCCCTGTCGGCCTCTCCTTCATCGGCTGGCACGGCGGCGACGAAGCCCTGCTCGACCTGGCGGTGAAGCTGGCGGGGTAGCGTGCCTTTCGCCTTGAGTGAGAATGTTCACTAGCCCTGTCATTCGGGGCCTTCCTCCCCTATGTCAGAAATCGACGCAAATTCGCCCTAGGCCATTTCCGGAGACCATTCCATGCGCATGATGCTCAAAGCCCGTTTTCCTATGGAGCCCGCCAACCGCGCCCTCGAGGCCGGGCGTTTCGGGCGCATTATCGAAGGGACCATCGAGCGGTTGAAGCCAGAGGCCACCTACTTCCTCACCGAGGACGGCGCCCGGGCGGCCATCTTTGTCTTCGATCTCAAGGACCAGTCGGACATCCCGACCTTCGCCGAGCCCCTCTTCTCGGAGCTGGATGCGGAAATCGAGTTGCAGCCGGTGATGACCGTGGAGGATCTCACCAAGGGGCTCGAGGTGGCCTACAAGAGCTAAGGGCCTCTAATCCCGCCGCCTGCCAGCTTGACTTCTCCAGGCGTAGCGCTCAAAACACCTGCGAAATTCTAGGCAGCTCGAATTGTGTGAGCCGCCGCCCTGCACACGGCTTTCCGAAAAGCTAGGACTAGCCCGGAGGCAGGGGGGTCAACTTCCGTCAGCGCGATGCGCCCACGGAAGCAATTCCGCTTTGCCTGATCGCTTGTTGTAAGGTTGTGGCTCCCGAAGCCACACTGAAAGGACTCCGGCCATGAAAACCCTGGCCCTGAATATGCCGACCTTGGCTCTGAATGCGCTGCTCGCCGCCGCGGCGATCGGCATCGTACCGGCGCTCGGCCTGGCCCAGCAGCGTGCGATCCCCGTCGTCCCCGGCCAGAACGCCGGCTACGACGCTTGCGGCATCATCGGCGAAGTCGCCGGTCTCGACCCCAATGGCGATGGATTCCTCGCCGTGCGCGCCGGTCCCGACGGCAGCTACGCCATGCTCGACCAGCTCCATAACGGCGACGCCGTCTATATCTGCGATCAGAGCGGCTCGTGGCTCGGCGTGGTCTATCCCGGCTATCAGGATTGCGGGGTCTCCTCGCCCTGGCCCCAAGCCGCCGCCTATCAGGGCCCTTGCTACTCCGGCTGGGTTCACCAGAACTATGTGAGGGAAGCCGCCGGCTGATGCCCGACTGTAGCGTCATATCCCAGCCCCGCCGGGCTTGGCTTCTGGCGGCCGCTCTGGCTCCGGTCATACTGGCCGGAGCCGCGTTTGCTGAGCTTGAGCCCATTCCGGTCATGGCGGGTCAGGACGGCGCCGGCAGCGATGCTTGCGGCTCCTGGGGCCAGATCGTCGGGCTTGCCGACGATCCAGACGCCGTGCTGCCCGTGCGGGCCGGGCCCGGCCCGGACTATCCCGTGGTCGATGAGATCAGGCAGGGCCAGGGCGTGTCCATGTGCGACCGCAAGGAGAATTGGGAAGGCATCGTCTATTCCAAGCAGGACCAGACTTGCGGTGTCGGAACCCCCTGGCCTGAGCCGCGCGCTTATTCGGGACCCTGCAAATCGGGCTGGGTCGAGCACAAATACGTGGATTTGGTAGCCGGTTAGATGTTCGAGAGCCTTTCAGACCGCTTATCGGGAATTCTCGATAAGCTCACCCGCCGCGGTGCGCTGACGGAGCAAGACGTCTCCGAAGCCATGCGTGAGGTCCGCCGCGCTCTGCTCGAGGCCGATGTGGCCCTCGACGTGGTGAAGGACTTCGTCGAGCGCGTGAAGGAGAAGGCCGTCGGCCAGGAGGTGGTGAAGTCCGTCGCCCCCGGCCAGATGGTCATCAAGATCGTCCATGACGAGCTGGTCGAGACCTTGGGCCGCGAGCCCGAGCCCATCGATCTGGCTGCCGCGGTCCCCGTGGTCATGATGCTGGTCGGCCTCCAAGGCTCCGGTAAGACAACCACCACCGCCAAGATCGCCAGGCGCCTTCAGACCCGCGACAAGCAGAAGGTCCTGATGGCGTCGCTGGATACGCGCCGGCCCGCCGCCCAGGAGCAGCTCAAGATCCTTGGCGAGCAGACCGACGTCGCGACCCTTCCCATCGTGGAAGGCGAGGACCCGGTGACCATCACCAAGCGCGCCATGGATGCTGCAAGGCGCGGCGGCTACGACGTGCTGATGCTGGACACCGCCGGCCGCACCCATATCGACGAAGAGCTGATGGCCGAGACGGCCGCCATCGAGAAGGCGTCCACCCCGCACGAGACCCTGCTGGTCGCCGACGCCCTCACCGGTCAGGACGCGGTGAACCTCGCCCAGAATTTCGACGAGTGCGTGAAGCTCACCGGCATCGTGCTGACCCGTATCGACGGCGACGGACGCGGCGGCGCCGCGCTCTCCATGCGCGCCGTCACCGGCAAGCCCATCAAGCTGCTGGGCACGGGCGAGAAGATCGACGCACTCGAAGACTTCCACCCCGACCGTATCGCCAACCGCATTCTCGGCATGGGCGATGTGGTCAGCCTGGTGGAGAAGGCGATCGAGAATGTCGAGGTGGAGAAGGCTGAAGCCGCCGCCAAGAAGATGCGGAAGGGCACCTTCGATCTCGACGATCTGTCCGATCAGCTGGAGCAGATGAAGAAGCTCGGCGGCATGGGCGGCGTGCTCTCCATGCTGCCCGGCATCGGCAAGATCAAGAAGCAGATCGACGCCGCAAATCTGGACGACAGCGTGCTCAACCGCCAGCAGGCGATCATCTCGTCCATGACCAAGAAGGAGCGCAAGAACCCCAAGGTTCTCAACGCCTCCCGCAAGAAGCGTGTGGCGGCCGGCTCCGGCACCTCGGTGCAGGAGATCAACAAGCTGGTCAAGATGCACCGGCAGATGGCCGACATGATGAAAAAGGTGGGCAAGCGCGGTGGGCTCGGCGGCCTGTTCGGCGGCGGCGGAATGCCCGAGATGCCCGAAGGCGAGATGCCGAAAGACATGAAGGATCTGCCCGAAGGCTTCCCCGACAAGCTGCCGCCCGGCCTCGCCGGCGGCATGCCGGGACTGGGCGGACTCGGAGGCCCCGGGGGTATGCCCCGCGGTCTTCCCGGCCTGCCGAGCCAGAAGGCCAAGTTCAAGAAGAGAAAGAAGTGACCGGAAACCGGTCGCTCACAGACAATCCGGAATTAAGACAAGCTCAGGAGTAACGAAAAATGTCGCTGAAGATCAGACTGTCCCGGGGCGGTGCCAAGAAGCGCCCCTACTACCGCATCGTGGTGGCGGATTCCCGCTTCCCCCGCGATGGCCGCTATATCGAGAAGATCGGCACCTATAACCCGCTTCTGCCCCGCGATTCCGAAGACCGCGTGCAGCTGGTCGAGGACCGCGTGAAGCATTGGCTGGGTGTGGGCGCGCGCCCGACCGATCGTGTGCACCGCTTCCTGGACGCCGCCGGCATTCTGAAGCGCGAGGCCCGCAACAATCCTCAGAAGGCCCAGTGGGGCAAGAAGCGCACCGAGCGCGAGGAAGAGCGGAAAGAGGCCGAAGAGGCCAAGAAGGCCGCTGAGGAAGAAGCTAAAAACGCCGAGACCGCAGCCGCTGACGATGCTGCCGCGGCCGAGGAAGAGGCTTCCGTCGAGGGCGCCGACGAGGCAACCGTGGCCGCGGCTGACGAAGCTGCCGGCGAGCCCGAAGCGTCTGCCGAGGCCACTGAAGAAGAAGTGGCCGACGAAGAGAAGGCGTAAAGAGCGATGGCCGCAGGCGAGAAGGCGGATGACCGCCTCCTCCTGGGTGAGATCGGGGCGGCGCATGGCCTGAAGGGCGAGCTCCGCCTCCGCTCCTATACCGAAAACCCTGCGGCAATCGCCGATTACGGCAAGCTACAGACGGAAGCGGGCGATCGAACTTTCAAGATCGCCCACCTCCGCGAAGGCCCCAAGGGGCTGATCGCCAAGTTCAAAGGCGTGAACGGCCGGAACGAAGCCGAGGCGCTGACCGGCACCAAGCTCTATGTCGACCGGGACAGGCTCCCCGAAAGCGAGCCCGACGAGTGGTACTACGCCGATCTCGTCGGCCTGACGGCGATCGACGGAGAAGGCGCCGAACTTGGCGTGGTGACGGCGGTCCACAATTTCGGCGCAAGCGATATCATCGAGCTGCAGCCCGAAAGCGGCCAGACGATTCTGGTGCCCTTCACCGAAGAGGCGGTGCCTAACGTCGATATCGAAGCCGGGCGCTTGACGATCCACCTGCCGGAAGGCCTGATCGACGAGCCGGGTGAAGATGAGCCCGCCGAAGACGAGCCGACAAGAAACGCGCCGTCACGCGAGGAGGAATAGCCGATGGTCTGGCTTGCCGAGGTGCTCACCCTCTTCCCCGAGATGTTTCCCGGGCCGCTCGGCATGAGCCTCGCCGGCCGCTCCCTCAAGGACGGGCTCTGGTCGCTGGGCACCCGCGACATCCGCAACTTCGCCACCGACAAGCACGGCTCCATCGACGACACGCCCGCCGGCGGCGGCGCGGGCATGGTCATGCGCCCCGATATCGCGGTCGCGGCTATCGATGCGGCCCGCGAGCACATGCCGAAGGACGCCCCCACCATCTATCTGAGCCCCCGCGGCACGCCGCTGACCCAGGCGAAGGCCCATGAGCTCAGCCAGGGCCCCGGCGCGATCCTGCTCTGCGGCCGCTTCGAAGGGGTCGATCAGCGGGCGCTCGATGCCCGCAGCGTCGAGGAGATATCCATCGGCGACTACGTGCTGTCCGGCGGCGAGCTCGCCGCCATGGTGCTGATCGATGCGGTCGTGCGGCAACTTCCCGGAGTCACCGGGAACGACATCTCCCTGGACGAGGAAAGCTTCTCCAACGGCCTGCTGGAGTATCCTCACTACACCCGCCCCCGGGACTTCGAGGGCCGCAAGATCCCGGAGGTCCTGCTCTCCGGCGATCACGGAAAAATCGCCGAGTGGCGCCGCGAAGAGGCCGAGAAAATCACCCGCGCCCGCCGACCCGACCTTTGGTCGCGGTATTCCGGCAATGAGAAATAACTGAATCAAATCATCTGTGTAGGAATTCGGCAGCCTGTGGCGGACTGACTCGCAACTGTAGCGAACTTTGGCTAACGTGCGGCGTTAATCAGGCGAACGTTCAGGGGCCCGCACCATGTACACTAAAGCTTTTGCACTCTTTCTGACCGTCCTGTTCGGCGCGAGCGCCGTCTATGCCGGTCCCGTCACGCCGCGCCAGAAGCGCGACTGCAAGACGGATTACGAGCGTCACTGCTCCTCCCATAGCATCGAAAGCCAGGGCCTTCGCGCGTGCATGCGCAAAGTCCGCTTCCAGCTCTCCGACCGCTGCGTCAATGCGCTGGTCGCCGACGGTGAGATCACGCCGGCCATGGGTCAGAAGCTGAAATCCAAATAGCGTCCGAGACGTCGAGACCGAAACGTCCCGATCCGGAAGCACGAAACAGGGCCGCGCCGGCCGCCGGCGCGCCCTGAATTTTTCGTCTTGGCCAGCCGCCGCCAGCCATAGACAAGACGCATCCTTTCGACTAGAAAACCGCCAGCTTCCGCACTCGGACGGTACGGTCCGCCCGGGTTTGGGAAGCGCTCGAGCAATCGGGCATGCATTCAATCAAAAAGAATGGCGTTCGCTTGAGATCGGCCACTCCCTCAGGGGTTGAGGAGAGAAGGCTGGCCGGCCGGCGTCCTGAAAGGATCAGACGATGAACATTATCGAAGAGCTCGATCGCGAGCAGATTGCCGAACTCGCCAAGCAGCGTTCGGTCCCGAAATTCCAGGCCGGCGACACCGTCCGCGTCAACGTGAAGGTGATCGAAGGCGACCGCAGCCGTATCCAGGCCTATGAAGGCGTCTGCATCGGCCGCTCCGGTGCCGGGCTCCACGAGAACTTCACCGTCCGCAAGATTTCCTACGGCGAGGGCGTCGAGCGCGTCTTCCCCGTCCACTCCCCGATGATCGAATCCATCGAGGTGGTGCGCCGCGGCAAGGTCCGCCGCGCCAAGCTCTACTATCTCCGTGGCCGCCGCGGTAAGGCCGCCCGTATCCCGGAGCGCATCGACGCCCGTACGAAGAAGAAGGATATCTTCAAGGGCTTCAAGCGTCCCAAGGGCGAGGCGGACGATCTCAAGCTCATCGAGGGCCTCAACGCCGAGATGGAGCGCAAGCTCAATAAGGTCGGCATTATCCAGTTCGCTCAGATCGCCAATCTGTCCGACGACGAGATCGCGAAGATGGACGAGACCCTGGAGCTCGACGGTGCTGTTGAGCGTGACGACTGGGTAAAGCAGGCCGTCGCCCTCATGGCCGAGACCACGGCGGACGAGGTCCCCGAGCAGGAAGAGGCTTCCGACGAGGCCGCTGCCGAAGCTCCGGCCGAAGAGGCGCCTGCGGAAGAGGCTTCCAAGGACGAAGGCGACGCCGAGAAGAGCTAAGGGCCTCGGCCCTAGCTCACGCGTCATTGCCGGGCTTGACCCGGCAATCCACGCCGTTACCTCGCAACGTGTGTCGGCTGTCCAAATCGACCACTGAGTTTGCTGCACCGAAACGGCATGGATGCCCGGATCAAGTCCGGGCATGACGAATGTCGTGCATGCGCGCTTGCGGCGACGGTGCGGAATTGTAAACCGCCACGTGAGACGCTATCTGTCGCCTTGAAAGACTTTAGAACCGTTGCAAATTAAGTAGCCATGCCAGAACAGCCGCATCACATCAGCAATCGTCCCCGCAGCCTGTATGACAAGATCTGGGATGCCCATCTCGTCCATGAGGCGGAGGACGGCACGGCCCTGCTCTATATCGACCGGCATCTGGTGCATGAGGTGACGAGCCCCCAGGCCTTCGAGGGCCTGCGCATGGCCGGACGCAAGGTGCGCTCGCCGGAGCGGACCCTGGCCGTTGTCGACCATAACGTTCCGACCACCGACCGCAGCCACGGCATCGACGATCCGGAAAGCGCCACCCAGGTGGAGGCGCTGGCCAAGAACGCGGCCGAGTTCGGCATCGAATATTATCACGAGCGCGACCGGCGCCAGGGCATCGTCCACGTGGTCGGGCCCGAGCAGGGCTTCACCCTGCCCGGCACCACCATCGTTTGCGGCGACAGCCACACCTCGACCCATGGCGCATTCGGCGCCTTGGCCCATGGCATCGGCACCTCGGAGGTGGAGCATGTGCTCGCCACCCAGACGCTGATCCAGAAGAAGGCCAAGAACATGAAGGTCCGCGTCGACGGCGAGCTGCCCGAAGGCGTGACCGCCAAGGACATCATCCTGGCCATCATCGGCGAAATCGGCACGGCGGGCGGCACCGGCCATGTCATCGAATATGCCGGCGAAGCCATCCAGAGCCTCTCCATGGAAGGCCGGATGACCATCTGCAACATGTCCATCGAGGGCGGCGCCCGCGCCGGGCTGATCGCTCCCGACGCCCGCACCTTCGACTACATCAAGGGCCGCCCCCGCGCGCCGAAAGCCGGCAATTTCGAGCTGGCAATGCGCGAGTGGGAGAAGCTGTTCTCAGACGACGATGCGGAGTTCGACCGGGAAATCGTCCTCCATGCGGAGAATCTGCCGCCGCTAGTCACTTGGGGCACCAGCCCCGAGCAGGTGGTGTCGGTCGCCGGCCACGTTCCGAACCCGGAAGAGATCGAGGATGAGATCAAGCGCAAGGCCGCCGTCCGCTCCCTGGAATATATGGGTCTGAAGGGCGGCGAGAGGGTCACCGACCTGAAGCTGGACCGCATCTTCATCGGCTCCTGCACCAACGGGCGCATCGAAGACTTGCGCGCCGTGGCCAAGGTCGTCGAAGGCCAGCATGTCAACGAGAACCTGAACGCCATGATCGTTCCCGGCTCCGGCCTGGTGAAGGCTCAGGCCGAATCCGAAGGCCTGGACAAGATTTTCCTGGCCGCCGGCTTCGAATGGCGCGAGCCGGGCTGCTCCATGTGCCTGGCCATGAACCCCGACAAGCTGGCCCCCGGCGAGCGTTGTGCGTCCACCTCGAACCGCAACTTCGAGGGCCGTCAGGGCCGTCTGGGCCGGACCCACTTGGTCTCGCCGCAGATGGCGGCTGCAGCAGCCATTGCCGGTCATTTCGTCGACATCCGCCGGCCTCACTAACCGGCTAAGAGGGCGAGATGACCTCCCTCGTTCAACAGAAATTCGGTGAATCGGCGGCGGATTACGCGGCCTCCCAGGTTCATGCCGCGGGGCCGTCGCTGGCCAAGCTCGCCAATCTCATCCTGCCCGAGAGCCACTGGCGCCATCTGGATATCGCGACCGGCGCGGGCCACACCGCCCTGCTCTTCGCCCCCAGGATCGCCAAGGCGACCGCCAGCGACATCACCCCAGAAATGCTCCAACAGGCGAAGCGCCTGGCCAAGGAGCGCGGGCTGAACAATGTCGTCACGGCGATCGCGCCCGCAGACGACCTGCCGTTTCCCAGCACCAGCTATCACCTGGTGACCTGCCGCCTGGCCGCGCACCATTTTCCGGATCCGGCAGCTTTCGTCCGGGAGTCCGCCCGCGTCTTGATCCCCGGCGGCACCTTCGCCCTGGTCGACAACATCTCGCCCACCGACGAAGACCTCGCCTTCCGCTACAACGCGTTCGAGAAGCTCCGCGACCCGAGTCACGGCCGGGCGCTGTCGCTGCAAGAATGGACCGACCTCATCGACGCCGCCGGGCTGGAGGTGGAAAGCGCCGAGGTCATGGATCAGGAGATCCCCTTCGACCCCTGGGTGGAGCGCATGCGCTGCAAGCCCCAGACCGTGGAGCGCCTGCGTTCCATGCTGGAGGAAGAGCCCTTGAAGGACTTCCTGAAACCGCAAGAGACTGAAGACGGCCTCACCTTCTCGCTGCGCGAAGCCATCGTCATCGCCAAGAAGCCCTCGGAAGCCACGAAATGACCCAGCACAAGCCCGAGCACGGGCCGTCCCTCGACGAGTTCGAGAAGGTCGCCTGGCGCGTCTATAAGAGCCTACCCAAGGAATTCACCGACCAGTGCGGCGACCTCGCCATCCGGATCGAGGAGTTCCCCGACCAGGACACGCTCCTCAAGATGGGGCTGAACTCACCCTACGAGCTGCTCGGCCTCTATCACGGCGTCGATCTCGCCCGGAAAAGCAATTTCGACGTGCCGGGCGGTCCGGACATGGTGTTCTTGTACCGCAGCCCGATCATCAATTTTCAGCACGCCGACGGCGATCCGCTGGATGCCATCATCGCTCATGTGCTGATTCACGAAATTGGTCATCATTTCGGCTTATCTGATGACGATATGGAAGAGATCGAACGCAGCTGACGGGGGAATAGCGTGCTGCGAGGGGCATTAAAAACATCGAAGGTGTTGCATCTGCGCCAATTGCCTAGCGCCCGTGCTCGCCGCTATGGTGAATAGACCATGAACCGGTGGCTGAGCATAACTCTGGGCGTCGTGGCGAGCAGCTTTCTGGTCGCCGCCTGCAGCATGGGCGTGGGCGAAACCTACGCCCCGTCGGGACTTGACGCGCCCAGCATGATGGGCCCCGCCACCCGGAACCCGTCTCTCGAAGAATATATGAAGATCGTCGGGCCGAAGGCTCAGAAGATCGATCACGGCCAGCTGAAGCTCGACGGCCATGCTGTCACCTGCGGCACCCGGCCCACGGTGATGAACGCCGATCTCGACAGCTGGGGCGGCGCATTTCCCGGCTACGTGATCCTGAATCCGGCGCGGCTGGAGGGGCTCTCCACCCCGGTGAAGTTCTACATCTACCACCACGAGTGCGGGCATCAGTTCATCGGCGCCAGCGAGACCAAGGCGGATTGCTACTCCATTCGGAACGGCGTGAAGCGCGGCTGGCTCGACAATAACGGCATGAACGACATCTGCCGCTTCATCTCCAAGCTGAAGGGCGACGGCGTCCACCCGCCAGGACCCGACCGCTGTCAGCGCATGCGTCAGTGCTACGCCGAGGCCCTCGGCCAGAACCGGCAAGCCAGCCGATAGAGCCCGCCGGTAGGCAGACCGAGCCCGTTAGCCTGGCCCTAACCGCAAGATCCCAGCGCTGGAGAAATTTCCGCTCAGGCCCTATATACGCGCCTGAGAAGACATTCCGCGACAAGCTCGAACCTTGAAAGAGCAGACCGAAGACCGATGGAAAAATTCGTAACCCTGACCAGCGTCGCCGCGCCCCTGCCGATGATCAATATCGACACCGACATGATCATCCCGAAGCAGTACCTGAAGACCATCAAGCGCACCGGTCTTAAAGAGGGGCTCTTCGCGGAGCTGCGCTATGACGAGAATGGCAACAAGGACGAAAGCTTCGTCTTGCACAACGCGCCCTACGACCAGGCGAAGATCCTGATCACCGGCGACAATTTCGGCTGCGGCTCATCCCGCGAGCACGCGCCCTGGGCACTGCTGGATTTCGGCTTCCGCTGCATCATCGCGCCGAGCTTCGCCGACATCTTCTACAACAACTGCTTCAAGAACGGCATTCTGCCGATCACCCTGCCCCAGGAAGACATCGACAAGCTCCTGGACGATGCGTCCCGCGGCGCCAACGCCACGATCACGGTGGATCTGGAGAACCAGGAGATCAAAGGCCCCGATGGCGGCACGATCAGCTTTGAGGTCGACCCGTTCCGCAAGCGCTGCCTGCTGGAGGGCCTCGACGACATCGCGCTGACCTTCGAGAAGGGCGACGCCATCGAGCGCTTCGAGGCCGAGAACGCCGCCGCCCGCCCCTGGATTTAGCCTGGCGGCAACGAGCGCTGCCGGTCCCTAGCCAAACACCCCGGCGGCAAAGCCGATCCCGATCAGCCCGAGAATGATACCGAGGATCGGCACCGCATAGCCCACGATCTTGGAGCCCGTGCTGGGCTCTTTCTCTTCCGTCATATCTGTCCCCCAATCAGCGAAGCGCTCAGCTTTCGCCACGTGAGGACACGCGTCAAGCGTGCGGGGCCGGCCCCTCAACCGCCTCTATTCGAATTTCATCGCCTCGGACGTCTTTTCGACCAGCATGTCGGCTCCACGCTTGATCTCCACCTTCGCGGTGTAGTCACCCTCCGGCCAGCCGCCCGCCGGCACGCCGGTCTTGCCGGCCTGCAGGAACACCTTGCCCCCGGCGGTCTCGGCCGTCGCAACGTTGTGCATCAGCGATTTGCCTTCATTCATCAGGCGCACGGTGACCTCGTCGCCTTTGTCCAGCCCGTCGACGACCACATAGGCGACACCACCGGACTTTTGCCCCGGCACGGCCAGCGCCTCGCCCTTCTCAGCCTCGGCAGCCGAGGTGGCATGATCGGTCAGTCCCAGCGCGACGATCTCAGGCTCGCCCGCCAGAGCGCCCGATACGCCACCCATCAAAATAATCAGCGTCAACAGGACCCTTGTCAGCATTCCGCTCTCCTATTACCCAGAGCCACGAACTTTTCGCGCGGCAAAGCCTTCGCCGCCAGACTTGCTCTCCTTAACGCGAAAGACGTCCAATTCCATGGCTTCGTTTGAACTATTGTTGCTACCCGGCGACGGGATCGGTCCTGAAGTAATGGCCCAGGTCGAGCGTCTGGTCCAATGGGTCAACGAGACCGGCGAAGCCGAGCTCGAGACCACGTCGGACCTGGTGGGCGGCTGCGCCTATGACGAGCACGGCGAAGCCATCTCCGAAGAGGCCATGAAGCAGGCCGTTTCGGCCGATGCCGTCATGCTCGGCGCGGTCGGCGGACCCAAATGGGATGACGTTCCTTACGACAAGCGCCCCGAGGCCGGCCTGCTGCGCCTTCGCAAGGATCTGGAGCTGTTCGCCAATCTACGGCCCGCCATCTGCTACCCGGCGCTGGCCGACGCTTCCTCCCTCAAGCGGGAGCTGGTCGACGGTCTCGATATCATGATCGTGCGCGAGCTGACCGGCGGCGTCTATTTCGGCGAGCCCAAGGAGATCACCGACCTCGGCGACGGCCAGAAACGCGCCGTCGACACCCAGGTCTACGAGACCTACGAGATCGAGCGCATCGCCCGGGTTGCCTTCGAGCTGGCTCAGAAGCGTGGCAACCTCGTCCACTCCGCCGAAAAGCGGAACGTCATGAAGACCGGCGTGCTCTGGAACGAGGTGGTGACCCGTGTCCACAAGGACGAGTTCTCAGACGTCCAGCTCCAGCACATCCTGGCCGACAACTGCGCCATGCAGCTGATCCGCTATCCCAAGCAGTTCGACGTCATCGTCACCGATAATCTGTTCGGCGACGTGCTGTCCGACGAGGCTTCCATGGCGACCGGCTCGCTCGGCATGCTGCCTTCGGCTTCGCTGGGTGCCGAGGATGAGAACGGCCGGCGCAAGGCGCTTTACGAGCCCGTGCACGGCTCCGCGCCTGACATCGCCGGCCGCGACATCGCAAACCCCATCGCGACCATCGCCAGCTTCGCCATGTGCCTGCGCTATTCCTTCGACCTCGGCGGCCTCGCCGACCGGATCGAGGGCGCGATCGCCAAGGTGCTCGACCAGGGCTATCGCACCGCCGATATCATGCAGGACGGCAAGCACGAGGTCGGCACCACCCAGATGGGCGACGCCATCCTGTCGGCGCTGAACGCCTAGAACGCCAGTTCGATATCGAATTTGAAGGTCACGTCCGAGGTGGCGTCTGACACCCCGAACAGGGTGCCGGCCGCCAGCTCGATCTCCGGCCCCATGTCCTCGAACTCGAAATAGGCGACAGGCCCGACCCTGTGCTTCTGGTCGTCGAAGGAGCCTGCCTGGGAGATGTCCTCGATCTCGCTATAGCCTTCGACCCCGAGGCCGAAGGTCTCGCCGAATTCGTGCTTCAGCCGCCAGTAGAGCTTCATCTCGAGGCTGTCGATTTCCCGCTCGCTGCCGAGCTGTCCGACGAAGAAGGTGTTGATCGTCGCCGAGTTTGGCCCGGCCACGTATTTCGCAAGCGGACCGAACAGGATCTCGTCCGGCTCGCCGTCCTGCAGCGCGATCTCGTAGATGCCGCGGAAGGCGAGGCCAAGCCCGTCGCCGTGCCGCTCGATAAGCTCGTACTGGCCGCCGATTTCCACCTCGTCGAATTCGAAATCCTCACCGATATCCTGGACGAAGAACCCTTCGACGATACCCTCGAACCGGTCCGTGAAGCCGTAGAGCGCTTCCACCTCGTGGGAGTGGCGCCGCCGTTCTTCCTCGCCAGGGCCGGAATAGATCGCCCCGTGCTCCTCGAGCTTCAGCTCGCCCTTCTCCACTTCCGGCGAGCGCACGTAATATTGCGCATCCGCCGGCGCGCTGCTCAGCGCCAGAATCGCGATCGCAAACGTCCCAAGCAGCGCCGCGCGCATCCACGCCGCGGCATGATCCAGATTTTTCATTGTCCCCGCCTTCCCCCAGACGACTGGGCCCGTCCCTGCGGCCCTTATTCTGCGTCCGTACGACGTACAAATTAGCAATCTGAGTTCACTGGGTCTACTCACCCTTCGCCGCATCCAAAGCCCGTCTGGACGACGACCCCCTTGCCGCCCATACTTCCCCCTTATGAGGACCTCGAAGGGATGGACGATCATGGGATCTGCGCCGGCATATCTGCTGTCTGCCCTGCTGCTGGGCGGAAGCCTCGGAACTGCGGCCTTGGCCGCGGACGAGACGAAAACCGAAGCCGCCGACAAGGTTACGAAAAAGAAGAAGCGCGTCCTGACGCCGGAGGAGAAGACCGAGAAGGTCTCCCGCCATGCCTGCAAGGTGAAGATCTGCAAGGCCCTGGCCGGCGAGGTGCCGGCTGAAGGCACCATCACCTGCGATATCGTGAAGACGTGGCGTGAGGAGGATATCGAGGACATGGTGGACGACCGCATGTCCTGGCCTTGGGGCAAGGCGGTCTGCGAATCCAAGTTGAAGGTGGAGCGGAAAGCGCTGCGCGACGCCATGACCAAGCCCAGCCAGACGGTTGAGCTGCCCGATCAGACCGTGATCTGCCGCCTCGACCGTAAGAGCGAGAGCGACCCGTACGAGGTGGTGGTGAACCTCGCCCCGAAGGTCACCTTCAAGGACGGCAAGGCGACGAAGGCGAGCGTCAACTGGGGCGATGTGGATGCACCGCTCGCCATTTATCCCCTGGTCTATTCGGGGACCGGCCTCGACAACCAGACCAACGTGCTGGGGCCGGAGGTGGTGAAGCTTGTGAACCAGTTCACCAGCAAGAAATGCGCTGATGTGGGAGCGAAACCGGAGAATGCCCCGGCGCCGGAAGAGGACGTCGATGAACCCGACGACGAGCCCGGGGATGACGGCGTCACTGATCCGAACGAGCAGAAGGTGGAGCGGCGCGGCAGCGATCGCACCGCGCTACGCTAGCAATCCTAGAAGCCGTTGAAGGCCCTTAAGCCTGCTCTTCGTGCTCCTGCATCTCGTCGTTGGACACGCCGGCGCGCGCCAGCTCCTCGCCGAGACGGCCCGTATACCAGAGCCACGTCATGCGGAAGTCCGAGGCGAACGACCAGAATGGATGGCCGAACATGGTGGGCTTGTTCTTCTCGATCACGAAATGACCGAACCAGGCGAAGCCGTAGCCGCACACCAGGGCCAGAATCAGCAGGCCGGGCCGGAACGTGATCGCCGCGGCGATGATGCAGGCGACTGCCAAGGTCGTGCCGAGAAAGTGCAGCGCGCGCGTCCCCGAGCGTCCGTGGTCCCTGAGATAGCGCTGCCAGAAATCGTCGTAAGTTGCGTGCTGGTCAGACATTCTTCCATCCCTCTGTGCCCGATTGCAGCCGCCTCCTTCGCAGCTTCCCCCAAGATTGGCAAGCGTTCCGCGCACAAGTGCTAAACAGCGTTACCGGGAGAAGCTACAGTGCCGCTGTCTCGGAGGCGCCGAACTTGCGCCTCGCCTCATGCCGAGGAACGAGAGAAATCGGAGGGGAGGAATTCTACAATGGTCGATAGTCTATCGCCGTGGTTTCGCACGGCCGGGCGCATCATGCTGGCCCTGCTGTTTATCAAAGCTGGCTGGGACAAGATCGGTGGCTACGAAGGCACTGCGGGTTTCATGGAGTCCGTTGGCGTGCCGGGGATCCTGCTGCCGCTCGTTATCATCGTCGAGCTGATCGGCGGGCTGTTCGTCTTCGTCGGGTTATTCACCCGGTTCTGGAGCTTCCTGCTGGCTGGGTTCTGCATCCTGGCGGCGCTCATCTTCCACACGCCCACTGAGGCGAAGGAACTGACCGGCTTCCTCAAGGACATCTCGATCGCTGGCGGCTTCCTCGTGCTCGTCGGCTCCGGGCCGGGGGCGCTCGCACTCGATCATCTGCTGGGTCGGCGGCCCTAAAGTCCGCTCAATATCCGATGGCGGCCCTATTCATGGGCCGCCGTCTTTTCGCTCTTCGGCGTCACCCGCCAGATCGTGTTTCCGACATCGTCGGCCACCAGCAGTGCGCCCTCCTCGTCCATGACGACGCCCACGGGCCGCCCGCGCGCCTTCTCGTCATCACTGAGGAAGCCGGTCAGGATATCGATCGGCTGGCCCTTCGGCGCGCCGTCCTGGAACGGCACAAACACTACCTTGTAGCCGGAATGGGGCTTGCGGTTCCAAGAACCGTGCTCGCCCACGAAGGCGCCTTTGGCGTAGCGCTTCGGCAGCAGATCGCCGCGAGAGAACGTGAGCCCCAGCGGCGCCACGTGATTGCCGAGCGAATAATCCGGAACGATCGCCTTTTCGACCAGCTCCGGCTTCTGGGGGCTCACCCGCTCGTCCACATGCTCGCCCCAATAGCTATAGGGCCAGCCGTAGAAGCCGCCCTCCTGCACCGAGGTGAGATAGTCGGGCACCAGGTCGCTGCCGAGCTCGTCCCGCTCGTTCACCACCACCCAGAGCTGATCGCTGTCCGGCTTCCAGTCCATGCCGACGGGGTTGCGCAGGCCCGAGGCGTAGACGCGGGAGTCGCCGGTCTCGACATCGATCTGCAGGATCGCCGCGCGGTTCTCCTCAGCCTCCATGCCGTTTTCGGCCACGTTGCTGTTTGAGCCCACGCCCACATAGAGATATTTGCCGTCCGGCCCAGCCACCATGGACTTCGTCCAGTGATGGTTGATAGGTCCGCCCGGCAGATCGGTCAGCTTCTCGCCCTTCGCCGTGATCTCGGTCGCGCCCTCCTCGTAGGGAAAGCGCATCACCGCATCGGCATTGGCGACATAGAAGTCGTCGCCCACCAGCGCCATGCCGAAGGGCGAATGAAGATCCGTCAGGAAGACCTTCGAGGTCTCCGCCACCCCGTCGCCATCGCCGTCCCGCAGCAGCATGATCTTGTCCGGGCTCTCGCGCCCGGCGCCCGCCTCGCTCATGGCCCAGCCCGTGGCGAGGGAGCGGATATAGCTCACGACTCCTCCGCCCCCATCGTCTTCCGGCTGCTTCGGCGCGTTGGTCTCCGCCACCAGCACATCGCCATTGGGCAGCACGTAGAGCCAGCGCGGATGATCCAGGTCCCGGGCGAACGCCGTCACCGAAAGCGCTTCGCCCGGCGTCGGCATCTCCCCGTCGGCCCAGCCCGTTGCCTTGGCAACATTGACCGTAGGCATGAAAGCGTTCGTCGGCTCAGGGATCGTGGGATTTGGCCCGCGCGTCTCCTCTTCCGGCAGATCCGCCGTATCGCCGCAGGCCGACAGCGTGAGCGCCGTCAGACAGATGATGGCCGCCGATCCGGCCGCTCTCCGCAAATGCATGTCTGAAATCCTCCTGATGCCTCGGTGCCGGAAAACGTCGCATGGCGCCGCCAGGCAAAACTTCCAAGACGCGAATACTTCCAATATGAAGCCCACGCCGGAGCCCAGCTTTACATTCGGCCCGGCCTCCCATACATCGGCGAGGAGGCGGCCGGCTTCAAGCGCCGCCGGAAAGAGGAGCTTACATGGGTTACAAGGTTGCCGTGGTCGGCGCGACCGGCAATGTCGGGCGCGAAATGCTGAATATCCTGGCTGAGCGGGAGTTTCCCGCCGACGAGGTCTACGCGCTCGCGTCGCGGCGCTCCGTCGGCGTCGAGATCTCCTATGGCGACAAGCGCCTGAAATGCCAGGACCTCGAGACCTTCGACTTCTCCGGCGTGGATTTCGCGTTGCTTTCCGCCGGCTCCGGCGTGTCCAAGGAATGGGCGCCCAAGATCGGCGCCGCCGGCTGCCTGGTGATCGACAATTCCTCCTGCTGGCGCATGGATCCGGACGTTCCGCTGATCGTGCCGGAGGTGAATGCCGATGCCCTGGAAGGCTTCAAGAAGAAGAACATCATCGCCAACCCGAACTGCTCCACCGCGCAGCTTGTCGTCGCTTTGAAGCCGCTCCACGAGCTGGCCAAGATCAAGCGCGCCGTGGTCGCCACCTATCAATCGGTCTCCGGCGCCGGCAAGGACGCCATGGACGAGCTCTGGACCCAGACCCGGGGCATCTTCGTCACCGACACGCCAGAGCCCAAGGAGTTCACCAAGCAGATCGCCTTCAACGTCATTCCCCATATCGACGTCTTCATGGAGGACGGCTCGACCAAGGAAGAATGGAAGCTGACGGCCGAGACCAAGAAGATCCTCGACAAATCCATCAAGCTCACCGCGACGGCCGTGCGCGTGCCGGTCTTCGTCGGCCACGGCGAGGCGGTCAATCTGGAGTTCGAGAAGCCGATCACGGCGGAAGAGGCCCGCGATGTCCTGCGCGAAGCGCCGGGCTGCATGGTCGTCGATAAGCGCGAGGACGGTGGCTATGTCACGCCCGTCGAATGCGTCGGCGAGTTCGCGACCTTCATCAGCCGCATCCGCGAGGATTCCACCATCGACAACGGGCTGAACATCTGGGTGGTTTCGGACAACCTGCGCAAGGGCGCCGCCCTGAACACCGTCCAGATCGCGGAGACAGTCATCAACCGAAATTTGCTAAACAAGGCATCGTGATTTAGCTCACTTGCCAATTACAGCCCCTGAGCGTCGTGCGAAAATTCTCAAAAATTCCAGCACGACGTTTAGGGAGAGAAGTAATGCTGACAGTGACGGCAAAGCTCGCCGCCGCCGCCGCGTTTTTGCTGACCGCGCTGCCGACCGCTCTGCAGGCAGCCGACGAGCCGGAGCTCATCGAGCGCCGGGAATCCAAATACACCTCGATCTTCGTTCACAGCCACGGGCGCTATCTCAGCCTGTCCTTCGGCATGAACGAACGCCTCTACGTGGAATCCAAGGCCAATCCCGACGATCCGCTGGAGCTGCCGTCCGCCTACGCTCAGTACATGACGGTCGGCATGGCCTATCCGGAGAAGGCCGAAAGCCTCCTGGAGATCGGGCTGGGTGGCGGCACCGTCGTCTCCTACCTCCACAAGACCTACTCCGACCTGGAGATCCAGGGCGTCGAGCTCGACCCCGTGGTGGCCGAGATGGCGGAGAAGTACTTCTTCCTGGAGCAGGGTCCGCGGCTGAACGTGGCGATCCGGGACGGCCGCATCTTCCTCCTGCGCGCCAAGGAGAAATACGACGCGATTCTGATCGACGCCTATCAGGGCCCGTCGATCCCGTTCCATCTGATGACCAAGGAATTCTTCGAGCTGACCCAGCGCCACCTCAATCCGGGCGGCGTGCTGGTCCAGAACCTGGAATCCAACACCCAGCTCTACGATGCGGCCGCCGCCACCATCGGCAGCGTCTACGACAATGTCGATGTCTACAAAGCGGCGACCAACTTCATCATCGTCGCCTATGACGGCCCGCGCAAATCTGACGAAGAGCTGCAGGAGCACGCCGCAAGGCTCCAGCGGGAGGCCGATCCGCACTACCCGCCGTCCGAGCTCCTGAAAAATCGTCAGACCCTGACCGAATTCGACGGTCAGATCCTCACCGACGATTACGCACCCGTCGAAGCGCTCCACTCGACCGAGCGCGACGCCGGCTGACGCTACGACGGCAATCCGAAAATCGAAATCCGAACAAAGCAGGAGGTGAGTCTTGGCCCGCCCAATGGTCTATCTGTGCGCCTTCGTTCTGGGCGTCGTCTTGATGGGATTCGAGATGATCGCCAGCCGCTACCTGGCGCCCTATTTCGGCACCGGCGTGAACACCTGGGCGGCTCTAATCGCCGTGGTGCTTCTCGCCATGACGATCGGCTACTTCATCGGCGGCTATCTCGTGGACCGCTACCCCACCTTGCGCCTGGCGGCCATCAGCGCGAGCCTCGCCGCGCTCTGGCTCCTGCTGGTGCCTATAGCGTCGGACCTGCTGCTGGAGAAGATCATGCTGGCCTTCGAGAGCGAGGTGACCGGCGTGATGGTGGCGTCTTGCGTGCTTCTCCTGGCGCCGATCACCTGCCTGGGGACCTTCTCGCCCATCGCCGTGCGTCTGATGATCCACGATATCGGCACAACGGGCAGCACCGCCGGCACCATCTACGGCGTCTCCACCTTCGGCAATATCGTGGGGACATTGGGGACGGCGCTCTACGTCATCCCCAATATCGGCTCCGACACCGCGACCTATGCCTTCGCGGCCATCGCCTTCGTCGCCGCGGGCCTCCTGTGGCTCTGCGCCGGAAGACTGCACGTGGAGAAGGCTGCCGGCTGGAGCAACTAGACGGCAGCCTCGTCCTCGACCACCGGCACGAAGCGGCCTGAGTCAGGCTCCAGCCCGACCAGCTTGCCTTCGGCGATGTCGAAATGCAGCCCGTGCAGGGAGACGAGGCCTTGCGCCTCGCGCTCCTTGAGCGCCGGGAAGCTGCGCAGCTTGGCAAGCGAAGACCGCACGCCGGCGAGCTCAAGAGCCATTTCCTCGCCATAGGTGGCGACGTCGGATTCGTTCAGCTCGATGCCTTCCAGAAGCGTCATCCAGCGTGAGATAAAGCTGTCGTCGCCGCCCAGGAAGCTCGGTCCGTCGGAGGCGATATTTTCGCCTTCGCGCATCTTCCGGAACGCCGAGATGCCGCCGCAATGGGAATGGCCGATGATGATGATGTGGGGCACCTTCAGGCCCAGCACGGCGAATTCGATGGCCGCAGACGTGCCGTGATAGAAGCCCTCCGGCTCGTAGGGCGGGACCAGATTGGCGACATTGCGCAGGATGAACAGCTCGCCTGGCTCCGCGTCGAAAATCTTGGAGACGTCGACCCGCGCATCGCAGCAGCCGATCACCAAAGCCGTGGGCGTTTGACCGAGCTCCGCGAGCTGCCGATAGCGGCCCCGTTCGGAAGCGTGGGTATCCCGCCGGAACCGGCGATGACCTTCAACGAGATCCTTTGGAAGCGGCACTGTCTTTCACCCTCCTTGTTGCTCCAATCCGCGCGAACATTTCCAGCCTGATACGTTTTTGTCCAGCCATTGGGATCACACGGCGCGCAGCTTCTGCTTGCCCGGCCTTGCCTCGGCTGGTCAAACTGTCGCACAACAATGGAAAACTAAAATCCTTTGGGGGGAAGCGAAATGGCGGAAAACGCCTCGAACTGGTTCAGCCGCGAACATATCGTTGCGAAGCCGGGCTTCAGCCGCTGGCTGGTGCCGCCGGCAGCACTCTGCGTGCATCTGTGCATCGGGCAGGTTTACGCCTTCAGCGTGTTTAACCTGCCGATGACCAAGCTGATCGGCATCACCGAATCCGCGCCTGACGACTGGAAGCTCACCGAGCTGGGCTGGATTTTCTCCATCGCCATCGTCTTTCTCGGGCTCGCCGCCGCCTTCACCGGCAGCTGGCTGGACCGCCAGGGACCGCGCAAGGCCATGTTTATCGCCGGCGTCCTGTTCGGCGGCGGCTTTCTGGTCTCCGCCCTCGGCGTCTATCTGCACCAGCTCTGGCTGATCTACCTCGGCTACGGCGTGCTTGGAGGCTGCGGTCTGGGCATCGGCTACATCTCGCCGGTGAAGACCCTCATGACCTGGTTCCCGGATCGCCCGGGCATGGCCACCGGCATGGCCATCATGGGCTTCGGCGGCGGCGCCATGATCGCCTCGCCCCTGTCCGTTTGGCTGATGAATTACTTCTCCACGCCGGATAGCGTGGGCGTCGCCCAGACATTCCTGACGCTGGGCATCATCTACATCATCTTCATGTTCGTGGGCGGCACCATCGTGCGCGTACCCGCTGAAGGCTGGAAGCCGGAAGGCTATACCGCGCCGGCCCAATCCAAGAAGATGGTCACCAATGCGAATGTCCATGTCGACACCGCGCTCAAGACCCCGCAATTCTATCTGCTGTGGGGCGTGCTCTGCCTGAACGTCACCGCCGGTATCGGCGTGCTCGGCCAGGCCTCCGCCATGAGCCAGGAGATGTTCCCCGGCATCACCGCAGCCGCAGCAGCAGGCTTCGTGGGCCTGCTCAGCCTGTTCAACATGCTGGGACGCTTCTTCTGGGCCTCGACGTCGGACTATATCGGCCGCCGCACGACCTACATGATCTTCTTCCTGCTCGGCATGGCCCTCTATGCCGCCGTGCCCTGGACCGGCGCGATCGGCAGTATGGCGCTCTTCGTCGCCTGCTATGCGGTGATCATCTCCATGTATGGCGGCGGCTTCGCCACCATCCCAGCCTATCTGAAGGATATCTTCGGCATCCGCTATGTCGGCGCCATTCACGGCCGGCTGCTCACCGCCTGGTCGGCGGCGGGCGTCTTCGGGCCTGTGCTGGTGAACTACATCCGCGAGTATCAGATCGAAAGCGGGGTGCCGAAGGCCGACGCCTACAACGTCACCATGTACATCATGGCGGGGCTGCTCTTCTTGGGCTTCCTCTGCAACCTCATGATGCGCCCGGTGCATGAGAAGTACCACGAGCAGCCAGAACCGGCGAAAGCCTGACCCGGAGGAACCCGATGACCGAACACACCGACATCTCCGGCCAGAACACCATCAAGCTGGTCCTGGCCTGGGCCTTTGTGGGGATCCCACTGGCCTGGGGCGTTCTGCAGACCCTGGCCAACGCCATGCAGCTCTTTCAGTGAGCTGCCGCGGCGGACAGGAAGGAGAACAGGCCGGGCGAGGGTGAACCCCGCTTAATCGGCCTGTCAGAATCTTTTCATGTCCACTTCATGCGGTACTCATTGTCGCACCCTACATTGAACCATGTCGGCAGGACGGATGTTTTGTCCGTCAGGCTCACAGAAACGCCAAAAGGAGACTGACCATGAAGACGTGGCTGAAACCCGAGATCACCGAGTCCGAAGCTGGTATGGAAGTGACTTCTTATCTTCCGGCTGAGCTGGACCGCGCGTAATCGCGTAAGCGAGAGAAGCGGAATTAAGGAGGGCGGCCCGCAAACGCGGCGTCGCCTTTCTTTTTGCCTGATCGCGAGAGAAACGCTGGACTTTCCAGCTGAAGCCACCTCATCGCGCCCGTGCTGCCGCGACTTCTCGGGCAAGGCTGATGAAGGCCTTGAACGCGGAGGAAGGATTGCGCCGCCCGGGATAGTAGAGGCAGAGCCCTGCGAATGGCGGCGTCCAGTCCTCCAGCACCCGCACGAGCCGATTGCCCTCGATGTCGTCCAGGACATCCTGCTCCATGAACAAGCCGAGTCCGATACCGCTCAAGACAGCCGCGCGGGCCAGGCTCGCCTCATCCAATGTGATCGGCCCGTCCACGTCGACCTGAACAACGTGCTCGTCCTTCTCGAAGCGCCACCGAAAAAGAGCACCGTTGGGCAGGCGAACTCGAATGCAGCGATGCTTGGCGAGGTCGGCTGGAGTGCGCGGCGTGCCGTGCTCCTCCAGATAAGCTGGGGAAGCGACGACGGCATATCGCTGCTGGCGGCCCAACGACACGGCGATCATGTCTTTCGGGACGAGGGCGGCGACCCGCACGCCGAGATCGAACCCCTCCGACACGATATCGATCATCCGGCCCTCGGTGACGAGGTCGATATGCACCTGGGGATAGCGCTTGAGATACTCGATCACGAGCGGATCCGATATCTCTCGCGCCGCCGTCGGAAAGGTGTTGATACGGAGCGTGCCAGACGGCGTGGATTGCTGCGACCGCACGGCGTCCATGGCGTCGTGGATATCCTGCAGCGCCGGGCGGACGTGGCCGACGAACTCCCGCCCCGCGTCGGTCAGCGAAACGCTGCGGGTCGTGCGGTTGAACAATCGAACGCCCAGGTTCGATTCAAGCTTTGCGATCGCGTTGCTGAGGGCGGTCGTCGAGATGCCGAGATCGAGCGCCGCGGCGCGGAACGAGTTGCGCCGCGCAATCGCGATGACCGCATCGAGTTCCTTGAGCCCTGGGCGAGACATTGTCCTGGTTTTCGCAATTTATCGTCCCGAAATATCCCGCTTATCGAGATGGCTGTCCATGGCTAGATGGGGACGAGTGCAGCAACGAAGATGAGGACGCTCCCATGGATTTGCCCCCGCCAATCCAGACCTATCTTGACGCGGACAAGAAGAATGACGGCGAGGCCTTGATCCAGGCCTTCGCCGCAGACGCTGTCGTGCGCGACGAAGGTCAGACCCATGTCGGCCGCGACGCTATCGAAAAATGGTGGCGTGGAGCGAAAGCACAGTACCATCACGCCGTCGAGCCGCTCGACGCCGTTCAGAACGGCGATGCCGTGAACGTCCGCGCCAAAGTAACAGGCGAATTTCCTGGCAGTCCCGCAGTGCTCGTCTTTGCATTCCGGCATCGCACCGGAGAGATCACGCATCTCGATATCGGTGCATGACCTGTTTTAGAGGCGGACAGACAAGGAGGAAAAGATGAGACTTCTTTTGGCGAGCGCCATCGTTCTGGCATTTACGGCTTCGGCCCAGGCCGATAGCGCTCTGTCGATTGAGCGCATGGCAACCGACCAGGCGCAGAACTTCGAGCTTGGCAGCATCGACTGGAAGGACGAGGCCCTGCTTCCGAAAGGGGCCAAGAGCGCACTCCTGATCGGCGATCCGAGCAAGCCGGGCGTCTTCTTGGCGTATCTCAAATTTCCGCCGAACTACGAGATCCCCGCACACACCCACCCGTTCACCGAGGTCGTCACGGTGCTCAAGGGCACGGTTTGGAACGGCCATGGGGAGAAGCTCGACCGCAGCAAGGGCGATGAGCTCGATGTCGGCGCCAGCTTCACCCTGCCGGCCGAGCACGCCCATTACCTCTGGAACGAGGAGGAAACCGTGGTCTTGCTGACCGCGACCGGCCCCTGGAACATCAAGTACACCAATCCGGATGACGATCCACGCGGAAAGGACTAGGCACCGTGCGCTGTCGGAGCCGGAAGGCGGGTCTTGGCTTTTTGGCAGTTTTCCTAAGCGAAATAGCCCATAGCCCCCTCGACGCGCTTTCATTTTCCGTTAATGTGCGAGTCATGCGGTACTCATCTGAGGCTGCTATATCTACAATCAGAATTGGAAAGAGGAGATGTCCCAATGAAGACGTGGCTGAAACCCGAGATCACTGAGTCCGAAGCTGGTATGGAAGTGACTTCCTATCTTCCGGCTGAGCTGGACCGCGCTTAATCGCTTAGCGATACAAAGCGAATTCTAGAAAAAGGCGGTGCCTCGCGATTGCAGGCGCCGCCTTTTTTGTTGCGCGCTTCTTCCGCAATCCGAAACGCTGTCGCCTCGAACCGCTCCAAACCCCATTTTTGGATATTTTTACGTTTTCGGGCCGATTTGGCCCTAAAACTCCGTATTTTCCGGTCAAAAAAACCGATTTTCATCTCATTTTCATCTGAGATTCAGGCAAACGTAATCTGGCCTCCCCACATCTATTAGGAACGCGAAAGGAGGACGCTATGAAACAGTGGCTGAAACCTGAGATCACTGAGTCCGATGCCGGTATGGAAGTGACCACGTATCTTCCGGCCGAGCTGGACCGCGCTTAATCAAGCGCAGATCAGTTAGATCAGTATAGAAAAAGGCGGCGCCCAGCGAGATGCGGGCGCCGCTTTTTTTGTGCGCTAACGGGGTGTCACAGCCTGAAACGCGGGGATGACAGCGCCGACCCGCGCCGATATGGTCGCGCCGTTTCAGGGCAGGCCTACGCTTGGCCCAGTTTCCTCAATTCACAGCGAATTCCCGGACCGCATGACCAAAAATCCCGCCGCAGGCAATTTTTTCGAAGATTTCGAGCTCGGTCAAACCATCGTCCACGCCACGCCACGCACCGTGACCGTCGGCGATGTCAGCACCTTCACCGCGCTTTACGGCCCCCGCTTCGCCGTCCAATCCTCCGACAAGTTCGCCCAGGATATCGGCTATCCGGTCGCGCCGATCCCGGACGATCTCGTCTTCCATATCGTCATCGGCAAAACGGTTCCGGACGTCTCCCGCAACGCCATCGCCAATCTCGGCTATGCGGAGTTCCGCTTCCTGAAGCCCGTCTATCCGGGCGACACCCTCGCCGCCACCTCCGAGGTGATCGGCATCAAGCAGAACTCGTCCGGCAAGAACGGCGTCGTCTACGTGCGCACCACCGGCACCAACCAGGCCGGCGAGACCGTGCTGCAATTCGCCCGCTGGGTGATGGTCAACAAGCGGGATCTCGATGCCCCGGCGCCCGAAACCGTGATTCCCGAGCTTGAGAAGAGCGTCGAAGCCGACACCTTGGGCGATGCGCTCCCGTCGCTCGACATGAACCACTACGATTTCGATCTCGCCGGCTCGCCCTTGCGCTGGGGCGACTACGAGATCGGCCAGAAGATCAACCATTTCGACGGCCAGACCATTGAGGAGGCCGAGCACCAGATGGCCACCCGCCTGTTCCAGAACACCGCGCGGGTGCATTTCAATCAGCATATCGAAGGCCAGGGCCGCTTCGGCCGCCGCCTCGTCTATGGCGGCCACATCATCTCCATCGCCCGGAACCTTCAGTTCAACGGCCTGTCCAACGCCTTCCACTGGGCGGCCCTGAACGGCGCGGCCCATGTCGCCCCGTCCTTCGCCGGCGACACGATCTACGCCTGGAGCGAGATCCTGGATAAGGCGGAGCTCGACGGCCGCGACGATCTCGGTGCCCTGCGCGTCCGCCTCTTCGGCGTGAAGGATTGCGATCCGGCCGATTTCCCCGGGGTCAAAGAAGACGGCAAATACGAAGATTCGGTCGTTCTCGATTTCGATTGCTGGCTAATTCTGCCGCGCTAACCACGACCGCGGCGATTTTGACTAGCCGCAAACAATCGGACAACTCGCGCGTTAGGCCCATATGTGAACTGGAGCCGGCAATTGACGCCGGCCGTGTCTCTAACCGTTTGGGAGATTTTTATGCCTGGATATTCCATCAAACGCGCCGCAACGCTGCTCGCCTTCGGCACCGCGCTCGTTGCGGCGCCTGCGGCGGCTTCCGCCGCATCGGCGACCCTGAAGGACACCGACGGCAAGGAGATCGGCACCGTCGAGCTGAAGGATATGGCCGCCGACGGCACCTTGCTGAGCGTCGAGATCACCGACCTGTCGGCCGGGACCCACGCGTTCCATATTCATGAGACCGGCAAATGCGAGCCGCCTTTCAAGTCCGCCGGCGGGCACTTCAATCCGGACGACGATACCCACGGTTACATGACCGAGGACGGGCCCCATGCAGGCGACATGCCCAACATCACCGTACCGGACTCCGGCAAGCTGACCTTCGAGGTTTACAACTCCGAAGTCAGCGTGACCGAGGACGAGGGCCTGTTGGAAGACACCGAAGGCTATCTCTTCGACGATGACGGCTCGGCCATCGTGATCCACGACGGCGCCGACGATTATAAGAGCCAGCCCTCGGGCGACGCGGGCAACCGGATCGCTTGCGGCGTGATCGAGAAGTAGGAACGCCGGCTCGCAAGGCAATTTGCGAAAGCCCCGGCTTCATGGCCGGGGCTTTTTCGTGTCTAGCGCGAGACCTTTGCCGCTACCACGTGGCGCAGAGCAGCATGATTGCCGCACTGCGAAGCGTGCGATAAGACTGAGTCTCTGGGAAATTCAAAATTTGAGCATATGAGCGACGGCAGGACAGAGATAGAGCGGCCGCTATCGCCGCATCTTCAGGTTTACCGGCCGATGCTCACCATGATGATGTCCATGGCCCACCGGGTTTCCGGCGCGGCTTTGGCGGTGGGCTTTGCCCTGCTCGCCTGGTGGCTCATCGCGGTGAGCACGGGACCGCAGGCCTATGCGACGGTGAACGCCTTTTACGGCAGCATCCCGGGCCAGATCCTGCTGTTCCTGTTCACCTGGGCGCTGATCCACCACATGCTGGGCGGCGTACGTCATTTGATCTGGGACACGCTCCATATGCTGGACAAGCCCAGCATCGAATTTCTCGCCTGGGCGACCATCGTCGGCTCCACGGTGCTCAATCTGGCGCTTTGGATCTGCGGCGTCTGGCTGAAAGGATCGTTCTAGAAGATGCCAACCCCGCTAGCGCAAGCCCGCGGACTGGGCGCGGCCCACAAGGGCCCGGAGACTTTTTGGCGCCAGCGCCTCACGGCGGTGGCCAACATTCCGCTCGTCCTGTTCCTAATCTTCTCGATCCTGCTCCATATCGGCAGCCCCTACGAGGAGGTGCGGGCCTATCTCGCCAACCCCATCGTGGCCGTGCTGATGCTGGGCCTCATGCTCTCCGCAACGCTCCATTTACGCATTGGGCTCAAGGAGATCGTAGAAGACTATATTCATGGCGACTGGATCCGCATGACCATGCTGTTCCTGACCGGCTTCTTCGCCATCGGCGTCGGCCTGGCTTCGGCCCTCGCCATCATCAAGATCAGCCTGGGGAGCTAACCGTATGAACGACCAGAGCCCCAACGCGCCTTCCGTGAACGGCCGCGCCTATCCCCTCGTCGACCACAAATACGATGTGGTGGTGATCGGCGCCGGCGGCGCGGGTCTGCGCGCCGTGGTCGGCTGCTCCGAAGCCGGCCTGCGCACCGCCTGTATCACCAAGGTCTTCCCGACCCGCTCTCACACCGTGGCCGCCCAAGGGGGCATCGCCGCGTCTCTGGGCAACATGCACGAGGACGACTGGCGCTGGCACATGTACGACACGGTGAAGGGGTCGGACTGGCTCGGCGACCAGGACGCCATCGAATACCTCTGCAAGCATGCGCCCCAGGCCGTCTATGAGCTCGAGCATTGGGGCATGCCGTTCTCCCGCACCGATAACGGCACCATCCTGCAGCGCGCCTTCGGCGGCATGAGCATAGATTTCGGCAAAGGCCAGGCCATGCGCACCTGCGCGGCGGCCGACCGCACCGGCCACGCCATGCTGCACACCATGTATGGCCAGGCCCTGCGCCACTCGGCGGATTTCTTCATCGAGTATTTCGCCATCGACCTGATCATGGACGACGAGGGTGTCTGCCGCGGCGTGGTGGCCCTCGACCTCCAGGACGGCACCTTGCACCGCTATCAGGCCAAGCAGGTGATTCTGGCGACCGGCGGCTATGGACGCGCCTTCTTCTCCTGCACCTCGGCTCATATCTGCACCGGCGACGGCAATGCCATGGTGCTGCGCGCCGGCCTGCCGCTTCAGGACATGGAGTTCGTCCAGTTCCACCCGACCGGCGTCTATGGCGCGGGCGTGCTGATCACCGAGGGTGCCCGCGGCGAGGGCGGCTTCCTCACCAATGGCGAGGGCGAGCGCTTCATGGAGCGCTATGCGCCGACCGCCAAGGACCTCGCGTCCCGCGACGTGGTCTCCCGCGCCATCACCATCGAGATCCGCGAGGGCCGCGGGGGCGGGCCCAACAAGGAGCACGTGTTCCTCAATCTGAGTCATCTGGAGCCCAAGATGCTGGCCGAGCGCCTGCCCGGCATCTCCGAATCCGCCCGCATCTTCTCCGGCGTCGATGTGACCCGCGAGCCGATTCCGGTGCTCCCGACGGTCCACTACAACATGGGCGGCATCCCCACGAACATGTTCGGCGAGGTGATCCGCCCCACCGAGGACGATCCGGATGCCCTGATGCCGGGGCTGATGGCCGTGGGCGAGGCCGCTTGCACGTCGGTGCATGGCGCCAACCGCCTCGGCTCCAACTCGCTCATCGACCTGGTGGTGTTCGGCCGGGCCGCGGCCCAGCGCTGTGCGGAGCTCGCCGGCGACGGCGCCTCCATGCCGGACCTTCCGAAGGATGCGGGCCAAAACGCCATCGAGCGCCTCGACCGGCTTCGCTACGCCGACGGCGACATCCCGACCGCCCAGCTCCGCCTCAAGATGCAGAAGACCATGCAGAACGACTGCGCCGTCTTCCGCACCGAGGAGACGCTCCAGCAGGGCGTCGACGGCATCAAAGAGATCTGGGAAGAGGCCAAGAACGTGAAGGTCACCGACCGGTCCCTGGTCTGGAACACCGATCTCATCGAGACCCTGGAGTTCGACAACCTCGTCTGCCAGGCCGCCGTCACCGTGAACGGCGCGCTGAACCGAGAGGAAAGCCGTGGGGCGCATGCCCGCGAGGACTACCCCAAGCGCGACGACGAGAATTGGATGAAGCACACGCTTGCCTGGGGCGACTTTGAAACGCACGAGGTGAAGCTCGGCTATCGCCCGGTGCACAGCTACACTCTGTCCAACGAGATCGCTTATATCGAGCCCAAAGAGCGGGTCTACTAATGGTCCAGCTGACGCTTCCCAAGAACTCCAAGATCAAGAAGGGCAAGGCCTGGAATCCGCCGCCCAAGGACGCCGAAGAGGGCCGCTGGCGCGAATACAAGGTCTATCGCTACGATCCCGACACCGAAGAAAACCCGCGCGTCGACACCTATTGGGTGGACACGCACGATTGCGGGCCGATGGTTCTCGACGCCCTGCTCTGGATCAAAAACAACGTCGATTCCACTCTGACCTTCCGCCGCTCCTGCCGTGAGGGCGTGTGCGGCTCATGCTCCATGAATATCGACGGCACCAACACTCTTGCCTGCACCATGCATGCGGACGATGCGCGCCATAACCTGATCGCCGTCTATCCCCTGCCCCACATGCCGGTAGTGAAGGACCTGGTGCCGGATCTGACCCATTTCTACGCCCAGCACCGCTCCGTGGAGCCCTGGCTCCAGACCGACAGCCCGACGCCGGGCAAGGAATGGACCCAGAGCCGCGAGGAGCGCGAGGAACTCGACGGACTCTACGAGTGCATCCTGTGCGCCTGCTGCACCACGTCCTGCCCGTCCTATTGGTGGAACGGCGACAAATATCTCGGCCCCGCCACGCTGCTCCAGGCCTATCGCTGGATCAACGACAGCCGGGACGAGCATACCGGCGAGCGCCTGGACGATCTGGAAGATCCGTTCAAGCTCTATCGCTGCCGGACGATCCTGAACTGCACCAAGTCCTGCCCCAAGGGCCTGAACCCGGCCAAATCCATCGCCTCGATCCGGGCGCTGATGGTGGAGCGGGGAGAGTAGCGTTTAAGCGCCAGAGCAGCGCGGCAGGCTGAAGGTGCAGCTCGGCAGGTTCGGCTTTTTCTTGCCGTTCTCCGTATAGGGGCTTTCCACGTCCTTCGGCGCGTAGCTGATCTCTTGCAGCCGGTCGCCGCTGAACATCATGCTGGCGGAACAGCTCCAGTCCTTCGGCGTGCCGCCCGGCACCGGACCGGCCCCGCTATAGCGATAAATCAGGATCTCGCCCCCGGGCTTCGAAATGCTGCTATGGGGCTCGCCCGCGCAGGAGACGATCTGCGCCTTCGTGCGGCCGATATAGGGTTTGGTGAGATCCGGTGCCGTGAGCCGCTCGTAGGAATCAAGCGGATGGGTGCAGCCGGCAAGGCTGACAGCGCCGGCCAAAGCGGCCCCGAAGGCCAAAATGCAAGGCTTGGTCGTCATGGCGGCCCTTCTCTCAACCCATCGCGCCGAAATCGTGGCCGTGCAAAGGCACCGGCCGCGACACGATGGCCGGACGGATACGCTCTCAGTTGGGCATCAAACGCCGTCTCGCCAAATCGCATATGAGGAGGCTATCCTACGCCCATGTCCGAAGCTGCACCAAACGCCAAACCCGATCGCATCGTCTCGCTGATCGCATCTGCCACGGAGATTATCTGCGCGCTCGGCGCCCGCGACCGTCTCGTCGGCCGCTCCCATGAATGCGATTACCCGGAAGACGTGCTTCAGCTCCCCCAGCTCACCGAGGCCAAATTCCCCATCGACGGCACCAGCTACGATATCGACCAGCGGGTGAAGGCCATCGTCCAGGAGGGCCTGTCCGTCTACCGCGTCGACGCCGACGCTCTGGAGAAGCTCGATCCCGACGTGATCGTGACCCAGGACCATTGCGAGGTCTGCGCCGTCAGCCTCTCCGATGTCGAGGACGCCGTCTGCCAATTCGCCAAGCAGGGCGCCGAGGTGGTCTCGCTCCACCCCGACAGCCTCGACGACATCTGGTCGGATATCCGAAAGGTGGCCAAGGCCATCGGCGATGTCGACGCTGGCGAGCGGCTTATCGAAAACGCCAGGGATCGCATGACATGGCTTTCCGGACTCACCGCCAAGGCGGAAGCCACGCCGCACGTCGCCATGATCGAATGGGTCGATCCCCTCATGGGCGGCGGCAACTGGATGCCCGAGCTGGTCGAGATGGCGAACGGCATCGATTTTCTCGCCAAGCCGGGCGAGCCATCTCCCTGGGTCGAGTGGGACGATATCGTGAAGCAGGACCCGGACGTGATCTTCGTCCACCCTTGCGGCTTCGATATCGAACGCACCCTGGAGGAAATGCCGAGCCTGGAGCAGCGTCCCGGCTGGCACGATTTGAAGGCCGTCCGCGAGAACAAGGTCTTCGTCGCCGACGGCAACCAGTATTTCAACCGCCCCGGGCCGCGCGTGGTGGAAAGCCTGCAGATCCTGGCGGAGATCCTCCACCCCGATCTTTTCCCGCCGAGCTTCGAAGGCAAGGGCTGGGTCCACTATTCCGGAAGCCCCGTCCAGACTGCAAGCTCAGCCGCATGAGGACGCTCCTCCTCCGCACCACGCTTCCGGCCCTCGCCCTGCTTGCGGCGAGTCTCTGCGTCACAGGGCCGGCTTTCGCGCGCGATATGAAGTCCGGCGAAGGTGCTTCCGCCTATGAGCAGAGCACGACGGCCGAAGACCTGCTGACCGAGGATCTGGCGAGCGATCCGGACGAAGAGGTGAAGGCCCAGCTTTACACGATCCCAGCCCAAACCACGCTCCCCTGGCACATCCACCCGGATGCCCAGGAGATCGTCTATGTGGTCGATGGCCCCTTCACCGTGGAGGTTGAGACCGAAGGCAAAGCCACCGAGAGGACTGAACTGAAGACCGGCGACGTCTTCCATCTCGATCCCAACGCCGTCCATCGTGGGCTAAACGAGCACGCCATCGATGCGGCCAAGCTCTACGTCATCCGCATCAAGCCCAAGGATGCGCCCCTGGTGGAAGAGGTGGACCGGTAGCGGCAGCGCACCTGCTCCGTCATCCTGGAGGTGGCATGGACGCCCTTCGAGGCACGCCTTTGGCGTGCACCTCAGGATGACGTCCATGCACGGCGTCGCCGTACTCTTCGGCCCGCGTCCATGCCTCGAAGGAGACGGCCACCGGAGCAGTTGTCCCGGCGGCCCACCTAATCCAGGACTACTTGTTCACCTCAATGGGCGGGGGATTCCATTCTCCCGTCAAAGCGGCGGAATCCGGCGCGTAGAGCCGCATCGTGAGCGTGAACGGCGCTTTGGGCGCCGGAAGCCAGTTCGCCTCCATCTCGCCGTCGGGCTTTTCTTTCTGAATCAGCAGGTCGAGCGAGCCGTCGGCATTCTTCTTCATGTCCATCCAGCTGCTCAAAGCAAACCGGTTGAGGCTGTTGGGCACCGGGAAGCCCTGGTCGTCATAGAGCGTGACCGACCAGAACGCTTCCACCGGCGGAAGCTCTCCCTTCGGGAAATGGATGCGATAGTTGTTCTTGCTTCCGTCCAGGGAGTTGCCGTCCTTGTCGCCGAGGCTCAACGGATAGATGGCATCCTGCGGCACGTTCGCGCCGAGCCCCTGCTGGGTCATGATCGCGCGCTTCAGATAGTAGTTGCCGTAGACACCCACAGTATCGGTGTTCATCGACCAGTTGTTGGCGACCCGACCAATGGTCGGGAACTTCCAAGCCATCAGAGCCTGAGCGTCTTTCGGCGCATCTTTCAGCCCGGCCTGAACCGCTTCCGGCGCGCTCTCCAGGTCGAAGCTCTTGCCAGGCTCGATGCCGATCCGCTTCATGCGGGCGATGATCGGCTGGTCGGTGAAGTGGGGCGGGTGCTCCTTCAGAAGCTCCGCGGCATAGGAAAAGTACTTATCGGCCTCCATGGAATCGATCTGGAGCTTCGGCGGCGTCTTCGAATCGTACGACGGATCGCGCTTCCAGTCCGGCGCCGGCACGTCCTTACCCCAATCGGCAAGCGGCGTGATCTTGTATCCGGCCTGGATCTTATGCACCGCGGGATAGTCGGCAGGCCCGTCGGTCTTGGTGCGTCCGATCACCCAAAGCCAGGGGGTCGAGGCGGTGATCCGCTGCGTCCCCTCCGGCAACCCCAATTCCTTGGCAAAGTCGTCCTTCAGCTCCGGCCGCCAATCGGGCGGCGTGATCAGGAAGGTTCCAGCCTTCGTTCCGGTCGTGCGCGCGCCGGGGGAAGCGATCACGTCGGTCCACATATCCAGCATCGGCAGCAGATAGTAGCGCCCGTCCGTATCCGGCACGGAGATCACCACGGGCCCATCGGTCAGGTCGAGCCAGGCGGAGGAGTAGAGCGTATCGAAATTAGCCCGCACCACTTGGCGCATATCGGCGGGCGGGAAGGCCGGCATATTGAAGAACTTGTTCGGCGGGCCGCTGAGTCCCTCGTCGGGCGGCAGGTTCAGCGACTGCAGCCGCGTCAGGTCCATGGTGATCAGCGGATAGAAATAGAGATAGGCGTCGACCCCGATCTGATGGGCCTCTTCCTTGGTAATCTTGGATGGCTCTGAGAGGGCTGCGCCGGAGAACCCGGCCAGGACCGCAATCAGACCCAATGCAAAAATAGCGCGTTTCATAATATGTACTCCGTTGCACCGGCCTGAAGGCCGGCGGCTAGAATCCATCGGAACGAGGATCTGTCGCTCGGGCCCACGACGGGCAACCCAGCAATGATGGGCTGAGCATCCCGCAACGTGGCGGGCGGACGTCTCGTCCCAGTCCACCGTGCGACCTCTTTTGGGGGATTTTCGGGCGGCCGGAGGACGCCGGCATCGTGGAATTCGGAACGTATCGCGCCGAGGTTGCGGACTTGCTACTGCGAATTGCAGGCCACGCGGTTCTGCGTGGTCGTGTCCCGTTGCGCTTGAGAAGTCCTTAGCCTCCTGTTGCCATAGTGGCGCCAGGAGGGCTGTCGCCGGGGGACGAGACACAGATCATGACCGTGAAAAAGAACTACGAAGCCCTGGTGGAAAGCGGCGAGATCGATTTCGATCCCGCGCAGGAGAAGGCCGCGAGCGCCCTGCAATCCTTGCAGGAGCGGCTAAAGAGCCGGCCGGAGCCCGGACTGATCGACCGCCTCAATCCCTTCGCCAAAAAGCCCGACCCCATCCCCGGCCTTTACATCTGGGGACCGGTCGGCCGCGGCAAGACCATGCTCATGAACCTCTTCTTCCAGACCGTGAAGAGCAAGCAGAAGCGGAGGGTGCATTTTCAAGAATTCATGAGCGAGGCCCACGACGCCATCGAGGAAGCCCGCAAGCGCACCGAGCAGCAGGCCGTCCGCGCCGCCGCAACCGAGCTCGCCCAGGACCTCACCCTGCTATGCCTCGACGAGCTGGAGATCACCGATATCGCCGACGCCATGGTGGTGGGCCGCCTTTTCCGGACGCTCTTCGAAAAGGACGTCACCATCGTCGCCACCTCCAACACGCCGCCCAAGGACCTCTACAAGGGCGGCCTGAACCGCCAGCTCTTCCTGCCCTTCATCGACCTCATCCAGAAGCGTATGGAGGTGCAGGCGCTGGAATCGGAGAAGGACTACCGGCTGGAGCGCCTGGCGGGCGCCGACCTCTATCTGACGCCGGTGGACGACGCTGCCAAAGCCTCCCTCGATCAAAGCTGGCAGAAGCTGACCGGCCGCGAGGACGGCGAAGAGGAGACCCTGACCGTGAAGGGCCGCCATATCCGAGTGCCCAAGGCCGCCCTGGGCGTGGCCCGCTTCCCCTTCGGCGATCTTTGCGAAAAGCCGCTGGGGCCTCAGGACTATCAGCGCATCGCCCACAGCTATCACACGGTCATCGTGGACGGCATTCCAGTGCTGGGGCCGGAGCAGCAGAACGTGGCCCGCCGCCTCACCACCCTGGTGGATGCGCTTTACGACAACGGCGTCGGCCTCATCGCCTCCGCCGAAGCCAGCCCCGACGATCTCTACCAGGGCCACAATCCGGACGGCTTCGCCCGCACCGCCTCACGCCTCATGGAGATGCGCTCCGTCGACTATCTGAAGCAGCGCCACGCCGAGCTGGAAGCGAAAACCACCGAGGATCAGCCCGCGGAAAACGGCTGAAACCCGGGCAGTCGACGGTCCGCGCCCCTCCGATACTCCCAAGAGTTGCTATCGCACGGCACTCGATTAAACTGGCCCGCTGTCACGTGTTTTGGGGGGTCATATGCCACGTAGTCGGATTGCGCTCATCGGGTCTGGACAGATCGGTGGGACGCTGGCGCATCTTTCAGCCATCAAGGAACTCGGCGAGGTCGTTCTTTTCGACGTGGTCGAAGGCGTGCCGCAAGGCAAGGCGCTCGATATCGCCGAATCCTCGCCCGTCGAGGGCTATGGCTCCAAGCTCGTCGGCGCCAATGAATACGCCGCCATCGAGGGCGCCGATGTGGTGATCGTCACCGCCGGCGTACCGCGCAAGCCCGGCATGAGCCGCGACGATCTCCTGGAGATCAATCTCAAGGTCATGGAGCAGGTGGGCGCAGGGCTTCGCAAATACGCGCCCGACGCCTTCGTCATCTGCGTCACCAATCCGCTCGATGCCATGGTCTGGGCGCTTCAGACAGCCTCCGGCCTGCCCCATCACAAGGTGGTCGGCATGGCCGGCGTGCTCGATGCCGCCCGCTTCCGCTATTTCCTCTCCGAGGAGTTCGACGTCTCGGTGAAGGACGTCACCGCGCTGGTTCTTGGCGGCCACGGCGACACCATGGTGCCGCTCACCCGCTATTCCACCATCGGCGGCATCCCGCTGCCCGATCTGGTGAAGATGCGCTGGATCACCCAGAAGCGCCTGGACGAGATCGTTCAGCGCACCCGCGACGGCGGGGCGGAGATCGTCGGCCTGCTCAAGACCGGCTCCGCCTTCTATGCGCCCGCCGTCTCGGCGCTCTCCATGGCCGAATCCTACCTGAAGGACCAGAAGCGCATGCTGCCTTGCGCCGCCTATCTGAACGGCGAGTACGGCATCAAGGGGCTCTATGCGGGCGTTCCGGCGGTCATCAGCGCCAAGGGTATCGACCGCATCGTCGAGCTGGATCTCACGAGCGCCGAGAAGAGTGAGTTCACGAAATCCGTGGACTCGGTCAAAACCCTGGTCGAGGCGTGTCAAAAGATCGCCCCGAACCTCGGCAAATCGTAAGAGCCTCGGAAAGTCTCAGAAAGCGCGATAAGTCTTAAGCGACGAGCCCGGCGCCGAGAGGCAAGCTTCTGTCATCGCGAGCGCGTAGCCTTGCGGTTGCTCATCGTCGATGCCAGAAACCGGTGCCAATAAGAAACCAACTGCCAGCGAGTAGCCCGCCCCGATGAATCTGCACGAATATCAGGCCAAGGCGCTGTTGAAGGAATTCGGCGCTCCCACCGCAAACGGCCATGTCGCCACCACGCCGGAAGAAGCCGCCGAGGCGGTGAAGCATCTTGAGACCGACACCTATGTGGTGAAGGCCCAGATCCATGCCGGCGGCCGCGGCAAGGGCGGCGGCGTGAAGCTGGTCAAGACCGTCGACGAGATCAAAGCGGAAGCCGACCGCATGCTGGGCATGACCCTGGTCACCCCCCAGACCGGTCCCGAAGGCCGGCTGGTCCGCAAGATCTATGTCGAGGAAGGCTCGCCCATCGCCCGCGAGCTCTATCTCTCCATGCTGGTGGACCGGGCCGACGGGCGCGTCGCCTTCGTCGCCTCCACCGAAGGCGGCATGGATATCGAGACTGTCGCCGCCGAGACGCCAGAGAAGATCCTGACCTTCAGCGTCGACCCAGCGAGCGGACTTCAGCCCTTCCATGGCCGAAAGGTGGCCAAGGCCCTCAAGCTCGAAGGCGATCTCGCCAAGCAGTGCGGCAAGCTGATCGGTGCACTGTACAAGCTGTTCCTGGCGAAGGATTGCAGCCTCATCGAGATCAATCCGCTGGTGGTCACCGAGGACGACCAGCTCCGCTGTCTCGACGCCAAGATGAGCTTCGACGACAACGCGCTCTTCCGCCACAAGGACATCGCCGAGCTGCGCGACATCCACGAGGAGGACCCGGCCGAGGTCGAAGCCTCCAAATACGATCTCTCCTACGTGAAGCTCGACGGCGATATTGGCTGCATGGTGAACGGCGCCGGCCTGGCCATGTCCACCATGGACATCATCAAGCTCTACGGCCGCGAGCCCGCCAACTTCCTCGATGTCGGCGGCGGCGCCACCAAGGAGAAGGTGACCGAGGCCTTCAAGATCATCCTCTCCGACGAGAACGTGAAGGGCATCCTGGTCAATATCTTCGGCGGCATCATGCGCTGCGACGTCATCGCCGAGGGCATCATCGCCGCGGCGAAGGAGACCAACATCGCCGTGCCCCTGGTCGTCCGTCTGGAAGGCACCAATGTCGAGAAGGGCAAGGAGCTGCTTGCAGGCTCCGGCCTCGACATCATCGCCGCCGATGACCTGGAAGACGCCGCCAAGAAGATCGTCGCCGCCGTGGAGGGCAAATGAGCGCTGCGCTCGCCAGGACATCCGCGACTGAGACATCCGCGACTGACGAGGGCGTGCGCGCCGCGCCGCCGGCGACCCGCGCCTGCCCCCATTGCTGCACCCAGGCGTTCGAGCCCCTGGAGGCCTATTCCGCCCCGCCCTGGGCGGTCGTGGAATGCGTCGATTGCGGCTTCGTCTATCTGAAGAACCCGCCGGATTACGAGGCTCTCTCCAAGGACTACGCCTGGGAGAAGACGCGCGCGGCGGAGAAAAAGCGCCGCAAGACCCAAAGCCCGGCGCTGATGTGGTTGGATCGCGCCACCCGCTGGCGCCTCTCCCTGATGCGGAAGAACCTGCTCGACTACATCGCCGGCCGCTATCCCGGCGGCCATGTGCTGGACGTGGGCTGCGGCGAAGGCCGGCGCCTGCCTGACACGTTCGTGCCGTTCGGCATCGAGATTTCCGAAGGGCTCGCGGCGGAAGCCGACAAGCGCATGCGCGCCCGCGGCGGCTATGCCGTCCATGCGCCTGCTGTCGAAGGCGTAAAGCAGTTTCCGGACGAGCATTTCGAGGCGATCCTGCTGCGCTCCTTCCTGGAGCACGAGAAGCAGCCCAAGGCGCTGCTGCAGGAGGCCGTTCGCGTTCTAAAGCCCGAAGGCGCGATCTTCATCCGCGTGCCGAACTTCGCCAGCGTGAACCGCCATCTGCGTGGCGGCAAATGGTGCGGTTTCCGGCACCCCGACCACGTGAACTATTTCACGCCTACCTCGCTCAAGGCCATGGCGGCCGATTGCGGGCTCAAGATGACCCTGCTCAATCCAATCCGCCTGCCTCTGGACGACAACATCAACGCGATCCTCGAACGGGATCCCAACATCAAAAAAGCTGCTGCATGAGCGTTCTCGTCGACAAATCCACCCGCGTTATCTGCCAGGGCCTCACCGGCGCCCAGGGCACCTTCCACACCGAGCAGGCCATCGAATACGGGACCAAGATGGTCGGCGGCGTAACCCCCGGCAAAGGCGGCACGACCCATGTCGGCCTGCCCGTCTTCGACACCGTCCAGGAGGCTGTCGCCGAGACCGGCGCCAACGCGTCCGTGATCTACGTGCCGCCGCCTTTCGCGGCCGACGCGATCCTCGAGGCCATCGACGCCGAGGTCCCGCTCATCGTCTGCATCACCGAAGGCATCCCGGTGCTCGACATGGTGAAGGTGAAGCGCGCGCTCTGCGGCACCAAATCCCGCCTCATCGGACCCAACTGCCCGGGCGTCATCACCCCGGACCAGTGCAAGATCGGCATCATGCCCGGCCACATCCATCGCCCCGGTAAGGTGGGCATAGTGTCGCGGTCTGGCACCCTCACCTACGAGGCGGTGGCCCAGACCACGGCGGCCGGCCTCGGCCAGTCGACCTGCATTGGCATCGGCGGCGATCCCGTAAATGGTACGAACTTCATCGACTGCCTGGAGCTCTTCCTGGAGGATGAGGCCACCGAAGCCATTATCATGATTGGCGAAATCGGCGGATCTGCTGAGGAAGAGGCCGCGGCCTATCTCGCCGAGGCGAAGACCAAGAAGCCGACCGTCGGCTTCATCGCCGGCGCCTCCGCACCGCCCGGCCGCCGTATGGGTCACGCCGGCGCGGTGATCTCCGGCGGCAAGGGTGCGGCCAAGGACAAGGTCGCCGCCATGGAGGCGGCAGGAATTACCGTGTCTGAATCGCCTGCGGCCCTTGGAAGCACCCTCTTGAAGGTATTAAATGGTGCATGAGCTAACATAACTGTGCAGTGCACAATCGTGCCTGCAGCCGGACAGCACCTCCGGCGAGGTAAGGTCGATGACCAGGCAACCATCGAACGACGTTTTCGCCCGTACGTCGTTCCTCCATGGCGCGAATGCCGCCTATATGGAGCAGCTCTATGCGCGCTACATGCGCGATCCGAGCGCCGTTGATCCAGAGTGGCGGCAATTCTTCGAGACCCTCGGCGACGAGGCCGATGCCGTTCTGCGCGAGGCCGAAGGCCCGTCCTGGGGCCTGAGCAACGACGAGGGCTTCCCCGATAGCGTCGTCGCGGAGCTGCGCGAAGCGCCCGCCCCGCCTCTTCCCTCCGACGAATCGGCCACCGCAGCGGCAAACGACACCCTGCGTGCCGCCCAGCTCATCCGCTCCTATCGTCAGCGCGGCCATCTCGTCGCCGATCTCGACCCGATCCAGCTCACCAAGCGGAAACAGCATCCAGAGCTCAAGCCTGCCACCTACGGCTTCACGGAAGCCGATTACGACCGGCCGATCTTCCTAGGCGGGCTCCTCGGACTCAAGACCGGCACGCTCCGCCAGATCCTCGGCATCCTGAAGCAGTGCTACTGCCAGCATATCGGCGCCGAATACATGCACATCTCCGATCCCCAGCAGCGCCGCTGGATCCAGGAGCGCATGGAGGTCGAGCACGAGCAGTACAAATTCACCGAGAAGGGCAAGAACGCCATTCTCAGCAAGCTGATCCAGGCGGAGAGCTTCGAGCGCTTCCTGGACGTGAAATACACCGGCACCAAGCGCTTCGGCCTCGACGGCGGCGAGAGCATGGTTCCGGCGCTCGAGCAGATCATCAAGCGCGGCGGTCAGCTCGGGCTGGAGCAAATCGTCATCGGCATGCCCCATCGCGGCCGGCTGAACGTGCTCTCCAACGTCATGAGCAAGCCCTTCCGGGCGATCTTCAACGAGTTCAAGGGCGGCTCCGCCCACCCGGACGAGGTGGAGGGCTCCGGCGACGTGAAATATCATCTCGGCACGTCGTCCGACCGCACCTTCGACGGCAACCAAGTTCACCTGTCGCTCACCGCAAACCCGTCTCATCTGGAGATCGTCGATCCCGTGGTGCTGGGCAAGGTGCGTGCCAAGCAGGACCAGCTCGGCGACAAGGAGCGCCGCAAGGTGCTTCCCTTGCTGCTCCACGGCGATGCCGCCTTCGCCGGCCAGGGCGTTGTGGCGGAATGCTTCGGCCTGTCGGGCCTGCGCGGCCACCGCACCGGCGGCTCGATCCATTTCATCGTCAACAATCAGATCGGCTTCACGACGGCGCCGCGCTTCGCCCGCTCATCGCCCTACCCGTCCGACGTCGCCAAGATGATCGACGCGCCGATCTTCCACGTGAACGGCGACGACCCCGAAGCGGTCGTCTACGTCACCAAGCTCGCCATCGAGTTCCGCCAGCTCTTCGGCAAGCCCGTGGTGATCGACATGTTCTGCTATCGCCGCCACGGCCATAACGAGGGCGACGAGCCGGCCTTCACCCAGCCTCTGATGTATCAGCGCATCCGCAAGCATCCGCGGGTCATGGAGGTGTACGGCCAGCAGCTCGTCGACGAAGGTCTCCTGACCGCCAAGCAGGTGGAGGACATCAAGGAGGAGTTCCGCAATACCCTCGAAGAGGAGTTCGAGGCCGCCGACAGCTACCGCCCCAACCGCGCCGACTGGCTGGACGGCAAATGGTCCGGCATCAGCCTGGCGGAGGAAGGCGCGCGCCGCGGCACCTCAGGAGTCGATCTCGATGTCCTGCGCGAGGTCGGCGAGAAGCTCTCATCCTATCCGGCCAGCTTCCACCCCCACAAGACCATCGCCCGCATCCTCGAAGGGCGCCGCAAGATGGTGGAGGAGGGCGACAAGATCGATTGGGCCATGGCCGAGGCGCTCGCCTTCGGCACCCTGCTCCTGGAGGGCTACCGGGTCCGGCTCTCCGGCCAGGACGTGGAGCGCGGCACCTTCTCCCAGCGCCATTCGGTGCTCATGGACCAGCAGAACGAGAAGAAATACACACCCCTGAAGCACCTCTCGAAAGAGCAAGGCACCTTCGAGGTGATCAACTCCATGCTGTCGGAAGAGGCGGTGCTCGGCTTCGAATACGGCTACAGCCTCGCCGAGCCCAACGCGCTAGTACTTTGGGAGGCCCAGTTCGGCGATTTCGTCAACGGCGCCCAGGTCGTGATCGACCAGTTCATCTCATCCGGCGAGCGGAAATGGCTGCGCATGTCGGGCCTCGTCATGCTGCTGCCCCATGGCTACGAGGGCCAGGGGCCGGAGCATTCCTCCGCCCGGCTTGAGCGCTTCCTGCAAAGCAGCGCAGACGACAACTGGCAGATCTGTAACTGCACGACGCCTGCCAACTATTTCCACGTCCTACGCCGCCAGCTCCATCGCCAGTTCCGCAAGCCTTTGGTGCTGATGACGCCGAAATCGCTCCTCCGCCACAAGCGGGCGATCTCGAAGATCGAGGATTTCGGGCCGGATTCGACCTTCCACCGGGTGCTTTGGGACGATGCCGAGAGCGGCAAGGACGAGGAGATGACCCTGGTGCCGGACGATCAGATCCGCCGCGTCGTGCTCTGCTCCGGCAAGGTCTACTACAATCTCTATGAGGAGCGGGCGAAGCGCGATATCCACGACATCTACCTGCTGCGCATCGAGCAGCTCTACCCCGTACCGGCCCGCGCCCTTCTGCAGGAGCTTTCACGCTTCCGCCAAGCAGAGATGGTTTGGTGTCAGGAGGAGCCGCGCAACATGGGCGCCTGGAGCTTCATGGAGCCCAATCTGGAATGGGTGCTGAAGCATCTGGAGGCCAAGCACACGCGGCCCCGCTATGCCGGCCGGCCGGCATCGGCGGCAACCGCCACGGGGCTCATGAGCAAGCATATGAACGAGCTTGAGACACTGCTGGACGAGGCGCTGAGCTGACGGAGGTCCGGCAGCATCACAAGATTGAAGCGGCACAAGAAAGAGAACGGGACAAGGCCATGGCCACAGAAATCCGCGTACCGACACTGGGCGAAAGCGTCGTCGAGGCGACGGTCGGACAATGGTTCAAATCGGCGGGCGAGGCGGTGAAGGCCGACGAGCCGCTGGTGGAGCTGGAGACCGACAAGGTCACCGTGGAGGTGCCCGCACCGTCCGCCGGCGTGCTGTCCGAGATTGCCGCCAATCCCGGCGACACGGTCGAGGTCGGCGCTGTTCTCGGCTCCATCGGGGAAGGCGAAGGCGCTGCCCCCGCCGAGACCAAGAGTGAGAGCAAGGGGAACGGCAAGGACCAGCCGGCCCCAGCGCCCGAGCCAGCGCCTGAGAAGGCAGCCAAGCAGGAGGAGGCTCCCCTTAAGCGAGAGCCCGCCCCCCGCGAGGAAGCCGCCAACAGCAACGTTCAGCAAGCCCCGGCCACGGACATGCCGCCATCGCCCGCTGCCCGCAAAGCCATGGCCGAAGCGGGGCTCCAGCCCAACGAAGTTCAGGGAACGGGCCGCCGCGGCCAGGTTCTCAAAGAGGATGTGGCCCGCGCCAAGGTCGGCGGTGCGCCGTCAGGCAATGGGGCCGGCGGTGACGCTGTCGCGGAGATTCTGGCTCGCGAACGGACCAAGGAAGCGCCCCCGCCCCGCCAGCCATCGCCCCTGGACGATGCCGAGCGCGAAGAGCGCGTGCCCATGACACGCCTGCGCCAGACCATCGCCAAGCGCCTGAAGAGCGCTCAGGATACCGCCGCCATGCTCACCACGTTCAACGACGTGGACATGGGCGAGGTCATGGCCCTGCGGTCCGAATACAAGGACGCGTTTCAGAAGAAATACGGCGTGAAGCTCGGCTTCATGGGCTTCTTCGTGAAGGCCTGCTGCCACGCCCTGAAGGAGGTGCCCGAGGTCAATGCGGAGATCGACGGGACCGACATCGTCTACAAGAATTACTACCATATCGGTGTCGCCGTCGGCACCGATAAGGGCCTCGTCGTGCCCGTCGTGCGCGATGCCGATCAGCTGAGCCTCGCCGATGTCGAGAAGACCATCGGCGCCTTCGGCAAGCGCGCCCGGGAAGGCAAGCTCTCCATGGAAGACATGCAGGGCGGCACCTTCACCATCTCCAATGGCGGCGTCTACGGCTCCATGCTCTCCACGCCAATCCTGAACGCGCCTCAGTCGGGGATCTTGGGGATGCACCGCATCGAGCAGCGCCCCGTGGTGCGCGATGGCGATATCGTCGCCCGCCCGATGATGTATCTTGCGCTCTCCTACGACCATCGCGTCGTCGACGGCCAAGGCGCCGTCACCTTCCTGGTGAAGGTCAAGGAAGCGATCGAGAACCCGGCCCGGCTCCTGCTCGGGCTCTAAGTCTGGAGTCCTTTTTTGCGAGAACAACCGAACCTGCCGCCGCTATATCCGCATCTGTGCGTTCTGGGCGGGCTCGACGCCATTGCCTTCTACGAAAAGGCCTTCGATGCAGAATGCGTCGTAAAGCTCGTGGACGAGGGCGGCAGTCGGGTCCGTTTTGCGCAGTTGGAAATCTTCGGCGGACAATTCACGATCCACGATGAGGTCCCGGAGTGCAACGGCGCGGTGTTTTCACCGGAGGAATGGCCGACCAGCGTGGCCCTCACCATCACACTTTCCACACCCGACGCAGTGACCGATGCTATGCGGCGGGCAGTCGAAAGCGGCGCCGAAGTGGTTTTCGAAACCCAGGACCTGCTGGAATGGTGCGTGCGCCATGGGCGCGTCCGCGACCCATTCGGCCATGTTTGGGCCTTCCAGGCTTTCTTGCCCTGTAACTGAGCTTGCCCTGCAACTGAGAAAGACGAGACCGAGGACGGAACCATGGCTTACGACCTCATCGTGATCGGCACCGGCCCCGGCGGCTATGTCTGCGCCATCCGCGCCGCCCAGCTCGGGCTGAAGACCGCCGTGGTGGAGAAGCGCGCCACCCATGGCGGCACCTGCCTCAATGTCGGCTGCATCCCGTCCAAGGCGATGCTCCATGCCAGCGAGGCTTTCGCGGAAGCGGCCGACGGGTTCGGCGTGATGGGCGTAAAGGTGAAGCCGGAGCTCGACCTCAAGACCATGCTCAAATTCAAGGATGACGGCGTCGCCGGCAACGTCCAGGGCGTCGAGTTTCTGCTCAAGAAGAACAAGGTCGATGCCTTCCACGGCACGGGCAAGATCCTCGGCGAAGGCAAGGTCGAAGTGACGTCCGACGACGGCAAGAAAGAGACCTTGGAGACCAAGAACATCGTCATCGCCACGGGCTCGGAGGTCGCCAAGATCCCCGGCGTGGATATCGACGAAGAGGTGATCGTCTCCTCCACCGGCGCGCTTGAGCTACCCAAGGTGCCGAAAAAGCTGGTGGTGATCGGCGGCGGCTATATCGGTCTGGAGCTCGGCTCCGTCTGGCGGCGGCTCGGCTCCGAGGTCACGGTCGTGGAGATGCTCGACCGCATCACCCCCGGCCTCGACGGCGAGGTTGGCAAGCAGTTCATGAAAATCCTGAAAAAGCAGGGCATGGAATTCAAGCTCTCCACCAAGGTCGTCTCCATCGAGAAGACCGCCAAGGGCGCCAAGGTCACCGTCGAACCGGCCGAAGGTGGAAAGCAGGAGACCATCGATTGCGATGTCGTGCTCGTCTCCATCGGCCGCATCCCCAACACGGAAGGCTTGGGCGGGGAGGATGTCGGCATCGCGACCGACAAGCGCGGCCGCATCAAAATCGACGATCATTACCGCACCGACCTTCCTGGAGCTTACGCCATCGGCGATGTCATCAAGGGCCCCATGCTCGCCCATAAAGCGGAGGACGAAGGTGTCGCCGTTGCCGAGATCATCGCCGGCCAGGCGGGGCATGTGAATTACGATGTGATCCCGAGCGTGGTCTACACCGAGCCGGAGGTCGCCGCCGTCGGCAAGACGGAAGAGCAGCTGAAGGATGAAGGGATCGAGTACACCGTCGGCAAGTTCCCCTTCATGGCCAATGGCCGCGCCAAGGTGAACCGCACCACAGACGGTTTCGTGAAGGTGCTGGCCGACAAGGAAACCGACCGGGTGCTCGGCGTGCACATCTTAGGACCCGATGCGGGCAACATGATCGCGGAAGCGGCGGTCCTCATGGAGTTCGGCGGTTCGGCGGAAGACCTGGCCCGTACCTGCCACCCCCACCCGACCCTCAGCGAGGCCATCAAAGAAGCGGCCATGGCCGCCGACGGACGTGCTATTCATATGTGAGCCATGGACACTATCGAGGAAAACTACCTTCGGTCGAATCTCCAGCACCGGCACCAGCGCCTCTGCTCAGACGCTAGCGAGAAATGCACTAGCATTTTGAGGCGGGCAAGTGCCAAAGGAATGTTGAACAGTGGCAACACCCTCAAGGAAGTCAATTCAGCGATGGAGAAGCTTTACTCGAGTGAGATCACGGGAATGGCCTCATTTCTAGCCAATGCGGAAAAGGGAGACGCAACCCAGCAAGCGTCACTTCTTGCAGAATATGGTTTCAAAGCTCTTGATGCGGTCGTCAATATTGTCAAACAGGACTACAATACTATACTGAAGCGGGGCCTCTCAGGTATAAATGGAGAGATGGCGAATGAACTTCGCGATAAGCTCATAGAGAAGAAAGAATTAGTGGTTGCTGACTTCCGTCACGGAATGCTTGGGGATCAGAAATTGAAGCCGAAGTCCGATATCTCTGTCGTCAACGCAATCATCAACAGCCCGGGTGCTATCCAGCAAGGCGGCGTAGGTCAATTTTCGCAGCATGTCAGCCAAACTGACCTCGATGCATTCCTCGACGCGCTCGATACCTTCGAGAAGGCCCCGACTGTTCAGGCGCTAAACGATGCCGAGCGCGCGTCCATTCTCGATGTCGTTGAGACCCTTAGGGATGAGACCAAAAAGGAACCCAAGGATCCCGCGAGACTGAAGCGCTGGCTAGACAGATTCACCGAGATCGCGACTGACTTTGGTGTCCAAGTGGCGGCCGGGAGCGTCGTCACTCTGGGAGCTAAAATGTTCGGCGTCTGAATTGCATCACGCGCATTTTGTCCCAAATCCTCCCCGATGACTTGCTGCTACACAAATCGTGCACTCCGCGAAAGGTTGCCTCTATCCGCAATGCGAGCGCCGAAGGTTTAAGAGGAAGTCGCCTATGCCGCGCAAAGTCATCGCTGCGTTCCTAATCGCGACGGCGACAACTATTCTTACAAGCAGCGCCGAGGCCGCCCAGCCCAGCTTCAATTGCGCCAAGGCAAACGCCGCCGACGAAAAGGCCATCTGCGCCGACGACAAGCTCGCTCAGATGGACCAGGCCGTGGCGATCGCCTACGGGCAGCTCACCCCGGCGATGAAGAAGGACGCCAAGACGATGATGCGCCAGAGCCTGGCCAACCGCGCCCAATGCGGTTCGGACAAGCTCTGCATCCTCAACAACCAGGCCGACCAGCTCGTCATGCTGCAGGATTTTGGCGCGGACGTGCCTATGCCGCCCTGGGTCGGCCGCTACGTGCTGACCTTGTTCGAGCAAAGCGGCGCAAAGCTGACGAAGGGAATGCCGGGCAAGGTGGGCCGGTGCACCAAGTCGAAGATTGCCTCGATCACCACCCGCTTTGGTGAGGAACTCGTCGAGCCCGAAGATGAGCTGGACAGCTCAGGCTCTGCGGTGACTTACGCCAATGGCGGCTACCAGGTGTCCTACGACTACATCCCGGAACTCGCCGCTTCCGAGATCGGAGACGAAGTGCTGATCTGCCTCGTTTCGCTGCCGGAGGATTGCCCGCCCGGCGACGACCGCGGAAAATACTACTCCACCACCAACGTTCGCACCGGCGGCGCCTGGTCGCTCCCCGATTCCCAGCATATGTGCGGCGGCGCTTGAGGGGCGGGCGAGTGCCCTCAAGCCCGGGGGTGCGCCGCCTCGTAGGTCCGCAGCAGATGCTCGCGGTCGACCTCGGTATAGACCTGGGTGGTCGAGAGGCTGGCATGGCCCAGCAGCTCCTGGATGGCGCGCAAATCCGCGCCCGCGCCCAGAAGGTGGGTCGCGAAGGAATGGCGCAGCGCATGGGGCGTCGCCGTCTCCGGCAGGCCGAGCACGCCGCGCAACCGCGCAACCATGAGCTGGATGATGCGGGGCGAGAGCTGCTTGCCCCGCTGCCCGACGAAGAGCGGATCGGCCGCCGACATTTGATACGGACAGAGCCTCAAATAGCGCTCGACCGCCTCCCGCGTGACGGAAAGCACTGGCACAACGCGCGCCTTGTTGCCCTTGCCCGTCACCCGCAGCATGTCCCGCCCGCCGACCGGCGCATCCTCCCGGGTCAGCCCGAGAGCCTCGGAGATACGTAGGCCTGAGCCATAGAGAAGCGTGAGCACGGCCGTATCCCGCGCGGTCACCCAGTCCGGCGCATCGGGCCCGGCGATCTCGGCGCTATCGACAAGTGCCGTCGCCTTCGGCGCCGTCAGCGGCTTCGGCACGGAATGGGGCAGCTTCGGCAGCTGAACGGCCCGCACAGCATCATTCTTGCCGTAGCCGCGCCGCTCCAGAAACTGGAAGAACATGCGTAAAGCCGACAGCGTGCGGGACAGGCTCCGGCTCCCCACATCCTCGGCACGGCGTGCCGCGAGAAAGCTGCGGAAGTTCCGGGGCTTCAGCGCCATGAGCGCAGGGATATCCGGCAGCCGGTTCAGATCGCCGGCCAGGAAGGTCAGAAACTGGTCCAGGTCGCGGGCGTAGGCCTCCCCGGTCTTGGGCGAGAGCTGCCGCTCGACCGCCAGGTAGGTGAGCCACCGGCCGGCCGCATCCTGCACGTCCGGAGCACCCGCCACATTGGCGCGCTTCGTTTTCTCTGCCATCGAAGGGGCCCTCTCTCTATCGCAAGAGACGAATTGCCCGTCATGATGCGCTAGGAGTCCTTAAGCCCGCTTAATCATAGAGATGAGTCGCGAAGCCCTGACCAGCGCCAAGACAGTCCCGGTTCTGCTGCCCCTCGCCCTGCCCGCGCCCTACGACTATCTGGTGCCGGAGGGAAAGGAGCTGCATCCGGGCGACTTCGTGGTAGTGCCCCTGGGGCCGGCCCTGCGCATGGGCGTCGTCTGGCACGAAAGCAGTGGCAAATCCGTCGATCCGGCCAAGCTCCGCGCCATCGAGAGCCATTTCGACGACGTCCCGCCACTGCCCGAAATCTCGCTCAAATTCTGCGACTGGGTCGCCAACTACACCCTGACCCCGCCGGGCATGGTGCTGCGTATGATGATGAGCGCCTCCAAGGCGTTCGAGCCGCCGGCCATCCGCTTCGGTGTGCGCGCCGGCGGGCCGGAGCCGGAGCGCATGACCTCGGCCCGCGCCCGCGTCCTGGAGGCAGCCTCCAGCGGCATGATCTTCAAGAAGTCGGAGCTGGCGGAGATGGCCGGCGTTTCCGGCGGCGTGATCGACGGTCTGGTGAACACGGGCACACTTCTTCAGGAGGTGCTGCCCGACCCCTGGGAGGCGTCCTTCGATCTCACCGGCGAAAATGTCGAGCTCTCGGACCTGCAATCGGGCGCCGCGAAGGAACTCTGCGCCAACACCGAGAACGGCTTCGTCGTCACCCTGCTCGACGGCGTCACAGGCTCGGGCAAGACGGAGGTCTATTTCGAGGCCATCGCGCAAGCCCTCAAAACCGGCGGCCAGGCCCTGGTGCTGATGCCGGAGATCGCGCTGACGGGTCAGTTCATCGACCGCTGCGAGCGGCGCTTCGGCGCCAAACCCGCCGAATGGCATTCCGGCATGACGTCCAACATGCGCGGCCGGGTCTGGCGCGCCGTCGCCAATGGCCAGGCGAAATTCGTGGTCGGCGCGCGCTCCGCCCTCTTCCTGCCCTTTCCGGATCTCCGCCTCATCGTCGTCGATGAGGAGCACGACCAGGGCTACAAGCAGGAGGACCGCGTCACCTATCAGGCCCGCGACATGGCCGTGCTGCGCGGCAATCTCGGCAAATGTCCCGTGGTGCTCTCCTCCGCCACACCCTCCATCGAGAGCATCGTGAACGTCGAGGCCGGGCGCTATCGCCACATAAAGCTGGAAAGCCGCTACGCCCAAGCCACCCTCCCCGAGATCGAAGCCATCGATATGCGGAAGAGCCCGCCGGAGCGCGGCCGCTGGTTGGCCCCGCCTCTGGTAAACGCCATCGAGGAGACCCTGGAGGACGGACAGCAGGCGCTCCTCTTCCTCAATCGCCGGGGCTACGCGCCGCTGACCCTGTGCCGGAATTGCGGCTACCGCTTCGAATGCCCCAACTGCTCCGCCTGGCTGGTAGAGCACCGCTTCCGCCGGCGCCTGGAATGCCACCATTGCGGCACCTTCCTACCCGTGCCGGACGAGTGCCCCCAATGCGGCGCGGAGGATTCGCTCACGCCTTGCGGCCCCGGTGTGGAGCGCATCGACGAGGAAATCGCCGAGCGCTTCCCCGAGGCACGCCGCATCATCCTGTCATCCGATCAGCTGACCGGCATCGAGGAGCTGCGCCGGACCTTGCGGGAGATCGAGGCGGGTGAGGCCGATATCATCATCGGCACCCAGCTCGTCGCCAAGGGCCATCACTTTCCGGGGCTGGCCCTTGTGGGCGTGGTCGACGGCGATCTCGGCCTCACCCAGGCCGATCCCCGCGCCGCGGAGCGCACCTTCCAACTCTTGAGCCAGGTCACGGGCCGCGCGGGGCGCGAGGCGATCAAGGGGAAAGGTCTGATCCAGACCTATATGCCGGAGCACCCGGTCATTCAGGCCCTGGTGGAAAGCGACCGGGATGCGTTCCTGGCCCGGGAGATCGAATCTCGCCGCGATGCGGAGATGCCGCCCTTCGGCCGCCTCGCCTCAATCCTCGTCTCATCGAGCCTGCGGGATCGCGCCGAAACCTTCGCCCGCGACGTCGCGCGCGCCGCCCCGCCCGCCAACAAGATCGAGGTGCTGGGCCCGGCCGAAGCGCCGCTGGCCGTCATCCGCGGCCGCTATCGCTACCGGCTCCTGGTCAAGGCCGCCCGGGAGGCCGATTTGCAGAACTACATCCGCCTCTGGCTCCAGAACGCCCCCAAGCCCCGGGCCGATCTGAGGCTCGTGGTGGATATCGACCCGTATAGTTTTTTGTGAGGCTGGCGGTTCTCTCCTTCGTCATGCCCGGACTTGATCCGGGCATCCATGCCGATGCGCCTACCCCCTCTCCCCTTGGGGAGAGGGTTGGGGTGAGGGGGTGGACAGATATCGAGTCTTTCCCCCCTCACCCGGATGCTACGCATCCGACCTCTCCCCGCCGGGGAGAGGTGAACCATCCGGCACAACCCTACCCCGGATAGACCTTCACGCTCGACGCCACGCTGTCCGCCACATGCTCCTTGGTGATCACGCCGAGGATGTTGTCGGCGCGCGCGATGCCGCGGCCGCGCATGACCAGCGCCATCATCGCCTCTTTCCGCCACATGCGCTGGATCACGTCGAAGACGATGTCGTCCTCCCGCACGATGGTGAAGTTGCGATGGGCGATGTCCCGCAAGGTGATGGTCGAGGTCGCCTTCTCCGGCGCCTGGCGGAACGACATGTCGATATAGAGCACGCCGACGATATGGTTCTCGTCCCGCACGGCCACATGGCGGATGCCGCCGTCATGAGGCGGCTGGGCGAGGAAATCGTCGAGCGTCATATCGGCCGGCGCCAGCACCACGTCGGTCTCCATGATCTCGTTCGCCCGGCGCACCAGGAACATATTGGCGTGCAACGCCTTGGGGATCACATGGCCGCGGGCGACCAGCTTCAGGGTGTAGATATTCTCCCGCGACAATAGCCGCCGCGTGCCGATGGCGAGCGCCACCGCCAGGATCATCGGCAGCACGATGTCGTAATCCCGGGTCATCTCGAAGATCATGGTCACGGCGGTCATGGCCGCGCCCGTGCCGCCGCCGACCATGGCGCCCATGCCCACCATGGCGAAGGAGGGCACGCTGACCCCGAGCTCCGGAAACAGTAACGACATGGCGACGCCGAACGCCCCGCCCACGGTCGCCCCCATGAACAAGGACGGTGAGAACACACCGCCCGACGCGCCCGCGCCCAGGCTGAGCGAGGTCGCGACCAGCTTGGCCGCCGCCAGGAGCAGCAGGAACCACACCCCCGACATGCTGCCTTCCAGAATTGCCTGGATGGTGGGGTAGCCGACGCCCGCCACGAAATAGTGCCCGTAGGCGACATGCAGGCCGTAGATCATCAGCCCGACCAGGGTCATGCCGATGATATTGCGGATATAGCGGCCCTCGATCTTCTCGAAGACCGTCTCGGTCCAGGCGAGCCCGCGCACGAAGATGGCCGCCGCGACACCGGTCACCACGCCGAGCAGGGCATAGAGGAGGAGGAGCACGCCGGTCGCGGCATCCACGTCCACCGGCGGCAGGATCGGCACCAGGAAGGCCGGGTCCTGGCCGAAGAAGTACCGGCCGATGAAGGTCGCCGTGCCCGTCGCCAGGGCCACGGGCAGGAAGGTCCGCACGCTCACCTCGGGCATCATCAGCTCGATGGCGAACATCACCCCACCGATGGGCGTGTTGAAGGTCGACGCGATGCCCGCGCCCGCGCCCGCCGCCACCAGGATGATGCGCTGGCCCGGCGGCACGGTGATCACCTGGCCCAGGGTCGAGCCCAGCGCCGCGCCGATCTGGATGATCGGCCCTTCCCGGCCGACCGACGCGCCCGACCCGATGGAGATGGCTGAGGCCAGGGACTTCACCACCGCCACCACGGGCCGAATGATGCCCGACTTGTAGTAAATCGCGTCCATCACCTCCGGCACGCCGTGGCCCTTGGCCTCTGGCGCGAAGGTGCTGACCAGCCAGGTCACGATAAGACCGCCGATCACCGGCACCAGAATGATGCCAGCCCCCCAGGGGCTCTCGGGGATGAAGCTGTTGTGCTCGAAGTCGAAGGAGAACTGGCCGAAGAAGAAGGCGTTATGGATGACGCCGATCAAGCCGCGGAACAGGATGGCGCCGAATCCGGTAACGATGCCCACGACCAGCGCCAGGAAGGAGAGCATCCAAAGGCTTATGCGGAGGGTTTCTTCCTCCTCGATCGCCTGGACTGTATCTTCCGTCTGCACCGGCTGAAGCACGGACTCCTCGTCCGTCCCATCCGTCTCGCCGCCTTTCGGGCCTTTCCCGCCGTCGTCCTTCTCGTCCTGTGTCATGCGACCAACTTGCACCCAGCCTTTGCTGCGACCGCAGGCTCTCACGCCGATTTAGAGCCGAAAATCGCGTTTCGGGGCCCGTTAGCACTCAACGCCTGCCAAGAGCAATGCGCCATTAAGCAATCTGCCCCGTATCGGGTACTTCAAAAGTTGCGCCCCCCTCGCCGCCATGTTAGAGGCAAGCCGGCATTTCCGGGGGCGCTCAGCGTGTCGCCTTGGCCCGTTGACGCGGAAGTGACAATCCCAGATTTTACGTGGCGACAATCGACCGGACTGAAAAGGAAAATCAGTCCCCTGGCTAAGAATGAGCGTGTAACGTGGCAGGCGAAGACCCGATAGTGACAGGCGTAGCGGGCCGTTACGCCCTTGCCCTTTTCGAGCTCGCGCTGGAAGAGAAGGCGCTAGAGAAGACTGAAGCCGATCTCAACCACTTCGGCGAGGCGCTCGACGCCAGCGAAGACCTGGTCCGCCTGGTCAAAAGCCCGGTTTTCGGCGCCGACGAGCAGACAAGGGCGATTTCGGCCGTTCTCGATAAAATCGAGATCGAAGGCCTGACCGCCAATTTCCTCAAGCTCATCACGAAAAATCGCCGGCTTTTCGCCGCCCCCGACATGATCGAAGCCTTCCGCAAGCTCACCGCGCGTCATCGCGGCGAGACGAGCGCGGAAGTCGTCACCGCAACGGAGCTCGAGGATGGGCAGGTCACCGCGCTGAAGCAGGCGCTGAAAGCCGCCCTCGACAAGGACGTGCAGCTCTCCACCCGTGTCGACCCCAGCCTGCTCGGCGGGCTCGTCGTCAAGGTCGGCAGCCGCATGATCGACTCCTCACTTCGCACCAAACTCAATAGTATGAAGCACGCCATGAAAGAGGTTGGCTGATGGACATCCAGGCCGCTGAGATCTCCGCGATCCTCAAAGATCAAATCAAGAATTTCGGCCAGGAGGCGGAAGTCTCCGAGATCGGGCAGGTGCTGTCGGTCGGCGACGGTATTGCCCGCGTCTATGGCCTCGACAACGTCCAGGCCGGCGAGATGGTCGACTTCGGCGACGGGATCATGGGCATGGCCCTGAACCTCGAAGTCGACAATGTCGGTGTCGTTATCTTCGGCAACGACCGCAACATTAAGGAAGGCGACACGGTCAAGCGGACCGGCGCCATCGTGGAAGTGCCGGTCGGCAAAGGCCTGCTGGGCCGCGTCGTGGACGCCCTTGGCAACCCGATCGACGGCAAGGGCCCGATCGAATCCGACGAGAAGCGCCGCGTGGACGTGAAGGCGCCGGGCATCATTCCCCGCCAGTCGGTGCACGAGCCCATGCAGACCGGCTTGAAGGCCGTGGATGCCCTCATCCCGATCGGCCGCGGCCAGCGCGAGCTGATCATTGGCGACCGTCAGACCGGCAAGACCGCCATTATTCTGGACTCCATTCTGAACCAGAAGGCGATCAACGAAGGCGACGACGAGTCCAAGAAGCTCTACTGCATCTACATCGCCGTCGGTCAGAAGCGTTCCACAGTCGCTCAGCTCGTGAAGGTCCTGGAGGACCGCGGCGCCATGGATTACTCCATCGTCGTCGCCGCAACGGCCTCCGACCCGGCCCCGATGCAGTTCCTGGCCCCGTTTGCTGGCTGCGCCATGGGCGAGTTCTTCCGCGACAACGCCATGCACGCCCTGGTCGCCTATGACGACCTGTCCAAGCAGGCCGTGGCCTATCGTCAGATGTCCTTGCTGCTTCGCCGTCCTCCGGGACGTGAGGCCTATCCGGGCGACGTCTTCTATCTCCATTCCCGCCTGCTAGAGCGCGCGGCGAAGATGAACGAGGACATGGGGTCCGGTTCGCTCACCGCCCTGCCGGTCATCGAGACCCAGGCGAACGACGTGTCGGCCTATATCCCGACCAACGTGATCTCCATCACCGACGGCCAGATCTTCCTGGAGACGGACCTCTTCTACCAGGGCATTCGCCCGGCGGTGAATGTCGGCCTCTCCGTGTCTCGCGTGGGCTCCGCGGCCCAGGTGAAGGCCATGAAGCAGGTCGCCGGCAAGATTAAGGGCGAGCTGGCCCAGTATCGCGAGATGGCGTCGTTCGCCCAGTTCGGCTCCGATCTGGATGCCACCACCCAGCGCCTTCTGAAGCGCGGTGAGCGTCTCACGGAGCTTCTGAAGCAGCCTCAGTTCTCGCCGCTTCAGGTCGAGGAGCAGGTCGTCGTCATCTATGCCGGCGTGAACGGCTATCTCGACGATCTCAAGGTCAACCAGGTCGGACGCTTCGAAGAGGAGCTTCTCCGCTTCGTTCGCGAGGATCATGCCGATCTTCTCGACGAAATTCGCGAGAAGAAGGCGCTCTCCGACGAGCTCACCGAGAAGCTGAAGGGTTCTGTCGACAAATTCGCGAAGGCCTTCTCGTAAGAGAAGGAGTGGCGGTTAGAAAATGGCATCCCTAAAGGATCTCAAAAACCGGATCTCGAGCGTCAAGGCGACGCAAAAGATCACCAAGGCCATGCAGATGGTGGCGGCGGCCAAGCTCCGCCGCGCCGAGGAGGCTGCCCAGAACGCACGGCCCTATGCCGAGCGCATGGAAGCTGTGCTGGCCAATCTCGCAAATGCGCTGAAAGGCCAGGAAGGCGGTCCGCCCCTCATGGTCGGCACCGGCAGTGACCAGAGTCATCTTCTTATCGTGTGCACCGCGGATCGCGGTCTGTGTGGCGGCTTCAACTCCTCCATCGTCAAGAAGGCGCGCGAGCATCTGAATAAGCTCCTTGCCGCCGGCAAGGATGTGAAAATCATCTGTGTCGGCAAGAAGGGCTTCGATCAGCTGCGCCGGGACCATGGCGACAAGATCATCGAGGTGATCGAGCTCCGCGAAGCCAAGAATGTTGGCTTCGTCCACGCCGAGAGCATTGCCCAGAAGGCCCTTTCCCGGTTCGAAGCAGGCGAGTTCGACGTCGTCACTCTGTTCTATTCGGAGTTCAAGTCGGTGATCAGCCAGATCCCGACCGCTCAGCAGATAATTCCGGCTCAGATCCCCGAAGATGCTCCCTCCATGGAGGAGCAGCTCAAGGGCGCGGTCTATGAATACGAGCCGGACGAGGAAGAGATCCTGGCCGATCTCCTGCCCCTCAACGTCACCACCCAGATCCTGAAGGCGCTGCTGGAAAACGCGGCCTCCGAGCAGGGCGCCCGCATGAGCGCGATGGACAACGCCACGCGCAATGCCGGCGATATGATCGACAAGCTGTCTCTGGAATACAACCGTACCCGTCAGGCGCAGATCACCACGGAGCTGATCGAAATCATCTCCGGCGCCGAGGCGCTGTAAACGACGAAGGAAGAAATCATGGCGAAGACTGACAAATCAGAAGCCGCGACCGGACATATCCGTCAGGTCACCGGCGCCGTTGTCGACGTGCAGTTCGACGAGCATCTTCCGGCCATCCTGAACGCGCTTGAGACCGAAAACCAAGGTCAGCGCCTGGTTCTTGAGGTCGCCCAGCATCTTGGCGAGAACACCGTCCGCACCATCGCCATGGATTCCACCGAAGGTCTGGTGCGCGGCCAGGACGTCCGCGATACGGGCAACCCGATCGAGGTGCCCGTCGGCGAGAAGACCCTGGGCCGGATCATGAACGTAATCGGCGAGGCGATCGACGAGGCCGGCCCAATCGGCGCCGAGCAGACTGCCCCGATCCATCAGCCCGCTCCCGCCTATGTCGACCAGTCGACGGAAGCCGAGATCCTGATCACCGGCATCAAGGTGATCGACCTGATCGCCCCGTACGCCCGTGGCGGTAAGATTGGCCTGTTCGGCGGCGCCGGCGTGGGCAAGACCGTGCTCATCCAGGAGCTCATCAACAACGTCGCGAAGGCCCACGGCGGTTACTCCGTGTTCGCCGGCGTCGGCGAGCGTACCCGCGAGGGCAACGACCTCTATCACGAGATGATCGAGTCCGGCGTGAACAAGGACCCGGCCAAGGAAGGCTCCGCGGAAGGCTCCAAATGCGCGCTTGTCTACGGCCAGATGAACGAGCCGCCCGGCGCCCGCGCCCGCGTGGCCCTGTCCGGCCTGACCGTTGCGGAGCATTTCCGGAACGAGGGCATGGATGTGCTCTTCTTCGTCGACAACATCTTCCGCTTTACCCAGGCGGGCTCTGAGGTGTCGGCGCTTCTCGGCCGTATTCCTTCGGCTGTGGGTTATCAGCCGACCCTGGCCACCGACATGGGCGCCCTGCAGGAGCGGATCACCACCACCCATAAGGGATCGATCACCTCGGTGCAGGCCATTTACGTCCCGGCCGACGACCTGACCGACCCGGCGCCTGCGACCTCGTTCGCCCATCTGGACTCCACAACCACCCTGAACCGCGCCATCTCGGAGAAGGGCATCTACCCGGCCGTGGATCCGCTGGACTCCACCTCTCGCATGCTGTCGCCGGCCATCGTCGGTGAGGAGCATTACGAGGTGGCACGTGAGGTTCAGGAGATCCTGCAGCGCTACAAGTCGCTCCAGGACATCATCGCCATTCTGGGCATGGACGAGCTTTCCGAAGAGGACAAGCTGACCGTGGCCCGGGCCCGCAAGATCGAGCGTTTCCTCTCCCAGCCGTTCCATGTGGCTGAGGTGTTCACCGGCGTGTCCGGTGTGTTCGTCGACCTCGCCGACACCATCAAGGGCTTCAAGGGGCTTTGCTCCGGCGAGTACGACGATCTGCCGGAGGCCGCCTTCTACATGGTCGGCACCATCGAGGAAGCCAAGGAAAAGGCCCAGAGGCTGGCTGCAGAGGCTGCGTAGCAATGGCTGAAGCGTTCAATTTCGAACTGGTATCGCCCGAGCGGCTCCTCGTCTCCGAAGACGTGGAGTCCGTTCTGGTGCCGGGCGCGGAGGGCGACATGACCGTCCTCGCCAACCACGCGCCCCTGATCACCACCCTGAAGCCGGGCCTTCTGGATGTCGTCTACGCCGGAGGCCGCGAGGCACGCTATTTCGTGAAGGGCGGCTTCGCCGAAGCCAACCCGACCGGCCTGACGGTCCTTGCCGAGACAGCCATCAACCGCGACGATCTGGATGCCGAGAAACTCAATCAGGCCATCCAGGACGCCGAGGAAGACGTGAACGATGCTGAAGATCCCATCAAGAAGGACAAGCTTCAGCTCCGCCTCGACTATCTCCGTCAGGTGAAGACCACCCTCGGTCTCTAGAGACAAAAACGTGCAGCGCTCCGGCGCTGCAACTGTCTCTCCCAAGCCACACGATATCTGGGCCACACGATCGTGTTGGCCGGACCCGCCCAACCTTTGCTATAACCTCGGCCAGACTATTGGGGAGGGACGAGCCTGGGGGCAGATGCTGACGCATCTCGGCCGCCCGGTTCGCTGCCGGAGGCGGAATGCGTCTGAAGTCGAGTAATATCCCAAGGCGGTCGCTGACTTTCGGGATCGAGCGCCTCGGTCTCCTTTCTCTCAGCCTACCTCGTCTCTTGCTGGTCGGGATCGTCGTCCTGATCACCATCGGCGCCTTCTTCGGCATGCAGCGCCTGCGGGTCGACGATTCGCTCTCCGAGCTGTTCCGCACCGACAGCCCCGAATTCACGACCTATGAAAGCCTCTCGGAGCGCTTTCCCTCCAGCGAATACGATGTGCTGATCGTGGTTACGGGGCAGGAGCTGCTCTCCCGCGATTCCATCATCGCCCTGCGTAATCTCGCCGTGGATCTCCACTTCGTGGACGGCATGGCAGGCCAGGTATCGCTGTTTTCCGCCCGCGAGGCGCCCGAGCCCGGCAAGGTCCCGGGACCGGTCTTCCCCGACGATCTGCCCGATGGCGAGGAATACGACCTACTGATTCAGCAGGTCCGCGACAACGAGATCATCAAGGGCAAGCTGCTCTCCGACGACGGCACCCTGGCCTTGATCCTGCTGGCTCTGGACCGCGACATCGTCGCCGAGAAGGGGCTGGAGTCGGTCATCAAGCAGATCAAGGACACCGCCAAGCAAGATCTCGACGGCAGCGGCCTGAACGTGAAGATGTCCGGCGCACCGGTCATGCAGCTTGAGATCCGCAACGCGGTTAAGCGCGACCGGAACCTCTACAACGCCCTGGGCTTCCTGTTCGGCGCGGTCATCGCGTTCGCCTTCTTCCGGCGCTTCTCGCTCATGGCCGTCGCCGCCCTGCCCCCCGTGATCGCGATCGTCTGGTCGCTCGGCATGTTCGGCTGGCTCGGCTTCAAGCTGAATCTGTTCCTGAACGTCATGATCCCCCTGATCATGGTGCTCGGTTTCTCCGATTCCATGCAGCTCACAGTGGCGGCCCGCGACCGCATGCTGCGGGGCAGATCGCCAATCGACGCGTCGCGCTACGCCCTGCTGGTGGTGGGCCCGGCCTGCGTGCTGTCCAGCACAACAGCTGCCGTCTCGTTCTTGGCGCTATTCTTCTCCGATTCCGCCCTGATCCGGACCTTCGGCATCGCCGGCGCGCTCTCCACCCTTCTAGCGTTCGTTGTCTGCATCACCATCGTGCCGCTGCTGGTGCGCCTGCTGATCCGCGAGCATCACCATCTCGGCATCTCGGAAGATCGCGATAATCCCTTCATGGAGGCTCTGAAGAACGGCTGCGCCTGGCTCGCCGACTTCGTGGTCAAACGGCCTCTGGCCATCCTCAGCCTCGGCGTGATCGCCGTTCTGGCGCTCGGCATCATCTACAGCACCCTGCCGCCACGCTATCGCCTGGCCGACCAGGTGCCCGACAAGGAACAAGCCGTCGAGGCCTCCGCCCAGCTGGATGCCAAGCTGACCGGCGCCAACCCGCTCCACGTGATGATCGACTGGCCCGACGGCAAGTCGCTCTACGATCCGGATGTGCTGCAGCTGATCGGTGAGGTTCACGACGCCGTCCAGGCCGAGCCCGATGTCGGCAATGTCTGGTCCATCGCAACTCTCCAGCGCTGGCTGGCGCGGACCGACGAAGACACGCCGGAGAAGCTGCAGGAATATGTGAGCATCCTGCCCGCCTATCTCACCAACCGCTTCATCAATGAGCAGGAGCATGCCGCCGTCGTCACGGGCCGCGTGCCAGATATCGATGTCAGCAATCTGCTGCCCGTGGTGGAGAAGCTCGAGACCCGGCTCAATCAGCTGCGGGAGGACAATCCCAAGTTTGAGATCAAGGTCACAGGCCTGTCGGCCATCGCCGCCCGCAATAGCGCCTCCATGATCGAGAACCTGAATATGGGCCTCACGGTGGAGATCGCCGTTATCGCCCTGTTCCTGGGCCTGATCTTCCGCTCCTGGCTCGTGGTGGTGGTGAGCGTGGTGCCAATACTGTTCCCGGTCTTCTCGGCCGGTGCCCTTTTGGCCCTCTCAGGCGAAGGCCTGCAATTCGCCTCCATCGTGGCGCTGATCGTGGCCTTCGGCCTCTCTCTGAACGCGACGGTGCATTATCTGAACCGATTGCGATTGGAAGACCGCGAAGATCAGGATCCGGCGATCGCCGTGCGCCGGGCGGCCGTGCTCATCGGGCCGGCCCTCGTGCTCACCTCGACCATCCTGGCCTTCGGGCTCGGCATCACCGTGCTGTCGTCCCTGCCCTCGCTCAGGCTGTTCGGCAAGCTGGCGGCCCTGACCCTCATCGCTGCCCTGATCGGCGATCTGGTGCTGCTACCAGCCTTCGTCCTGGTAATCCGCCGGATGATGAGCCGGTTCCGGGGCGAGCCGCCCGCAGCCCCCGAAAAGGCGAGCGCCACCTAGGAAGTGCTAAGCGCGCAGCTTCGCGATCAGCGGCGCGAACTCGTCGACGATCTGGTCGTAGACCGGGCGTTTGAACGGCACGATCAAGTCGGGGAGCGTCTCGAGCTCGACCCATTGCCAGGCATCGAATTCCGCATCGTGACCGGGCCGGCCGTCCAGAGCGATCTCGCTCTCATCGCCTTCGAAGCGCGCCACGAACCACTTCTGGGTCTGGCCGCAATAGCGCCCTTTCCAGGCGATCCCGACTAGCTCAGAGGGGAGATCGTAGCGATACCAGTCCCGGGATTCCCCAATCAACTCGACGGAGGTCACGCCGGTCTCTTCCCAGAGCTCCCGCCTTGCCGCCACATCGGGCTCTTCCCCTTTATCGATGCCGCCTTGGGGCATCTGCCACCAATCGCCTTCGCCTTCCGTATCGTCCTGGCGGTCCGTACGCCGGCCGACGAAGACGAGACCCTGTGCATTGACCAGCATCACACCGACGCAAGGCCGGTAGGGCAGCGAAGATTTGGTTTCGTTTGTCATGTCGCAGAAACGTTTGCAGAGGGAAATTGAATAAGGAATGACGTCGTGGGCTGGAGCGTTTAGCTGCGAGCGGAAACCGCCGCGCTTACGGGAACGAGCGCGATCCCCTTCTTGTTCAGCTTTCCGGCCCAGAAAAGGATTTGCCGCACGGTCTCAGGGGCCGCTTCGGCGACCGCAATCGCCGTCCCCTTGTCCCGCGCCGTCTCTTCCAGCTTTGCCAGGGTGGATTTGATGGCTTCCTCGGATTGCTGCCCGTCGATCTGCACGACCGCAGCGCCGAACGGGAGATCGAGGCTCTGGGCGATGCCGGGCGCGGTCGAATCCGGCGCGGACCCATCGCTCACATAGACGAGCCCGCGGTCCTTCAGCTCTGTGAGCAGCGGCCGCATGACCGATTCCGTGGCCTGGAACTTTGTCCCAAAATAATTTGTCACGCCCACATATCCTGTGAAGCGTGACATCAGCCAATTGAGGCGCCCCTGGTTTTCCGCCTCACCCGCATCGGTGAGAAGCGTATGGGGCCCTGGATCGTTGTTTGGATAATCGGGTGGCTCGAGCGGGATCTGCAGGAAGACCTCGTGTCCCTTCTCGCGGGCCCTGGCGACCCAGTCCTGCATGCCGCGGCCATAGGGTCCCAGCGCGACGCTGACCTGGGGCGGCATATGCAGCAGCACCTGGGTGATCACCTCGGCCTGGCCGAGCCCGTCCATCAGGATGGCCACCCGCGGCTGATCGGCGCTCGCACCCGGCGGGACCCGCGCTGCATAGGCTTTGGCCGGCGTTTCACCGTTCTGTCCGACCCTCGGAAGGGGTCCGTACTCGGATTGTTCTACTAAGCCTTCCGCCGGAGCTGGCGGCAAGGCCTTCTCTTTCGTATTGCCCCCACCGGCCACGGTCAGGCCGGCGGTCTCCTGCTCCGGAAGTTGCGGAAGCTCGACCTCGGAGCGCTGGTCGTTGCCGGGTGCCGGCTGTCCGCCCTCTGGAGCACCCTGCTGCCCTTCCGGCACCACGTCTATGATAACGGATTGCTCGCCTGGCTGCGGCGAAGGCAGTACCGCAAGAACGGCAATGCCCAAGCTCAACAGTAGCACCACGAGCGTCGCCGTGATGGCCAACGCCTTCATCGTGCTCGTACCTCCCCGCGCATTATTCCCCCAGTGAAGCGCGGACCCGAGACCTCATCGGCCCGGCCCGCGCCCAATCTTCCTCGCCGCCAAGACAACGGCACAGTCTACTGCATGCCTATTTGGCTTCCGCCTTCTTGGCCTCAGCCTTCTTGGCCTGCTTCGCCTCCGCCTGCTTCTTCAGCTCGGCTTCGACGGTCTTCTTCCCGCGCAGAATATCCAGCGCGTAAATCAGCTGTGTATCCTTGGTCTTGTCCTTCGGAACATAGGCCGAGCTGCCGGAGGCTTCCTCCTCTGCGTCCTCGTCGCCTTCGTTCCGCAGGTGACCGCGAAGATCGGCCTCGCCACGGGTGCCCGCAGCCTCGGCCTTCTTCTTCAGATCCTCAGGCAGCTCCTCTTCGACCACCAGATCAGGCTCGATGCCCTTGGCCTGGATGGAGCGTCCCGACGGCGTGTAGTACCGCGCCGTGGTCAGCCGCAGCGCACCGTCGCCCAGCGGAATGATGGTCTGCACCGACCCCTTGCCGAAGGAGCGGGTGCCGATGGTGGTGGCGCGCTTGTGATCCTGCAGAGCGCCGGCCACGATTTCCGACGCGGACGCCGAACCGCCATTGATCAGAACCATGATCGGCTTGCCGTCCAGGATATCGCCGTCCCGGGCGTTGGAGCGCTGGCTCTCTTCCTGATTACGCCCACGCGTCAGCACGATGGCGCCCTTGTTCAGGAAGGAATCGGAGACCGAGATCGCCTGGTCCAGCAGACCGCCCGGATTGTTGCGCAGGTCGATGACCCAGCCTTTGAGCTTGTCGGGACCGATCTCCTTCTTTAGCTCGTCGACCGCCTGCTGAAGATTCGGCGTCGTCTGCTCGTTGAAGGTGGTGATCCGGATATAGCCCACATCGTCCTCGGCGCTGTATTTCACCGGGTTGATGTGAATGATGTCGCGGGTGATCTTGACCTTGAACGGCGCATCCTCGCCTTCGCGCACCACGGTCAGCTCGATAGGCGAGTTCACCGGCCCGCGCATCTTCTCGACCGCTTCCTGCAGCGTCAGCCCCTGGATCTCCTTGCCGTCCAGATGGGTGATCAGGTCGTTGGCCAGGATGCCGGCACGCTCCGCCGGTGTGTCGTCGATCGGCGACACCACCTTGACCACACCGTTCTCCATGGTGACCTCGATGCCGAGCCCGCCGAACTCGCCGCGGGTCTGCACCTGCATGTCCCGGAAATGCTCAGGATTGAGGTAGGAGGAGTGGGGATCGAGGCCCGTCAGCATGCCGTTGATGGCGGATTCGATCAGCTCCTTGTCCTGGGGCTTCTCGACATAGTCGGCCCGCACCCGTTCCAGCACCTCGCCGAACAGGTCGAGTTGCTGATAAATCTCGGAATTAGCCGCCGAGGCGGATTCGCTCTTGGCGAGGCTGACCATCGCAGAGCCGGCAGCGATGACCGCCAGCAGCAACAGAGTCCACACTGCGTATTCGGATTTCCGCATCATCCTTGCACCTTATCGGACAGCTCGGCCCACCACGGGTCGGGGTCTATCGGTCGTCCGTCCTTCCTGAATTCAACATAGAGAGCCGGGCGAGAGGCAGCCCCGTCCTTATCGTCGTTCCCGGAAGCCACACCCATCTCAGCGATGGGTTCGCCGGCGAGAACGAATTGACCGACGGTCACATCTATACGGTTCATGCCCGCAAGCAAAATATGATACCCCCCGCCCGCATTTAGGATCAAGAGTTGCCCGTAGGAGCGGAAGGGTCCGGAGTAGACCACCCAGCCATCGGCGGGGGCCGTGACCCGCGCCCGGGGCCGGGTCGAGAGCGAAACGCCTTTCCGGGTCCCGCCTAGCTCGTCGTCGTCACCGAATTTGGCGATATAGCTGCCTTGCGCCGGCAGCGGCAATTCGCCCTTGGTCTCGTCGAACGGCATGGCCGGCTTCATGCGGTCGGGGCTGGCGAAGGCCACTTTCTTGCTCTCCGGCTTCACCTCGATCAGATTATCGTCCTCGCCGCCCAGCATTTGCTGCTCCTGGCGCTTCCGGAGCGCCTGCTCCGCGGCCATTTCGGCTTCGTACTGCGCGATTTCCGCCTTCGCGATACGCTCGTCCAGCTTTTCGACCAGCTCGCCGAGGGTGCCCACCTGCTGGGCCTGCTCCTCCGCCTGCTCCTTCACGGCCACAAGCTCGCTCTGGCTGGCCTGAAGCCGCTGCTTCTTGGCTTTGAGCAGCTGATCCAGCCGGTTGCGCTCGTCCGCCAGCTTTTCGGCGTCCTGCTTCTCCCGGTCGCGCTCCTCGCGGATACCCTCTTCCAGGGCGACCAGCCGGTCCAGCTCGTCTGAGAGGAGATCGGCCTGATATTTCAGCTCGGGAAACACCTTCGCCAGAAGCATGGCGCTGCGCACCGAGGCGAGCGCGTCTTCCCGCGGGGTCACCAGCGCCGGCGGCGGCGTCCGGCCGATGCGCTGCATGGCGCTCAGCATCTTGACGATCGTCCGCTGACGGTCGGTGATCGACGATTGGACGGCTTCGACCTGATCGCTCATCTCCTTCAGCTTGGCCTCTGTCTTCGACAGCTTCGCTTCGCTGGCCTGAACCCGGCGGCCTGCCTCGATCAACGCCTCGTTGAGCTTTGCCCGTTCCTTGGCGAGCTCGACGACGTCCTCTGCGAGACCTTCCTCACGCGACCGGCTCGCTTCCAGCTCTTCCTGTGTGGCTTCGAGCTTCTGCTTTGCCTCGTCCCGGGTCAGCTCCTCGTCGATCGACGGCGGGCTGCCGCTTTCCGGCTCGTCCTGAGCCGGCGCCGAGGCCGGGAGCAGGGAAAGCGCGAAAGCAAGCATCAGCGCCACACGAGAGGGAATACGTGACCCGAAGGACAATGGACCAGCCATGCGCGAAATGCGTTCCGATGGAGGCGGGCGAAAGGCAGCTTCCGGCGAGACGCTTCAATTGAGGCGGACCTCACCGGAGACCTGGGGCAGAATCAAGGCACTCTGGTTAACATTCTTTAACCCAGCGAGGCACTTAGAACCGCAGCTCGTCGTGAGATAGTCACGCCTAGCCCCGGTGATAGGGATGACCGGCCAGGATCGTCATGGCCCGATAGAGCTGCTCGGCCAGCACGATGCGCGCCAGCCCATGGGGCAGGACCATGGGACCCAAAGATAAGGTCTCATCCGCCCGTTCCAACAGCGGCTGGCCCAACCCGTCCGCCCCGCCGATCACGAAGCAGACACCGGGCACCGCCTCGTCCCGCAGATCCCGCAGCCTCTCGGCGAACGCTTCGCTGGAGAGCGTGCGGCCGCCGGGATCGAGAGCCACGATCTTGCTATCGGTTGGGATCTTGGAAAGCAGCGCGTCGGCTTCCGCAGCCTTGCGCGCATCCGCGTCAGGCAGCTTCGCCTCGGCCAGCTCGGCTTGGGTGAAGGGACCGAACCCCATCGCCCGCCCACTCGCCTGAGCGCGGTCGAGATAGGTGGCCAGAAGCTCCCGCTCAGGCCCCCGTTTCAACTTTCCCACCACCGCGATCTGGAGCCGCATCATAGGGCTATCGCCCCACGGTCAGACCGCGTGCGCGGAAAGCCTGCTATACCGCCAGCCGCTCGATAGGACGGTCGGCGGACCACATCTTCTCCAGATTGTAGAACTCGCGAACCTCTGGACGAAAGATATGGATCACGATCTCGCCGGTATCGATCAAGACCCAGTCGCATTGCGGCATGCCTTCGACCCTGGCCCGGCCGAAGCCTTCTTGCTTCAGCGCCTTGACCAGCTGGTCGGCGACAGCACCGACATGCCGTTGGGACCTGCCCGAGGCGACGATCATGTGATCGCCGATCGAGGTCTTACCCTTGAGATCGATTGTTACGACGTTTTCGGCTTTGGCGTCGTCGAGAGCATTCTGAACAATGCTCAACAGACGCGCCGGATCTGGCAACTGCCCCGAGCTCGCACTGAAGTGATTGAGCCCGGCGGGAGGAGCACCGTGTTCGGTACCCTCACTAGATGAGCGCATTTTGCGATAGACATCCTTCTGTCGTTGCACACTCGCCAAGCTTGCCTGAACGCTACTACTAGCCCCTCCAAGCAAACCCGCGAAGACACCCCAAAGATAGTATGTCCCAGGGGGGCCTTTCAATAGCGATAGTTGATTCGGATGACGATTTGATCGCCACCGCCCTCGACCCGTGTCCCGCGCGCCTCAAACCGGCGTCTCCGATTGCTTTGACAGCCGCTTCCGCCTGTTGCTTAAGTTGCAAAACAGCATGGGAGGAAATGGCAATGGTACGGGTACTTTTGGCACTTGCGTTGCTTCTCGGGACGGCCGCGCCGGCCGCCGCAGGCACGCTTCTGGGCTTCCCCGACAGGATCATCGACGGCGACAGCTTCACCTTGTGCGAAGGCCGCGCCTGCAAGGAAATCCACCTCTGCGGGATCAAGGCGCCATCCGAGGGCGAGGACGGCTTCCAGGAATCCTCCGACGCCCTGATGACCATTCTCGGCGGCAATCTCATCAAATGCACGCAAGTTGGGGGCGGCACACCGTGTGACGAGAAGGGCAAGCCCACCGACGGCGAAGCCATTTCGGCGCAATGCTTCGTCGGGACCCGCGACATTGCCGTGGATATGGTGAAGCACGGCTTCGCCTGCGATCTGGTGAGCATGTCAGGCGGACGCTATTCCGGCGAGGGCGAAGGCAAGCCCTGCGACACCAAGCAGAGCGCGCTTACGCCTGCCGAATAAGGCATGACGAAGTCTCATCCACAAACTTCAGAAGAGACTCGCGGTTGAGAAAAATTATTAATACAATCTTGATGTCGCGTTGGGGGGATATCGATGTCAAAAATTATCGCCGCAGCACTTTCACTGCTCGTACTGCTGGGTCTTGGCTGCACGCCTTCGAGAGCTGAGACGTTATCGTATGGCTCTGCGGGGAACTGGACCGTAAGCGCGGTTTTCGACGACGATACCGGCGGTTTTGTATTCTGCTCCGCAGGCACTGCTTACAGAGACGCGACCTTCTTCATGATCAACGTAGATCACACCGGGGGTTTGTCATTATCCCTATTTAATGACCGCTGGCCGAAAGGCCGGACAGGTAGCCTTCCTGTTCGGATTCGCGTTGACGGACGTCCCATTGGAACCTCAACCGCGACTTGGCTGAACAACGGCGTTCTTATAAATTTTGGGCACTCTCCCGAGAAACTCGTCTCGATCATGAGAGGCTATAGACTAGCTATCATCACCTCTTTGGGAACCTCTGAGTTTTCGTTGAAGGGCAGTTACGCTGCTTCGATGAAAACCCTGGATTGCTTCAAGGCTGGTCTGGCACGGTCCCAACAAGCGGGCGCTTTCGATGGTAGTCCCAGCGGTGCATTCGGGAGCCCCCGGGCAGGAACCCAAACTTCCACCACACCTCCTCAATCCAGCTTGTCTGTATTGTCCAGGGCCGAAACCATGGAGATTGCGGCAATCTACCTGGGTAAGGCAGGTTTACCGTATACAATTACGTCTGAAGAAGAGAATTACTTCAACAACTTGCCCGTCAACTGGAAATATGGGGCCGATTCAGTTGGTGGGATGACTGTATTAACTGGGACTGGCATTTCTGGTGAAGCCGTCTTCGTAAGCCTGCTTCAAGATCAGGCGAAGCTTTGTACGCAAAACAGTGCAATTAAACGCTTGCCTCCGACCCCCACTGAAGACGGAGGCATGGCTTTCCAGGCCCACGGAGCCTGCCAGACCGAGGATTCGCTATTTTCGACCTCCTACCAGGTTCTTTCCGGAGACGGATTCGCCATCATTATCGTGGAGCTAGTTGGGGAGGAGGATCAAGGCGACTACACCGACACTGAGAAGCCTCAAGTGAATCCCAACGAGTTGCTCACCAAATTTACTCCTCAATAGGCATCTGGCCGCCCGTTCTGGCGGATTTCCGTAGAGGACAGCGACGACAGGGGCAGGGTGACGATGGTCCAGGCGGGCGGGTGCATGAGCGCCAGCCCCGCCGCATCGCCCGAATCGACGAAATCTCGCGCGAAGAACTGCGCCGCCTTGCCGGCCCGGGCCTTCATCCGGAAGCCCGGACGGTCGAACACCGCCACGGGCACCATCTGAAACAGCGCCCGCCAATCCTTCCAGCGGTGCATGTCGGCCATGTTGTCCGCCCCCATGAGCCAGACGAAGCGGGTTTCCGGATAGCGGCGCTTGAGATAGCGGATCGTATCGACCGTGTAGGCCGAACGATGACCCTTCTCGAAATCTGTGACCTCGATCTTGGGGTGGCGCGCCATGGCCGCCGCCGAAGCCGCCCGCTCCTCTATGCCAGGCCCCGTCTGCTCTTTCAGCGGATTGCCCGGCGTCACCAGCCACCAGACCTGGTCGAGCTGCAGCCGCTTCAGGGCCGTCAGCGTGATGTGCCGGTGGGCTTCATGGGCCGGATTGAACGATCCCCCCAGCAGGCCGATGCGCATGCCGGGGAAGGCCAAGGGCGTTCTGGCCTGGGGATCGATGGTCCGGGGAGCAGCAACCAAGGAAGTGAGGCCCTTACGGCCGGGTCTGGCCGCTGCCGCGGACCACGTATTTGAAGGTCGTGAGCTGCTCCACGCCAACGGGTCCGCGCGCATGGAAACGTCCCGTGGCGATACCGATCTCCGCCCCCATGCCGAATTCGCCGCCATCGGCGAACTGGGTGGAGGCGTTGTGCAGCACGATGGCCGAGTCGACTTCCGTGAGGAACCGGTCGGCCGCCGACTGATCGCCGCTCACGATGGCATCCGTGTGCTGGGAACCGTAAGCCGCGATATGGTCCATGGCTTCGCGCTGGTCGGCCACAACCTTCATGGCCACCACAGGCGCCAGATACTCGGTCAGCCAGTCGGCTTCCGTCGCCGCGACCACCCGGTCGTCGGCCTCCCGCACGGCCTCGTCGCCCCGGACCTCGCAGCCCGCATCGATCAGCGTCTCGATCAGCGGTTTCAGATGGGTCTCGGCGATGGCGCGGTCCACCAGCACCGTCTCCGCCGCGCCGCAGATGCCCGTTCGCCGCATCTTGGCGTTGAGCACGATATCCTTGGCCATCTGAAGATCGGCCGAGCGCTCCACATAAACGTGGCAGATGCCTTCCAGGTGGGCGAAGACCGGCACCCGGGCCTCTTCCTGCACGCGGGCGACCAGGCTCTTGCCGCCCCGGGGCACGATCACGTCCACCGAACCGTTCAGCCCGCCGAGCATCATGCCAACCGCAGCGCGATCCGTGACAGGAACGAGCTGGATCGCCGCTTCCGGCAGGCCCGCCGCCGTCAGTCCCTCGACCAGGGCGCCATGGATGGCCTGGGACGTGGAAAGCGCATCGCTGCCGCCGCGCAGGATCACCGCATTGCCGGATTTCAGGGAAAGCCCGCCCGCATCGCTTGTCACGTTGGGGCGGCTCTCATAGATGATGCCGATCACGCCGAGCGGCACGCGGACGCGGGCGATCTTCAGGCCGTTGGGCCGTTCCCAGGACGCCATCTCCTGACCGACGGGATCGGCGAGGCCCGCGATATCCCGCAAACCCTTGGCCATCCCCTCGATCCGCTCTTGGGTGAGGGTCAGCCGGTCCACGAAGGCGTCTTCCATGCCGCGCTCTTTTGCGGCGCGCACATCTTCGGCGTTGACCGCCAAGATCTCGTCTTTCCGCGCCAGAACCGCGTCGGCCATCTTGTGAAGCGCCGCGTTCTTTTTCTCTTCGGAAGCCGTCGCAAGCCCATGAGCGGCCGACCGCGCAGCCTCGCCGATGCCGAGCATCAGCGCATCCAGGCTTTGCGGTTCCTGTCGTTTCACCGCCGCGTCCATGATCATTCGCCCTTTCGGTTCGCTGCCGAGCTCTTCAACGCCATATCGTCCCGGTGGACCAGCTCGGCGCGGCCACGGTAGCCGAGAATCTTCGATATTTCACTGCTCTTACGGCCGATCATGCTGGCCGCCTGGGCATGGTCGTAGGCCGCCAGGCCCCGGCCCAACTCGTCGCCGGCGAGCGTCCGGATGGCGACGGCATCGCCGCGCTCGAACTGGCCTTCGACCCGTTTCACGCCGGCCGGCAGCAGGCTCTTGCCGTTGCACAGCGCCTCCGCCGCGCCGGCATCGACCACGAGCATGCCCTTGGGCTCCAGGGACCCCGCGATCCAGCGCTTGCGCGCCGTGACGGGATCGCCATGGGCCAGGAACCAGCTCCCGCCCTCACCCTTGGAGAGCGCGGACAATGGGTTCAGCACCTTGCCGCTGGTGATCGCCATATGGGTGCCGGCGCCGACGGCGATCTTGGCCGCCTCCACCTTGGTCACCATGCCACCCTTGGAGAGCTCCGAGCCGACATCGCCGGCCATGGCCTCGATCTCCGGCGTGATCTCCCGGATCTCCTCGATGCGCGTCGCCTCCGGATCCTGGCCCGGCGGCGCCGTGTAGAATCCGTCGATATCCGACAAAAGCACCAGGCAATCGGCGCTCATCATGGTCGCCACCCGCGCCGCCAGCCGGTCGTTGTCGCCGTAGCGGATCTCGCTCGTCGCCACCGTGTCGTTCTCGTTCACGATCGGCACCGCGCCCACCTTCAGAAGCGTGGTCATGGTGTTGCGCGCATTGAGATAGCGCCGCCGCGTCTCCGTATCGGCCAAGGTCAGCAGGATCTGCGCCGCCACCAGCCCGCGCTCCGCCAGCTTGGAATCGTAGGCATGGGCCAGATCGATCTGGCCGACAGCCGCGGCCGCCTGGCTTTCCTCCAGCTTCAGCGGGCCCTTAGGAAACCCGAGCGCATGACGCCCCAGACCGATGGAGCCCGAGGAGACCAGGATCACCTCCTTGCCGCTTTCCCGCAGCGCGCTCACATCGTCCAGCAGGGACTCCAGCCAATCGGCCTTGAGCTGACCCGTCGCGCCGTCCACCAGCAGCGAAGAGCCGATCTTCACGACGATCCGCGTGGCCTCCTTCCATTCGGCCCGCGCGCTCACGGCTGCCACCCCTGCTTGGGCGTGGCGGCCTCCTTGGCCGCGGCCTCACAGGAGCGGATCGCCTCGCTCAAGGCACGCACGACCTCGTCTCGCCCCTCGCCCGAGACCGCCGAGACGAGCATCGGCGCCTTGCCGGCCGCCTTCTTCAGCGCCGCAACCTTCTCCTTCAACTCGTCTTCCGGCACCGCATCAATCTTGCTGAGCGCCAGCAGCTCGGTCTTTTCCGTAAGCCCCGCCTCGTACTGCTCCAGCTCGCCCCGCACAGTCTCGTAGGCCTCGACGGGATCTTCCTGAGTGCCGTCCACCAGATGGAGCAGCACATCGCAGCGCTCGATATGACCCAAGAACCGGTCGCCGATGCCGGCACCCTCATGAGCGCCTTCGATCAGCCCGGGAATGTCGGCCAGCACGAAATCATGGCCCTCGGCGCGCACCACCCCGAGATTGGGATGCAGCGTCGTGAAGGGGTAATCGGCGATCTTGGGCTTCGCCGCGCTGACCGCCGCCAGGAAAGTTGACTTGCCTGCATTGGGCAGCCCCACCAGACCGGCATTGGCGATCAGCTTCAGCCGCAGCCAGACCGTCAGCTCCTCACCCTCCTGCCCTTCATTGGCCCGCCGGGGCGCCTGATTTGTGGAGGATTTGAAGTGGAGATTGCCGAACCCGCCATTGCCGCCATGGGCAAGCACCACCCGCTCGCCGGGCTCCGTCAGATCGGCCAGAAGGGTCTCCTGATCCTCGGCGAAGATCTGGGTTCCGGGCGGCACCTTGAGGATCGAATCCGCGCCACCGGCCCCGGTCCGGTTCTGGCCCGCCCCGTTGGTGCCGCGCTTCGCCTTGAAATGCTGCTGGTAGCGGAAGTCGATGAGCGTGTTCAGATTGGCCACGCATTCGGCGATCACATCGCCGCCGCGCCCGCCATTGCCGCCATCGGGCCCGCCGAACTCGACGAACTTCTCGCGCCGGAACGAGACGCAGCCATTACCGCCGTCCCCGGCCTTCAGATAGACCTTCGCCTGATCGAGAAATTTCATCGTGTCATCCCGCGTCGATAGCGGCCTTTCTAGCGGAAAATGGTTAGCGGGCCGCTTCTCGCATGGTTTCGGGCCGCGCCAGCCGGTAAAGCACGCAGCGGGCCTTGCCCTCGCGGGATTCGCAAGCGCGGAGCTCCTCTGCGCAGCGCTTGAAGCCAAGCTTCGCCAGCACCCGCGCCGAAGCCGGATTGTCCTCGAAATGGCCGCCGATCAGCGCATCGAAGCTTTCCGTAGCGAAAGCGTGGGAGATCACCTCAGACACGGCTTCCGTGGCGTAGCCATTGCCCCAGAAGGGCTTGCCGATCCAATAGCCGATCTCGGCCGTCTCGCCGCCGTCGTCGGAGCGATACCCGGTGCAGCCGATCAGCCGGCCCTCGGCCTCGATGGCGAACACCGTGCCCTCTTCGCCCGCAGCGACGGATTTCAGCCATTCCGCCGCCTGCCATTCGCTATAGGGATGGGGGATCGAGGCTGTCATACGCGCGATATCGCGGTCTCCCGCGAGCAACGCGATGCGGCCCGCGTCTCCCATGGAGAGCGGGCGCAAGATCAGCCTGGAAGTCTGGAGTCTCATCGCGCTTTCCTGGTGGCTGCCGCTTGACCGGCGCCACATGGGAAAGGCTTGCGGCGCCGACCGAAAACAGGCCGCGCCGAAGGGCGGGCCTGGCCTAGCTCGGCTTGACCGAAACGAAGACGCGATCCTGCGCTTTGCGCTGGAACTCGACCACACCTTCGATCTTGGCGAAGATCGTGTAGTCTTTGCCCATGCCGACACCCTCGCCCGGATGCCACTTGGTGCCGCGCTGGCGAATGATGATGTTGCCCGGGATCACGTGCTGGCCGCCGGACTTTTTAAGCCCGAGGCGGCGGCCTTCGGAATCGCGACCGTTACGGGACGAGCCGCCTGCTTTCTTATGTGCCATGGTTCAATCCTTCTCGCGCTCGTACGCCCTAGTCGTCGGACTTCTTCGCCGCAGGCTTCTTGGCAGGAGCCTTCTTCGCTGCCGTCTTGGCAGCGGGCTTCTTCTCAGCCGCCTTCTTCGCAGCAGGCTTGGCGTCCGTGTCCGCAGCCTTGGAGGTCGCGGCCTTCTTGGCCGGCGCCTTCGCCTTTGCGGCGGGCTTGGTCTCGGTCTTCGTCTCCGAAGCCTTGGACTTCGCGGCGGTCTTCGCCGGAGCCTTCTCCTCGGCCGCCTTGTCCGTCACCTTCGCCGACGTGTCGGCCTTCTTGGCCGCCGTTTTGGAAGGCTTCTTCCCGCCGGTCAGGATCTCGGTGATCTTCAGGGCCGTCAGATGCTGACGATGCCCGCCCGTGCGGCGATAGTTGGACCGGCGCTTCTTCTTGAAGACGCGGATCTTGTCGGCGCGCTTCTGCTCGACGACCTCAGCGGCCACGGTAGCGCCCGAAACCAGCGGCGCGCCCGTTTCCGGCTTGTCGCCGCCGACCATGAGAACCTCGCCAAGCTCGACCGTCTCGCCCGGCTCGCCGGTGACGGTTTCGACCTCGATAATGTCGTTCGGCGCAACGCGATATTGCTTGCCGCCTGTGCGAATGACCGCGAACATGTCTAAATCTCGCTTATCTCGCGATTGATATGGGGCCGGCCGCGCCTCGCGTCACCCCCGTCGATAGCTGGAGCGACACAAAAAGGCCGCTTGCCGCGAAACCGCGGGCCAAGGGCCGGATCGGCGCGGAATATAGAAGACGCATCCAAGATGTCAATTGCTGTTCGGCCCTGGAACCGCCAGGTGCCCAAGCGGCCGGCAGAGTAGATGTCGGATGCATGCGGTCGGTGCCCCTCACATTAGCCCTTGCTCTCGCATCAGGGACAGCTAATCCATTGGCGATCGGACGGTCTCACCGCCGGCGCATGCCCGCGCCGAATGAGCGTTTGGTTGAAATCGAGCTTTGGGGAGCCGCGCCGGCCGTGCTGAACCTCTTCATCCTGTTCCACAAATGCGGGAACAACTACACCATGAAGGTTCACCGCCACGATCGGGGGACCCGCTTCGTGGAGAGCGTGCAGCCGCCGGCAGCCGACACGATCCCCAACCACGATGTTGCTGGGGTCCCGGTGAATGTCCGGTGCCGGAACTTTGGCCTTCGCGTCCTGGAGCGGAACGGCCTCCTGGAAATCGACGACGCGCGCTTCCTCGTTTTCACCCGCCATCCGGCGAGCTTCATCCTGAGCGCGGTCAAATACCATCTCCCCGGCGTCGAGGACTGGGCGATCAAGAAGTCCCAGCCCCATCTCGGCGGCATGTCGCTGACAGCAGCCTTGAACGCGACCGACGACGAAGCCGAGCGCCAGATCGTTGCCATGATCCACTTCGAAGGCTTGTACCAGCGGCAGGCCTCCTTCGCAGATTGCTTCGACCGGGACGATTTCCGGCGGGTCCGCTGCGAAGATCTGTTCGCGACCGACGATCCCGATTATTTCATGGAGATTGCCAAGTTTCTTCGCCTGGACACGAGGCCGCAATTCGTCCGCGCGCTTCAGAAGGCCTCACCCGCGGGGATGAAGAGACTGCCGGGCCAGTCCACAGGGGCCTTCAGGGAGCGCGATCCCTACGGCGCACTGGCGCCCCGCGCGCAAGACTATTACGACGAGCATTTCCGCCGCTTCGCCGACGCGCTGGGATATTAGCCAAGCGCAGAGATTCGTAGGCAGCGCCGGGCACGCATGTCGGTCGCGAAGACCCGGGCCGGACCGGCAATCCCCATCTTGCGGGGAAAACCCACAAACGTTACAAGGCCCCTCCGCGCGAACGACCCTATATCAGCTATACGCGCCCTAAGACGGAGAGGTGCCGGAGTGGTCGAACGGGGCGGTCTCGAAAACCGTTGAGCGCGCAAGCGTTCCGAGGGTTCGAATCCCTCCCTCTCCGCCATTCTGATTTGCCGATAGACGCCGATCGTCTCTGCCCAGTTTGGAAAGTCGAACCCTCGGATTCGTTTTGAATGACGGCGCTGCGAAGCAGCACCTATGGGGTTCGAAGCCCTCCCTCTCCACCATCTTTGAGCTCACGCCGATTCGCTTCGGTCATGGCCCCGACGGGATCACCTGGAAGAAGCGCTGGTAAGCCAGCGCCTCAGGACCTTTTCGTCCGCGCTGCTGAGGTCCTGGATCAACTCGGCATCGACGGCCTTGACCCGCGCTTTCGCCGCATCCAGCAGCTTTTTCCCGCTTTCGGTCAATTCGAGCTGCTGGATACGCCCGTGAATCGCATGAGGCCGCCGTGCAACGACGCCGGCCTTCATCAGATTGCCGATGATCACGCTCACCGTCTGGGGCGTTAGAAATGTTAGCCGGGCAATGTCGGCATTCGAGACCCCGGGATAGGCGGCGATCATCGTCATCACGGAAAACTGCGGCGGCGTGACCGCCAGATCGCGCAGTATCCGCGAAAGATGAGTCTCATACGCGTTCGCCGCCTGCCTCAACAGATAACCGATATACCCGTCTTCGCCGCGCTTACCCTCGCCGGGCGCCGGAACGAGCGGGCGGTTTCCAGACTGTGGCTTGTCCATAATGTCAGAGTTCTTATATTATGTTCGTGTTCTTATATTGCCTCATGAAATAGCGAAAGGCCACTGATGCCCGACAATTCGAGCAGGTCCACCTACGAGACCTTCAGAACGACCCAGCCTTCGGCCCACGATGCCCTGGTCGCGCTCGGCAGGTCCGTTGATGAGGGAGGGCTAGAGAAAGAGCTCACGGAGCTCGTGAAGCTTCGTGTATCTCAAATCAACGGCTGCGCATTCTGCATCCAGCTTCACCTCAACATCGCACGGAAACTCGGGATCGATGAGACGAAGCTCGGGCTCGTGGCAGCGTGGCGTGATGCGGGCATCTTCTCCGAGCGCGAGAGGGCTGCCTTGCGTTGGGCGGAGGCGCTGACGCGGCTGAAGGACGACGCTGCGTCCGACGCCGAATGGGCGAACCTTCGCGAAACGCTTGGCGAGCGGGACGCTACTCTCCTGACGGTCACGGTCGGCGCGATCAACGCCTGGAACCGCATTGCCATCGGGCTCTGCTTCCCGCCGCCGGTCCGGCAGACGGCAAACGTATGATGCCCCGAATTGAGCGTTGCGATCTGCGCTTCGCCGAGACGGAGGAAGAGGTCGCGCAATGCTTCCCCGTGATGCGTCAGCTGCGGCCGCATCTATCGTGTGAGGACGAGTTCGTTGAGCGGTGGAGACGACAACGCAGCGCCGGCTACCGGCTGCTCGCCCTTTGGGATGACCGTAAGCCGGTCGCTCTGGCAGGCTTCAGGGTTCAGGAAAACCTCATCTTCGGGCCCCATCTCTATGTCGACGATCTCGTGACCGACGCCGAAAACAGGGGCGGCGGAGCCGGTCGGCTGCTTATGGATCGCCTGAAGGCCGAAGGCCGCCGCCTCGGATTTGAGCGCCTGATCCTCGACACCCCACTCTCCAACGCTCTAGGCCATCGCTTCTACTTCCGCGAAGGGTTGCTCGCCCGGGCCCTGAAGTTTTCCTTTCTTCTTCTCGACAAGGAGAGAGGAGAAAAGCGATGAGCATTCTCCATGTCAGCGCCAGCCCACGCGGGACAAGATCGCATAGCCGGAAGATTGGCTCCATTCTGGTCGAGAGACTGCAAGCCGCGGCGCCCGGTGAAGTGACGCGCCGCGATTTGGCTATTTCGCCGCCGCCGTTCCCAGATAGTGGTTTCGTCGAAGCTAGCCTCCGCCCGGACGGCTTACGCTCGCCTGGCAGTCAACAGACACTTGAGACCTCAGAAACGCTCATTCGTGAGCTCGAGACCGCCGCCGCGGTCGTGCTCGACATGCCGATCCACAATTTCACGGTCCCTGCCGTGCTCAAGGCGTGGATCGACATGGTCGTCTGCCCGGGCCGGACATTTCGCCTTACGCCCGATGGCAAGCTCGGAATGCTCGCGGACCGTCCTGTCGTCCTGATCGTGGCCTGCGGCGGATGCCTCACCGGTCCCCCGCCTAGCAATTCCGACTTCGCGACACCCTACCTGCGCCACATCTTCGCGACGATCGGGATTCACGATGTCGCTATTCTCCTCATGGAGGGCTTAAGCAGGTGGCAGACAGAGGCGGAAGCCGCCGAACGGGTCGCAGCGGAGAAACTCGACGCCATTGTGGGACACGTGGCACCCATCCTACGCCAGACTCGGGGGCTCCCCAGCCGACAGTAGCGGATACGCCCAGACATCCGAACGCGACGACAAGTTCTACAACAGCGTGAATCCGGCCGACATGTACCCGGACTCCTTCACCACCTCGAGCAATTCGATCGCAGGCAGCGCCACGATGAACAGCAGGCCGTCCAGAACCGTGCGCTTCAAAGCATCGGGCGAGAACGTGACCTGCTCGGCGTCGCTGTAGAGCATGGGTCGCGGCCAAAACTCCGGAGTCCGCCCCTCGTAGTCGCGGTAGCTTTCGCCGAACAGGCTGTCGAGATGGATCGCCTCCTTGACCGCGGTCGTCGTCAGAATGAGGTAGGTGAGGCACCCCAGGAGGCCGGCGAGCACCAACGATCCGGCGAACAGTCCGATGCCGACGGCACCAAGCATGGAGAAGAAGTAGAGCGGATTGCGGGTCATGGAATAAGGCCCCGCCGTCACCAGCTCGCGGTTCTTCTTGTCGCCGATATAAAGCGAACTCCACGCCCGCCCGGCCACGCAGAGCAGCACGAGCGACACGCCGATGCATTCGATCGTATCGCTGCCGTCATGGGAGAAGACAGGCTGTATCGCCATGAAACCGACGAGAAACAGTGCCGCCCCGAACTGGAGCAGCCGGATACGGGCTTTTTGATTGGCGGGCTTGTTGGCGGCGTTGGAGCGCATGGGATGCCTTCGGCGACTGGGGGAGGCGATCATCCGTCAGGGGCAAATACGGCAATTCTTCGCCCGCCCGCTGCGGCGCTGCCGCACATGACTTCTAGGACTTCCCTTCCATTCGAAGTCGTTGCGGAACAATATCTGCCGCCCGCGTCTATGGATCTGCATAAGCACTTCCGCCGAGGTCCCCATGCTCTCTCTTCTCGTCTTCTATGGCTCGTATCGCTCCGACCGGATGGGCATCCGCCTCGCCCGCTATCTCATCAGCCAGCTCGTTGAGCGTGGCCACGACGTGGAGCTGATCGATGCGAAGGAGGTGAACCTCCCGATGCTCGACCGCATGTACAAGGAATACGAGTCAGGCGAAGCCCCGGACGCCATGGAGACCCTGGCCCAGAAGATCCGCGCCGCCGACGGCTTCGTCTTCGTCACCGGCGAATATAACTGGGGCGTGCAGCCTGGTCTGAAGAACCTGACCGATCACTATCTGGAGGAATGGTTCGGCCGGCCCGCCGCCATCGCAAGCTATTCCGCCGGCAGGATCGCCGGCGCCCGCGCCAGCATGGCCTGGCATGTGACCCTGAACGAGATGGGCATGCCCGTGGTGCCCACTACCATCAACGTCGGACAGATCGGCCAGACGCTCACCGAAAACGGCCAGCCCCAAGGCGAGGGCGGCGAGGCGCTGGAAGACTCCTTCCCCCAATTCGCCGACGACCTCACCTGGTGGGCCGAGGCCGCCAAGGCCCATCGGGAGAAGAGGCCATTGCCGTACTAAGATCCGCTGATCGGGAGCTCAGGCCCAATGGTGGCGAGGGAAGCCGTGCCGGTGGGAGACCAGCGTAATCACGAAGGTCGCGAGGAGCAGGACCAGCAGACTGGGCGGAAAGGCTCCAACGTCGAAACGGGCGAGCAGCAATCCACCGAAGACGCCTGCGGCGGCGATCGCCGAGTTCCAGACTGTCACCAACATCGCCTGGGCAAGATCCGCCGCCGGTCCCGCAGTTTTGGCGCTGGCGGTCTGAAACAACGTGGCGCAGCCGCCGAAAGCAAGTCCCCAGACGGCTGCAGCGCCATAGACCACTGCCGGCACGTCACCCCATATCCATAACGCCACCGCCGAGGCGCCGAAGAGCGCGGTGCTGATCAAGGTCAGCTCACGCAGCAGCCTGTCGATCAGCACCCCGACGATCCAGATGCTGAACAGCGATGCGATTCCGAAGACGAGGAGCACCAGATCCGTCCGGTCAACCATGCCGGCCTCGGCGAGAAATGGCGCGATATAGGTGTAGAGGATGTTGTGGGCGAGAACGAAGCCGAGCGTGACGAACAGCACGGGTCGGATGCCGGGCCGCGTGAAGACGCTCTTCAGCGGCGTCCGCGTACCCGCAGACTGACCCGCAAAATCCGGCACCGCCGCCAGCACCCAAACGATCAGAATGACGGTCAGACCGCTCATCATGCCGAAGCAGGCGCGCCAGCCAATGATGGCTCCAAGGAACGTACCCGCCGGCACGCCGAAGGAAAGCGCCAGCGGCGTCCCAACCATGGCCACGGCGATGGCTCTCCCCTTGAGGTGCTCCGGTGCCATGCGCGCCGCATAGCCGGCCACCAGCGCCCAGAGCAGCCCCGCCGAAACGCCGGCCAGAAAGCGCGCCACCAGCGTCACGCCATAACTCTCTGAGACGGCAGTGACCGAATTGGCGATCAGGAACCCGCCAATCGCCGTCAAGAGCAGCGGACGGCGGCGCACACCTTGGGTCAGGAGCGTCAGCGGGATCGCGGCCAGCAGGGAGCCAACCGCATACAGCGTGACCAATTGGCCTGCCGCCGCTTCGGAAACGCCGAGGCCACGGCTGATCTGGGGCAGCAGGCCAGCAGGCAGCGCCTCAGTTAGAATCGTGATGAAGGCCGCCAGCGCCAGCGCCAAAAGGCCGGACCAGGGAAGCCGGTCGTCAGCAGATGATGCGAAACGGTCGGCGGGCAAGGCTGAAGTCATGGAATCCTCGGTCTGCAGTTGCGCTGCCGCCAGACATGCCAACGGCGCAACTGAGGAGAAAGAGGCTAAAATTCCGATGACTTCGGACATTTATGTCCGCTATCGTGCCGCGACATGGATAGTGTCAGTGCACTCAACGTCTTCGTTCAGGCCGCAGATACCCTCAGCTTCACAGCTGCAGGCCGACAACTTGGCATCTCCTCCTCGGCCGTGGGCAAAGCGATCGCGCGCCTAGAGCATCGTCTCGGCGTCCGGCTGTTCCATCGCTCGACACGGGCCGTCAGCTTGACGCCGGAAGGCCGCCTGTTTCTGGAACGCTGCCGCCGCATCCTGGGCGAGATAGAAGCCGCTGAGCTCGAGCTCTCCCAGAGCCGGGAAGACCCGCGTGGGGTGCTGCGCGTGAGCCTGCCACTGGTGGGCATGCTGTTGATGCCGACCCTGTCCGCCTTCATGCAGAAATGGCCCTCGATCACGCTCGACCTGGATTTCACCGACCGCCTGACCGACGTGATCGAGGAAGGCTTCGACGCGGTGATCCGCACCGGCGAGGTCAGCGATTCGAGGTTGATGACGCGAAAGCTCGGCGAATTCCGCTACCGGCTCGTGGGCGCCCCCGCCTATTTCGCCGAGCATGCAACGCCGCAAGCACCTTCCGATCTCGCCGCCCACCGCTGCCTGCGGCACCGCTATCCCAGCACTGGCAAGCTGGAGGACTGGCCCTTGCGGGACGCGGCCGGATCGGACATGTCCAGCATTCCAGCAACGGCCGTGTCCACCGTCATCGAGCCGTTGATCGAGATGGCAAAGAGCGGCTTAGGTATAGCCTGTCTGCCCGATTTCGCCGTGCGTACTGCGATCGCGGAGGGCGCCGTGGTCACCGTGTTGGATAAATTCGTCGACCATGGTGGCACGTTCCGCATCCTCTGGCCCACGAGCCGTCACATCTCACCGAAGCTCCGCCTCTTCGTCGATTTCGTGGCGGAGAACCTGTTTGCGGAAGGCTCGAGGTAAGGAATCGGCTCAACCATCAACCACCGCGACCTCCGCAGCCGCTTGCCCCATGCGGTTCCAGGCGTCGAGCCCGGCCACCTTGTAGGCTTCCGCCAGCGTCGGATAGTTGAAGGTGTTCTCCACGAAGAAGTCGACCGTGCCTTTCAGGTTGATCACCGCCTGGCCGATATGGATCAGCTTCGTGGCGCCTTCGCCGATGATGTGGGCGCCGAGCAGCCGGCGCGTATCGAGCGCGAAGATCAACTTCAGGAAGCCTGAGTTCACCCCCATGATGTGGCCGCGGCTGGTCTCTCGAAAGCGCGCCACGCCGCACTCGTAGGCCACGCCGCTCTCCCGCACCTCTTCTTCGGACTGCCCAACGGTGGAGATCTCCGGCACCGCGTAGATGCCGTAGGGGAAGGCTTCCGGCGGCGGCGAAGCTGGCATGTCGAAGGCGTGGCAGGCGGCGAGCCGCCCCTGTTCCATGGACGTCGACGCTAGGCTCGGAAAGCCGATGATGTCGCCCGCCGCATAGATGTTCGGCAAGTCCGTTTGAAACGTGTCCGGATCGACCTTAAGCCGCCCGCGCTTGTCCGCCTCCAGCCCCAGTGCCCCGAGATTGAGGCTGCCGACGCTGCCCGAGCGCCCCGCGGCGAACAGTAGGCATTCGGTGTTCACCTTCCGCCCATCCTCCAGAGCCACCTGGACGCCGCGCTCGGACTTGGTGATCTCCTTCACCGCCGCACCCAGCCGCACCACCATGCCGCGATCGCGCATCTGATGGACGAAATCGGCCACCACCTCCTTGTCGATGAAATCGAGGATCGTGTCGCGCCCTTCGATCAGCGTCACCGGCACGTCGAGCGCCGAGAAGATGGTGGCGTATTCCACCCCGATCACCCCGCCGCCGATCACCGTCAGCGAACGCGGCAGCCGGTCGATCTCCAAGATCTCGTCGCTATCGAAGACGCGGCTCCCGTCGAAGGGTACATGGTCGGGGCGATAAGGCTTGGTACCCACGCAGATCACGCATTTGTCGAATTCGACGCGGGAGAGCTCGTCCGTATCGGTCTTCAGCTCGACCGTGTTGGGGGCTACGAATCGCGCCTCGGCCAGGGCGAAGGCCACCATGTTGCGCATGAACTGGTGCTCCAGCACCTCCACCTCGTGATCCAGCGTCTTGTGGAGCCGCTCGGTCAGGTCCACCGCCGTGATGTCCTGCTTCACCCGGTAGGCGCGGCCGTAGAAGCCCCGCTCCCGCCAGCCGGATAGGTTCAGCACCGTTTCCCGCAAAGTCTTGGACGGGATCGTGCCCGTATGCACAGAGACGCCGCCGAGGCGCCGGCCCCGGTCCACCACCAATACCGATTTGCCGAATTTCGCCGCTTGCACAGCCGCGCGCCGACCAGCAGGCCCGCTGCCGATCACCAGCATATCAACCTTGTCCATAATCCCCCGAAACGGTTAGACGCCGTTCCTCCCTCGCTCGAAGCTTGCAGCATTGTGCAACCGCGAAACAAGTGGCTTGAGGTTTTGACTTCGCTCTTTTTGGCCCGGACGCTGTGAAATGAGCCGCTACAGGCTGTGACACTATTTACGGCCGGTCCGGACACGCTTTGGTTTCCCGCCGGCCGAAGCCGGGCTATGTTGCGCCGCAACAAACCCGCGAATGCAGGAACGGCACTCCCAGAAACAGCAATGGAGGAAAAACATGCACGGTCGTCCGCGCCGTAGCGCACTCTATATGCCAGGCTCCAACAAGCGCGCCCTCGAGAAGGCGAAAACCATCCCCGCCGATGCGCTGATCTTCGATCTGGAGGATTCCGTCGCCCCCGATTCCAAGGCCGAGGCCCGCGATCAGGTCTGCGCCGCGGTGAAGGAAGGTGGCTACGAGGGCCACGAGACCGTGATCCGGGTGAATGCGCTCGAGACCCCCTGGGGGACCGACGATCTGCACGCGGCCTGCGAGGCGGCGCCCGACGCCATCCTCGTGCCCAAGGTCATCCATTCCGGCGACATCATCTCCGCCGCCAAGATCCTGCAGAGCTGCAACGCCCCGGAAAAGGTTCGGCTGTGGGCCATGATGGAGACGCCCATGGCCATCCTGAACGCACGCACCATCGCCGCCACCGCCGTCTATGAGGACAACCGGCTGTGCTGCCTGGTCATGGGCACCAACGACCTGATCCGCGAATCCCGGGCCCACGCCCATTACGACCGCTTCGCCGTGGTCCCCTGGCTCGCCATGACCCTGGTCGCCGCCCGCGCCTACAAGCTCGATATCCTCGACGGCGTCTATAACGACTTCAACGACACCGAGGGCCTGCGCGAGGAATGCGAACGCGGCAGCAGCCTCGGCATGGACGGCAAGACCCTGATCCATCCGAGCCAGGTCGGCCCCTGCAACGAGGTCTTCACCCCGTCGGCTTCCGAGGTCGAATGGTCCCGCAAGATCATCGAGGCCTTCCGGAAGCCCGAGAACGAGAACGAAGGGGTGATCGTGGTGGAGGGCCAGATGGTCGAGCGCCTCCACCTCACCATGGCCGAGCGCACCGTCGATATCGCCGAGCAGATCGCAGACCGCGAAGCTTTGGTGGGGTAAGGTCCGCGGCGAGGGAGGAATCGCCAATGACCGACACATCGACGACCGATAAGCCGCAGGCGGAGCAGGCCGAAGACGCCGTCCGCTTTCAATACACCGAAGACGACATGGTCGCCGCCCACATGGCGTGGTGGTCCGGCTCCGCGAGCTGGCAGACCTTTCTAAAGTTCGCCGGCTGCATCGGCGTGTTCTATATCGGCCTCGTCTATCTGATGAACTGGGGCGCGCCGACACCGCCGGGACAGATCGCCGGCGCCGTGCTGGTGGGCCTAGTCGTCACCATTGGCGGGTTCGCCATCGGCTACGTCATCACGCCCCGTCGCGCCCGCAAGATCTATCGCGAGCACAAGGCGCTCGGCGGCGAGCATCAGGTCGCATGGGACGAAGAGGCGATCAGGACGCGGAGCCAGGTCGGCGCCAACGAGATGCCCTGGACGATCTTCCATTGCTGGCTGGACGGGCCGCAGACCCTGCTCCTCTATCAGGCGGGCAATCTCTTCCACGCCATCCCGAAGCGGGCGCTTTCGCCTGCGCAATTCGCAGACATCGTCGGGCATCTACGCGCGGCCGGCGTTCCCGAAAAGCCCCGCTTCGGCTTCGTGAAATCGGAGGCGTAAGCGCCGGCCCGCGTCGCGCAGGACAAGGTCCTAAGCTGGCCCGCGGAGGGCGTGATCATGGCCCACGGCGACTAGCAGGGCGCGGACGGGCACGCATTCTTGGCGGAGGCGTTTGGGGAAGTCGTGAGCAACCGGAGGCAGGCTTTTACCTAGCGGCGCTTTTTCAACTTGCCGGCCGTCCAGGCATCTGCAGCACCCTTCCAAAGGTTCCCCATCCTGTCATACGCAAAAGAACGGCGCTCATAAGCAAGGTAGTCTTTCGGGTTCAAAGCAATGGCCTCAGTGTAGTTGGCAACTGCGGACCTCTCTTCTCTCATATTGAGATAGATGTCTCCTCGGTTGAAGTAGGCATCGAACTTCCGATGGCCCAACCGGATGGCCTTGGCATAGTCGGCAAGAGCAAGAGACCAGTGCTTAAGATTCTGATGAGTTGCCGCCCGGTTGAAATAGGCCTGTCCATCTTTCGGGTTGAATTTGATGGCCATTGTGAAGTCGGCAATCGCCTTGGAGTGCATCCCCTTGCGAGAGTAAGCCACCGCCCGATTGTGATACGGTCCAGAGTCCTCGGGGTTCATAGAGATGAATTTGGAGTAGTCCGCGATAGCGCGCGAAAACTGGCCTTTCTCTTGATAGGCGTTAGCTCGGCTCAAATAGGCAAATGTGTTGCCCTGACTCAATGAGATGGATTTATTGAAATCCGCGATTGCCAGGTCGAGCTGCCCATTCTTCCGATAGCAGCCGCCGCGCGCTCGATAAGTATCAGGGTTTTCAGGCGCAATCTTCAGGGCTGTGGTGTATTCGGCAATAGCGCGGGAAAGCTGCCCTTTTCGCACATAGACATTAGCGCGCTCAGTGTAGATAGAGACAAACTTTGGATCGAGTTCAATGGCCTTGTCATAATCATCTTTCGCCAGATCCGTTTTCCCTTGTTCCGAATAGACAGAACCTCTCTCGGCATAGGCTTTTGCATTTTTGGGATTGAGCTCGATCAGCTTGGAGTAGTCGGCAATTGCGCGCTCAAACTGACCGTTTAGACGATAGGCACGACCACGACGTGAGTATGCCTCCTCCGGCCTTTGACTAAGCTCAACAACCTTGTCGAAATCCGCTAGGGCCCTATCGAGTTTTCCCTGCTTCGTAAAGAATTCACCGCGGCGCGTATAGAGAGCGGCCCATTGCGGATCGAGCGCGATAGCCTTGTCGAGATCAGCCAGTGCTGCCTCAAACTCTCCCTTCTTTAAGTATGAAGAAGAGCGATTGACATAAGCCCCAGCGAGGCCGGGACTGAGTGCAATCCCCTTTGAGAGATCGCGCAACGCCGCGTCAGGATCGCCCTTCCTATTGTAAACTGCTCCTCGATTGACGAACGACGGCGCAAAGTTTGGATCCAGCTCAATGGCCTTCGAGTACTCCTCTAGCGCTCGATCCTGGTCGCCCTTTCCGCTGTAGGCCATACCAAGCACGTGATGGGCCAGCGCCGAGTTCGGATCGATCTGCAGTGTCCGCTCGGCATCGGCGGCGCCCATATTGACGTCGCCCATAATCACATGGGTCGCGGCCCTGTAACCAAGGGCGCTGATTGAATTGGGATCCAGTTCGATGGCCTTATTGACGTCGGCCAAGGCCTCGTCAAAGCGGCGATGCCGCTGATAAGCATGCCCTCGATGGGTATAAGCACGGGCCGATTTAGGCTCGCGTTCAATGGCCTTGTTGAGGTCGGCGAGCGCGCCGTCGAAGTCGCTGGATTCCGTGCGGGCGATGCCCCGCTCGATCAGGGCGTCGACGTCGTTAGGATCGGTCTTGAGCAGCGCCGAACAGGCGGCGAGCTTCGCGTCCCAATTGCCGCGCTGATTGCAGTCCGCCCGTTCGTCCGCCAGCGCCGGCAGCGCACCCGCCAAGAGCCCCAAAAGGGCTAAAATCCCAACACGCATAACCACCGCCCCTGAAACCGCAGATTGTATCTTTTGAAATACAAGAGCACACGGCGCTGGTCTAGAGACTCGGCGGCAGCTCATGAAGGATGGCGAATGGCAGCGCCGTTACGTGGGGAAACAGCGATGTGGGGAAGTAGCGCCTAAGCCAGGTTCGGGCCGAACACGAGCACGGCGTTCAGGCCGCCGAAGGCAAAGCCTTGGTGGGCTGAGCCCCCGCACAAAAAACGCCGCCCGGCCCGGTCTCACTGGACCGGACCCAAAGCGGCGCTCTGCAAACTTCAGCGTGTCGCCCTTATCCCAGGCGGCTCGGATGGGCGATCACCTGTTTGATCGGCACCTTGGCCTTGCTCGCCGCCTGACGGTTCCAGCGCCAATGGCGGAAGGCGGGCTCCCGCGCAGGCTCCGAGCGCGGCCCCGGCATCATCGGCTTCCGCCGTCCGAGGCTATGGCGAAACCGCCAAGTCAGTAGAACGGAAGGGTCCGCCCTTCCCTCGTGTCGCTCCATATGGAAAGCCATGGCGTATCCTCCTCTTATCTCTCTGGGGGATAAGGGGAATTCGGACGGGCGCGGGGAGGTTCCTTGAAGGGAGTCGATGGAATGCCTAAATGAACTCCCGGCCATCTCGCCAGACTTGCCGCAGAGTCAAAGAAGATAGATTCAATGTGGGTCGCCCTTTCTATCCCGGCGATGAGTAATCTGCGGACATCAGCCGTCGATATGAAGGGTAGATTCAATGACTGCCATTCCTCTGACCGAGCCCGCGCTCAAGTACGTAAAGCGAACTCTTACAGCTTACTTTCCGGATGAGAAATCAACCCATCTAACCGAGGCTCTTGCGGCAGCTTGTGACTGCAAGAGTCACGCGGCACTGATAACGAGGATGTCTAGCGTTGATCCGGTAGATCCTGACTATGTGCTGCTTGATGCGAACGCCTTTTTGCAGCGTCTCAGAACGATCTCTTCGAGCCCCTCTCTGACGAACTCTTCCTTTGACTTTGATGCCCTTCCCATCGAGGGCTGCCCCGGCATAGTACGTACGATATCGCCTGGTTTTGAGCGGGTGGACTACGCAAAGTCCAAACGTAAGCGCGCTTGGCGAAACGCAATGGTCTCCGCGAGCAACGCTGGAATAGAGCAGCGGCTCTTCACAGTGCTTCCCCGCGACAACCGCTGGCCCGGGGCTGAGCATGACGAGACGTACATCTACCGATTCACTACCGACGGCATACCGGCCATCGCTTCAGTCCGCGATATTGGATTCGATGAACTCTCCATCCATGTTGCCTTTTGGCCAGAATCAGACGGAGAACGATGGATTCAGTGCGCGAATGCCGGCTTTCATGCCGGCGACTTGTTTGCTTCAGGCTGGCTTGAACGTCGAAACGGAGCTTGGCTTCAGGTTGGAAACGATACCGGTCGAGATTGGACCTTCAACTGTCGCAAAGATCGCCTCGATCGAGTTGCATCATTGATGGTTCGCCCCAAGGGCTATGCCGACCGTGGCAGTTTCATGATGTAGCGGAGTACCAAGAGAGGCGATGCGCCCCGACCCCGCCAAAGACCTCTTCACCCAATCCATCCTCCGCCGGATCGCACCGGAGCTGCTGGAGGCCCGCGCGGAGGAGCTGGAGAGCTTCGGGGCGTTTTGCGCCGGCGAGCTGGAGGAACAAGCCGCCTATAGCGATCGGATTCATCCGCCGGTCTGGAAGAATGTGCCCGTCGATCCGGCCCATCCTGGGGAGCGGCGCGGAGCCATCTTTCTCAACCCGCGCTATGAGGCTTGCCATCAGGAGGTCTATGCGCGGGGCTTCATTGCCGACGTCTTCGACGAGCAGACGTCCGCCTCTCAGCTCTGGCCCCTGATCGGGCAATATCTGGTCTCCCAAGCCGATATCTCCATCGGCTGCCCTTTCGCCATGACCCACCCCGTCGCCCTGATCGTGGCGGCCTACGCGCCCGACGCTGTGCGCGAGAAGTTTCTCCCTGAGCTGACCCGCACCGACGGCCAGACCAAGAGCGGTGGCACCTGGGCGACCGAGAAGCATAGCGGCAGCGACGTGGGCGAGACCCAGACGAAGGCCGCGCCCGAGAGCGAAGGCACGGTCCGGCTCACGGGCCAGAAATGGTTCACCTCCAATGCCGGCTCCGGCCTGGCGCTCGCGACCGCGAGGGCACAAGGCGCGCCGGACGGCGGCAAGGGGCTCGGCCTCTATCTCATCCCCAGCCATATCGACGGCGACTGGGAGACGCCCAACGCCTACGAGATCACCCATCTGAAGGAGAAGATCGGCACCCGGGCGCTTGCCACCGGTGAGGTCCGGCTCGACGGCGCGCTGGCCTACGAGGTGGCGCCGCCGCCCGAGGGTCTGCGGGTGATGATGGCGGCGCTCGGCTGCTCCCGCGCCCATAACGCCATGGCCGCCGCGGGCGTCATGCGCCGGGCGCTGATGGAGGCGATGAGCTGGGCCGAGACCCGGCAGACCTTCGGGAAAAAGCTCATCGACCACGCCCTGGTCCGTAAGCGGTTGCTGGAGATCGCCACCCAATGGATCGCCGGCACCCTGCTCGCCTTCGAAACGGCCAAGAGCTTCGATGCAGCCTGGGGCACGGACGATGACGCAGCCTGGCTCTGGTCGCGCCTCGTCACGGCGCTCGCGAAATACAAGACGGCGGAGCAGGCGGTCTGGTGCGTTCAGAAGGCGCTCGGGCTCATCGGCGGCAACGGCTACACCGAGGATTATCCGATCGCGCGGCTCTATCGCGACGTGATGGTGCTGCCCGTCTGGGAAGGGCCGGAGCAGATCCAGGCCCTGGAGCTCCTCCGCCTCATCGCCGGCAAGGTCCCGGGCGCACAACTCTTCACGGGCAAGCTCGAAGCCATCGAAGCGGCGCTGCCCGATGAGATGGCGCGCGAGAAGGAGCGGTTGAAGGATTTGCGTAAAGGGATCGCCGAGTCGCTCACAAAGCTGCAATCGGCAGACGATGCCGCCAAGGAAGCATCAGCCGACAGCTTCCTGCACAGCATGAGCGATGTTCTCTGCTACGCGCTGCTCTGCGAGCACGTAGCCTGGGAGCTGGGCGAGACCGGCGAGAATGCGCTGCTCCCCGTCTGCGATGCCTATTACCGCACGACGTTTGCGCCCGACTCCGTCCCCAGCGCAGAGCCGGACCCGCGGCTCGCGCAGTTCGATGCGATCATGAGCAGCGTTCTTGCCCGCTAAGCAATGAGCGGCAAACTATCGCTCTCCCCCTCCCGCTTCACGATGCGCACGGGGATGGATTTCGCCGCCGGCACGTTGCTGCCCTTGGCGTGATGCCAGAGCGGCAACAGGGGATTGCATTCCGGGTAATAGCCGCCGCAGGCGCCTTGCGGGATGTTGTATTTCACGACCCGCAAGCCGCGCACCACGCGGGGAACGTTGTCGGCCGCCGCACCATGCAGGTCGATCTCGTCACCCTCGTTGAGCTCCCACTCTTCCATATCCGCCTCGTTCATCAGGAGGACCATGCGCGTGCCGTCGATACCGCGCAGCCGGTCGTCCAGCCCGTAGACCGTGGTGTTGAACTGGTCGTTGCTGCGGAGCGTGATGAGGGTGAGAACTCCCAGCCGCGTGGCCGGGAGGTCGGGATCTTCGGAAAGGCTCCGCGGCGAGATGAAGTTGGCCTTCCCCGTCGGCGTCTCCCACTCGCGCTCCCGTGCCGGCAGCGGCCGGTCGAAGCCCTTAGGGTTCTCTTTGATGCGGGTGTTGAAGTCGTGGAAGATCTCCGGATAGCTCGTCGCGATCGCATCGCGCACCTTGGCGTAGTCGGCGACCCAGCCATCCCAATCGACCTTGGGGTTCTCCGGCAGCAACGCTTTCGCCATCCCCGCCACGATGGCCGGCTCCGAGAGCAGATGCTCGCTGGCCGGTTCCGAATAGCCGTAGCTCGCGTGATATCGCCCGGTCGTATCCTCCACGGTGACGAACTGGATACCTGACTTCTGCCGGTCCAGCTCGATCCGCCCGAGACAGGGCAAGAGGTAAGCAGTCTTCCCGTGCACGATGGCGCCGCGATTGAGCTTGGTGATGATCTGCACCGTCAGTTTCATGTCGCGCCAGGCCCGCTCCATGATCTCCGTCTCGGGAATCGCGCGGATGAAATTGCCGCCGAGCGAAACGAACGCCTTCACGCTCCCGTCCCGCACGCCTTGGCAGGCCTCGACCGTATCGCGTCCCTTCTCACGGGGTGGCTCGAATCCGAATTGCTCGGCGAACTTGTCGAGCGGCGCCAGCTTCGGCTTCTCGGTAATCCCGACCGTGCGCTGCCCTTGCACGTTGGAATGGCCGCGCACAGGGAAGATGCCGGCGCCGGGCTTGCCGATATTGCCGCACAGCAGCAGAAGATTGCTGAGCATCTGGATCGCCAGCACGCCGGAGCGGTGCTGGGTCAACCCCATGCCGTAGCAGGCGATCACGGCGTCCGCCTGACCGTAGACCTTGGCCGCGGCCTCGATATCCGCCCGCGTCAGACCGGAAGCGGATTCGATATCCCGCCAGAGGAACTGGTCCATGGCGGCGGTGAACTCATCGAAACCGTGAGTGTGTTTCTCGATGAAGTCCGTATCGAGGATGCGCTCCCGGCCTTCCGCCTTCGCCTCTTGGTCCATGGCGAACAGCGTCTTCGTCATGCCGACCAGGGTCGCCAGATCGCCGCCGGGTTTCAGCTGATGATACTGGGTGCTGATCTGGGTCTCGGCCCCGGTCAGCATCTTGATGGGCGAGGCCGGATTGGTGAAGCGCTCCAGCCCCCGCTCGAAGAGCGGATTGAACGACAGGATCGGCACGTCCCGTTTCCGCACGGCTTCGAGCTGGTGCAGCATGCGCGGGCTGTTCACCCCCACATTCTGGCCGAAGAACATCACGCACTCTGTGTGCTTGAAGTCCTCGATCTTCACCGTGCCGACCGCCTGGCCGATGGTCTGGGGCAACGCCACCGACGTGCTCTCGTGGCACATGTTGGAGCTGTCGGGCAGGTTGTTGTTGCCGTAGAGCCGCGCGAGCAGCTGATACATGTAGGAGGCTTCCAGCGAGGCGCGCCCGGAGGTGTAGAAGACGGTCTCTTCGGGCTCCAGCGCCCTCAGCTCGGATGCGATGCCTTCGAACGCTTCGTCCCAAGAACACGGCACATACTTGTCGCTGTCCGCATCCCAGCGCATGGGCTCGGTCAGCCGGCCCTGCTCTTCCAGCTCGAGGTCCGACCAGCTCTCCAGCTCCGCCACCGTATGCTCGGCGAAGAAGTCGGGCCCGCAGCGCTTGTCCGTGATTTCCCAGGCGGTCGCCTTCGCGCCGTTCTCGCAGATCTCGAACAGGCCCGGCTCGTCCGGCCGCCCGTAGGAACAGCTCACGCAGGCGAACCCGTCCGACTTGTTTTGCTTGAGGAGAGATGGCCAGTCCGACAGAGGGACGGCCTCGCGCCACATGATCTCGGTCACGCCCTTCAGCGAGCCCCAGCCGCCCACCGGGCCGTCATAGGGAGCGATCCGAACGCGCGATTTTTCGCGTGGCTTTTGTTTGGCCATCTTGAGCTTCCCGCATGAGGGCGACCGGAAACCGCGTCACCCCTGGGTTGTGCACTCAAGATATAGGCGCCTGGCGGGGGCATGGTTCCGCTTTTGCGGTGGGGGCCGAGATGGGATTCCCGTCCAACAAAAACGCATGCTCGAGGCTTCAGACATTTTTTGTGACTGAAGCAGGCCCGATCAGCCCACCTTCCCCACATGCTTAAGCGTCCGCTGCTCTTCCGTAGCGGCGATCTCGACTGTGTGGTTCTGGCCTTCCCAACCGCTCGTGTAGCGGCGGGTGAAGTTCAGCGCTTTGCGGCCTTCATAGCGGCTCGGCTCGATCGCCACGCCCCACAGGCCGAAGGGCAGCTGCTGGGCCGGCACGTCGCCGACATCCTGCCAGCCGTCCCAGCCGAAATGCAGCGTGAAGGGCTGGCGGTCCTCGATCAGGAGTGCCCTGCCCGTGCAGAGCGAAGGCACCGGCACCTCGTTCCGCCAGCGGATGTATTTAGCTTTGGGCGCGGCCGCGCCATAGCGCTTGGCCACAGCCTGCAGCAGCTCCACAGGCCGACCCGCCTGGCGCGCGATCAGCAGCTTCAGAAACTCCGCATGGCTCCAGACCAGCGGCATGGCGCTGCCCGACGGCCGGCCCGGGACGAGATGATGCTCGGGGATCGCTGGCGCATCCCAGACTTGCTCCGGCAGCAGCCCGCCGGGACTGGCGCAATTCCGCATGGTCTTCAGATATTCGATCGGGTCCTCGCCGGCCTGCAGCGCCAGATGCCCGCGCTCGCCGGTGAGCAACGGCCAGGCGCGGCCCACACCGTCGCCGTCATAGGGCGAGCCGTCGTCATGCTCCCCGTAGCCGTCCTCGTTATAGCGGCGATAGACCGGGCCCGACGGCGTATCAACTTTGAGCACCTGATCGACCACCTTGATGGTGTTCTGCACCCGCGGGTCCGTCGCCTGCCGCAAGCCCAGCCGCACCAGATAGGAGAAGTCCAGCGCGACCAGCGCACAGGCCCGGATCGTCTCGCCGTCCCGGTTGCGTAAGGTGAGCGTGCCGGTCACTCCGCCATCCATCTCTGGCGGCGCGATGCGCACGTAATACCCGTCGACGCCGATCTTTTCGGCCATGGGGGTGCCGGTCACGTAGCACCACTCCTCGATCCGCTCGTTCCAGTCGTCGGCGAGATCGAGGGCATAGGCCTGATCCTGACCTTCGAGCCACGGCGCGGCCGCAACCAAGGCGGAGATCAGCACCGGGATGGTGAAGGCGCTGATGCCGGGATTTTCCTCCCAGCGGTCCTGATCGCTCTGGGGCCCATTCTTGGCGATGAAGGCGATGGCGCGCCGCACCATCTCCGTGGTCCCCGGCAGGTCCGGATGCCCGCCCTCGCGAAGCTTCGCCGCCAGCAGCACGGGGAAGGCCGCCTCGTCGAGCTGAATGCCGGTCCAGAAGGGCACCCCGTCGGGGAAGTAGTTCTGGGTCCAGTGGCCATCGGGCTGCTGCACGCCGATCATGTGGGCGAGCATGCGCCGTGCGTCTTCCGCTTGGTTGGCGGCGAGCAGCGCGAAGGCCGCGAGCGTCGCATCCCGCGGCCAAACCAGATGATAGCCGCCGAGCGTGTTGGTGGAGTTGCCCCAAGGCGTGCTCATGGAAGCGACCACGGCGCCCGGGAACATACGGTCTTCGTGGGCGCGCAGTACCGTGGCCGTGGTCAGCGCCTCCTCGGCCAGTCCCGCCTCCGGCGCGGGCAGGCTGAGCTTGCTGCCCCAATCCTCCCACTGGGCCAGGAACGTCTCGCGCACGCTGTCATAGCCTTGCGCGAGCGACGACATGGCAAGCGTCCGCGCGCCCGTTGCATGGGGCGCGATGCCCAGCGCAATCACGCCGTTCGGTTGGGCCAGCGAGGCCGACATGGCGATATTGCCGCGGCGTGCGCTCGTGAAACCGAAGGTGAAGCGGCTATGGGCGTTGAGATCCTGCCAACCGTCCGAGGCGCCGACGAAACCGACGCTCTGATCTTCGAGAGGCGAATCCGCGCCGATGCAGACTGCACGGCCCGGGATCGAGGCATAGAGCAAGCCGCCCTCCACCCAGGCATCGTTGTCGTAGCCGCTCTCTCCCAGATGGGGTGCTGCGATGATGCCCAGCCGATACGGCCCCTCGAGGTCGTAGCGGACAAGCAGAACGTCGCGATGGGGGTCAGGAAGCACTTCGAGGGTCAGCCGGTAGTCGTCGCCCGTATGGGTGACGGTCAGCAGCGGCAGGGAAGGCTTGGGCTTGGACAGCGTGTATTTGCAGACCCGCTTGAGATCGACCCAGCGCCCATCGCCAATCAGGTAGAAGCCGAAATCGCGGATCTCCGGGCGGCCCGTCGAGGGCCAGTAGATCTCGTTGACATTGCCATGGCCGATGCTCGCCCAGACCCGCGCGGTGCCCAACGACGTGGTCACGAAATCCTTGTCGCTCGACGCCCAGGTCGGCGGAATGCCGGGCGCTCCGAATGCTTCTCCGCCGCTCATGGCAAAGCCCCCACTGTCAATCGCAAGAGGCCAGCGCCGCGCCGTTCTCTTCGAAGGCACCGATCACTGGCCGGTTCAGGTCAACACTGCGGGCGAGCTTAAGGCCCCAAGCGTTAACATCCGCGTGACATTAGAGGAGAAAATTGTCCGATTCCTGCGAAAAATCGGGTGAGGGAGGAATGCCTACCTGCGACTAGAGATTGCGCTCCGCGATCATCAGCGCACCGTCTTCGGGATCGCGCCGCAACCGGCATTTCAGCCGTCGCGCGAGAGTCTTCATTGGCGTGTTGTCGACGTGGATCGTGGCATAGACCCGCACGTATCCCATTTCGCGACCAGCGGCGAAGACCGTCTCCAGCGCCTGACGCGCAAGATCCAGATGCCGCGCCTCCGGCCGGAGCGAGACGGAGAACTCCGCCGTGCGGCTATCGGCCTGACCGGCAATCCGCGCGCCACCGAGAATCTCGCCGGCGAGCGCGCCCTTGCCCTCGACGACGAGGCAGATATCACGCGCCGGATCGGGCGTGCAGAAATCTAGCGCCATGGCCGGCGACAGATGGGGCAGCGCATGCTGCATCCGGAACCACTTGGACATGTTTTCCAGGGCGTCGTAGCCCCGCATCAGGGACGCCGCATCCGTCGGCCGGATGGGACGCACGACGTAAGCCTGCCCGTCCGCGGCCCTCAGCGTGACCTCGCGGCGGGCAAGCCGCTCCCGAAGCGAGATCGGCGCTTCGACAGGTGCCGCCGCGGGGACCGCGGGATGGAATCTTGTTTGAACGATAGCCATTGGCTTTTTGGCCCAAATTCAGGCCGCTCTCTCAATATGTTAGGCGCACTATGTTGCACCGCAACAATTGAGAGATAGGAACTGTGAGAGACCGTGGCAAAGCCTAGCGACAGTTGAGCGCAGGGGCGCTTCCGGCCCTTACACGAACATGCCGCCGGACACCTCGATCCGCTGTCCCGTGACCCACCGGTTTCCGCCGGTCAGAAGGTCGGCGAGCATGGGTCCGATCGATTTCGTCAGCAAATCCTGCGCGGGTTCGGTCTGTCATCCGCACAATCGTGGGATGCTGCCTAGGAGGACACAAGCGCGGAGAGAGGCGAGAGCGAGAGCCGAGAACGAGAGAGATCGGATGCCAATCTGGATTCCCTACTAGACGACTGGTCTATTTCACCCTATATAGTCTCCATGGCAGCAACCTCCCACAGCACTGACGCGCGCAATGAAATACTGGACACCGCTCAGGCCGTGATGAGCGCAAAAGGCTTTTCGGCCGTCGGGCTGAACGAAATCCTGGCCAAGGCGGGCGTACCGAAGGGTTCCTTCTACCATTATTTCCCATCGAAGGAGGCCTTCGGCACGGCGTTGCTGGAACGGTATTTCAAGGACTACCTGATCGAAATGGAAGAGAGGTTCAGCCAGCCAGGCATGGACGGTGCGGCGCACCTGATGAGCTATTGGGACAAATGGCTGGAAACCCAAAGGGCCGAGGACACGGCAAGCAAATGCCTTGTGGTCAAGCTCTCTGCGGAAGTCGCAGACCTCTCGGATGCCATGCGTCTCGTTCTCTTGAGTGGCACGAAGAGCATTGTCGAGAGGCTTGCCCGGGCCATTGACGCGGCCGTGGCCGATGGCTCCCTCGCCCCTGTCGCCGACTCCCAGCTTCTGGCCGAAACGCTTTATCAGACCTGGCTCGGTGCCAGCTTGCTATCCAAGATCACGCGCAACGACGCACCGCTGAAGACGGCGATGATTGCGACCCGGCGCAGCTTGAAACTCGAAAAATAGAATCGGAAGGCCAATGATTCCTGGCAACACTGCGCACTTTGTCCATCCTAATCTAGACGACCGGTCTACTTCTTCCATGGGGCCGGACGTCACCACCCACTAAGCAACGCTCCGATGGAGCGAGACAGGCTTGGGACACCGAAAACTGAAGAGAGAGAGAGAGAAAGGACGAACCAATGAAGATCCTGATGATTCTGACGTCACATGAGGAGCTTGGCGACACCGGGAAGAAGACCGGCTTTTGGCTCGAGGAGTTTGCTGCGCCTTATTACGTCTTCAAGGACGCTGGCGTGGAGGTTGTGCTCGCCTCGCCGAAGGGCGGTCAGCCTCCGCTCGATCCGAAAAGCCACGAGCCCGATTTCCAAACCGACGACACGCGCCGCTTCGACTCCGATAAGGACGCACAAGCAGCGCTTGCCTCGACGGTCAGGCTCTCGGAGGTCTCGGTCGGGGATTTCAACGCGGTGTTTTATCCCGGCGGTCATGGTCCCCTGTGGGATCTTGCCGAGGATAAGAACTCCATCTCACTGATCGAGACGGCGCTCGCATCCGAAACGCCCGTTGCGCTGGTCTGCCACGCCCCGGGCGCCCTGCGCCACGTCAAGGGAGCGGACGGAAAGCCGCTGGTCGCCGGCAAGTCGGTGACGGGCTTCTCCAACACCGAAGAAGAGGCCGTGGAGCTCACCGAAATCGTGCCCTTCCTCGTTGAGGACATGCTGAAGGAGAACGGCGGGTCATTCTCGAAGGGAGAGGACTGGAGCTCCTATACCGTTCGCGACGGACTGCTGATCACCGGACAAAATCCGGCTTCTTCGGCAGAGGCGGCCCATCTTCTCCTGGAGATGGTCAAGGAGTCCGCGTGATCGCCGCCTAGGACGACCGTAAGGCCTAAACCGGCTTTCCTCGCGCAAACAAAAATGGCGGCGGGCTCCTGACCCGCCGCCATTTTCATGGATTTCTACACAAACATGCCGCCGGACACCTCGATCCGCTGTCCCGTGACCCAGCGGTTTCCGCCCGTGAGCAAATCGGCGATCATGGGTCCGATATCGTCGGGCAGGCCGGCGCGGCCCATGGCGGTCATGGAGGCCACGCGCTCGTTCATTTCCTGATTGTCGCGCACCACGCCACCGCTGAAATCGGTCTCGATGGCGCCGGGCGCGACCGTGTTCACGGCGATGCCGCGATCTCCCAACTCTTTTGCGAGATAGCGGGTCAAAACTTCCACCGCGCCCTTCATCGACGCATAGGCTGACATGCCGGGAAGCGAGAAGCGCGCCAGACCGCTCGACAGGTTCACGATCCGCCCGCCATCGGCCAGCAGCGGCAGCAGCGTCTGGGTCAGGAAATACGGCCCCTTCAGATGAATCCGGTAGAGCAGGTCGAAATCTTCCTCACTCGTTTCGGCGAAGGACGCATGCAGCCCGATCCCGGCATTGTTCACCAGGTAGTCGAACCGTTCGCGGCCCCAGGCGGAGAGCGTCTCCTTCACATGCGCCACGAAGCCGTCGAAGGCGGACGTATCGCCCATATCGAGCTGGAAGGCGGCCGCTTTGCGACCCAGCCTCTCGATCTCCGCGACGACCTTGTCGGCCTCGTTCTTGTTCTCGTGGTAGGTGAGGATGAGGTCGACGCCGCGCTCCGCCAGGTTGATGGCGGTGTTGCGGCCGAGCCCTCGGCTGCCACCGGTGACGATGGCAATCTTCTGAAGTTCGTTGTTTCCGTCGGTCATGTCCGAAATCTCCCGTTCAGGAATGGATCCTGACGAGAGATTTGGGGACACGACCGAAATGCGAAATGGCGGAAGCTGCGCCTTCCTTGCCTATTCCTCCAGAGGGCTGGCCGGCGGTTCAAATTTCACCGTCTGATCCTTGTTGCCGATCAGATCGATGGTGGCCGAGGTGGCGCCCTTCGGGATGCGGATATCGGTCTTCGAGCCGAGCTTCAGCACGAGAACGCCGTCCATCTGCTTGCCCGACGCGGCCCAGGGCTCGAAATAGCTCTTCTCCACATCGACCTCGTCGCCCGCCTGCTCGATGGTCTCGCCGTTCTCCAGCTTGAAGGCGATGGAGCGGACGTAAGCCCCGCCCGACGAGCCGCCCGCATTCACATAGAGCGTGGCGACACCGGGCTCAGGCCCCGGCTCGGCGACGATGGAATATTGGCTGACGCTGGTCCGCCGGTGAAGCTCGTCGATGCCGAAATAGTACTGGTAGAAGCCCACCGTGAAGACGACGGAGACAAGCGTGAGAACGATGGCGACGGGGCGCGTGAAGAGCCGTCCGAACGGGTCGATGCCCACAAGCCCGTCGAGGGACCAGACGCCGGGCCCGTAGAGCATGACGCTGACCGAGATGGCGAAGCCGAGCGCCGCCATGGTCCACTCGTCCAGGCACTCATAACCCTGCCAGCCGAAGATCAGCATCAGCGCCACGTTGAGGAGCGCCGCACCGACCGCTGCGCCTCGGGTGATGAAGCCGAACACCAGCCCGAGCCCCGCCAACAGCTCACCGATGGTCATCAGATAGGTGGCCGCCTCGGTAAGCTGCGGCCGTTCAAGCAGCCAATGGATCACGCCCTCGATGGGCGAGCCCGGTGCGGCATGCACCAGCTTGTTGGCGACGTCGTGGGGGCTCGTGATGTCCAGCTTCGCCGGCGCATTGTAGAAACGCCGCCAGGCCGCGGAGACGAAGGTGAAGCCCATGGCGAAGGCCGATGCTCGCAAGGCCAGCGCCTTCACCCAGTCGAAGCGATCGTCGAATGCCGTGTCCGCCATGCTGTCCTCCCCTGCGTCGCGTTGACCGGTTCAGTCTTACCGCCGCACCTTGGCGCGAGGCCATGCCTTTCTTGCTACCCGCAAGCGAGAACGCAATACTTGGGTGCGGAGGCCCAGCGAGCAGCCTTCCCGTCGATGACCAACCAAGAGAAAGGCCCCCGGGACAATGGGTGGCCGGGCGCGGACAGCATGAAGATACTCGACCTTCTCGCGAAGCTCGGCATCCTGCGCTACGGCGCGAAAGCAGGCACCTACCGCTCCGAAGCCGAACGGCCGACCGAGTTCATGATGGACGACGTCTTCGACGCCGACCGCGACCTGGTGGTCCGGAAGGGCGCCAAGGGCGAGACCGTGACCAAGAAGAAAGAAAACAAGGGCTAGAGCCTGGGCCGAGACGACAGCTGGGCACGTAGGTCTAGCCCTTCATCGGCCAGCGCTAATGCGGCTTCCGGCCCAGCTCGTGCCAGCTCTTTTCCTCGACATCGACGCCGTAATGCTCCGCCGCCTTCTTGATATTGGCGAAGGCGAGATCGCGCTCCTTGTCGGAGACGCCCTCGACCTGATCGAAACGGGCCAGCGCGTTGCGCACATGGTCGGCATCGGTCAGCGGCTCCTTGCGCTCGTCGGGAAAGGCAAAAACGCTATCGGGCAGATCCGACTGCTTCGTCAGCTCGCCATGCTTGGTATGGGGTTTCCAGGTGGTCTGCATCGGTAACCTCCTTCGACTCTGGTGAGCCCCCGAGGGAGAACGCCGATCCGGCCTTTTGGTTTTCCGAAAGCTTATTCCAATGCGATCAGAAGCTTTCCGTAGAAATACTTGATCTTGGGCCGGTCGCCCTCTGGCGAAACCGAGCCATGTATGCGCCGAAGCTCGAGACGCACGCGAAGCGGCCCATCACTCTCTTCCATGGTGAGCTCATCGGGCTGGATCGACCGCGCGGTATCGGCAAAACGCTCGATAAGCGGCGCAAGATCGAACCGAACCCTTTCTTTTTTCGAAGGGACCGCGATCTCCATGGAAAGAGCATCCGGATCGTATTTCGCGACGAGCTCGTCCGTCTCGGCCTCGCCCGCCTTGAGCGCGAACCTCTCTTCGAGCGATTGTGCGCGCTTCTCATCAGGAGAAAGCGAAAGAGCGATCAGATAATCATACCCGGCGACCTCGGTGACTTTCTGCACAATGGCGCCCCGGTCGGTTCCGAAAGAGAACCGCCGCGGCGCGTCCGTAACGCGCTCGTAAGCCTGCACATAATCGAACCCCATCCGCTCGACCGCCGTCTTCGCGGTCATATCGAAGGACTCCGGGGGCAGCCCGGGATGCTCCGGATCGCCGATCCAAGGTCCGATCTCGTGCAGCTTATTGGTGCCTGCGAGGTAGTCGACGATACCGCTCACGGCAACCCGGTCAGCCCGGCTCGGTTCTTTCGACGGCTGCGTCATTTTCCCGTTCACCAGAACGCCGCTGTGCTTCAGCACCGCTTCGAGCCGCCCGACTTGGCTCCAGGTCGAAATGCCGACAGCGCTCCACGGCCCCGCTGAAGCGCCGATCAGCAGCAGCGCAAGCGTCCACACGATGAGCGCCGGCGCCCGCATGCGATCGAGCAGGACCGCCAGCCCAACCGAGATCGTCAGCCAGACCAGACAGAGCAGCAAGGCATAGCGGTGTTCGGTGAGCCCGTATTCCTCGATCCGCACGCCGATCGCGATGGCCAGCAGAATGAGCGGCAAGATGAGAAGAGGGAAGAAGACCCGGCGAAACAGCGCAGCGAGCCCGCTCTCAAGCGGATAGACCAATAGATAGGTGAGGACCCCCGCCACGGCGTAGCCCACGACGAGATAGGCAACGCCCCCTTCCGGCAACTCGCCGGCCAGGGCGATCTTCGCCATATAGGCGTAGAGGATCACGGTGTAGATCGCGAGCAGCGGGATCACCGCATAATCTGCGATCAGCCTCAGGCTCTTCGGATAGCGGTCCGCAGTCTGGTTGAAATCGCTCGGGATGCCGGCAAGCACGGCGATCGGAAAGACCAGATAGAGACTCGCTTCGCCAATGAATTTGACGACCCTGATTGCGTTCAGATCCACCCCGAACAGGTATTTGATGCTGTAGATAATCGCACAGCCACCGAGAAACAGGATCGTCGCACCAATCGCCGATAGCACGCCATTCAGGGCAAGCTTGGCAGCGTAGGTCCAGAAGGCGGTGCCTTGCTGCTCCTTGCGCAGATAGGGCGCAGCAAACCCCAGAAGGAACAACCCGCTGGCGAGAAAGTCGTAGGGAATCGACGGGAGCCACGACGCCAAGAATATCGCAGCGACGGCGACGAACAGCACGGGCCCTAGAACGTAGACGGTGAGCGCGCCCCAGCCCTGGCGTTCGCGGTTCAATTGCAGCGAGATGAAAAGCAGCGAGCCGCAGACCCAGATCGCGAAGAGGCGGAAATACATCCCCGCCTCCAGGTCGGAACGCGCCAGCAGAAACATCGCCACGCACAGCGCCACCGGAATGGGAAAGCGGACGATTCCCGCCACCGCATCCTGGGCGATATTCGCCGCGGCCTCCCGCCACCTGATTTTCCGGAATAGTTCGGCCATACCCACCTGCCCCCTCGCAGTCTCAGACCTCCCCGCAGCGGACCGGACAATACGTCCTCATCCGGCCGCGGGAAAGGGCGCGCCAAAGCGCAGATCAGAAGGCCGTCAGGCCTGGCGAGCGTTACGCGTCCGCCGTTCCGACATCCGGCACGTCCTCGCCGAGCGCCGTGGCAAGATCGATCTGATGGTCCTGCTCCTGGACCAGGATCTCCCGGATCTGCTCGGCCATGGCGAACTCGTTCAACGCCTCGCATTGGCGGACGCGGCGCCGGTAGTTGCGCACGGTCTCGTTCTCGTTTTCGAGGTCGAAGCGCAGCATCTCCCGCGCATCCTCGGAGACCTTGACCGGCTTCGCCTTCACCGTCGGCGTATGACCGAGATAGTCGATCTGCCGCGAAATCGTCAGCGCGTGCTGCAGCTCCTCATGAGCGTGCTGCTCGAGCTGCGCCGCGATGCTCATATACTCCGCACCCTGGATGACCTGGGAATAGACCACATAGGCGATGATCGCCTGATACTCGCGCGCAAGATCCTCGTTCAGGAGCTCCGCAAGCTGGTCGCGCGTAATAGTCTTTTCAGCCATTTCGTTTCCTCATCTCAAAAATACCCCTGAAAAATATATGGGAGCGCGGCCGGCCTTCTGAAACGCATGGCTGCGGTGAAATCCAACTGCAACCACGTCTGCGCGCCGCACTTGATCGCGTGCCCCATTCTGCGCTCTAAGGGACACAGATGATGCATCGCAGCTTCCATATCGGCTTCCGGCTCCTGCTGGCCTTCCTGACCTGGCTCAGCCTTGCACCCGTGAGCGCCAACGCCGTGATCTGCATCGGCGCGGATGGCCATGTGGCCGTGGAGGCGGCTCATCTCGTTTCCTGCCATGACGCCGAAGCGGTCCATCACGACCACTCAGTCCATCGGGGCGTCACCCTGGCCGTTCACGGTCAGGACCACGGCGTGCCCTGTCTCGATCTGACCTCCCCGCCGGGCGCAGCCGCCACCAAGGCGATGACGAAGCTGAATGCTCCGGCCAAGGGCACCCTGCCCACCCCGGTCCTCAGCAGCGTGCCGGCCCGCGCCAAGACGCTTGCCGCGCCACCGCCGCCGGCGACCGCACCGCCTTCACCGCATCTGACGTTTCTGAAGACCGTCGTTCTTCGCACCTAGAGCCTGTTCCGCCCGCCGGACTTCTTCTGAAGCCCGGCCCTTTGCGCACGCGCATCTTTCGACGGAACAAGGCTCTCAACGATGCATCTCAAGAAAAAGCCGGTGCACCCGGCCCGAATCGCTCATCCCGCGTCCGCGCTTGTCGCGCTGTTCGCTGTCCTCGCTCTCACACTGAGCCTCGCCGCCTGCGGCGATCTCGGAGCCGAGGAAGACGGCTCCCACGCCGAAGACTCTGCCCATGAGGGTCATGATCACGGAGCCGAGGAGACTGGCCACGAGGAGCATGACCATGGCGCCGAAGAGCCTGATCACGAAGGTCATGATCACGGCGAGGAAGAAGCCGGACACGAAGGCCACGCGGACAATGAAGGCCACGAGGGGCACGGCCACGAAGAGCATGGCCCGATCCACCTGACGGAAGAGCAGCGCGAGGAATTCGGCATCGAGGTCGCGCAGGCCCAGACCGGCGCCGTCACCGACAGCTTCACTCTGCCCGCCGAGGTTCACTACAACGGTGACCGCCTGGCTCATGTGGTGCCGCGCGTCTCCGGCATTGCAACGGAGGTGAACGCCACCGAAGGCGACGACGTGAAGGAGGGCGACCTTCTCGCGGTACTCGATAGCCGCGAGCTCGCCGATGCCAAGTCCGATTTTCTCGCCACCCTTGAGCGGGAGAACCTTGAGGAGACGAAATACGCCCGCGAGCAGCAGCTCTGGGACAAGAAGATCACCTCGGAGCGCACCTATCTCGATGCCAAGTCGGCCCTGGCAGAGGCCCGCATCGCGCGGCGCGGCACCGAACAGAAGCTGTACGCGCTCGGGATCAGCGCGGGTCAGCTCGACAATATCCGCAACGAGAAGGAGACGGTGCTGACCACCTACCGGCTCACCGCGCCCTTCGACGGCCACGTGGTGAAGCGGCACATCACGCTCGGCGAATTCATAGACGCGGAGCAGCAGGCCTTCGTCGTGGCGGACCTCTCCACCCTTTGGATCGATCTCAGCGTCTTCCCCGGCGATCTCGACCGCATCGAGAAGGGTCAGACCGTGGAGATCCTCGACGATCGCGGCAACGTGATCGCCCAAGAGACCATCGCCTTCGTCACGCCCCAGATCGAGGAAGGCACCCGCACGGCCATCGCCCGCATCATCGCCGATCCGGCGGGCGGCCGCTTGCGCCCGGGCATGTTCCTCACCGCACGGGTAACGGTGGATTCCGGCGATGCCGTGAAGGTCCCCCGCATCGCCGTCCAGACTGTAGAGGACAAGCCGGCCGTCTTCGTCGAGACGGATGATGGCTTCGAGCCCCGCCCCGTGACCTTGGGTCCGAAAGGCGAGAACGACATCGTCATCACAGACGGCCTGAAGCCCGGCGAGAGGATCGTCACCCAAGGCGCCTTCACCCTGAAAGCCGAGATGTCCAAGGGCAGCTTCGGCGGCCATCACCATTAGGCCGGGGAGAATCGCGACATGAACCGTTTCATCGAGACCATCCTAGCCCAGCGCCTGATCCTGCTCGTGCTCGGGATCGGCGTGATCGTCGCCGGCGCCTTCGCCTATCGCTCGCTCCCCGTCGACGCCTTCCCCGACGTAACGCCAACCCTGGTCCAGGTCTTCACCGAAACCGAAGGCCTCGCCCCGGAAGACGTCGAGCGCTACGTCACCTACCCCGTCGAGGTGGCCATGAACGGCCTGCCCGACCTCGCCGAAGTACGCTCGACCTCCAATTTCGGGCTCTCCGTGGTGAACGTCTATTTCGAGGACGGCACGGATATCTATTTCGCCCGCCAGCTCGTGAACGAACGGCTGCAGGTCGCCGCGGAAGAGATCCCACAAGGGTTCGGCGAGCCGGAGATGGGGCCCATCACCACCGGCCTCGGCCAGATCCTCTTCTATTATCTGAAGGACGAGACCGGCACCTACAGTCTGGAGGAGCTGCGAGAGCTCCAGGACTGGGTGGTGAAGTTCAATCTTCAAACCGTGCACGGCGTCACCGAGGTGCTTTCCCTCGGCGGCTACGTGAAGCAGTTCCAGGTAGTGATCGAGCCCCAAGCCCTGCTCCGCTACGACCTCACCATCGCCGACGTGCTCGACATCGTCGAAGCCAACAACGCCAATGTCGGCGCCCAATTCATCGTCCAGAATTCCGAGCAATACGTTGTCCGCTCGATCGGCCTGGCTGAGGACATCGCCGATCTGGAAAATATCGTCGTCAAGACCGTGGACGGCACGCCCGTTTACTTGCGGGACATCGCCGAGGTGATGATCGGAGGCGAGGTGCGCCAAGGTCTCGCCACCCATGACGGCAAGGGCGAGGTGGTCGCCGGCCTCGTGCTGAAACTGATCGGCACCAACACGTCGTCCGTGATCGAGCGGGTGAAGACCGAGCTTGCAAAGATCCAGACTGCGCTCCCAGAAGGCGTGAAGATCGTCCCCTATTACGATCAGTCGGCGCTCGTCGGCCAGGCGGTCGGAACGGTCACCAACGCGCTGCTCCAAGGCATCGCCCTCGTGGCGCTGGTCATCTTCGCCTTCATGGGTGGCATCCGCCCCAGCATTGTGGTGGCGCTCTCGATCCCGTTCTCCATCGGCTTCGCCTTCATCATGATGCAGCTTCTCGGCATCTCGGCGAACCTCATGTCTCTCGGTGGCCTGGCCATCGCCATCGGCATGATGGTCGATGCGGCCATCGTCATCGTGGAGAATGTCGACCGGGTCATCCACGATCCAGACACCAAGGGCTCCCGCCGCGAGCTGGTCGCAAGGGCCTGCGCCGAGGTGCTGCGGCCCGTGCTCTTCGCCATCGCGATCATCATCATCGTCTTCCTGCCCCTCTTCATGCTCCAGGGCGTCGAGGGCAAGACCTTCCGGCCCCTGGCTCTGACCGTGTCGCTCGCCATGCTGGGCTCGCTGATCTTCGCGCTTCTCATCGCGCCGGCCCTGTCTGAGATCATCATGCGCCGGCGGAGCAGTGGCGGCAGCATCGAAGAGGCGGGAATCCTGCGCGCCCTCATCGCCCTCTACCGGCCCATGGTCGCTTTCCTCGTGAAGGCCCGCTGGCTGGCGGCCGGTCTCGCCGCCGTGCTGGTCGTCATCGGCGCCCTGGCCTTCCCCATGCTGGGCTCGGAGTTCACCCCAGCCCTGAAGGAAGGCGATCTCCTGGTGCGCCTCACCATGGCCCCCTCAATCTCCCTCGACGAAGCCAAGGAGACCACGACCCGTTTCGAACGGCGCCTGATGAAGGAATTTCCGCAAGTGGAGCGGATCGTCAGCCGTGTCGGACGCGGCGAGGTCGGCGCCCATGCCGATCCGGTGAACAACGCAGAAAGCTTCGTCGGCCTGAAGCCGGAGAGCGAATGGCCGGAGGACATCGCCTACGACGATCTGATCGCCAAGATGGCGGAAGCCTTCGAGGACTTCCCCGGCGTTCAGTTCAACTTCACTCAGCCCATCGCGGCGGCCACCGACGAACTCCTGACCGGCACCAAGGCGGAGCTTGCGGTGAAGATCTTCGGACCGGACTCCGAGGAGCTACGCCGCATCGCAAGCGAAGTGCGTGGTGTCGTCTCTGACATGGAAGGCGCCGCCGACGTGCAGATGGATCAGGTCATCGGCACGCCCCAGCTTCGCATTCGCATCGACCGGGAGGCGGTCGCCCGCTATGGCCTCAATGTCGACGACGTTCAGGAAGTCGTCTCCACGGCCGTGGGCGGCTCGGCGGCCGGCCAGATTCTGGAAGGCGTCCGCCGCTTCGATATTCTGCTGCGCTATCCGGAAGACAGGCGCGACACGGAGGAAGCCATCCGACGCATCGTGCTCCAGACGCCGGCGGGACCGCTCGTCTCTCTCGATCAGGTGACGGAAATCGACTCCATCGTCGGCCCCCGCCAGATCACCCGGGAGGATAGCCAGCGCTTCATCACCGTCCAGGCCAATGTGCGCGGCCGCGACATCGGCAGCTTCGTCGCCGAGGGCGAGGAGCGAATTGCTGAGGAGGTCGATCTGCCGCCCGGCTATCTCGTCAATTGGGGCGGCCAGTTCGAGTTGCAGCAAGAGGCGAACCAGCGGCTCGCCATCGTCGTGCCGGTCACCTTGGGGCTCATCATGCTGCTGCTCTTCGTCAATTTCGGTTCGCTCAAGAGCGCAGGCCTCATCATGCTGAACATCCCGCTGGCCCTGGTCGGCGGCATTCTCGGCCTGCTGATGACAGGACAAAACCTCTCGGTACCCGCGTCCGTCGGCTTCATCGCCTTGTTCGGCATTGCCCTGGAGAACGGCATGGTGCTCGTCACCTATCTGAACCGTCTGGTCGCCGACGGCCTGGATGTCGACGAGGCCTCGATCCAGGGCGCGTGCCTGCGCGTGCGACCCGTGCTCATGACCGCGGCGACAACCGCGCTGGGCCTGATTCCGCTGCTCTACGCGACCGGCGCGGGCAGTGAGGTCCAGAAACCGCTCGCCACCGTGGTAGTCGGCGGCCTCGTCACCTCAACCATCCTCACGCTCCTGGTGATCCCGGCGCTCTACAAATGGTTCGCGCCGAGCACAGAAGACACTTCAGAGAAGGAAGAATCGGCGATCTAGCAAGGGGCGCACACATAAGCCTCCTTCCACCCAAACTCCGTATCCCGTAATGTCCGAGCCGTGACGAAGATTCGAAAATCCCAAATCGAAGCCGTACGCGCGGCGGTCGACGCCCTCACCCGCGCCTATAAGATTGCGGAGAGGCCCGGCAGCTGCGAAATTTCAAAGCTGAATCCGTCCGACATGCACGCGCTGCTCTACATCACCCGAAATCCCGGCTGCATCGCGAGCGACGTGGCCTGCTTCTTGGGCGTCGTGCCGACCACGGCCTCCACAATTCTGGAGCGCCTGAGCAAGCGCGGCCTGATCAGCCGGTCGCGGACGGAAGAGAACCGGCGGATCATCAAGCTCGCTCCCACCGAAGAAGGGGAAAGAACCGCCGCGGCCCTTCTCGCCGAGCAGGAAGGCCAGTGCGAGGAGATGCTCTCCCGCCTGGACGCGGACGAGCGCGACGCCTTCGTCGCCCTGATCGGCAAGGTCGCCGGCCTCCCATCTTGAATATACGAAGTTCGGACTATACATCGACTGTACTGTGTGCAATCGAGAGGGATAGTCATGATCGCCGATGGCCTGCATTTGGTGACCGGAGCCACCTCCGGAATCGGATTGCGTCTCGTGGACCGTCTGCTGATGCAGGGCGCGGGCCACGTCTATGTCGGGGCAAGGAACCCGCAAAGCGCCAATGAGCTCCGGAGCCTCGCCGGCCCGGATCGCCTCACCATTCTTGAGCTCGATCTTTCTAAGCTTGGTTCGGTGCGGGACTTCGCGTCCCAGCTCAAGGACCGGCAGGGCTCCCAGCAACTGAACTCCATCGTCTGTAATGCCGGTCTCCAGATGGCCGGGAACCGCATGAGCGAAGACGGTTTCGAGCTGACCTTCGCCACCAACCATCTCGGCCACTTCCTGCTGGTGCAGGAGCTGCTGCCAAATCTCGCGCCCGATGCCGTCGTCACCACGACCGGCAGCGGCACCCACGACGAAAGCGAGCCCATGCCGCGGCGGTTCGGTTTCCGCGGCGCGCTTTTCCCGTCAGCGCGAGCCGTCGCTTACGGCAAGATCGGCGAAGACGGTGACTCCCCGCGGCAACAGGGTTTGGACCGCTACGCGACGTCCAAGCTCTGCAACATGCTGTTCGTCCGGGAAATGGCCCGCCGCCACCCCGGTCGCGGCTTCTATACGTTCGATCCCGGCTTCATGCCCGATACGCGGCTAGGCCGCGAAGCGCCCGCCGTGCTGCTCTGGTTTCTGCAGCGCGTGCTCCCCCTCTTCTCGGGAGTCATGAAGGACATGAGCTCCGCAGACAGGTCGTCGGCTATGCTTGCCGAGCTCATCGACCGTCCGGGGATCTTCGGCTCGTCTGGCAGCTATATCTATTTTACGGGTGAACATGCCCGGCGCTCGCCCAAGGCGGAGGACGACGATCTGGCGGCAGACCTCTACGACGTCAGTGCCGCGCTCACGAGTCTGGCGCCGGCTCGAGGGGAGTCACCGGTGACTTCTCCACCTGCCCGCGCCGCTGCAGCCACAGAATGAACAGCCAGCAGGCGCTGGCCCACACCGCACCGACAGCCCAGCCCGCGATGACATCCGTCGGCCAGTGGACGCCGAGATAGACCCGGCTGACCCCCACCATCACGGCGAGCAGCACCGCCACGCTCATGGCATAGACCTTGAGCCGGAGCGCGGAGCTGTAGCGCATCACCATCACGCCGAGCGTCAGGTAGATGGTGGCGGACAGCATGGCGTGGCTGCTCGGGAAGCTGAGGGTGAAGACTTCCGTGCCATGGGCCACGAGATCCGGCCGCGGCCTGTCGAACAGGAACTTCAGCGCGTTGTTGAGCAGCGCGCCGCCGATCAGCGCGATGGAGAGCAGCAAGGCCGCATGGGGCCGCTTGGTCATCACGAGCCAGAAGAACACCACCAGGGAAATGAACACCAGCGCGAAGGTCGATCCCATCGCGGTCACATCCCGCGCCGTCTCCTCCAGCCAGGCCGGGCCTAGCGGATTGGCATTGTCGCCCGGACTGCGCAAGGAGAGCATCAGCCATTCGTCAAAGGCACGGCTTTCGCCCTCGATCACCTCGTCGGCGATCTCGATGAAGACCCAGACGCCGGCAGCAATAGTAAAAACCAGCGCCAGCGGGACAGCCTCGATCCCCGGCGACTTCGCGTAGAGGCGGTGCGCCGCCGCCCGAAAGTGCTCCCACCATGTCTGCATCTCTGATCCCGCCCCTCGATGACCGGAGGCATGCGCCTCTCTTCGCTGATTTGCGCCCATCAAGCCCGCCGATACGGTCTGTGTCAAAGCTAGCCATGAAGGCCGACTTGTGTATCCTCTCCGGTCATAAAAACGACGCCTGGAAAAATCGAGGCTACAAAAATCGAAGCTTGGGGGAGGAGAAGCAAATGCCCTTGCATTTCGGAAAGGTCGGCGCGCTGATCGCCATCGCGACGATCACCGCGTTTCTGTTGTGGCTCATGTTCGGCGCGTTCTTCGAAGGTGAGACCGTCGAGGACGGCGCCGCGATGCTGGGCGCAAAGCCCGTTGCTGCGTCAACCGTCTTCGGACTGCCGGGCGCCCCCGGTCAGCAGGAAGAGCGCATCCGTCCTTAGCCCGCTCAGCCGGTAGAGCAGGACCGACGTCCCGACCATCCAGAACGTCATCGCGATCACCACGGAGATCGCAGCGCCCGTCGCACCGTAGGCGGGCGCCAGCAGAATATTGCCCAGGAACAGCACGGCGATGGAGCAGGTCGCCAGAATCGCGTTCTGGGTCTGCGCGCCGAGCACGGTGAGCAGCGCCACGTTCGGTCCGAACAGTGCCCGCACGAGCTGGCTGACGATGAGGATCAGGAGCGGCACCTTCGCGCCGGCGAATTCCGGCCCGAACAGAAACAGAAGCTTGTTGCCCCACAGAGCGAACACCACCATGGCCCCGAGCGTGGCCGCGAGCGGGAAGCCCAAAGCCTTCAACATCGCCTTCTTGATGGGCGCGTAGCTCTTGCGCGCATGGGCGTCCGCCAGATCAGGCTGGACGATGTATTGCGCCACCTGCACCGCGAAGCCCACCAGCACCGCGATCTTCAGGCAAACGCCGAAAATACCGATCTCCGCCTGGCTGACGAAGGGCGTGAGCATCAGGATGTCCACGTCGGCGAAGAACTCGATGAACATCACCACGATGATCAGGGGCAACGCCTCCCGCCGCCAGATTCGCACCAGGCGCTTCGGCGGCGGCGCGGCGGGCAGCTTCGGCACGTCCCGCTGAACCAGCGCGTATTGGGCGAAGGCGATGACGGTCGTGATGCCCGCGACCAGCCAAGTCACGTCCGCCGCATCGAACTGGATGCCCAGCGCGATGAAGGCCAGGACCCCGAAGAACAGCAGGAACGGCCGGATGGCGGTATCGGGCAGATAGGCCAGCAGGAACCGGCGCAGGGATCCGGCGAAAGAGCCGTTCACCCGCAAGGACGCGCTGGCCGGCAGGGCTGCGGCCGCGGCGATCAGCGCCATGCGCGTCACATCGTCGAGACCGGGCCAGAGCAGGCCGAAGGCGACGATGCCGACGGCGCCGATCAGCACGTAGAGCGTCGCCTCCCGGCGCGCCCGGTTGATGAAGGCGAGCACCAGGTCGGGACGTCCCTTCTCCCGGTAGCGGGAGATGAAGCGGGGGGCGATAGCCGGATAGCCGTAAGCCGCAACCAGCCCTGCGACGGCCACCAGGCTGACGACGGAATAGAAGACGCCGAGCGCGCTGGCCTGCAGATACCGGGCGAGCAGAACCTGGGTGATGAAGCCGGCGGCCGCACCAGCGATACGCGCCACCGATACGAAGGACGAGACCGTGACCAGAGACTTCGTCTTGCCGAGCAGCGCCGCGACGCGCGACAGCATTCGGGATGAGGCGAGCCCCTCCATCGTCATGCAGTGATCTCAGGCGACGATTTCTGTTTTTCCGGCGTGTCGGACTTGATCTCTGACTTGGGCGCATCGGCCACGAGATCCGGATCCGCCCGCCACTTGCCGGGCTCGCTCGGCCTGTTGGCCTCCTTCTGGAGAACCTTGAGGAATTCGTCCCGCGAGATGGCGTGGAAGCCGAAGCTCGCCAGATGCGGCGTCATCCATTTGGCGTCCCGAAGCTTGAAGCCGTGCTGGGCGAGATAGCGGTGCAGGGCGACCAGCGCGACCTTCGAAGCATGATCGGCGTGCGAGAATTGCGATTCGCCGAAGAACACCTTGCCTACCGCCAGGCCGTAGAGACCGCCGACGAGGTTGCCCTCCTCGTCCCAGACCTCCACCGAATGGGCATGGCCGGCCTCATGAGCCGCGTAATAGGCCTTCTTGATCCGCGGCGTGATCCAGGTGAGCGGTACCTTGCCCGACCGCGGCTTGGCGCAGGCCTCGATCACCTCGGCAAAGCGCTTATCCATGGTGACGTGGAACTTCTCCTGCCGCAGGAGGCGGCGCAGATTCTTGCCGACATGAGTTTCCGCCGGGTCGATCACGGCGCGCTCCGCCGGACACCACCATTTCATCGGACCCATATGGCAGAAAGGGAAGTAGCCGCGCTTGTAGTTCGCAAGCAGCGCCTCGACCGAGAGATCGTCGCTGATCCCGACCAGTCCGCGCCAGTCGTCATGTCCCGGGGCGGCGGGCAGCTGGTTCCACTCGGTTTCCGGCCTGAAAAGCTGGGCGAGGCTCATAAACCAGATGCGCGGCAGCAGGCGGATCCGCTGCGCCTTCAGCGCGTAGGCGAGGCCGAGCGTCCAACGGCGCAGGCGATCCGGCCAGCTCTCGAAGAAGCGCACCGCCGCCCGCCGCTCCCGCGGGATGGCCGCGGAGCTCTGAAGTGCGTTGTAATTGGCGTTGCTCATTATGAAGCACCGTTCGGACCGAGGCCGTACCCGACCTTAAGACCCGCCTTTTGCGAAAATTTTCTTAGAAAGGTGGTACGCCAATCACCAATTATCGCACTTGCCATTCGAAAAACTCCTTAACGGCAGGGGCTAAATTGAGGCTCTCAGCCCAGAAATTTGCTGTGGGCGAGCGGCGTCTCGGCGGTCCCTGCGGCCTGCCGGCGCTTGATCTGCCGCGAAACTCGCCTGAGGATGGAAGCGGGCGGTGTTAGTCGCCCCACCTCGCCATGCCGCGCCACGCGACGAAATGAGGCTGCCATGCCGCGACTCTTTTCCGGCATCGAAATCCCAGAAGCGATCGGTTACCGCATGAGCCTGTTGCGCACAGGCCTGACCGGCGCGCGCTGGATCGATCCGGCGAATTATCACCTCACCTTACGGTTCATCGGCGACGTGGATGGCGGCACAGCCCGCGACTTCGCCGCCAATCTTGGCCATATCGACATCGAGCCTTTTCAGCTTCAGTTCGACGGGCTCGGCAGCTTCGGCGGCAAGAAACCCCGCGCCCTCTGGGCGAGTCTCCGCCCGTCGGAGCCCCTGCTGAATCTGCAGCGGGCCCACGAACGAGCCGCCCGCCTCGCCGGATTGCCACCCGAGGCGCGCAACTTCACGCCGCACGTCACCATCGCGCGCCTTAGAGGCACCAAGCCCATCTCCGTGGCGGGCTATCTGGAAAGCCAGGGCGGCTTCTTCTCCGAGCCTTTCACGGTCGACCGCTTCGTGCTGTTCTCGTCGCGCGCCTCGATCGGCGGCGGGCCTTATGTGGTGGAAGCCGAATACCCGCTGGAGCACCAGCCGCTCTATCACTCCGCCGGATGAGCAGACCTTAGCGGCTGACCGACATCGATGCGGTTGCCTTCGGTGTCTTCGAACACGAAGGCGCGCAAGCCGTACTCTTTGTCCCGCACCCCCTTCACGATTCGAAGACCGCTCGCCTCGCAAAGCGTCGCGAGACCGTTTGCGTCCTGAACCATCAGATGCGCCACCGGAAAAGTGGCCGGCTTGTGCGCCTTCTGCAAAGTCAGATGAAGCTCCGCCCCGTCGCGCCTCAGAATGACGAAGCCGACCGGATCGCCGTTCTCGAAGATCTTGGTGAAGCCCAGCGTGCCGCAATAGAAGCTGAGCGCCCGCGCCATGTCCTGCACGGGCAAGGTCGCCGCGATGCGTCCGAAACCGATGCTATCTGGATCGATCATGCTCATTGGAGAACCCTCCTTACGCGGAAGGCGGATCTCCAGGCGGTGCCGAAGCCGGTAACGGACCTTCCAGTGATGTGAAGGAGGCGGTGCTCCGGGGCGACCGGTGATAGGCGAAGCGGACCGGCGGCCGCAAGCGGCGATCAGTCCTTCGAGGCGGTCTTTTCTTCCGAGGCGCCGTCCCCGATCAGGGACTCCAGCAGCCCTTCACTCGCCGCTTCGATCAGATCGAGCGCATGGTCGAAGCCTTCGTCCCCACCGAAGAACGGGTCCGGAACGTCGATGGCCTCCAGATGGGGCGCATAATCGAGGAACTGCCGGATCTTCCCCTCAGTCCCTTCCGGCGCGAGTGCCTTGAGCTCCGCCAGATTGTTGCGGTCCATGGCAAGCAGCAGATCGAACCGGTCGAAATCCTCCAGCACCACCTGCCGCGCAGCCTGGCCGGAGATGTCCATGTCCCGCCCCTTGGCGGCCGATTGCGCGCGGGTATCGGGCGCCTGGCCGACATGCCAATCCCCAAGCCCCGCGGAATCGATCTCGAAGCGGTCGGCCACGCCAGCTTCCGCGATCACGCGCCGGAATACCCCCTCCGCCATGGGCGAACGGCAGATATTCCCGAGACAGATAAAGAGAAGCTTGTGGCGCGGATCCTCGGTCATGGCCGTTTGAATTGCATGGGCCTCAATGCTTTGCAAGCACACCCCTCGACCGCGCGGGCATCTTGCGGTCGCGGCCCTGCAACCCTAAATTTAGCGCATCCGCTAACACCTTAGCGGTTTGGAGGATGAAGTATGACTGCCTTTGACGATGCGGAGTCTCTGCGCAAGGAGGCCATGGGCCAAGCGCTGACTGCCGAACGCGTCGCCCAACGCGAGGAGAAGGTCCGCCGCGACTTCTGGAGCAAGCTGAAGCGCGTCGCAGGCCGGGTCCCCTTCATGGAGGATCTGGTGGCCGGGTATTACTGCGCGCTGGATTCCCAGACGCCGTTGCGCGTCCGCGGCATGCTTCTGGCGGTCATCGCCTATTTCATCCTGCCGATGGATCTCATGCCCGACATCGTTCTGGGTCTCGGCTTCGCCGATGACGCAGCGCTCCTCACCGGCGTGCTGAGCTTGGTGTCGTCCCATATCACCCCGGCACATCGGGCGGCAGCCGCCCGCGCTTTGGAGCGGGAATTCCCCGACAGCGACACGGAAGACGCCTAAGCGCGCCGGAACGCAAAACCTTCTAAAAAACCTAGTCCTGGGGCCTGACGATCAGTTTGCCCGACACCTTGCGCTGCTCGATCAGCGAGAGCGCCTTGCCCGTCTCCACGAGCGGGAACGTCGCCTGAATATGCGGCGCGATCTTCCCCTCCTCGGCCCATTGCAGGGTTTGCAGCGTGTTGTCGCGATGGGCATCGGGCGAGCGCTCGATGAAAGACGTCCAAAACACGCCGATGATCGCGCAACCCTTGAGCAGCACGAGATTGAGCGGCAGCTTCGGAATCTCGCCCGCGGCAAAGCCGATGACGAGATAACGCCCTTCCCAGGCCATGGACCGCAGGGCAGGCTCCGCGCTGTCGCCGCCGACGCAATCGTAGAGCACGTCGACGCCATGATTGTTGGTGAGCTCGCGCAAGCCTGACTTCAGGCTCTTCTCCTTGTAGTTCAGCCCCATATCGGCGCCGTGCTCGCGGCAATAGGCAAGCTTCTCTCCCGAAGACGCCACGGCGATCACCTGCGCGCCCATCAGCTTGGCCACATGGATGGCGGCAAGTCCCGCGCCGCCCGACGCACCGAGGATGGCGACCGTCTCGCCCGGCTGCAGCTTCGCCCGGTCCTTGAAGGCGTGCAGCGCCGTCCCGTAAGTGACCAGAAGTCCGGCGGCGAACTCATCGCTGACACCAACGGGGATCGGCACCACGTTGCGCGCTTTCGTCGCCACCTTTTCCCGGCAGCCATTGCCGCCGATGAACGCCACCACCCGCTGACCGATCTCCAGCCCCGAGACCCCCTCTCCCAGACTGTCGATGGTGCCAGCGATCTCAGCTCCCGGCGAAAAGGGAAGCGGTGGCGTGATCTGGTACTTGTCCCGCAGAATCAGCGTATCGAAGAAGTTCAGCCCGACCGCGGTCACGCGGACGACAACCTCGCCTTCCTTCGCGACAGGCTCGTCGACCTCCTCAACATGCAGTGCGCCGATGCCGCCAAACTCGTTGAATTGTGCCGCTCGCATGATCGAGATGTCTCCGCGCTTCGCCGGCCCGTCTCGGCCGCCATTTGAAATCCTCAATCCCTGAACTCTCCATCGCCCAGGGATCTCTGCAAATTATGACGTACACAGAGCAATCGCGACACCCCTGGTCAGACCCGCGCTCGGGAGAGATCGCCCGTCGCCGACTATTCGTTTTCGGGGGAGCCGGTGCTTCACCGCGCCGCCTGCGCAACTGCCCTATAACCCGGTCAGAAATCTGGCCAAACCCATGGCGAATCTATATGGTCTTGTTCCCAACCGAAACCGAATGTCTTTCAGTCAGCATCCGAGTCGGGGAACCAAAGATGCACCGAGCTATTCGTGCTGCATGCCTTCTATTGGCTTTCAGCTGCGCACCTGCTTTTGCCCAGAACGCCAAGCTTCTGAAGAACTTCAATCATTGGTCCGCTTACGTATCCGCCTCGAGCCCGAAGGCCTGTTTCGTGGTATCGCAGCCGCTCTCGTCTGAGCCGAGCGATGTCCGGCGCGGTCCGATCTACATTTACGTCAGTCGGTATCCGTCCGACCGAATCAAGAACGAAGTCAGCATCAAGATGGGCTATCCGTTCAGCCCCGGCGCCAAGGTCACCGTCAACATCGACGGCAAGAACTACAGCTTCTACACCAAGGATGAAGGCGCTTATGTCGAGACCCGGGCCGGTGAGGACCAGGTCGTCGAGGCCATGAAGGCCGGCGCCAACCTGACCGTGACCGGCACCTCGTCCCGCGGCACCAAGACCACCGATAAGTATTCGCTGAGCGGTATCACGGCGGCAATCGGCGAGATCGAGCGAGAGTGCTCCTTCTAGAGCTGCACTGACGGGCGTGCTGGGGAGATCCGGCGCGCCCGACGTTGCCCGCACAATCTGCGCATTCCTCTCCACATTTGAGCCCTAAGGCCTTATGTCTGGGCCATGCTTACTGCACCTGCCATATCCGAGGCCGCGAGCCCTTCGCGCGGAACCGCCCTGCCATCCCTTATCGGGTTGAACCGGGAAGCGCTCGCCGAGCACCTGGCCGTCCTAGGCGTTCCCGATAAGCAGCAGCGCATGCGCGTCGGCCAGCTGTGGAACTGGATGTATGTGCGCGGCGTCGACGACTTCGAGCGAATGAGCAATGTGGCCAAGGGTCTGCGCGAGCAGCTTGCCGAAAGCTACAGCCTTGCCCGGCCCGAGATCGTCTCCGAGCAGGTGTCTCAGGACGGCACCCGCAAATGGCTGCTTCGCTTGAAGGACGGGCGCGAGGTCGAAACCGTCTATATCCCCGAGGACGACCGCGGCACCCTGTGCATCTCCAGCCAGGTCGGCTGTACGCTCACCTGCAGCTTCTGCCACACCGGCACCCAGCGCCTGGTGCGCAATCTGGAGGCCGGCGAGATCGTGGCCCAGGTCATGCTGGCGCGCGACCGGCTGGGCGATTGGCCTGGCGCTGAAGGCCCTGAGGACAAGACGGGCCTGCCCAACGCGGACCGGAAGATCACCAATGTCGTGCTCATGGGCATGGGCGAGCCGCTCTACAATTTCGATGGCGTGCGCGACGCCATGGCCATCGTCGCCGACGGCGAAGGTATTTCGCTGTCCAAGCGGCGCATCACCCTGTCGACCTCCGGCGTGGTGCCCGAGATCCCGCGCTGGGGCGAAGAGGCCGGCACCATGCTCGCCATCTCGCTCCATGCCGTTCGGGACGATCTCAGAAACGAGCTCGTGCCCATCAACAAGAAATGGCCGATCGCCGACCTGCTGGAGGCGTGCCGCAACTATCCCGGCCTCTCCAACGCCAAGCGCATCACCTTCGAATACGTGATGCTGGACGGGATCAACGACAGCATCGCCGATGCCAAGGAGCTGGTCCGGCTGCTGGCCAAGATCCCGGCCAAGATCAACCTAATCCCGTTCAATCCCTGGCCGGGCTCGCCTTACGAATGCTCCGACTGGGACCAGATCGAGAAATTCGCCGATGTGGTGAACCGGGCGGGTTATGCATCACCGGTCAGGACACCGCGCGGCCGGGACATCATGGCCGCCTGCGGCCAGCTCAAGAGCGCATCCGTCAAGCTCCGCGCCAGCCAGCGCGCCGCGGCCGGAGACGTTAGCTAACCCCACACGCATAACTTGAGTTCAGTCGTGAGGTCCTTCAGTTTTAGGTCGCGCGCAGAATGCGCGACAACAACTGGGGGCAGTTTACCATCGAAACGCTTGTCGGCACGGCTCGCCCAACCCGAAAGCTCTTCCGCCGCGTCGAGTCGGGATACAGAAGCGATATTGACGGACTTCGTGCTATCGCCGTCGTCCTCGTGGTCCTGTTTCACGCAGGCTTCCCCGTTACGCCGGGTGGGTTCGTTGGCGTCGACGTCTTTTTTGTCATCTCGGGTTACCTCATCACCGGGCTGCTGGTACGTGAGATTGCTCTTACGGGACGTATTGGCCTGCGTGATTTCTGGGCCCGGCGGATGCGCCGGATTCTGCCCGCAGCGGTTCTGGTTCTTTGCGTCTCGCTAATCGCCGCTGCGCTATTCTTGCCGGCTCTTCAGGCCAGCCGTGCAGCAAAAGAGATGCCGGCGGCGGCCCTTTATTTTATCAACTGGAGGTTCGCCGATAGGGCGACCGATTACTTCGCCTCGGATCAGGCCCCCAGCATCTTTCTCCACTATTGGTCGCTCGCAATCGAAGAGCAATTTTACTTGGTGTGGCCATTGATCCTCGGCTTCGCTTTGATTGCTGGAAGACGCCTCCTCGGCGGGGGCGACACCCGCGCCATCCTGACCGCGACCATCACCGTTAGCGTTCTCTCCTTTGCGCTCTGCCTCATCCTCACCGCCGACAATCAACCTCTTGCTTTTTTCGGCACCCACACCCGTGCATGGCAGCTTTGCGTCGGTGGTGTTGTCGCTCTAATTGCTTTCGGCTCACTGGCGACGGGGGTGCGCAATCTCTTGGCCGCCTGCGGGATCGCTTCCATCCTCGCAGCCGCATTCTTCCTCGATGAAGCGTCGAGATACCCCGGCCTGTTCGCTCTACTTCCTACCTTCGGGGCCGCCTCCATCATCCTCTCGGGGCGAAACGTCGATGCGCCTGCCGGCCATGCCGGGGGATGGGTTGGACGATCTCTTTCGCATCCGCTTCTAGCCGGTATTGGGCGCCGTTCTTACTCCTGGTACCTGTGGCATTGGCCGGTCTTGGTGATTGGGGAAGCGATTATCCCGCACATCTCCGCCGTCGGAATTTGCTTCCTGATTCTAATATCCCTGGCCCTAGCCTTCGCCACGTATGCGATTGTTGAGCAGCCTGCTCGCTACTGGCCGGTGCTCACCGGCTCGGTCTCCCTCTCGCTTATTTTCGGAGCCGTTTTGTCCGTCGGTGCCGCTGCTTTTGGGCTCGTCGGAGAATCCACCTTCGCGCGACAGTTCATTCTCCTGAACGACGGCCGGAAGATCGCCGTGGAGTCGGTGTTTGACGATCGATCACAACTGAAACACGACAACTGCTTGCTGTCGCATGACGCGGTTTATTCGAGCGCTTGCGTATACGGGAATACGGATGGCGAGAGAGTCGCCGTCATTTTCGGAGACTCCCATGCGGCTGCCTGGTTTCCGGCCGTGGACGCTGCCGCAAAGCGGGCTGGCTGGAAGCTGGTCGTACGCACAAAGGCATCCTGCGCATCTATCGAGGCGCCCACCTACTACAAGAAGCTCAATAGGCCCTATCACGAGTGCCACGCCTGGCGTGAGCGTACGATCCGCGAAATTATCGAGATGGATCCCGAGCTGATCTTCCTCGCCAACATGAGCGGTCCACCCGTCCTCGACAGCTCCTTTCGTCTGCTTCGAGGCCGAGACGCGCTGAAGGTAAGACGCGCCGGCGAGGACGCCCTTAACGGACGCCTCCTTTCAAGCACGAATGCGAACATACGAATTCTACGCGATGTGCCTTCCAGGAAAGGCGATCTTCCAGTGTGTCTTCTGGCTCACCCGGGGGACGAGGAGGCGTGCATATGGGAAAAGAAAGCTGGAAGATACCCGGAGCTGAAATACGGCAAGACGCCAAGGATTCAGGTCATTGATCTGACCGACGCCATTTGTCCGGCACGCAAATGCCATCCCGTCGTCGGTGGTCGGTTGATCCTCTGGGACAGCCACCATTTGACGAAATCCTTCGCCGAGACCCTATCGGAGCATTTCGATCCCCTCTTTGGCGAACCCGGATTGAGCAAGCTCGAGAGACCAACGCCACCTTAGAACGGTGCGCCTAGCCCCGCTTCACCGCCCACTCGATCGCGTCTTCCAGGCGGTCGTTCCCCCAAAAGAGCTCATCGCCGACCGTGAAGGAGGGCGCGCCGAAGATATCGAGCCGCATCGCCTCATCCGTATCGGCGCGCAGATGGGCCTTGTTCAGGTCGGTCTCCGCCTTGGCGAGAACCGCCTCCGCATCGAGTCCGAGTCCCTGGAGGATCTCGGCCAGGACGTTATCCAGGCTGATGCACTTCTTCTCGACGAAATTCGCCTTGAACACCGCCCTCGTGAAATCCGGCGTCAAGCCGTCGTCGCGCAGCGCACGGGCGATCCGCGCCGCCTTTAGCCCGTTCTGCGGAAACGATACCGGTGGCAGGCTGAGCGGGAGTCCTTCCTTCTCGCAGATCCGCTCCAGATCGCGCCACATATAGCGCCCCTTGCTGGGGTAGAGATTGAAGGGTGAATCCGCCCAGCCATGGTTGGCGAAGATCGGTCCCAGCAGGAAGGGGCGCCAGTTCACGGTGACGCCTGCATCCTCGGCCAGCGGCGCAATCCGCATCACGGCCGGATAGGAGTAGCTGCTTGCAAATTCGTACCAGAAATCGATGCTTGGCATGACGTCCTCCCCTATGCCACTTGCAGAGATTGTGTGATCGAGCCAAGCGTTGGCAACCGGCCAAGCGACGCATCGCACGCCGGTTGGGTTGAAAGCACATTGCCGCAATCCAGCGACGGGAGAAGACCGGATGAGCGAGAAGAGGCGAGGCGGCTGCCTTTGCGGCGACGTGACCTATGAGATTTCCGGCAACGTCAGCGATGCCATCGCGTGCCACTGCCGGCAATGCGCCAAGACCAGCGGGCACTTCGCGGTAAATTTCACCTGCGCACCCGATCAGATCGAGATCGCGGACCGGGGAAGCCTCACCTGGTTTCGCTCCTCTGACGACGCAGAACGCGGCTTCTGCAATCGGTGTGGCAGCAGCCTCTTCTGGCGCTCGGAATCCGAGCCGGACTTTTATGTGGCTGCCGGGTCGCTCACCCCGCCCACCGGCATCCAGCTCGGACAACATATTTTTGTCGGGTCCAAATCGGACTACTACGGCCTCGACGACGACCTTCCCAAGTCGGAGACGGTCTAAGCCGCACCCCGTGCCATCCTTGAGGAGAACTTTGTGATCACCCGCACGATCTTCCGCGTTCTTTGGGTGGTGGTCTCCTTCCTCTTCGCCTCCGGTATCGCGCTCGTCGTTCTGTTGCTCCTCGGTGCGCTCTGGGTCGGCGACGAGCTCCGCCAGGCCGCGCCCCACGATCCCATGATGCAGGAGGGTGGCGAGGTCTTCGGCCTGGTCATGTTCACAGCCGCCGTGGCGCCCACCCTCACCGTGCTGCCCGCGCTCGTCGCTGTGGTGATCGGCGAAGTGCTGAAGTTCACCAGCTGGATGTATTACGTGCTCGCCGGCGGCCTCTCGCTCCTTGCCGTGCCTCTGCTGGTCGGCACGCCCGACGAGATGGCAACTCTGCCCCCGGTCCAGGCCACGGCGATCTTCGCCACGGCCGGTTTCACCGGCGGCTTTGTCTTCTGGCTCATCTGCGGCCGCGGCGCTTGAGGCTTGGGAGCGCGGAAGCGCCGCTTGCCCCGCCCGCCCAGTTTCCTATAAGTCCCGCATCTCATTCCGCGACGAATTTCAGAAAGCGCGTCCATGGCCGAACAAGACATCAAGAAGGTGGTGCTCGCCTATTCCGGCGGCCTCGACACCTCCATCATCCTCAAATGGCTTCAGGAGACCTATGGCTGCGAGGTGGTCACCTTCACCGCCGATCTCGGCCAGGGCGAGGAGCTGGAGCCGGCGCGGAAGAAGGCGGAGATGTTCGGCATCAAGGAGATCTTCGTCGACGATCTCCGCGAGGAATTCGTCCGCGACTACGTCTTCCCCATGTTCCGGGCAAATGCGCTCTATGAAGGCGTCTACCTGCTCGGCACCTCCATCGCCCGGCCCCTGATCGCCAAGCGCCAGATCGAGATCGCGCGCGAGACCGGCGCCGACGCCGTGGCCCATGGCGCGACCGGCAAGGGCAACGACCAGGTGCGCTTCGAGCTCGCCTATTATGCGCTCAACCCGGACATCAAGGTGATCGCGCCGTGGCGGGAATGGGATTTCGTCTCCCGCTCAGACCTCATCGAGTTCGCCGAGAAGCACCAGATCCCGGTCTCCAAGGACAAGCGGGGCGAGGCACCCTTCTCGGTCGATGCCAACCTTCTTCACTCCTCTTCGGAAGGAAAGGTGCTCGAAGACCCGTTCGAGGCGCCGCCGGAATACGTCTTCCAGCGCACGGTCTCGCCCGAGGACGCCCCCGACAAGGCCACCGAGATCATCATCGGGTTCGAGAAGGGCGATGCCGTCTCCATCGACGGGAAGCGCATGAGCCCAGCCGAGATCCTGACCAAGCTCAACGAACTCGGCCGCGACAACGGCATCGGCCGGGTCGACCTGGTGGAGAACCGCTTCGTCGGCATGAAGTCCCGCGGCATCTACGAGACGCCGGGCGGCACCATCCTGCTGCCGGCCCACCGCGCTATCGAAAGCCTGACCGTCGACCGGGAGGCCGCTCATCTGAAAGACCAGCTCATGCCCCGCTACGCGGAGCTGATCTATAACGGCTTCTGGTTCTCACCCGAACGCGAGATGCTCCAGGCCCTGATCGACAAGAGCCAGGAGCATGTCGAGGGCGAGGTCCGGCTGAAGCTTTATAAGGGCAATGTGATCGTCACCGGCCGGAGGAGCGACAAGTCCCTCTATGCCGACGATCTCGTCACCTTCGAGGACGACGCCGGCGCCTACGACCAGATCGACGCCAAGGGCTTCATCCGCCTCAATGCGCTGCGCCTGCGCACGTTGGGCAAGCTGCGGAATAAGTAGGGAAACAGCGTCGCAAAGGCTGCTTCGAAGTCCTCGTCATTGCCGGGTCTGACCCGGCAATCCATTCCACTGGCCTCGCGGTTTGTCGCGATGGAACGGCATGACGCTTCGTTTTGAGGCGATGGCATCAATTCACCTCTCCCAAAGGGAGAGGCCGCCGGCGGCACTCGCAGCAATCTCAGTAGACAGAGGCCGCGAACTACTCCGCTGCCGCGACCGCCTCGGCCAGACGGCCTTCGCTGCGCTCGCAAGCCACCGGGTTCAGGTCGACCTCCGGCAGCTCGCAAAGGTCGCCACCGAGATAGAGGTGATGCCAAAGCTGGGTGGCGACCACGCCGCCGAGGCCTAAGCTGGCGAAGGTCGCGAGTTTCTTGTCGCCCTTGGCCAGCACATCCCGGTCGCGCTCCACCTGGGCCGCATCGAAATAGCCGGTGCGGCGGAGGCTTTCGGGGCTGAGGAGATCGCGCACGAAGGCGGGCGGATCGGCCAGGAAGCTTTCGGCAAGGGGCGCCCGGAACATGTTCTTTGGCCGCTGGGCGATCCGCTTCGGCAGGATCCGCTCCGCCGCCTTGCGCAGCAGGTATTTGTCGCGGACGCAACGGTTCAGCTTCCAGCGCGGATGGAGCTTGGACACGTAGTCGATGACGTCCTCGTCCAGGAAGGGGTAGCGAACCTCGACCCCGTTCGCCATGGCCACCCGGTCGCCCTTCTGGCTGAGAAGCAGGCCGGGGAGATGCACCTTGTAGCCGAGATAGAGCGACTGGTTCAGCGGGTGCCAGCGCTTCATCTTCTCCAGGTCCAGATCGATATCCTCATAGGCCACATGGCCGTCGAGGCGCTCCCACATCTCGTCGCTGTAGAAGCGCTTCCGGGCCGTCGCCACGAGATTGTAGAGCTGCGACTGCGCCTGGGGCCCGCCGGTCAGAGCATCGTTCCGGGCAAATTCCGAGAAGCTGGAACCCGGCGCCCCGATCTTGCGGAGCACCCTGCCCATAGTCGCGCTGGGCCGGAACGTGTTGCCGAAGTCGAGAAGGCGCCCCGCCTCCCGCACCTTGAACCAGACATAGCCGGCGAAGCCTTCGTCGGCGCCCTCGCCAGCGATCACGGTCTTGTAGCCTTGCTGCCGCACACCGCGGGACAGGGCCAGCAGCGCCGCGCAAGACGTATCCAGCACCGGGGCCTCGGCGCCGGTCACGAGCGCCGCATAGTTCTCCGAGATCAGATTAGAGTGGGCCTCGATCACGGTCTGCTCGCCGCCGATCGCAGCGACCGCTTCCGCCGAGTGCTCGGTCTCGTCGAGCGAGGTACCTTGCATCCCGACGGTGAAGCTCGGCAGGGGACGGCCCGCTACCTTCGCCGCCATGGCCAGCACATAGGCTGAATCCACGCCGCCACTGAGATACCCCACGACCGGCACATCCGCCCGGAGGCGAAGATCGACCGCCTGCCGGAAGGCGGCCTCGAACCCGTCGACAGCCTCGGTCTCGGCAGGATCGTACTCATCGCCCCAATCGGGAAAGTCGAAATCCCAGTATTTGCGGATCACCGGCTCGGCCGCCCGGCCGGAGCCATCGAGCGCGACGCGCAGGAAGTTCCCCGGCTGCAGGGATTTCACTCCGGCGAACGCAGTGCGGGGCGAGGTCAGCGCGAAGAAGGTGAACATGTGGTCCAGCCCGCGCGGATCGGCTTCGGCCGGAACGTCGCCGGAGGCGAGCAGCGCCTTGATCTCCGAGCCGACATAGAGGAAGTCGCCCTGCTTCGACCAGAACAGCGGGCAGATACCCATCCGGTCCCGGGCCATCAGCACCACGCCCTTCCGGAAATCCACCAGCACGAAGGCGAACTGACCCTTCAGATAAGGGAACAGATCCTCGCCGTACTCCTCATAGAGATGGACGATGATCTCGCTGTCGCTATGGGTGCTGAAGACGTGGCCCTTGTCTTCCAGCTCGGCCTTGCGCTCGCGATAATCGAACAGCTCGCCATTGCAGACCACGGCGATCTGGCCGTCTTCGCTGAAGATCGGCTGCCGCCCGTCATCCAGTCCGACGATGCTCAGCCGGCGGTGCCCCAGCCCGACACCGGGCCCGAAGTGAAATCCGCTATCGTCCGGCCCGCGATGGGTCAGCGTCGCGGTCATGCGGGCAACTTGGTCGCGATCGATGTCCCGCCGGCCCTTGAGGTCGATAATTCCTGCTAATCCGCACATAAAAAAACGCGCTCAAAAATAGCGCCGTGGAGCCAATCGCCCCGCGGCGCGGAATGAAAAATGATGGAATGAAGTCTGGCTGGCCAACCGTCTCCGCCGCCCAATGGTCTCGAGCTTCCAACATGCCCGAGTTGACGCGGCAATTCTATGACCGAAGCGTCAATCTTAGCGCGAATCGTGGAAAACGAGAACGCGAGCTTAAAGCGCGATTATCGAATTAAATCAAGGGTCCCGGCAGAGCCACCGTCAATCCATGTCGACTGTAGATTTCAGGTTTTCGCCGAGATTGGGTGGCTCGCCCGTCGCCCGCGCCTTCTTGAACTCGTAAGACGCCACGGCGGAGTTCTTCGGCCCGTCCCACAGTTCGGCCCGTTCGGGATCGAAGCGGATTACCCGCACATTCGGATCGCTCGGCCCTTCCGGCCACCAGGCCGTCTGCTCCTTGTTCCAGAGCTCCTCCGCCTTCTCCGTATTGCGCATGATTTCCGCGTGACCGGAGACGGACAGATACGCCTTGTCTGTCTTCCGGGTAGACGAAGGTCAGGCAGACTTCGTGATGGGCCGCAATCTCCTCATCCTTGTGGCCCCGCACATCGGTGAGGAACCAGATCAGCCCCTTGTCCTTGTCGGAACGGGCTTCCAGGGGCCGCGCCCGCAGACCATCGGAGAAGCGAGTCACCATCATGCAGATGAACGCCTTGTCGATAATCTCCCAAACTCTATCTCTATCTGTATGTTCGCTCATACCGCCTGAACACGGTGCCCACGCCTTTGGTTTCAAACGAGACCGGGAACGCACAGCGACGGCCAGGCGGAATCCAAGACGGAGGCAATCGCGAAGACGAGATGCGCTGGTCCCTAGCCCTCGGCTCCATCCGCGGAACTGAAATCCGCATTCACATCACCTTCCTGATCTTTCTGGTCTGGCTCTGGATGGTGTTCTACGGCCGGGGTGGCGCCGCGGCCGCCTGGCAGGGCACGACCTTCATCGTCCTCATCTTCCTCTGCGTGCTGCTCCACGAGCTGGGCCATGTTTTCGCCGCCCGCCGCTACGGCGTGCCGACTCGCGACGTGACGCTCTGGCCCTTCGGCGGCATCGCCTCCATGGAGCGCATGCCCGACAAACCCATGGAGGAGCTGATCGTGGCGGTCGCCGGCCCCGCCGTGAATGTCGTGATCGCAGGTCTTCTGCTTCTCTGGGTGGGACCGCAACTCGCTCCAGACAATCTCACGGCGCTTGAAGACCCCGGTGTCTCCCTCGCGGCCAAGCTCGCCGGTGCCAACATCGTCCTGGTGCTGTTCAATCTGATCCCCGCCTTTCCCATGGATGGCGGCCGGGTGCTGCGCGCTCTGCTTGCCATGCGCATGAGCAATGCCCGCGCCACGGAGCTCGCCGCCAATATCGGCCAGGGCTTCGCCGTGGTCTTCGGCATCCTCGGCCTGTTCTACAATCCCATGCTGATCATCATCGCGGGCTTCATCTTCCTGGCCGCCTCAGGCGAGGCCTCTCAGGCCCAGCTCAAGGCCGTGGCCAAGGGCACGCTTGTGTCGGATGCGATGATCACCGCCTTCGAGACCCTCGACATGAAGGCCACCGTGGCCGATGCGGCCGACGCCCTGATCCGCACCACCCAGAAGGAATTTCCCGTCGTCGATGCCGCCGGCCATATGCGCGGGCTGCTGACCCGGGATGCCATGGTCAAGGCCATGAAACAGACCGGCCCCGAGACCCCCGTGCTGGAAGCGATGCAGACGGAGATCCCGATGATGTCCGCACGCGCCAGCCTGGAGTCGGCGCTGCGCGCCTTGACCGAGAAACGCCAGCCCGCCGTCGGCGTCACCGGCCCGGACGGCAAGCTCGTCGGCCTGCTGACCCCGGAGAATCTCGGCGAGCTCATGATGCTGAACGGCGCCCATCCCAAGGACAGCGGTAAGGGCAGCGGCGGCTATGTCGGACCGTGGAGCAACCTCAGATAGCAGGCGGGAGGGGTGAGACGACGCATTGCAAGCGTCACGCACCCTCTATATATGGCAGGCAGAGACAGACGCGGGTCCGAATAAGCGGGCCCGCTTTTTTGGTTTAAGGCCCCAATCGGTTCAAGGCTCCATGCAGCTACGTAACATCGCCATCATCGCCCATGTCGACCACGGCAAGACGACCCTGGTCGACAAGCTCCTCCAGCAATCAGGCACGTTCCGCGAGAACCAGCGCGTTGCAGAGCGCGTCATGGACTCCAACGATCTGGAGAAAGAGCGTGGCATCACCATCCTCGCCAAGGCCACCTCGGTGGTCTGGAACGACACTCGCGTGAATATCGTCGATACGCCGGGCCACGCCGATTTCGGAGGCGAGGTCGAACGTATTCTTCATATGGTCGATGGCGCCATCGTCCTGGTCGACGCCGCCGAAGGCCCCATGCCCCAGACGAAATTCGTCGTCGGCAAGGCACTTCAGGTCGGTCTTAAGCCCATTGTGGTGATCAACAAGGTCGATAAGCCCGACGGACGTCCCGATGAGGTGATCAATGACGTCTTCGACCTGTTCGCCGCACTCGATGCCTCCGACGAGCAACTCGACTTCCCCATCCTTTACGGCTCCGCCAAGGAAGGCTGGATGGCCGAGAACGAGGACGGCCCGAAGGATCAGGGCATGGCGCCCCTTTTCGATTTGGTCCTGCGCCACGTCGCAGCCCCAACCGTTGAGGACGGCCCCTTCCGCATGCTCGGCACGCTGCTGGAATCCGACCCTTATCTCGGCCGCATCATCACCGGGCGCATCTCCGCCGGCAGCCTGAAACCCAATCAGAATATTCACGTGCTCAACGCCAAGGGCGACGTCGTCGACCAGGGCCGGGTCTCGAAGATCCTGGCCTTCCGCGGCATCGAGCGTCAGCCCGTGGAAGACGGCCAGGCCGGCGACATCGTCGCCATTTCAGGCCTCACCAAGGGCACGGTGGCCGACACGTTCTGCGATCCCCAGGTCACCGAGCCGATCCAGGCCCAACCCATCGACCCGCCGACCGTCTCCATGACCTTCATGGTCAATGACAGCCCCCTCGCCGGCACCGAAGGCGACAAGGTCACCAGCCGCGTCATCCGCGACCGGTTGATGAAGGAGGCCGAAGGCAATGTGGCGCTCCGCATCTCCGACACGGCCGAGAAGGACAGCTTCATCGTCTCCGGCCGAGGCGAACTGCAGCTCGCCATCCTGATCGAGAACATGCGCCGGGAAGGCTATGAGCTCGGCGTCTCACGTCCGCGCGTGGTCCTGAAGAAGGACGAGGACGGCCAGGTGCTGGAGCCCATCGAGGAAGTCATCATCGACGTCGACGAGGAGCATTCCGGCGCCGTCGTCCAGAAGCTCTCCGAGCGCAAGGCCGAGATGGTCGAGATGAAGCCGTCCGGCGGTGGACGCCTGCGGCTCGTGTTCCAGGCGCCGACCCGCGGCCTCATCGGCTACCAGGGCGAACTTCTGACCGACACCCGCGGCACGGCGATCATGAACCGCTTGTTCCACGGCTATCAGCCCTTCCGCGGCGACATCCCGAGCCGCCGCACCGGCGTGCTCATCTCCACCGAGAACGGCGAGGCCGTGGCCTACGCTTTGTGGAATCTGGAAGACCGCGGCCCGATGATGATCGAGCCCGGTTGGAAGGTTTATCAGGGCATGATCGTCGGCGAGCACACCCGGGAGAACGATCTCGAGGTGAACGTGCTCAAGGGCAAGAAACTCACCAACATCCGCACGACCTCCAAGGACGAGGCGGTGAAGCTTACCCCGCCCATTAAGATGACCCTGGAGCGGGCGCTCGCCTGGATCGCCGACGACGAATTCGTCGAGGTGACCCCGAAATCGATTCGCCTCCGCAAGCAGCATCTCGATCCGAATGTCCGCAAGCGGGCCGAGCGCGCTAAGGAAGCCGGGACGGTGCCTGCGTAATTACGCCTCACTCAGGCTCCGGATGGCAAATTGATTGCCGGATTATCCCGAAAACCATTGCTTGGTTTTCACCAGTTGTCCGGGACCATCTCCCGGCCGCTTGGGATCTTTGCTCTTATGGATTGGCAAATTGATGCCGCGATTCCCCGCGGCCCCAATTGCCAGATTCAATGCATAAGAGGAATCCAGATGTTCAAGACCACGACCTTCGCCGCTTCCCTGGCGCTCGCCGCTGCGCTCTCCTTCTCCAACGTTGCCCTCGCCGACGAGGACATCCCGCCGTCCGATGAGGAGGTGACGAAGATCGAGGAAGCTCTCGCCGCGATCGGCTGTAAGGGCGGCGACTACGACGCCGAGAAGTCCGGCATCTTCGAAATCGACGATGCGGAATGCGAGATCGGCCCGTACGACATCAAGCTCGATGAGGACTTCAACATCATCGTGATGTCCCGCGACTAGCCGTCACACGCATTCGATAATTCGATGGTTCAAAGGGCTGGGCAGGAATGTCCGGCCCTTTTTGCGTGAGAGCGAATCTTACGCACGAGTCAAGCAAGCATTGTCTTTGCGAATCGTCGAAGCAGTGGCTAATCTTTGCTTATGGAGACGAAGGTCGCGCAGATTCGAAGAGGGCGTCCTGACGATTCGCCCAAGCTCGCGGAAGTCTATGCGGACGCATGGCGCGGCGCCTATCAAGGCATCATTCCCCATAAGCAACTCGAACGACTGATCGCCCTGCGCGGCCCCGGCTGGTGGGACACGGCAATCGTCCGCAAGAACGCGATGCTCGTCCTCGACTTTGGTGGCGAAGCCCTGGGATATGCAACCTACGGACGCAGCCGCCTTCGCCGCTCCGCGTTCCAGGGCGAGATCTACGAGATCTATATCCACCCCGTCTATCAGGGGCTCGGCTTCGGAGAGCAGCTTTTTTCCGGCGCCCGGAAATGTCTCGCCAATGCCGGCGTGAAAGGCCTTGTTGTCTGGGCTTTGGCTGACAATGACGCGGCTTGCAACTTCTATCTCAATCGTGGCGGAGAGCCCGTCGCGGAAGGCTCTGAGCGCTTCGGAGACATGTCCTTGCGCAAGATTGCCTTCGCTTGGAGATAGTTTCTTTACCACCCGCTAACCGCCCCAATTGGTCTGGTCTTAACATAACGCCCGTATAAGCGCTCCCTACACCGGCGGCTATGGGAGCGCTACATTCATGCCTGACTTTGCTGGACGCGACCGACTGATAATGGTTGGCCTCGTCATCCTCGGCCTATTGACGGTCGTGGCTGGCGTAATGACCGGGCGAACCACTCTTCAGCACGTTCTGGAAACCGACGCGCGCGACGCCACAATCAGCTGGACCAAGATTGTGGATACGAGCCTCTCCCGGAGCGGAAAGCTGGATAAAGAGGTGCTGGGCCTTCCGACCCGCACCCTGGATCCCGACGTGCTGGCAAGCCATGCCGATTCCGTTGCGAATGCGGAAGTCTACGATCTCCACGAGAAAAGTCACTCCGGGCCCGGCCTGGAGAATCTGATCCTGGATTGGGTCGGAGGCGGGAGCAATGAGGAGCCCGACGATTACGTGAGCCGCCTCGCCGGCTTCGCCATCCTCTCGCCCGAGGGCGAGGTGCTGGCCACCGGCGGCGATTTCGATTCGAAGAACCTCTCCACCATGCTGCAGAACCCGGCGGCGAGCGCCGGCCTCGACCAAGCGATCGAAACCGGCCACATGCAGTTTTCCGACGGCTTCGATGCCGGGCCCGGCGAGCCCCTGGCTTTCGTACCGATCCGCTCGGCCGACGGCAGCCTCGATCGTATCTATGCCTTCCGCATCGACCAGAAGGCCGCGGCGAACATGACCGACACGGCCCTGACCGTCGTGAGCTTTGCGACCAGCTTGTTGATTGTCATGGGCTTTTCGGTTCCGGCCGCCATCGCGTCCCGCCGCATCCGCGAGCGCTGGAAAGCTGAGGATCAGATTCGCTTTCTCGCTCTGCACGATTCCCTGACCGGGCTGCCCAACCGGCTGCAACTCCGCCAGACCCTCGATCGCGCGGTCGGTCGCTGCCGGCGCCACGAGACCTATATGGCCGTGCTCTGTCTCGACCTGGACCGCTTCAAGGACATCAACGACACCCTCGGCCATCCGACCGGCGACCTTTTGCTGCAGGAGGTCGCGGCCCGCCTGCGCTCCAATGTCCGTGAGGTCGATCTCGTGGGCCGTCTCGGCGGCGACGAATTCGCTATCGTCGCGGAGCAGCTGGAGACGCCTGAGGATATCCTGCCCCTGGCGCGCCGGATCACCGGCGCCCTGGGTGAAACCTATCGCCTCGACGGCCATGAAGTCGTCAGCTCCGGCAGTATCGGCATCGCCATCGCGCCGGAGGATGGCACCACCGGCGACGAGCTCCTCAAGAACGCCGACCTCGCGCTCTATCGGGCGAAGCAGGAGGGCCGGAATACGTTCCGCTTCTTCGAGCCGTCCATGGATGCCGCGCTGCAGAAGCGCCGGCGTCTGGAGAACGATCTGCGCGTCGCCGTCCGCAAGGGCGAGCTCCGGGTGGAGTACCAACCGCAATTCGACCTCAAGACCGGCGCGCTGACCGGCTACGAGGCCCTGGCCCGCTGGCGTCACCCCACCGACGGCGACATTCCGCCCTCCGTCTTCCTGCCGCTCGCGGAAGAGACCGGCCTAATCGCTCCCATCGGGGAATGGATCCTGCGCACCGCCTGCCACTACGCTACGACCTGGGACGACGACGCCAAGCTCGCCGTCAATCTCTCCCCTGCCCAGTTCAAGGTGCAGAACGTCGTGGCCATGGTGAAGCGCGTGCTGAAAGAGACCGGGCTCGACCCCGCCCGCCTGGAATTGGAGATCACCGAGAAGCTGCTGCTTCAGAACACCGAATCCGTGGTCGCCATGCTGGAGGCCCTGGACCGGCTCGGCGTCTCCATCGCCATGGATGATTTCGGCACGGGCTATTCCAGCCTCAGCTATCTGACCCGCTTCCCTGTCAAGAAGATCAAGATCGACAAATCCTTCGTCGAGTCTCTAGGCCAGAACGCCGAAGCCAGCGCCATCGTCAGCAGCATCGTCGGCCTCGGCAAATCGCTCCATGTCACCATCACTGCCGAGGGCGTGGAGAACGCCGCCCAGGCCGAGACCTTGCGGGAATGGGGCTGCAATCAGGTGCAGGGCTTCTACTACGGCGCGCCTGAAGACGAGGTGCCCGAGCACGAAGAAGCGAAAGAGCAGGAACCAAAATCCTCTCTTGTCGCTTGAGCTAGTCGAACCGCACGCTGACCCGGGGCACGGGCGGGGGATAAATTGTCTCCGCAGACAAAACAAACCCGCCTCCGGTCTTGTGACCGGGCAAGCCAAGTCTTAGAAGTCAGGTCATAGAACGGCACCGGCGCTTCGCGCCGTGCCAGAACCCACCTTAACCCGACGCGCTCTCGACAATGTCAGACCAAGATATGAAGATCGCGGTGCTCGGCGCTGGCGGGCGCATGGGCCAGGCCCTGACCCGCGCTGTGGCCGAGACGCCCGGCTGCACGGTCGCCGGCGGCGTGGAGCAGGCGGACTCCGAATTCATCGGCAAGGATGTCGGCGAGGTCGCCGGGCTGGAGCCCTTGGGCGTCACCATCACGGACAACCCCGTGCCGCTGTTCGCCGAGGTCCAGGCCGTGCTCGACTTCACCAGCCCGAAAGCGACTGTCGAATTCGCCGCCCTGTCCGCCCAGGCCCGAATCGTCCACGTGATCGGCACGACCGGCCTGTCCGACGAGGATATCGACGCCCTGGAGGCGGCCAGCCGCCACGCCACCATCATCCGGGCCGGCAATATGAGTATGGGCGTGAACCTGCTCGCGAACCTCACCGAGAAGGTGGCCAAGGCCCTGGACGACAGCTTCGATGTGGAGATCGTCGAGCTTCATCACCGCCATAAGAAGGACGCGCCGTCCGGCACTGCATTGATGCTCGGCGAGGCCGCGGCCAAGGCGCGCGGCGTCTCCCTGAAGGACAAAGGCGTCTTCGCCCGCGAAGGCCAGACCGGGGAACGGGGCGTCGGTGATATCGGTTTCTCTTGCATGCGCGGCGGCGACGTGGTGGGCGAGCACAAGATCGTTTTCGTCGGACCCGGCGAACGTATCGAGCTCGGTCATATCGCCACCGATCGCGGCATCTTCTCCCGCGGCGCCGTCAAAGCCGCACAATGGGGCTTCGGCAAACCGCCAGGCCTCTACTCCATGGCCGACGTTCTCGGATTGTGAATACGATGACGGAAGGGTTGGAAAGGACGCTTGTGCTGGTCCGTCATGGCCAGAGCGAATGGAACGAAGCGAACCTTTTCACCGGCTGGCGCGATGTCGCCCTCACTTCTCTAGGCATCAAGGAAGCCCAGCGGGCGGGCCGCGCCCTGAAGAGCCACGGCTTCCATTTCGATCTCGCCTTCACCAGCGCGCTTCGCCGCGCCAAGGACACCTGTAAGCTGATTCTCGACGAGCTCGGCCAGGACGACATTACGGTGGTCGAGGATGTCGCCCTCAACGAACGCCACTACGGCGATCTCTGCGGTCTTAACAAGGCGGAAGCCGCCGAGCGCTGGGGCGAGGACCAGGTCCACACCTGGCGCCGCAGCTTCGAGGCGACGCCGCCCGGCGGCGAAAGCCTCCGGACCACCGCCGAACGGGTCATACCCTTCGTCGAAGAACGGATCCTTCCCGAGGTCGTCTCCGGCAAGTCGGTACTCGTGGCCGCCCACGGCAATTCCCTGCGGTCCCTCATCATGGACCTGGAAGGCATGAGCCCCGAGCAGATCGAGGAGCTGACGCTCGCCACCGCCGTGCCGCGCATCTACCGTCTGAACGAGGACGGCAGCATCGCCAAGCGCTACGACCTCAAGGACGAGGAATAGGCTCAGCGCGCCAGCCGCGCCGCTTCCCAGCCCAGCAGCACCCGCTTTCGCACCAGGCCCCAATGATAGCCGGTGAGCGATCCGCCTGCGCCGAGCGCCCGATGGCACGGCACCACGAAGGAGAGCGGATTGCGTCCCACCGCCCGGCCCACGGCGCGCGCCGCACCAGGCCTGCCGATGGCCTCGGCAATCCTTCCATAGCTCGTCACCTCGCCCATGGGCACCTGCATGAGCTGCCGCCAGACCCGGAGCTCGAAATCCGTGCCGATCAGCATGATGTCGAGCGGCTCGTCCGCCTGCCCGGCACCACCAAATATGCTCTGAACGCTTCGTCTCGTCGCGGCCGGATCTTCCACATAGGTCGCTCGCGGCCAGCGCCGCCGCATGTCCTCGAAGGTTTGCGCCCGCGCATCCGCGTTATCGCAGAAGGCCAGTCCCACAAGACCGTGTCGGGTCTGCATGACGAGCGCCTCGCCGAAGGGGGAAGCGTGAAACCCATAGGCGATCTCGAGCCCCGCACCGCCGCGGGCGTAGTCGCCCGGCGTCATCGCCTCCTGGGTCATGAAGAGATCGTGCAAACGCCCGCCGCCCGACAGGCCGACCGAATGTGCCGTCTCCAGCACGCTCGCCTGGTCTCGCAGCATGGCCCGCGCCCGGTCCAGGGTCAGGGCCTGGAGAAAAACCTTCGGACTCACCCCGGCCCAGCGCTTGAAGAGACGCTGAAAATGGAACGGGCTCAGCCCCACATGCCGGGCGAGGTCCTCCAGCGATGGCTGGTCGTCCGCATTCTCCGTGACGAAGCGGACCGCTGCCGACACGCGCTCGTAGTCCGATGGGGCCTCGGAGCTTAGAGGCGCATTCCTATCGTTCGACACTGCGGATTGGGGTTCGGTCAGCACGGCAACCTCCTGATAGCGGACAAAGCCTAGGAGGCCGGCGGCCAGGAAGCGACCCGAAACTTGCGCTCTTAAGAAGTGGCTTTGGAGGGGAGAACCCTAAGCCGGTTTCCCCTCGGCGATGGCCGAACGCAGCGTGTCGGCGAACTCTTCCCGCTCCTCGTCCGTGAGGAAGGCGCCGAAGACGAGCTTCTGGCCATGGCTGGCAAGGGACATCTCGCTGCACAGGCCCACCCGCCGCTCCACCGCAATCCGTACCCAGTAAGGATTGAAGGTCCAGGATTGCGACCGGCCCGAAGGCTGCACACGGGTGACGGTCAGGGCTTCGTCGGTCAGCTCCACCGTCTCATGCAGGCGCCCCGCCTTATAGCTTGCCCGGAAGGCGATATAGATCAGCGCCACGTCCAGCCCGAAGAAGCCCATGATCGGCCAGGCGCCCATCATCCAGAACATCAGCCCCGCGGTGAAGCTGATGCCGGAGATAAAGCACATGAGGATGAGAAAACCCTTCGGGCCGAGCGACCGGTTCGGCGTCAGCAGCGCCCGGAAGCGGGATTCTTCCTCAGGCTCGAATTCCTCTTGAGACTGTTGCGACTGGTCTGTCATAGCTTTGCGCCAGGCACCTCAGGGTGCCTCCTTGCCGAAATTAGGTAGAAGGCCAAGCGTGGCGGTTCAACCCAAATCAAACCGGTCAACTGAGGCGAAACGCGCCAAGAAACCGGAAAAAGCGCCGAAAAACGCCAAATCCGGTTCGACGAAGTCTGGCCCAAGCAAGTCTCGCCGAGCGAAAACTTATCGCTCGAAACTAAGCAAGCCGCAAATCGAGGAGATGTTCCGCCGGTTCCAGGAGATCGATCCGGATCCGCGGAGCGAACTCCACTATTCGAGTCCGTTCACCTTGCTCGTCGCCGTCGTTCTGTCCGCCCAGGCGACCGACGCCTCGGTCAACAAGGCGACGCCGGACCTCTTCGCGCTCGCGGACACGCCGGAGAAGCTGGCCCGCTTAAGCGAGGAGCAGGTGATCGACAAAATAAAAACCATCGGCCTATTCCGCAGCAAGGCCAAGAATATCGTCGCCTTATCCAAGACGTTGGCGGAAGACTACGGCGGCAAGGTGCCGGAGGACCGCGACGCTCTGGAGTCGCTGCCAGGCGTCGGCCGGAAGACCGCGAACGTGGTTTTGAACGTCGCCTTCGGCCAGCCGACCCTGGCCGTGGATACCCATATTTTCCGCGTGTCCAACCGCACCGGGCTCGCGCCGGGCAAGACGCCCCTCGATGTCGAGCTCTGCCTAGAGAAGGTCGTCCCCGACCAGTACAAGCTCCACGCCCATCACTGGCTGATCCTGCACGGCCGCTACATCTGCAAGGCGCGCAAGCCCGAATGCTGGCGCTGCGTCATTGCCGATATCTGCCTGTTCAAGCCAAAAACACCGGCCCCTGCGGCAAGTTAGCGAAATTTGATTCGATCCTCCGAAAAGGATTTTCAGACTTTCCAGCTAGATCTTCAGACCGCTGGACTAAGATTGTTTCGGAGATACTTCGATGTTTTCCTCATTGCGCACCCTGCTCTGCGTAGCCACTGCGGCTTCTCTGGCCTTTGCGCCTACGGCCAACGCCTGCACGAGCTTCCTCATCAAGACCAAGGACGGCGATCCGATCTACGGGCGCACCATGGAGTTCGGCTTTGCGCTGAAGTCGAACCTCGCCGTCGTTCCCCGCGGCATCACCTATGAAGCGGCCAGCCTGCCCGGCAAGAAGGGCTGGAGCTGGACCGGCAAATACGCCGCTACCGGCATGAACTGGCTGGGCACCCCCGATCTCGTCGACGGCATCAACGAGAAGGGTCTCGCCGGCGGAATGCTCTACTTCCCCGACTATGTCGGTTATGTGGATCCCCAGAAGGCTGACCTCCAGAAGGCCATGGGCCCCTGGCAGTTCCTCACCTGGGCGCTCACGAACTACGCCACCGTCGATGAGGTGAAGAAGGGGCTCGCCGATATTCAGCTCGCCAATTTCGCGCCGCCCTTCGATCTGGGCGGACTTAAATCGATCCCGCTTCACTTCACACTTCACGATGCGAGCGGGAATTCTATCGTCGTCGAGCCAATCAACGGCGAGCTCAAGGTGTACGACAATCCGCTGGGCGTTCTCACCAACGCGCCGACCTTCGATTGGCACCTGACCAATCTGCGCAACTACGTGAAGCTTTCGCCCTATCCCGCCGAGCCTCTGAAGATCAATGGCGAGACCTTCGCCTCCTTCGGTATGGGCAGCGGCATGCTGGGCATTCCGGGCGACTCGACCCCGCCGTCGCGCTTCATCCGCGTGCTCGCCTACTCGATCTCCGCGGCGGTCCAGCCTGATACCGAAAAAGCGGTCAACACGGCTGAGCACATCCTGAACAATTTCGATCTGATGGAAGGCTATTCCCGGCCCGGCACCGCGGCACCTGACGACATCACCCAGTGGAGCGTCATCGCCGACACGAGGAACAAGATCTACTACTTCAAGACCTACGAGGATCAGACCCTTCGCCAGATCAACATGAAGGATTTCAACCTCGACGCCAAAAACCTGGTCGAAATCTCCATCGACCAGGTCAACGAGATCCCGGCGGTCATGCCGCCGAAGGGCAAGGACTCCGCAAGCCTGCAGTAACAGCAGCACCCTTTGTGGACGCGAAGAAGGGCCGTGCCGAAAGCGCGGCCCTTTTTCATTTCCGGATCCCACCGAGACATGGCCACTCGCCGAGATAAGTCCCGATATCGACAATTTGAATGTGCGAAGCAGCAAAGATCTTTACGATCAGATGGTTAGCTCGCACCCGGTTCAATTGATCCACTTTCCGGAGTGACGATAATGCTGTCTGCCCTTCGCAATCTTGCGTGCCTGACTGCCGCTGCCTCGCTTGCCTTCGCACCCGCCGCGAACGCCTGCACCAGCTTCCTCATCAAAACCAAGGACGGCGACCCGATCTACGGCCGGACCATGGAGTTCGGCATCCCCCTCAAGTCCGAGATCGTCGTTGTCCCGCGTGGCTACGCCTACGAGGCCGCCACAAAATCGGGCCAAGGCGGCTGGACCTGGAAGGCCAAATACGCCGCTACCGGAATGAACGTTCTTGACACCCCGTTCATCGTTGACGGCATGAACGAGAAAGGCCTGACCGGCGGCACCCTCTATTTCCCGGGCTATGCCGGCTACGTGCCCGCCGACGAGGCCGATGCGGCGAAAGCCATGGGTCCCTGGCAGTTCCTGAGCTGGGTTCTGACCAACTTCGCCACCACGGACGAAGTCAAAGCGGCGCTCGCCAACGTGCAGCTCGCCGACTTCCCGCTGCCCTTCAAGGTAGGTGACATCACCTCCCTGCCGCTGCACTACACCCTGCACGACACGAACGGGAACTCCATCGTGATCGAACCCGTCGACGGCAAGCTCAAGGTCTATGACAACCCGCTGGGCGTGATGACCAACTCGCCGGGCTTCGACTGGCACCTGACCAATCTGCGCAACTATGTGAAGCTCTCACCGTTCAACGTGCCGCCTCTGAAGATCGATGGCGAAACCATCGCGTCCTTCGGTCAGGGCAGCGGCATGCTCGGCGTGCCGGGCGATCCGACCCCGCCGTCGCGCTTCATTCGCGTCCTGGGCCTGGCTATCTCTTCGGAGGTGCAGCCCGACACCGATAGCGGCGTCCGCATGGCCGAGCATATCGTGAACAACTTCGACATCCCGGCCGGTTTCGTGCGCGAAGGCCAGGGCGTGAACGAGATCACCGAGTGGTCGACCGTCGCCGACATGACCGGCAAGCGCTACTACTTCAAGACCGAGGATTTTCAGGCCCTGCGCGAGGTCGATCTGAACGACTTCGATCTCGACGCCAAGGAGATGATCGCGATCCCGATCGATCAGACCTACGAGATCCCGAAACTCAAGGCGCCCAAGGCCAAGGACTCCGCCAGCCTTCGGCAGTAGCGGCAAAGAGAAGCAATCGAGAGAGGGGCCGTGCCGCAAGGTGCGGCCCTTCTCGCACCCGTTTAGGGCTACGCCGCCGGGAGACCGATCTGCTTGCGCATCGCCATGCGCTTGAAGACATGCACCATAAAGGCGGTGGCGAAGAGCGGTGTCAGCAAATTCAGAATCGGGACCGAAGCGATGCCCGCGATCAGCAGCCCGCACAGGAAGACGTAGAAGCTGTTCTGCTTCCGGAACGCCCTGGCCTCCGCCACGGGCATGTAGCGCATGGCCACCATCTCGAAAAACTCCCGGCCCAGAAGGTAGCCGTTGCCCACATAGAAGGCGACCAGATTGACCCCGGGCACGATCAGTAGAAGCAGCACCAGGATATTGACGCCGATCACCACGAAGAAGAACTTGATCGCCAGCCAGACGGAGATCCCCACGGGGAGCTCCTCGCCCGGCGGCTGCTCCGGGTAATGCTGCTGCTCCACCGCTTCGGCGATCTCATCGAGATAGAGGCCCACGATAAGAGAAGAGATGGGCGGGATCAGGAACATGGATCCGACCACCAGCACCAACCCGCCAAGCACCTGAATCAAGTTCTCGACCCAGCTCGGCCACTCCACGAGATAGCCGAACACCCATTCGATCCCGACGATCGTCACGACAAGCAGCAGGATCGTCAGACCCAGCACCTTCAGCGCAACGGCACGGAAAGGCGGGGTGAGAAGGTCGCGAAAAGCTTCGAGTGCAGCGTTGATCATAAGCGGTTCCGTTTTCTAAGGCCGCGCGACTATAGTGCTGGCTGCTTTCGGTGCCAGTCATAAGCCGAAACATCCACCCCACAATTTTCAGAAGGGAGCGCGCTGAATGGAGAATCGTGAGTATGACGTCGTAGGCATCGGCAATGCCGTCGTCGATGTGATCGCCCGTGTGGAGGATCGCTTTCTCACCAAGCATGACCTGCAGAAGGGCTTCATGCAGCTCATCGAGGAAGACGCCATCGAGAACCTCTACAGCGATATGGGCCCCGCGACCGAACGCTCCGGCGGCTCCGTCGCCAACACCATCGCCGGTCTCGCCTCCTTCGGCGCAAAGGTCGGCTTCATCGGCAAGGTCGGCCACGATCAGTTCGGCAAGGTGTTCCGCCACGACATCACCTCCCTCGGTGTCTCCTACGACACGTCCCCGGGCGATATCGGCACCGGCCGCTGCCTGGTCATGGTGTCCCCGGACGGCGAGCGCACCATGAGCACCTTCATCGGAGCCGGCACGGGCTTCACCACCGCCGATCTCAGCAAGGAACTGATCGACAACGCCAAGATCGTGTTCCTTGAAGGCTATCTGTTCGACCAGCCCGAAGCGAAGAAGGCCTTCCACGAGGCGGCCCGCATGACCCGCGAGGCCGGCGGCAAGGTGGCGCTCAGCCTGTCCGACGCCTTCTGCGTCGACCGGCACCGGGACGACTTCCTGAAGCTGGTGAAGGAGGGGGCCGATATCGTCTTCGCCAACGAGAAGGAGGCGACGGCCCTTTACGAAGCCAACAATTTCGACGATGCGGCCAAAAGCATGGCGGCCGATTGCGAGCTCGCCGTCCTGACCCGCTCCGAAGAGGGCTCCATGGTGTTCGCCGACGGCAGCCCGGTGTCGATTCCGCCGGAAAACGTCGAATCAGTAGTGGACGTCACGGGCGCCGGCGATCTCTATGCTGCGGGCTTCCTCTACGGGCTGTCCCGTGGCGAGACCCTGGAGACCTGCGGACGGCTGGGCAGCCTCGCCGCAGCCGAGGTGATCTCCCATATCGGCGCACGGCCGGAAATCTCGCTAAAAACCCTGCTCAGCGACGCCTGATCGGGGCTGTTGGTGGCTTGTGGCTGAATTATCACGCCCAGCCGAAATTTATCTTATGCCAGTTACGTTTACCCGCTCTCGCAGTTATTTTGACAAGTTAGATCGGCGAGGAGGGACTTACATGCTGCGTATCGGGCATATCACGGCTGGACTTATCGGTGCTGTCGCACTGGCTGGAGTGGCTTATCCCGCCTCGGCGCAGGACTACAGCATGCCTGGCGTCGCCACCACGAAGGTGGGCGAGGCCGAGCTTTCCATTGGCGGCGGCTTGAGCCGTTTGGATTTGCCCGATATCCGATTCGGGTATCGATCCGGTCCCAGCGGCAACCGCGAATATCCCAACAGCAACGGCTTCGAGGACGAGTTCGGCGGCGCCGTGAGCGGCGAGCTGCTGGTGCCGTGGGGCGCCTCCACCGCGATCGCGCTGGGGGGCTTCTGGAGCGGCATCGACCAGGAGAAGGGCGTCCGCTGCGCGGCGAGCGCTGCTCAGAGCTGCGAGGCCAGTAATCTCACCGGCGCCAACGCGACCACCCCGGTGGGCGTGGATCTGCGCGAGCGCACCAAGCGCGATGTCGATCACTGGGGCACCCAGCTCGAAGGCCGCTATTACATGGAAGGCACCCCGGGCGTGCCGATCATCAACGCCACCTACGTGGCGCTGGGCGGCGACATCCGCGAGATCAACCAGGACACCTCGATCAACTTCCGCACTCTGAGCGGGATCAACGGTGGCACCTATAACGAGTCGCTGGATACCAGCTACTACGGTGCCTATCTGGCCATTGGCGGCGATTACGAGCTGCCGATCTTCCAGAACTTCCGGTCGGGTCTGGGGCTTGAGGCGGGCTTCAAGGCCTATGCCGGTGTCTACGGTGTCGACACCGATTATCAGGGCCGCGTGCCGGGCAACAGCCTGGGGCTCTCCACCGACGACACGGCCTTCATCGGTGGTCTGACCCTGGAGACCCGCAAGCAGTTCACGCCGCGGACCAGCGTCTCCCTCATGAGCACCTACGAGTACATCTCCTGGGTGCCGGAGATGCAGTACTCCAATTCCAACACCGGCGACGTGACCCGCATCGACGACACGGACGCCTTCGCCAGCCGGACCATGCTGCGCCTGAATATCGGCCTCGGTCCGGAAGGCCTCTACTACGAATAAGTTGGGGGACGAGAAGGTGGCGCTTCTATAGTTTGCGGAGCGCCACCGTCTCCACCGCGTGATCCTCGCCCTTGGTCAGGATCAGATCCGCGCGCTGCCGGGTCGGCAGCACATTTTCCCGCAGATTGACGAGATTGATCTCCCGCCAGATCGCAAGGCCGGTCCGCTGCGCCTCCTCGTCGGAGATATCCGCATAGCGGTGGAAGTAGGAGGCCGGATCGCGGAACGCGGTCTGCCGGAGCCGCATGAAGCGCTCCATGTACCAGCTCTCGATCAGATCCTCTTCCGCGTCGATGAAGATCGAAAAGTCGAAGAAATCAGACACGAAGGGGATTGCCTCGCCGTCCTGCGGCAGCTTCTTCGCCGGCTGCAGAACGTTCAGCCCCTCGACGATGACGATATCGGGCCGTTCGATCTCGATCACCTGGTTGGGCATTAGATCGTAGATCAGGTGGGAATAGACCGGCGCGCGGACCTTCGACCGGCCTGACTTCACATCCGCCAGGAAGGTCAGCAGGGAGGTGAGGTCGTAGCTCTCCGGAAAACCCTTCCGGTTCAGAAGCTCCTTCTCCTCCAGCACGCGGTTCGGATAGAGAAACCCGTCCGTCGGCACCAGATCGACCTTCGGATGGCTCGGCCACCGCGACAGAAGCGCCTGCAGCACACGGGCCGTGGTGCTCTTGCCGACCGCTACGCTGCCAGCAAGCCCGATGATGAAGGGCATCTTGTTGTCGGCCTTGCGCAGGAATTCCGCGCTGGCCTGATGCAGGGTCTGCGCCGCCTCCACATAGAGATTTAGCAGGCGGCTCATGGGCAGATAGATCTCCACCACCTCGTCCGCCGACACCCGCTCGATCAGGCCGCTCAACCCCTCCAGCTCCGCATCGCTCAGCGGCATGGGCGTGTCGGCGCGCAGCCGGGCCCATTCCTCGCGGGAATACTCGGCAAACGGCGAAAAATCGACTGTCGGGCGAGGATTCATGAATCGGCTGGCTAGCGGGCGGAGCGCCGCTGTTTTTCTTCGATACCGGAGGTGCCGACCCGGGATTCGAGCTCTTTGAGCACATCGGCCAGGTCGATATTCCGGCACTCCAGCACGACCAGAAGATGATAGACCAAGTCGGCCGCCTCAGAGGTGAGCGCCTTGTCGTCCTCAGACATGGCGGCGATCACCGTCTCGACGGCCTCCTCGCCCAGCTTTTTGGCGGGCTTGTGGGGCGCGCCGTCCATCAGCCGGCGCGTATAGGACACGTCCGGATCGGCATCGCGCCGCGACCGGATGGTGGCCGCAAGCTCTTCGAGAATGGTGCTGCTCATCTGCCGCTCATACACCGGAATGTGCTTTCGGGGAATGGGGGTGCGGCGTCAAACGTCAAGCCGCATGGCGAGGCCGGCATCTGCCATATGCTGCTTGGCCTCGCCGATGGAATATTCGCCGTAATGGAAGATGGAGGCCGCCAGGACGGCGCTGGCATGGCCGTCCCGCACGCCTTCAACCAGATGGTCCAGATTGCCGACGCCGCCAGAGGCGATCACCGGCACGGTGACCGCATCGGCAATGGCCCGGGTCAGCTCCAGATCGAACCCGGCCCGCGTGCCGTCCCGGTCCATGGAGGTGAGCAGGATCTCGCCCGCACCCAGCGCCACGACCTCCTTCGCGTATTCGATAGCGTCGATCCCCGTCGGCTCGCGCCCGCCATGGGTGAAGATCTCCCAACGGGGTGCCTCGCCCTCGCCGGAGACCCGCTTCGCGTCGATAGCGACGACGATGCACTGAGCGCCGAACTTTTCCGCCGCCTCCTTCACGAAGCCGCGATTCTTCACCGCCGCCGTGTTGATGGAGACCTTGTCGGCGCCGGCCTCCAGCAGCTTACGGATATCGTCGACCGTGCGCACCCCGCCACCCACAGTGAGCGGCATGAAGCAGCGCTCCGCCGTCCGCTCCACCACGTCGAAGATGACGTCGCGATCCTCGTGGCTGGCGGTGATGTCGAGAAAGCAGAGCTCGTCTGCCCCCGCCGCGTCATAGGCCGTCGCGGCCTCCACCGGATCGCCCGCATCCTGCAGATCCACGAAATTGACGCCCTTCACGACGCGCCCATCCTTCACGTCCAGGCAGGGTATGACACGCACTTTCAGCATTCTGTCTCGTCTCGACTCTTGCAAAAACCGGGCCTCATCGCCCGTTATCCCCAGCCTATCTAACGGCCGGGAGCCGTTTGATCCAGGGTCCATCGACAGCGGCGAATCCTCCCGCCTATGATTCGGGCCTGGGGCGAATCGATGGACATGATCGACACCATCTTCGGCGTGGCGGGAGATACGACCTGGGAGCAGGAATGCGCCCGGGCGGCCGTGATCTTTTTCTACGGCCTTCTGCTCATCCGCGCCGCCGGCCGCCGCACCTTCGGCCAATGGTCGGCCCTCGACGTCATCGTCTCCGTCACTGCAGGCTCCGCCTTGAGCCGTGCGCTCACCGGCAACGCCCCGCTCGGCGGCACCATGGCCGCCGTCACCGTGCTCATGGGGCTTCACTGGCTGCTCGCCCAAGCCGTTTCCAGGAGCAAGACCGCCGCGAGCATTCTGGAGGGCGACCCAATCGTGCTGGCCAAGAACGGCAAGCTCGTCGAGGCGGACTGTCACCGTCACGGGGTTTCCCACGCCGATATTCTGGAAGCGCTCCACGGCGCAGGCCTGGAAAAGGTCAACCAGGCCCGGCTGATGACCCTGTCGCCCAACGGCGTGATCACCGTGATTCCCGGGAAAGCGGCTTAAGTTCGCTTCGCGTCGGCCTCGGCAATCAGCTCCAGGGCGCGGTCGACGTCCAGCTGTCCGTCATAAAGCGCCCGGCCCGCGATCGCGCCTTCGAGCATCGCGTATTCCGGCTGAAGCAGACGCTTCACATCGTCGACCGAAGCGAGGCCGCCGCTGGCGATGATCGGAATCGACGTCTGCTCGGCCAAGGCCTTGCAGGCTTCCAGGTTCAGCCCCTTCAGCACGCCGTCCCTGGCGATATCCGTGTAGATGATCGCGGTCACACCCGCATCCTCGAACCGGGCCGCAAGCTCGGCCGCGGAAAGCTCGCTGGCCTCGGCCCAGCCTTCGATGGCGACCTTCCCGTCCCGGGCATCGATCCCCACTGCGATCTGCCCGGGGAATTTCTTGCACGCTTCTTTGACGAGTTCCGGATCGCGCACCGCCGCAGTCCCGAGGATCACCCGCGCGACCCCCTTCTCCAACCACATCTCGATCGTGGCGAGATCGCGGATGCCGCCGCCGAGCTGGGTCGGGATATGGATCGCATTCAAGATGCCCTCGACTGCTTCGGCGTTCACCGGCTTGCCCTCGAAGGCGCCGTTCAGATCGACGATGTGAAGATAACGGAAGCCCTGCAGGGCGAATTGCTCTGCCTGGGCGATGGGGTCGGCATTGAACACCGTCGCCTTGTCCATCTCGCCCTGGACCAGCCGCACGCACTCGCCGTCTTTCAGATCAATCGCGGGAAAAAGGATCATGGACGCCACTTCAGGAAATTCTTGATCAGGGAGAGGCCGAGCTTCTGGCTCTTCTCCGGGTGAAACTGGCTGCCAGCGATATTGTCCTTGGCCACCAGCGCCGTGAGCGGCACGCCGTAATCCGTCGTGGCCACAAGAGCATCCGCCTCGCTCGGCACGAAGTGATAGGAGTGCACGAAATAGGCGTGCAATCCTTCCGGCCCGGTCTCGATGTCCTCGAGCAGCGCGTGGGGCTTCTCCAACTGAAGCGTGTTCCAGCCCATATGGGGGATCTTCAGATCCGGATTGCCGGTGTCGATGGCGCGCACCTCGCCGGAGAGCCAGTCGAGCCCCGGCGTATCGCCATGCTCCAGCCCGCGGGTGGCGAGGAGCTGCATGCCGACGCAGATGCCGAGGAACGGCTTGCCCTGTTCGTGCACCGCCTCATCCAGCGCTTCCACCATGCCGTCCACGGCCATAAGCCCGGCGCGGCAATCGGCGAAGGCGCCGACGCCCGGCAGCACGACACGCTCAGCCGCGCGCACCTCCTCAGGGTCCGAGGTCACCTTGATGGCGAGATCGGAGCCTTCTTCCTTAGCCACCCGCTCGAACGCCTTGGCGGCCGAGTGAAGATTGCCGGAGCCGTAATCGATGATCGCAAGATGCACGTCGTGAACTCGTGAGATTAAGCGTTGGGGAAGGAACCGATGATCCCGTCATCACTGGACCGCGACGGAGCGGCTGATGTCGGGCTTTGCGTCTTTGCGCTCATCTTCGCCGCGGCCGCCTTGGCCGAAGCAGTCTTCCCGGTCTTAAGGTTCGGGCCCATCGCCTGCTGACCCGGCAACCACTCGGCGAAGAAACGAATCTCCGCCTCGTCCCGGCTGCCGACGGCCATGCCGATCTGCTCATAGCCTTTGCACTCCAACGAATGGCGCCGCAGACCGTTCGCCTCCATGGCGAAGAAAAACATATAGCCAAGCACGGCCCAGCCGCTGATCGCTTCACCCGCCTTGCTCAGCGAGAGCAGGACATCGAGCAGGACGAAGCCACCGATGAAGAGGCCGAGCCCGACCCATACGCGGTGATAGAGCAGCCAGAACGGCGCCACGAAGAAGGCCGGCCAGCAGAACCCGTCCTTCACGAAGACGAGGCTGTCCGCCCGCTCCACCAGATCGGCGGGCGGCTCCTCAGGCTCGTATACGGAATAGAGCGCCACGTTCGCGGCTCCCTTTCGACCAGCGCGAAATCTCTAAAGCCGACCCTTGGTCGACGGCACGCGCCCGGCCTGCCGCTCGTCGAGCGAGACGGCCTCCCGTAAGCTCCGCGCCAGCGCCTTATAGCAGGTCTCGGCGATGTGATGGTTATTCTCGCCGTAGAGATTTGTCACATGGAGCGTGATCCCGGCGTTCTGGGCAAAGGCCTGGAACCACTCCCGAAACAGCTCCGTGTCCATCTCGCCGATCTTCGCCCGGGTGAACTCCACATCCCAGATGAGATAAGGCCGGCCGGACACGTCGAGCGACACTCGGGTCAGCGTCTCGTCCATGGGAAGATAGCAGGACCCGTAGCGGGTGATGCCCGTCTTGTCGCCGAGCGCCTGCGCCACCGCCTGGCCCAGCGCAATGCCGGAATCCTCTACCGTGTGATGCTGGTCGATATGCAGGTCGCCCTTCGCCTTCAACGTGATGTCGATGAGCGAATGGCGCGCGAGCTGCTCGATCATGTGGTCGAAGAAGCCCACACCCGTCGCCACGTCGTAAGCGCCGGTGCCGTCGAGATCGACGCGCACGGAAATCTCCGTCTCCTTGGTGGAGCGGTCGATCTCGGCGCGGCGGGGCGTCATTTCGCCCCCAGTATCGTCTGCCGGTTTCTGCATACTCGAGATGATAACCCAAAGGTCTTTGCAAATTGGTTTCCAGGCACGATCCCTGATACCCCTTTGCCGCAAGGTCTAGGCCTTGAACCGTAAAATTGCCAACCCATATCGCGAGACATCATGACGGGTCCCACAGACTCCTCCCCCCAAATCTGGCACGGAACCACCATTCTCACCGTCCGCAAGGATGGCAAGGTGGTGATCGCCGGTGACGGACAGGTGTCCCTCGGCCAGACGGTGATCAAGGGAAACGCCCGCAAGGTGCGCCCCCTCGGCAACGGCAAGGTGATTGCCGGTTTCGCCGGGGCGACCGCGGACGCCTTCACCCTGTTCGAACGCCTGGAAAACAAGCTGGAGCGGTTTCCGGACCAGCTGAAGCGCGCCTGTGTCGAGCTTGCCAAGGATTGGCGGACCGACCGCTACCTGCGCCGCCTGGAAGCGATGATGCTGGTCGCCGACAAGGACGAGTCCCTTGTGCTGACCGGCACGGGCGACGTGCTCGAGCCCGACAATGCGGTCATGGGCATCGGGTCGGGCGGCAATTATGCCTATGCCGCGGCTTTGGCTCTTCTCGACACCGACAGAACCGCCGAGGAAATCGCCCGCAAGGCCATGGAGATCGCCTCGCGCATCTGCGTCTACACCAACGATTCAATCGTGGTTGAGACCTTGGATACGGCCGCGTGATGACCGCGGCCTCCGCCAAAGGGTGGAACGTGTCTCAAACCATGAGGCCACGAGGCCCCCTATCAAGCACTGCACCGAATTTGAGCTGAGCAAGTAGAGAAGAGTATGAGCGACTTTTCACCCCGCGAGATCGTATCCGAGCTGGACCGGCACATCATCGGTCAGCAGGACGCCAAGCGCGCCGTGGCCATCGCCCTGCGCAATCGCTGGCGCCGTCAGCAGCTCGAAGGTGAGATGCGCGAAGAGGTTCTGCCGAAGAACATCCTGATGATCGGCCCGACCGGCGTGGGCAAGACGGAGATATCTCGCCGTCTCGCCAAGCTCGCCAACGCGCCCTTCATCAAGGTGGAGGCCACCAAGTTCACCGAGGTCGGCTATGTCGGCCGCGACGTCGATCAGATCATCCGCGACCTGCTGGAAGCCGGCATCTCCGTGGTGAAGGACGTCAAGCGCAAGGAGGTGAAGGCTCGCGCCCAGCTCAACGCCGAGGAGCGCGTCGTCGAAGCCCTGGTCGGACACGGCGCCAGCCAGTCCACCAAGGAATCCTTCCGCGCGAAGCTGCGCTCGGGCGAGCTCGATAAGAAGGAGATCGACATCGAGGTCGCCGACAACAGCTCCGGCATGCCCTCCTTCGAGATCCCCGGCATGCCCGGCAGCCAGGTCGGCATGATCAATCTCAACGACATGCTCGGCAAGGCCATGGGCGGCCGCACCAAATCCCGCCGCGTCACCGTGGAAGACAGCTTCGAGCTCCTCATGAACGAGGAATCCGACAAGCTCATCGACACCGATCAGATCGTCCAGGAAGCCATCAAGCTGGTTGAGAACGATGGCATCGTCTTCCTCGACGAGATCGACAAGATCTGCGCCCGCACCGAGCGCGCCGGCGCCGATGTCAGCCGCGAAGGCGTGCAGCGCGATCTGCTGCCCTTGATCGAGGGCACCACCGTCGGCACGAAATACGGGCCCGTGAAGACGGACCACATCCTGTTCATCGCCTCGGGCGCTTTCCATGTGGCGAAGCCCTCCGATCTTCTGCCCGAGCTCCAGGGTCGACTGCCCATCAGGGTGGAGCTCCGCGCGCTGGACCGCGAGGACTTCCGCCGAATCCTCACCGAGACCAAGGCGTCCCTGGTGAAGCAGTATGTGGCGCTCATGGCGACCGAAGGCCTGGAGATTCAGTTCACCGACGATGCCATCGACGCCATCGCCGATATTGCGGTGGAGGTGAACACCAATGTGGAGAATATCGGCGCCCGCCGTCTCTCCACGGTCATGGAGCGCATCCTGGACGAGGTCTCCTTTACGGCCTCCGACCAGAGCAACCAGACCCTCGTCGTCGACGCCGCTTACGTCCGCGAGCATATCGGCGACCTGGCCAAGAACGCCGACCTCTCGAAGTTTATTCTGTAAGTTTCGCTACTCTAGATTGTAAGATTTGACAGTTGCCAGGATTGGCCCGTCGATAAGGGAAAGTCTTACGCGATCTGATGGGACGGAAGCGCTTTGAGCGTCGTGTAGCGGTCGGAAACGAGGGGCAACCTCGGTCCAGTATCTGGGCCATCTGGTCCAACCGATCAGAAGTTTACGCCGCTCATAGATCAATGGGCGGAATCGAAAAGTTTAGCTTCCACACTCCGAACGCGTGCCGGCGCGCATTCACGAAAGAATCCGGCTTACCTAGGGGAGGTGGTGACCGCTTGATGCAGAGTTGGCGTCGAGGAAGTACTCCACCCGAGGGCACCAATCAGATTGTTTCTGTACTTCGCGTGGGAATTTCTACGGACCACCTTTCAACGGCCTTAGAAGATGCTCCTCCCAAAAGCACGATCTGGATACCTCCAGCACCGGGAGGCGGATCTACCATCCTCGACCTAGGCTTCACGAATGAGAAGGAAGTCGCGATACGTCAAGCGCTTGAATCGGAGCCACCCAACCTAGCTCACAAGCTAATTGCATTTCACGAACTACCGAACGGGGAATCCTTTTTCGTCAAGACATGGCATTCAGAGGATGCGCAAAGGGTCTTCCGAGTCTTGGCCGCCCCTCATGATCCCCGTGACTTGCTAATACTGCCGGTTGATCCCCAATCAACAGGAAGACCTGTGAGATTCACGCTGTATTCTAATCCAAAAGATGGAGATGTTATGTGGGCGTGGGAGATGGGTGGATACTGGCACGCGCCGTTAACGGACACCCAATGGCGAGAAATGTGCGAACCGTTCGAGCATGATGACTAGCTCCTACCGCACCCTCCGCAGCCGCACATAGAGAGCGCCGGCGCCGCCCAGGCGCTGGGGGGCTTCTGAGAAGCTGACCACCACGGGTGCGAGATCCGGCTGGGTCAGCCAGCCCGGCACCTGCTGGCGCAGAACCCCCCGCGGTTCTTCCATATAGAAGTTTTCCGACGACGCCTTCGCCGTGCCCTTGCCGGTGATCACCAGCACATGGCGAAACCCCTTCGCCTGGGCATCCATTAGGAATCGCCGCAAGGCTGAATGCGCGTTCCGCTGGCGCATGCCGTGGAGATCGAGCTTGGCTTCGACGGGAAGCCGCCCCTTTTCCAGTTTGCGCGCCGTGCCACGGTCGAGCGCGATCGAGGCCGGCGCCGGCGGGCCGGGCTTCGGCGGAGGTGTCTTCAGAGACGGCGTCGGCGCGGCCGGTGCGTCTTCAGCGTCATTAAGCTTCTTGGGAGGGCGGATCTTGGTGGGCGGCTTCGGCAGAGGCGCGGCGCGAACGTCCCGCTTCTTCAGCGGCACGACCGTGCCTGCGATCTGCTCCCAGAGCGCCGCGTCGTCATCGTCCTTATCGGGAAGATCCCTGCCGCCTTTTCGCGTTTTGCCCATGGTCTTGCCCCTGGCAAATCGAGCTGTCCGGGCGGCAAGGCCTTAATTGGCGGTCTGGGTAGCCACAAGCTGCCAGTTCGGATCGCGGGAGGAGATCTCCCGGGCGAAGGTCCAGATATCGTTCACGTCGCGAACGGTCTCCGGATCGCCTTCGACGATGTCGCCGTCGGAATCGCGCACCAAGGTGATGAGCTCGCTCGTGAACCGCACGGTGATCTGCTCGACCCCCTGCTTCACCTCTGCCTCGATGATGTCGGCCTTGTTGATGGCGATCAGCGAGGTCTCGACCCGCTCGCCGCGCTCCTGGCGTTCGGCCATGCTGCGGCGGAAGCTCTCGAACACCTCGTCGTCAACGAGCTGCTGCAGCGTCGCCTCGTCCCCTTCGGCAAACGCGGCGATGACCATCTCATAGGCCACCTTGGCGCCTTCCAGGAACTGGTCCGGATCGAAAGTCGGATCGGCGCGCATCACCTCGGTCAGAGCCTTGGCGAGATCGCTGTCTTTCGGTGCATGGTCTTCCAAGCGCGCCTCGATATCGGCAGCCGAGGGCTGTGGTTCCGCCTCGGCCTGCTGGCTGTGGGTGCGGCCGCGCGGCAGATCGACGACCGTGTCGCTCGACTTATGCTGCCCGACCGAATTCTCGCTCGGCGAATACGGGTCGTATGGCGGGCGCTCGTTTCCGGTGCGTCTGCCCAGCACGCTGCGGAGGCGCAAGAAAATCACCACCGCCAACACCAGGAAGAGCAGGGTATAGATGTCGAAAACTTCACTCATCGTTTGTCGTTACCCGCTTATCGGAAAGATGCCCGCATCATCAGCAAAAGGCATATGAGATGATATTGGGACTGATTTAAGCTTTTGCCACCGGAACCGAAGATTTCTCTGTCGGGAAAACCCGGTGATCGGGCTTTTTCGCAACTTAAGGCATCGCTTCCCGCGCGCCAACCTCAAACCAAGCGCGAACCTATCGTCCACCGGCTGATTGGGGCCGGCTTTGCCGCAGGGATGTCATTTGCGAGCATCCGGAGACCGTGCTAGCGACAGCGCAAGCGCCGCTGAGCGAGAAGCATGCAAAGCAGCACCGAAGAAGCGACTTAAGGCAGTATCACCGATGGCAGACGAGACGCAACCTGGCGAGAGCGGCGAAGAGGCAGCCCCTGGCGGCCAGCAGGTCACGCTCAACGTCCTGGCCCAGTACATCAAGGACCTCTCCTTCGAGAGCCCGAACGCACCGAAGAGCCTGCAGCCTGACAAGAATCAGCAGCCGCGGCTGGAAGTATCCGTGAATGTGCAGGCCTCGGGAAGCGGCGAGGATCTCTATGAGGTGGTTCTGAGCCTGGAGGCCCGCGCCCAGACCGACGAAGCCATCGTCTACAATATCGAGCTTCTCTATGGCGGCATGTTCCGCATCAAGGGCGCCGGTCAGGAGATCCTGCAGCCGATTCTTTTCATCGACTGCCCGGCGATCCTGTTTCCCTTCGCCCGCCGCGTGATGGCCGATACCAGCCGGGATGGCGGATTCCCGCCTTTGCTGCTCGACCCGATCGATTTCCGCACGCTCTACCGGCGGAATCTCGAAAACGCCCAGAAAGAAGCCGGCGGCAGCCAGAAGAATTAGGTGAGGACAGGGATCACCCGCCTAAAGGCGATTCCAGAGCGCATCTTCGCCGAGCCCTTGGATGAAAGCCGCATGGGCTTCCGCTTCGCCGGCACTTAAGCGTGACGGCAGCGGCGCCGGCCGGGCCGTGGCCACCGGCGCAATCCCGCCGATCGGGCTCTCATCGCCGCTATTCACTGCAAGCTCGAGCCGGGCCTGGTGCCCGCCGACCAGCTCCACATAGACCGAAGCCAGCAGCTTGCAGTCGACCAAGGCGCCGTGATGCTTCTCGCGGGCCGAAAGATCGACGCCGTAGCGCTTACAAAGCGCATCGAGGCTGACCGGCAAGCCGGGATGGCGCCGCCGCGCCAGAGCAAGAGAATCGACCACATTCTCCCAGGCGAGCAGCATCCGCTGGCAGCGTTCGAACTCCGCATTGAGAAAGGCGAAGTCGAACGGCGCGTTGTGCATGATGAGCTTGGCGCCTTCGACGAACTCCAGAAGCTCGTCCGCCACATCGGTGAAGAGCGGCTTGTCGGCGAGAAAGTCCGCCGAGAGCCCATGCACCTGGAAGGCTTCGTTCGGCACGTCCCGCTCGGGATTGAGGAAGCAGTGCCACTCCCGCCCCGTGGGGATGCAGTTCAGAAGCTCGATGCAGCCCACCTCGACGATCCGGTGGCCGTCCGCCGGCTTCAGTCCCGTGGTTTCCGTATCGAGAATGATCTCGCGCATAAAACACCCTGCTGAAAATCTAGCTTTCCAGCCGCCCCCGCAGCTTATCCCAAACCGCGCCCTCGCGGCCGCGCAAATCTTCAATCACCTTATCGACCTGACGCGCCACGTCTTCCAGGCTGCCGCCCGTGTCCACAACGTAATCCGCCCGGGCGCGCTTTTCGGCGTCGGGCATCTGACGGGCCAGCAGGGATTCGAACTTCTCTTCGCTCATGCCGGCGCGCGCGAGCACCCGTTCCCGCTGGGCTTCCGGCGGCGCGCTGACCACGACGACAGTATCGACCCGTACCTCGGCGCCCGCCTCATAAAGAAGTGGGATCTCCAGGACCACCATCTCCGCACCGCGTTTCGCCTGATCGCGCAGGAATTCCATCTCGCCCTTCACCACGAGCGGATGGATGATCGCTTCCAGCTCCCGGAGCTTTCCCGGATGGCCGGCGACTTCCTTCGCCAGCAGCGCGCGGTCCACCTTGCCGTCCGGCGCGACGCCGGGAAAGGCCGCCTCGATCTGAGGCACCGCCTCACCTTCATAAAGATCATGGACGATCTGGTCGGCGCTGCAGACCGGGATCCCACGCTCCGCGAAGTAGGCCGCCGTCGTGGTCTTGCCCATGCCGATGGAGCCTGTGAGTCCGATCACCAGCATCAGCCGTCCTCTACCTTCAGATCGGCGACCACCAGATCGCGCAGCTCCTTCGTCACCTCGGGCCGCACGCCGAACCAGCGTTCGAATCCCGGCACCGCCTGGTGGAGCAGCATCCCGAGCCCATCGACGCAAGCATTCCCGCGGGCGCGGGCCTCGGCCAGGAGCGGCGTCTCCAGCGGCGTATAGACGATGTCGGCGACGACCGACTCTTTCGGCAGAGTCTTAAGCGACATCTCGAGCGGCGGCTGACCGTCCATGCCGAGGCTCGTCGTGTTGACCAGGAGATCGCAGTCTTTCAGCGCGCCCTCCGCCTTATCCCAGGCGATCGTTTCCAGCCCGTGGTCGAAGGCTTCAGCCAATGCAGCCGCACGCGCTTCCGTCCGGTTGGCGATCACGATCCGCTCCACACCGGCCTTCTGCAGCCCGTAGAGAATGGCGCGTGCCGCACCGCCCGCACCAAGCAGCATGGCGGTCGCGCCTTGCAAGCGAAGCGACGGCGCCGATTCCTTGAGATGAGTCATGAAGCCGTAGGCGTCCGTATTGTCCGCCTCCAGCCGCCCGTCCTCGCTGAGCCACAGGGTGTTGGCCGCCCCGATGGACCGCGCCGCCGCGTGCACATTGTCGGCGGCGCGAAGCGCGGCCTCCTTATGGGGAAGCGTAACGTTGCAGCCTGCAAAGCCTTGCGCACCGAGGGAGCTCAGAAAGCTCTCGATATCCTCCGGCGCCACGGCGACCTTTTCGTAGCTGCCGTTGATGCGGTGTTTGCGCAGCCAATAGCCGTGGATCATGGGCGAGCGGGAATGCTCGATCGGCCATCCAATAACGCAAGCTTTGATCATACCGGATCGATTATCCTTCGATCACATCACGCGCACGAAGCTCCGCCAGAAGCGGCAGCAACGGCAGGCCCAGGATCGAAAAGTAGTTGCCCTCGATCTTCTCGAAGAGCTGAACCCCGAGGGATTCGAGCTGATAGGCCCCCACCGAGCCCAGCACCTGCTCGCCGGCGGCGGCAAGATAACGGCCGATGAATTCCGGGGTCAGCTTTCGCATGGTCAGCCGCGCGACATCCGTATAGGCCCAGACGGCCGCGCCGTCCTTGGCCAACGCCACGGAAGTATGCAGCTCATGGGTCTTGCCCGACAGGTCGAGCAGAAGCCGGCGGGCCTCCTCCATGCTGTCGGACTTGCCGATGACCTGATCGCCCAGCGCCAGAACCTGATCGCCGCCGATCACATAGGCCTCCTTGGCAAGATCGCTGATCGCCTCGGCCTTGGCCCGTGCCAGAACCTCGGCAACATCGTTCGGGCGCAGCAGCTTTTCGCCGCTGACCGCCTGTCGCATGGCCGCCTCGTCCAATCCAGGCGCCTGCATCAGGACGGTGAGCCCGGCCGACTCGATCAGTTTGGCCCGGGTCCGGCTGGACGAGGCAAGGATGAGAGGCGGGCGATTGTTCTGAACGAATGTGGTCATGGCTCGAGTACCGGGTCCTCGCGATCGTCATAGAGTCTCAGAATGGCCGCGGCCGTCTCCTCGATCGACCGCCTTGTCACATCGATGATGGGCCAGCGGTGGCGCGCGCATATCTGCTTCGTCTCGGCGATCTCGGCTGCGATCGCATCCCGATCCACATAGTCTTCTACATGGGACTTGAAATGCTCTAGCACCCGATTGTGACGCACTTGGGCGATCCGGTCGGCCGAGGCGATCAGCCCGACCACTAGCGCGCGCTTCACGCTTTCGAGCTGGGGCGGCAATTGCATGCCACGCACCAGGGGAACGTTCGCCGTCTTGAATCCGCGATTGGCGAGATAGATCGAGGTCGGCGTCTTCGAGGTCCGGCTGATGCCGACCAGCACGATATCCGCATCGTCCAGCCGCGGCGGCAGATTGCCGTCGTCATGCATCATGGAAAAATTCAGCGCCTCGATCCGGCGAAAATAATCGGCATCGAGTGCATGCTGAGCACCGACCGACGGTGTCGACGGCGTACCCAGATAGGATTCCAAAACCTGGAGGATCGGAAGCAGCGCCGGTACGCACGGCACGTTCACCCGCCGGCAGGTCTCTTCCAGCGCATCGATATGCTCCCGGTTGACCAGGGTATAGAGCACGATGCCAGGCGTTGCCTCGATATCCCGCAACACCCGGTCGAGCTCCCGGCGCGTTCTGACCAGAGAATGCACATGCTCGTAAGCCCGGAACTGGGCGTACTGCACCCGCGCCGCCTTGGAGATCGCAACGAGCGTCTCGCCGGTCGCATCCGACACCATATGAAGATGGAAGCTGGGCGGGATATCCGTGTTCATATCTTTGGATAACTGTCTAACGACTCCCGGACAATCTCCGGGGCTCGGAAAACTCTCAACCGCCGTCCTTATTTACCCGCAGATTTGTTCACAGATTCGCCCGCGTGGACAATTTGTGTCGGTTTTCCAGAGTCCGGAAAAGCGAAATTCGCTCCCCAAATCCACACGCGCCAAATCCACATTCGGAAACGCCAGTCTTCAACATCGCCGCACCCTACGCCCAAGGCTTGGCACAGCAGCGATTGCGTGCGAACACGGCCGCGCCTATCCACAAGCGTCTTCTGGCTGTCACGGTTCGGCCAAACCGCTTGTGAAGTCCGGCGTTGATAATTCGGGGACGAAGCGGAATATGCGCAACCCCCAGCCTAAAAGAAGAAGAAGCAATCTAAGAGAATCTTTCTTTCTCTTAGTTTAAGGGAAGCCATGTCCGACACCCTTTCCACTAACAACCGCCTGCTGCGAACCCTTCAAGGGGAGATCACTGAGACCCCTCCCCTTTGGCTCATGCGCCAGGCGGGACGCTATCTGCCGGAGTATCGGGAGATCCGAGCTTCAGTCGGATCGTTCTTGGAGCTTTGCGGTACGCCTGAGCTCGCCGCAGAGGTAACGCTCCAGCCTTTGCGCCGCTTCGATCTCGATGCGGCGATCATCTTCTCCGACATCCTCATCGTGCCCTTCGCCATGGGCCAGCAGGTGGAGTTCGTGAAGGGGGAAGGGCCGAAGCTCGATCCTCTGACGGATGGCAAGGCGATTGCGACCCTGGAGAGGGCAGCAACGTCGGAGGTCTTCGCCCCTGTCTACGAGGCGCTTCGCCGTGTGCGCGCAGAGCTCAATCCCGAGACGGCGCTAATTGGGTTTTGCGGGGCGCCCTGGACCGTGGCCACCTACATGATCGCCGGCGGCGGCAGTAAGGATCAGGCGGAAGCCCGGGCCCTGGCCTACACGGACCCACAAGCCTTCGCGGGTCTGATCGATCTCCTGGTGGAGGTGTCAGCCGAATACCTGATCAACCAGGTGAAGGCTGGCGCCCAGGTGCTGCAGATCTTCGACAGCTGGTCGGGCAGCCTGGCGGAGGATGAATTCGCTCGCTGGTCAATCGCCGCCACCAAATCCCTCGTTGCCAAGGTGAAGGCGGAGGCGCCGGAGGTGCCCATCATCGGTTTTCCGAAAGGCTCTGGCCCCTCAGCAATTCCTTATGCCCGGAAGACCGGCATCGATGCCATCGGCTGCGACACAAGCCTGCCTTTGCGCTTCATCGCCGACAATCTCCAGAACCTGCTTCCCGTTCAGGGCAATCTCGATCCAGTCCTGCTCATGGCGGGCGGCGAGCATCTCGACCGTCGGGTGAAGGAGATCCTCGAAATCCTCGGAGACCGGCCCTTCATCTTCAATCTCGGCCACGGCATTTTGCCCCAGACGCCACCGGAGCATGTCAGCCGCCTTGTGAGCCTGGTCCGAAGCAAGTAAGGCTAGTGCTGCGTGATCGAAGGAAGCACGGACTTTCGATTCGCTTCAGGGAACGGCAACAGCGACTGGGATCTCGATGCTGCTCGCCTACATCAAGGCTTTCCACATCATCGCCATCATCGCTTGGATGGCGGGGCTGCTCTATCTGCCCCGGCTTTTCGTCTATCACGCGGAAGCTGGCGCCGGCACGCCACAGTCCGAAACCTTCAAGGTGATGGAACGCCGACTCTACTTCTACATCATCAACCCGGCGATGCTGGCTGCGTGGATCTTCGGCCTGATCCTCGTCTACTACGTTATCAACTGGTCCCAGGACGGCTGGTTTCACGGCAAATTTTTGCTGGTGATCCTGCTGTCGGCTTACACGGGCATCCTGGGAAAATGGCGGCGCCAGTTCGCCAATGACGAGAACAAGCGCTCGCCGAAATTCTACCGGATCGCCAATGAAGTGCCGACGGTTCTGATGGTGCTGATCGTGATCCTGGCGGTGGTGAAGCCGTTCTAGGCGACCCGCCTGCACCTGATCCGGGTTTGTTTGCGCTATTGCACGCGGTAAAGCTGTTCCCGTGGGCGACAAACTCTGTTATAAGGTGACTCGCATCCGATCCGGGAATGTCTTATCCACCCCGGAAATTTCAAAAAAATCGGGTTTTCCGGAGCGGTGCAGGCACCAGACCTGCTTATTCCCGCTTAAGGTCAATTCCTTCCTATCGCGACACTTGGGATCGAAGTCGGATTCCTCCTTCCACAAGGTGTCACCTTCCCAGAACCTATCTACCGCTTCCCTTGGAGTTAGCAGCGCATGCAGGAAATGAAGCTGCAAGATTTGAAAGAAAAGACCCCTACGGAGCTCCTGAGCTTCGCTGAGGAGGTCGAGGTCGAAAATGCAAGCTCGATGCGTAAGCAGGAGCTGATGTTCGCGATCCTGAAGCAGCTCGCGGCCCGCGACGTCGACATCACCGGCACCGGCGTGGTCGAGGTTCTGCAGGACGGCTTCGGGTTCTTGCGTTCTCCGGACGTGAACTATCTCGCGGGTCCGGACGATATCTACGTCTCACCCTCCCAGATTCGCCGCTTTGGACTGCGCACCGGCGACACGGTCGAGGGTCAGATCCGCAGCCCGAAAGAGGGCGAGCGCTACTTTGCGCTTCTCAAGGTCAACACGATCAATTTCGAGGAGCCCGACAAGCAGCGCCACAAGATCCACTTCGACAACCTGACACCGCTCTATCCCGATGAGTGGCTGCAGATGGAAGTGGACGATCCGACCCGCAAGGATATGACGGGCCGTGTGATCGACATCGTGGCGCCCCTCGGTAAGGGCCAGCGCGGGCTCATCGTGGCACAGCCGCGCACCGGTAAAACGGTGATCCTCCAGAACATCGCCCACTCCATCACCGCCAATCACCCCGAATGCTACATGATCGTGCTGCTCATCGACGAGCGCCCTGAAGAGGTGACCGACATGCAGCGCTCGGTGAACGGCGAGGTGGTCTCCTCCACCTTCGACGAGCCGGCCTCGCGCCACGTCCAGGTCGCCGAGATGGTCATCGAGAAGGCCAAGCGCCTGGTCGAGCACAAGCGCGACGTGGTCATCCTGCTGGACTCCATCACCCGCCTGGGCCGTGCCTACAACACGGTGGTTCCGTCGAGCGGCAAGGTGCTGACCGGCGGTGTGGACGCCAATGCGCTCCAGCGGCCGAAGCGTTTCTTCGGCGCGGCGCGTAATATCGAGGAAGGCGGCTCGCTCACCATCATCGCCACCGCCCTGATCGATACGGGCAGCCGCATGGACGAGGTCATCTTTGAAGAGTTCAAGGGCACGGGTAACTCCGAAATCGTTCTCGACCGGAAGGTCGCCGACAAGCGCGTCTTCCCGGCCATCGACATCGCCCGTTCCGGCACCCGCAAGGAAGAGCTCCTCGTGGAGCAGCAGCAGCTCAAGAAGATGTACGTGCTCCGCCGTATCCTGAACCCCATGGGCACCCAGGACGCGATCGAGTTCCTGCTCGACAAGCTGAAGCAGACGAAGAGCAACGACGAGTTCTTCGACTCCATGAACACCTAAGCCAGATAATCGCCTCCATCCGGCGCGCTGCGCAGGATGCAAAGGCGGCATTCCTGGAAAAAGAAAGCGGACGGCAAGCAGCTGGTCCGCTTTTTTATTGGCTTCTGCGCGTTTAAAGCGTTTTCCCCACAGGACACGGTCCGGACGCTTTCAAGCGATCTTCAGAAGAACGCAAGGTGCGCGTACAGAATGTCGCAGGTTAGTCTTGGGAGATATATCGAAACGACTTTAAACGCAGTACATTGTACAATGTTTGGGCGGTTATGACCATAAATTGTGCAGTTAAGACGTGGTTCGCGTAAAGAACTCGGCAAGGTCTCCCGGCTAAACTCTCCCGTGACGCTATGGGAGAGAGAATGCGTTATAACCTACGGGCTGAATGGCCGGGTTGGTGGATCCTACTGCCGATTCTGGGAACAGCGCTCGTCGCCGTGCTGGGAACCCTGGCCGGCGGCATATTGCTGGGGTTCGTCGGCTCGGCCTCCGGGGGCCTTCTGGGCGCTTGGGCAATCAACCGCCATCTGCGGATCGTCGCCGATGCGACGGAGAAGGTCGCCGCGGGCGATCGCTATGCCGAGATCCCGAACCAGCCTGACGGTCCCCTCGCCGATTTAAGCAAATCCATCGCTGAGCTGCGCGCCGCCGCCAGCGAAGCCGACGCCCGGGTGGTCGATCAGCGCCGCCGGGAGGCGGAAGCGCGGCTGCACTATGCGGGCCGGAGCTTCTTCACCCATCAATTCCGCTCCACCGTGGATCAGGTGACCCAGGCCTTCAGCCATGGCATCGATCAGATCGGCCACACGGCGGCAGAGCTCTCCAATCAGAACCGGCAGATGCACGATCAGGTCGAAGCCGCCTCCCGCTCGGCTTCCGCCGCGGGTGCCGACGTCCATGCGCTGGGCGTTGCGGCCCGTGAGATCCTGTTCCGCATGCGCCGTTCCGCCGGTGACGTAGCCGACTCCAAGGATGTGAGCGCGCGGGCAGTGTCCGATATTACACGTGCCGACGAAACCGTCCGCAGCCTCGCCCAGGCCGCCACCCGCATCGGGGAGGTGGTCGGGCTGATCCAGACCATCGCGCGTCAGACCTCTCTGCTTGCTCTGAACGCGTCCATTGAGGCGGTCCGGTCCGGTGAGGCGGGCAAAGGCTTTGCGGTCGTTGCCAATGACGTGAAGCGGCTCGCCACCCAGACGGCCCAGGCGACCAACGACATTTCTTCTCAGGTTCGCGACATCCAAAGCGCCGTGGAGGAGACCGCCTCGGCCCTTAGCCAGGTAACCGGCAGCGTCGGCCGCATCAACGATGCGAACACAGTGCTGCGCAACGTACTCGAGGAGCAGACGGCGGAGCTGGACGAGATCGCCAATCACGCCAACGGCGTGGCGCGCCAAATCGCCGATGCGCTTCCCGGGATCGGCGCTGCGGTCGGTCATGTGGACCAGGCTGGCGAGCAGGTGATCGGCACGGCCAAGGAGTTGATCGGCCGGTCCCAAGGTCTCGTCTCCACCGTAGGAAGCTATTTCGACAATCTGGAGAGCGGCGCCATCAAGATCGGCATCCTCCACTCCCTCTCCGGCACCATGACCGCGAGCGAACGTCCCCTCCAGGAGCTGCTGGTCATGATGATCGAGCAGTGCAATGCCCAAGGCGGTGTGCTGGGCCGTCCTCTGGAAGCGGTGATCATGGACCCGCGCTCCGAGCCCAAGCGCTACGCGGAACAGGCCAAGAGCCTCATCGAGGAGCACGGCGTCTCAGCCATCTTCGGCTGCTGGACGTCCGCCTCGCGGAAAGAAGTGCTGCCCGTGGTCGAATCCCTCAACAGCCTGCTCTTCTATCCGAGCCAGTATGAGGGCGAGGAGGAATCCTCGAACATCTTCTATACGGGCGCGACGCCTCAGCAGCAGGCGATCCCCGCCGTCGACTATCTCCTGGCCCAAGGTAAGAAGCGCTTCTTCCTGCTCGGCACGGACACGATCTATCCGCGCACGACCAATGCGATCCTCACCGCTTACCTCCATTCCAAGGGGATCAAGCAGAACGCCATCGCCGAGCATTACACCCCGTTCGATCATCGGGACTGGGTGGACACTGTCGCCTGGATCAAGCGCTTCGGCGCGGGCGGCGATGCGGCTATCATCACGACCGTCAGCGGCGACGCGAACATCTATTTCTTCCGCGAGCTCGCCGAGCAGGATGTCACCGCCCAATCCATTCCGGCCATGACGCTCTCCATCGGCGAAGCGGAGCTACCGGCGCTGGCCGGGCCCGAGCTCGCCGGTCACCTTGCCGCCTGGAATTATCTCCACGAGATCGACTCGCCCGAAAACCGCCGCTTCGTGCACGACTGGCGCCGCTTCTCCGGCGCGCCCAATGTCGTCACCGACGATCCCATGGAGGCAACCTGGATCGGCTTCAATCTCTGGACCAAGGCGGTCGAGAAAGCCGGCATGACCGACACCGACTCCGTGCGCACCGCCCTGGCCGGGATGAACCTGGTCGCGCCGAGCGGCTACGAGGTCGTGATGGACGAAGCCAATCACCACCTCCACAAGCCGGGCTTCATCGGCCGTATGACCGCGGACGCCCGCATCGTGCCCATCTGGCATAGCGAGAGCCTGCTCGCGCCACGCCCCTGGAGCCCATGGCTTCTGACGGATGCGAGCCGCGGACCCGCGCGCAAAGCCAAGACCACCGACAAGACCGAGGCCCTGGCTATCGCCAGCTAGCCGCGCGACTTCGCCAATTCCTTCAGCAACGATCGGAAACCTTTGCCGCCTTGCGGAGGTGGTGCGCCCGCTTGGGCGCGTGCTATTAATTGCGAAAGACTGTAACTAACGAAAGAAATATATACAGAGTAGCGTAATAGAGTTATATTGCGGCCTTCACGACTGGGAAAATACGGTAATCCAAGGGTTTCTCACCTGCAGAAATGGGAAATCGAGCGTTGAAACCCGGATCAGAGCCGTCCCTCATGGAGGAATGCATGTCCAATCATCCGATCGTCACCACGTTTTTCGATCCGCCCACCAATACGTTCTCCTATGTGGTGCAGGATCCCGACAGCAACGCATGTGCCGTCATCGATAGCGTTCTCGATTTCGATTACGCATCGGGCCACATCGCCTACGACTCCGCCGACAAGATCATCGCTTTCGTGAAGGAGCACGGGCTGAAGGTCGAGTGGCTGCTCGAGACCCATGTCCATGCCGATCATCTCTCCGCGGCGCCCTACATTCAGGACGCGGTGGGCGGCAAGATCGCCATCGGTTCCAATATCCGCATCGTTCAGGACACCTTCGGGAAGGTCTTCAACGAGGGCACGGAGTTCCAGCGCGACGGCTCTCAGTTCGATCGCCTTTTCGAAGACGGCGACACGTTCTCCATCGGTAAGATGGAGGCCCATGTCCTTCACACCCCCGGCCACACGCCCGCGTGCATGACCTATGTGATCGGTGATGCGGCCTTCGTCGGCGACACTCTGTTCATGCCCGATAGCGGCTCGGCCCGGGCCGACTTCCCCGGCGGCGATGCCCGGACGCTTTATCGTTCCATGAAGAAGGTCCTGGCCCTGCCGCCGGAGACCCGCCTCTTCATGTGCCACGACTACGGCCCCAACGGGCGGGACATCCTCAACGAGACCACGGTGGCGGAGCAGCGCGAGCACAACATCCATGTGCGCGACGGCATCTCAGAGGACGAGTTCGTCGCCATGCGCACGGCGCGCGATGCGACCCTCGATATGCCGAAGCTGATCATTCCGTCCCTGCAGGTGAACATGAAGGCCGGCGAATTGCCGAAAGCGGAACCCGATGGCCGCCGCTACCTGAAGGTCCCCCTCAACCAGCTCTAAACCGATCCCGGCAGATCCCCTCGGCGCGCAAGCCGCGCCGAGGCTGCCGCCGTCAGGAGGAGACTCCCCCATGCAAATAAAGAAGCTTACAGAACAGCTCTCCGTCAGCCCCCAGATCGCGCTCGACGATATTGCCGCGCTCAAGGAGGCTGGCTTCCGGTCCATCATCGTGAACCGGCCGGACGGCGAAGGCGTCGACCAGCCGACCTTCCCTGAGGTGGAAGCCGCCGCCCGGAAAGAGGGTCTCGAGGCGGTTTATATCCCCGTCGATAGCGGCAAGGTGAGCGATGAATCGGCGGCCGCTTTCGGTGCGGCCATGGCCGCCCTGCCGAAGCCCGTGCTGGGCTATTGCCGCTCCGGCACCCGTACCGCCACTTTGTGGGCTCTGTCCGAGGCGGGTGCCCGGCCCCTGCCTGAGATCCTGGAGCGGGCGCGCCAGGCGGGTTACGACCTCTCCGGTGCGGTGAAGCGCATCGCCAATGGCGGCCGCGTTCCCGTCGAAGGCGATGCGCCCTACCACGACATCGTCATCGTCGGCGGTGGCGCCGGCGGCATTTCGGCTGCGGCCAGCCTGCTGGCACGTCAGAGCGATCTCGACATCGCCATCATCGAGCCGGCCGACATCCACTACTACCAGCCGGGCTGGACCCTGGTGGGCGGCGGCGTCTTCGATCCCACCTACACGCGCCGGGATTTCGCGACCCTTCTCCCCGACGGCGTGAAGTGGATCAAGGCGGCGGTTGCTGCCTTCGAGCCCGAGGAGCACGCGGTCATCCTGGAAGGCTGCCGTGTGGTCCGCTACGGCAAGCTGATCGTGGCGCCCGGCCTCAAGCTAGACTGGGCCGGCATTGAAGGTCTGGAGGAGACCATCGGCCGGAACGGCGTGACCTCCAACTATCGCTACGATCTGGCGCCCTACACCTGGGAGCTGGTGCACAGCTTCCGCGGCGGCAAGGCGCTGTTCACCCAGCCGCCCATGCCGATCAAATGTGCCGGCGCCCCACAGAAGGCGATGTATCTCTCCTGCGACGAGTGGCGCCGCAATGGCGTGCTGGAGAACACTGAGGTCGAGTTCCTCAATGCCGGGCCGAGCCTGTTCGGCGTCGCCGACTACGTGCCCTCGCTGATGGAGTATGTGAAGGCTTACGGTATCGACCTCTCCTTCGGCCACAAGCTGGTCCGCATCGACGGGCCGGCCAAGAAGGCTTGGTTCGAGACCACCGACGCCGAGGGCAACACGAAGATCGTCGAGCGCGACTTCGACATGATCCATGTCGTCCCGCCCCAGACGGCGCCGGACTTCGTGCGCGTCTCGCCGCTCGCCAATGAGGCGGGTTGGCTCGACGTGGACCCGGCGACGCTCCGCCACGCGAAGTATCCCGATATCTACGGGCTCGGCGATGTTGCCGGCACCTCCAACGCCAAGACAGCAGCGGCCGCTCGCAAGCAGGCGCCGGTCGTGGCAGCGAACGTGCTGAGGGATATGGGCTACGGCCGCCAGACGGCGGACGCGATCTACGACGGCTACGGCTCCTGCCCGCTCACGGTGGAGCGCGGCAAGGTCATCCTCGCCGAGTTCGCCTATGGCGGTCGTCGCGTCCCGAGCTTCCCCAAATGGTTCATCGACGATCTGAAGCCGTCCCACATGGCCTGGCTTCTGAAGGAGCGGGTGCTCCCGTCGATCTACTGGAAGGCGATGCTGAAAGGACGCGAGCCCATGGCCAAGCCGAGCTTCAAGCAGCCGGAAAACGAGGCGGCCTAACGGCCGCCTCCCTCCCCCTCGAAACGACGGCGGCAAAAGCCATGATGCTCGATCCACTGCAATACGCCCTCGGCGCCGGCTCCGGCGCCCTGGTCGGCTTCACCCTCGGTCTGTTCGGTGGCGGCGGGTCGATCCTCGCCGTGCCGCTGATCGTCTATCTGGTGCAGGTGCCCGATCCTCATCTTGCGATCGGCACCAGCGCCCTGGCCGTCGCCGTGAGCGCCGCGGCCAATCTCGCCAACCACGCCCGCCACGGCCATGTGAAGTGGCGCTGCGGGCTGGTGTTCAGCGCAGCCGGAATCTTCGGCGCACTGATCGGCTCCTCCATCAGCAAGGTGGTCGACGGGCAGAAGCTTCTGATCGTCTTCGCCCTGCTGATGATTGCCGTAGCCGTCATGATGCTGGTGAAGCGCAGCCACACCGGAGACGCCGGTGCCCAGTGCGGTGTCGACAAGATGCCGAAGGTGCTGAGCTACGGCGCCATGACGGGAACTCTCTCCGGTTTCTTCGGCATCGGCGGCGGCTTCCTCATCGTGCCTGGGCTGGTCGCTTCGACCGGCATGCCGACGCTTTATGCCGTGGGCTCGTCCCTCGTGGCGGTCACCGCCTTCGGTCTGACCACCGCCTTCAACTACGCTCTCTCCGACATGGTCGACTGGCCCCTCGCGGCCGTCTTCATTCTGGGGGGTGTGGTAGGCGGTCTGGCCGGCGCCGTGGCGGCCCGTGCACTCTCCCTGCGTAAGGGTGCGCTGAACATCGCCTTCGCCGGTCTCGTCTTCGCGGTCGCCGGCTACATGCTCTTCGAAACTCTGGTGATGTAAGAGCTGGCCGCCGGGCCGCGCTAGCCGATCTTGGCGAAGCGCGCCGCGCCGGCCTGCTTGGAGTCGGTCGGGGTGGCCCGCGGCGTTGTCGTGATGCGCGCTGGTCCCGCCGGACCGTCCACGCTGGCCATGACCCGCTTCACTGTTAGCGCGACGCTCTCGCTCGCCAGTCGGTAATGCACCTGCTTGGCGATCCGCTGTCCCGTGACCAGCCCCGCCTTGCGAAGCTCGGCGAGCTTCTGGCTGAGCGCAGGCTGTCCGATGCCGGTGATCTCGTCGATTTCCCCCACATGGCGTTCGGCACCGATCAGGCAGGCGAGGATCATCAGCCGCTGGGGCTGGGCGAAGATCTTCAAACGCTCGGCCGCCTCGGTCACACTCTTCCTGTCGAACCCCTCGCTGCTCATTCGCTTTCCCGCTTGCGGCAGAACCAGGTCGGCGACTCCCCGCCGAGATGCGCATCGCTCATGGTCGGCATGGCTGGATAGAGCAGATCGTCGCCGGGCTGCCAGTCGGCCGGCGCGACGACGTCCCCGCCAGCCGTCCGCTGCAGTGCCGCGATGGTCCGTAGCATCTCATCCACGGAACGGCCGATCTCCAGCGGGTACCAGGTCATTGCCCGGATGATCCCGTCGGGATCGATGAAGTAGCTCGCGCGAACCGTCGACGTATCCTGAGCCGTCGCATCGAGCATGCCGTAGGCGCGTGCAATCGCCATGGACGGATCCTCGATCAGCGGGAACGGAATGGTCACGCCGAAGCCTTCCTCGATCGCCTTCAGCCAGGCCACGTGGGAATAGAGGCTGTCGACGGAGAGACCGAGCAGCGCGCAGTCGAGCTCGGCGAACTTGTCGGCTGCGCGCGCGATGCTGACGAACTCGCTGGTGCAGACCGGGGTGAAGTCGGCCGGGTGGGAAAAGAACAGCAGCCAGCGTCCGCGGTAATCGTCGAAGGAGATTTCGCCGGCCGTCGACCGGGCGGTGAAGCTTGGCACCGCATCGCCGATGCGAAGCGGTCTCGGTGGCTGGAGGACGAGCTGTTCGTCGGAAGCGTCTGTCATGCACGATGCATGGCATCACTTCGTGATCTGCGCAAGTCAGACCGACGCTTTCCACATTCGTTAAGCGAAGAAATCCGGTAGCGCTCCCGAGACGCTAGACCGGGCGCACTTCCCGCGCAGCCTTGATGGCCTCGGCGAGCTTCTCCGGCGCGGTCACGGGCGGCGAGCAGAGCGGCCCGACGCAGACATAAGCGGTCGGCTTGCCGTCCACCGCAGTCTTGCCGTGAGCCGGAGAGCTCTCCGGCAGAGACGCGTTTTCCCCGACCACCTGCACCACAGCGCCTGGCAGCGAGACCTCCCGCAGCGCATTGCGCAAAGCCTCCGCATCGCCGTCCTCGGGCGCCACCAGAACGACGTGGGCCGGTGCCATCACATCGAGGGATGCGGTGAGCAGACCCGCATGGGCAACGGCGTTTTGCGCTGCGGCACCCGAGAAGAAATTCAGGATCGTTTCCGCCCTCTCCCGGTAACGCTCTTCGCCGGTCCAGAGATAGAGCGCCATGAGATTTTCGATCATGGTCGGGTTGGCGTTCGGCGTCGCGTCGTCATGAGCGTTGAGTGGCCGCACGATCAGATCCGTCGTGTCGTCCGCGGCGAAGTAGTAGCCCGCCATCTCGTCCGCCCAGTAATGGCGATCGAGCACCTCGACCCAGCCCTTCGCCTTGTCGAGATATTGGCCGTCGTCCGTGATCGATGCGAGTGCCAGAGCCGCGCCGATCATGTTGGCGTAGTCGGCGGCCGCCGCCGGCGCCTTGGCCTTCCCCTCGCGATAGGCGTGGAGGAGCCGTCCGTCGATCTCCATGTGCTCGCAGACGAAGTCGAAGGCGCGGGCTGCGGCCTCGATCCAGTCGTCCTTGCCGAACGCCTCGCCGGCCCGGGCGAGGCTTGCGATCATCAGCCCGTTCCAGTCGGCGAGGACCTTGTCGTCGAAGCCGGGCCGGATACGCTCGGCACGCTTGGCGAACAGCTTTGCGCGCATCTCGGCAAGCTTCGCTTCCGTTCCGTCATCCATCAGCTCGATGGTGTCGAGCCGATTGAGGATCGTCTTGCCTTCCCAGTTGCCGCCCGCGCGCACATCGTAGACGCCGCAAAATAGCGCCGCCTCTTCCGGCTCCAGAACCTCTTCGATCTCGTCCTTCCTCCAGACGTAGAACTTGCCCTCCTCGCCTTCGCTGTCCGCATCGAGCGATGCTGCGAAGCCTCCACCCTCGACGGTCATCTCGCGCGTCAGCCAGGCTACCGTCTCCGCGATCCGTGCGGCATAGAGCGGCGCCTTGGTCTCGCGCCAGGCTTCGGTCATGAGGTCAAGCAGCAGGGCGTTGTCGTAGAGCATTTTCTCGAAATGCGGCACGAGCCATTTGTCGTCCACGGTGTAGCGGGCGAAGCCGCCGCCGAGATGATCGTAGATGCCCCCTTGGGCGATGTGGTTCAGGGTGAGCTGCACGGCAGTTTGCGACTGCTTGTTTCCGTAGCGCAGACCCGTCCGCCAGAGGAACGAGAAGAACTGTGTTTGCGGAAATTTCGGTGCGCCCTGGAGACCGCCATTGTCGGGATCGACCGCCTGCAGAAAGCGAGTGGAAAGATCTTCCAGCAGCGGCTCGTTCGGTGCGCCTGCCTGGCGCGGTGCTGCCGGCTGCAGCCGCTCCTTAAGCGCTTCGGCGTTCTTCCGGATCTTGTCCGGTTCCTCTGAATAGATCCGCGCGATCTCCCTCAGCACATGGGTGAAGCCCGGCCGGCCGAAGCGCGGCTCCTTCGGGAAATACGTGCCGCCCCAGAAGGGCTCGCCATCCGGCGTCAGGAACATGGTGAGCGGCCACCCGCCCTGCTCGCCAAGCTGATGCAATGCGCTCATGTAGACGGAGTCGACGTCCGGCCGCTCTTCGCGATCGACCTTGATGTTGACGAAGAGCTCGTTCATGACCGCGGCGACCTCGTCGTCCTCGAAACTCTCATGAGCCATGACGTGGCACCAATGGCAGGCCGCGTAGCCGACCGACAGGAGGATCGGTTTGCCCGTCTCTTTCGCGTGGGCCAGCGCGTCGTCGCCCCACGCCCACCAATGGACAGGGTTGTCCCGATGCTGCAGCAGATAGGGGCTGGTCTCTTCGCCGAGACGATTATGGGATGTGCTGTCCGTCATGATGCTCCTGTCGTGAATGGATCGAGGACAGGGTAACCTCTGCCGCGCTTCTCTTGTGGTTTACGCGACGAAAAAGAATTGCCGCTTCCAATGCCGACCACCGACACCATCATCGCCCTTGCCAGTGGTCAGGGCCGCGCCGCCATCGCCGTGCTGCGCATCTCCGGGCCCGGGACGCGCGATCTGGTGACCGCGCTCGCCGGCGCCCTGCCCGCGCCGCGCCGCGCCACCCTGAGGAGACTGACAGACCCCGCCACCGGTTCCTTGCTGGACCGCGGTCTCGTGCTTTGGTTTCCGGGGCCTGCGAGCTTTACCGGCGAGGACATGGCTGAGCTCCATATTCATGGCGGCCGGGCGGTCAGTCAGAACGTGGTTAATGCTTCGTTAACGCGAGAGAGCGTGCGCCTGGCCGAGCCGGGGGAATTCGCCTCCCGCGCTTTCGAGAACGGCAAACTCGACTTGAGCGCCGTCGAAGGCTTGGCCGATCTCATCAATGCGGAGACGGCCGCCCAGGCAAATCAGGCGCTGACCCAGGCCGAAGGGTCGTTGCGGGATAGGGCGACAGGCTGGCGGGAGCACATCCTACGCGCCCAGGCCCTGGCCGAAGCGAGCATCGATTTCTCTGACGAGGAAGACGTCGCCGACGACGCCATGGTCCAGGCGAAGCAGGAAGCCAGCGCTCTCCTCCAGGAGCTGACCGCCGAACTTCAGAAGCGCTCTGGCGAACGTCTTCGCGAGGGCTTTCGCATCGTCATCGCCGGGCCGCCCAATGCGGGCAAGTCGAGCCTGCTGAATGCCATTGCTGCGCGGGACGTCGCCATCGTCTCGGCGGAGGCGGGCACCACGCGCGACCTTGTCGAGGTGCATCTCGATCTCGATGGTCTTCCTGTCATCCTTACCGACACGGCGGGACTACGCGAAGGCGGCGGGGAGATCGAATCCGAAGGCATGCGCCGGGCCCTGTCCCGGGCCAGCGATGCGGACCTGGTGCTCTGGCTCATTGATGCGACCGACCCGCAGACCGACCCGCCGGCCGATCTGGGGAAGCTCGCCCCCTTCCCCGTTCTCAACAAGATCGACCAGGTGGCCGATGCAGGCGCGGTCGAAGTGCTTCCCATCTCTGCGAAGACCGGCGCAGGAATCGGGTCGCTTCTGGACGAGATCAAGCGGCGTGCGGCGGACGGTCTGGAAGAAGGCGGCGAACCGCCCGCCATCACCCGTGCGCGTCACCGGACAGAGATCGAAGCCGCCGCGTCGGCGCTTCAGAGATTTCTGAATGAGGAGGGAGAGCACGAGTTGGCGGCGGAGGAGCTCCGCATCGCCGCCCGGCATATCGGCCGGCTCACGGGGCATATCGATGTCGAGGAGATCCTCGGCGCTATCTTCGGCGAGTTCTGCATCGGAAAATGATTCACGTGAAACAATCCGGGCGGCTCAGGCCCTGAAATGATTCACGTGAAACATCGCTTCATGAGTTTGACGGCGCCTTCTCTCTGAGCCGCTTTTCGATCTCGCTGGTCTTCAGGGTCTCTATCCGGGTCGCGACCCACCACTCATTGCCGAACGGATCGCGGAAGCCCCCGCGACGGTCCCCGTCCCCCGCATCCATCGGCGGTGCGATCTGCTCGGCTCCATGGGCATAGGCCGTCGCGAATGCACCCTCCAGATCGGCCACGTAAACATGCAGCATGGTGTGACGGGCCGGATCCTTCTCCGTCGCCCCGCCGATCATCACGCCGGAATTCCCGATCCGCACCTCAGCATGCATGATCGTCCCATCCGGGCGATGAATACGCATGGCCTCGGTGCCGCCGAAGACCGTGCGGATGAAATTGATGAGGCGGTCCGGATCGCTGACCACGAGATAAGGCTGGAGCACTGGCGTTCCAGCGGGCAGCGCATGTTTGACCATTCAACGATTCCCCTTCCGACCGAAGACATCAGCTTAGCAACCCATGGGAGAATGGCGCCTGCGAAAATTGCCGCAAACCCCCAGCCGATTGTATCGAGGCTCGCAACGCGCTATCTCCAGCGCAAGATCCCTTGAAACAATCGAGAGACGGCGTTCGACCCATGATCCGGGACGATCAGCATAATGGCAGTGCGCAAGCCTACGACGTCATCGTGATCGGCGGAGGCCACGCTGGCTGCGAGGCCGCGGCTGCGGCCGCTCGCATGGGCGCCAAGACGGCGCTGCTGACCCATAAGCATTCGACCATCGGGGAGATGTCCTGCAATCCCGCCATCGGCGGTTTGGGCAAGGGACATCTGGTCCGCGAGATCGATGCGCTGGACGGTCTTATGGGCCGTGTCGCCGACAAGGCCGGCATCCAGTTTCGTCTGCTCAATCGCAGCAAGGGCGCGGCCGTGCAGGGGCCTCGCGCTCAGGCCGACCGAAAGCTCTATCGCGAGGCCATGCAGGCGGCGATCGCTGAGACAGAAAATCTGGACGTCATCGAACGCGCCGTGGACGATGTGATCGTCGAGGAGGGCCGCATCGCCGGCGTCGTTACCGAAGACGGACGGATCTTCGGCGCGCGCAGCGTTGTCCTGACGACGGGCACCTTCCTGCGCGGGCTAATCCATATCGGCGAGCAGAAGATCCCCGCAGGCCGCATGGACGAAGCCCCTGCCCTCGGACTTTCGGAGCGCCTTTACGGGCTCGGTCTCCAGATGGGCCGTCTGAAGACCGGCACCCCGCCCCGCCTCGATAGGGCGAGCATCGACTGGTCGAAGCTGGACGTGCAGGCGGGCGACGAGCCTCCGGTCCCCTTCTCGTTTCTGACCGAGAGCATCGAGACGCCCCAGACCGTTTGCCACATCACCTACACGACCGAAGAGACCCACAAGGTCATCGCGGAGAACCTCGACCGCTCCGCCGTCTATTCCGGCGACATCGAAAGCGTCGGTCCGCGCTACTGCCCGTCCATCGAGGATAAGGTCGTCCGCTTCAAGGACCGCGCGGCCCATCAGATCTTTTTGGAGCCGGAAGGTCTCGACGACGACACTATCTATCCCAACGGCATCTCGACGTCCTTGCCCGAGGAGGTGCAGCACGCCTTCCTGAAGACGATCCCGGGGCTCGAGAACGTTCACGTGAAACGGCCCGGCTACGCCATCGAATACGACTACGTCGATCCGCGGGAGCTGCGTGCGAGCCTTGAAGTGAAGGTCGCACCGGGTCTGTTCCTTGCCGGCCAGATCAACGGCACGACCGGATATGAGGAGGCGGGCGCGCAAGGTCTCATCGCAGGCATCAATGCCGCGCTGACCGCACGCGGCGAGGCCGAGCCCTTCATCGTCACCCGCGCCGACGGCTATCTCGGCGTCATGATCGACGACCTGGTGACCCGCGGCGTCACCGAGCCCTATCGCATGTTCACCTCGCGCGCCGAATACCGGCTTGCCCTTCGTGCCGACAATGCCGATCAGCGGCTCACGCCCATGGGCATCCGCATCGGCTGTGTCGGCGAAGAGCGCGCCGCCATGTTCGAGAAGAAGCGCGCCGCCCTGACCGAAGGCGAAGCGTTGCTGAAGTCACTCGTCATCAGCCCGAGCGCTGCGACCAAGGCCGGGCTGAAGCTCAATCAGGATGGCAAGAAGCGCAGCGCCTTCGACCTGCTCTCCTATCCGAACATCGTGTTCAGCGATCTCGTTGGTCTCTGGCCCGAGCTCGATACGCTCGACGGAACGATCGCCGAGCAGCTCGCCACCGACGCCCGCTACGCCGTCTATCTCGCGCGCCAGGAAGACGACATCGCCGCCTTCCGCAAGGACGAGGCCATCGGGATCCCGCAGGACTTTGCTTACGAGGCCATCAGCGGTCTCTCGAATGAGCTGCGCGAGAAGCTGCAGAAGCGCCGGCCGGAAAGCCTAGGCCAGGCGGCGCGTCTCGATGGCATGACCCCCGCCGCGCTGATGCTGATCCTGGCCCATGTGAAGCGTCAGGCGAAGGCGGAGAAGAACGCGCCTGCGAAGGTGAAATCCGCGTGAGCGAGGACGCTCTCGACGGCGCGGAGCCCGCCCTCAATGCGGACGGTCCGAAAGCCTTCGCGAAAGCCTTTGATGTTTCACGTGAAACTATCCACAGGCTGGAGCGCTATCAGGAGCTCCTCAGCGAGTGGCAGAGCTGGACGAATCTCATCGCAAAATCCACGCTCCCAGACGTCTGGACGCGTCATTTCGCCGATTCAGCGCAGTTAACTTTGCTTGCGCCGAAAGCCCGACTCTGGCTGGATTTGGGCTCGGGGGCAGGCTTCCCCGGACTCGTTGTGGCGATCCTGAAATCGGGCGACCCGGACTTCAAAATGCATCTCGTCGAGAGTAATCAGCGCAAATGCCGGTTCCTGGCCGAAGTCGCCGCTGCGACTGACGCCCCTGTGGAGATCCACCCCGTCCGCATTGAAAATCTCCGCCGAAACAGCCTATCTGAAGCGCCTCACATTATCTCCGCCCGCGCGCTCGCGCCTCTGCCCAAACTGCTCGGGCTCGCAGAGCCCCTGTTCGGCGAAGAGACGAGAGGCCTGTTCCTGAAGGGGCGTGACGCCTCCCGCGAGATCGACGAAGCGAAGAAGGATTGGCGCTTCCGCGTGGAGACCCATCCGAGCCTCACATCGAAGGAGTCGACCATCGTGGACGTAACCGGTCTTCGACACTCCCGCCAAAAGGCGACCAAGCGATGATCAGCTTTCCGAAATTCGGTGGTGGCGGCAGCGGCAGCCCTGCTCCCCGCACCCGCACCCTGGCGCTTGCCAATCAGAAGGGCGGCGTCGGCAAGACAACGACGGCCATCAATCTCGGCACGGCCCTGGCCGCGGTGGGCGAGCGCGTGCTCATCATCGATCTCGATCCGCAAGGCAATGCCTCGACCGGTGTCGGCGCGGAAGATCGCGGTGTCTCCACCTTCGATGTGATGAGCGGCACCAGCACCCTGAAGGATGCGCGGTTCCAGACTTCCGTTCCGGGCCTGACCATCTCGCCCGCCACCATCGACCTCATGGCGTTCGAGCGCGAGACGGGCATGGCAAGCGGCCGGCATTATCGTCTGCGCGACGCCATCGCCGCCATGGTCGCCGGCGAGGACCCGGCCGAGCGCACCACCTATGTGCTGATCGATTGCCCGCCGAGCCTGAACCTTCTGACCGTGAACGCGCTGGCCGCAGCCGACGCCGTGCTCGTGCCGCTCCAATGCGAGTTCTTCGCGCTGGAAGGTCTGGCCCAGCTCCTGAGCACCGTGGAGGAGATCCGTGGCCGCCTGAACCCGAAGCTCCATATCCACGGCGTCGTGCTCACCATGTACGACCAGCGCACCGCGCTCTCCGACCAGGTGGTCGACGACGTGCGGCGGGTGCTCGGCGACAAGGTCTATTCCACGATCATTCCCCGCAATGTGCGGGTGGCGGAATCCCCGTCTCACGGCAAGCCGGTGCTGCTCTACGATTATCGCTGCGCCGGAAGCCAGGCCTATATCAAGCTCGCTTCGGAGGTGATCGAGCGCGAGCGCCGGATGCGGGCGGCGTGAGGCGGCAGAGGAATAAGTCAGTTGCGGCGTAGAGGATCGCCCCGGACTCTTGGCGGGGCTAGCGGAGGAGGCGCCGGATCGTCGGCGGAAAGACCATGACAGCGACCACTCAAAAGAAGCGGCTGGGCCGCGGCCTGACCTCTCTGCTGGGCGACGGCGTCGAGGCCGATTTCACCAAGATCGAAGATCAGCGCATGTTGCCGCTCTCGGCCCTAAAGGCGAGCAAGTTCAATCCGCGCCGCCATTTCGACGACGAGCATCTCGCTGAGCTCACAGATTCGATCCGCGAGCGCGGCCTCGTCCAGCCGCTCATCGTCCGGCCCCAGGAAGGCAAGGACACTTATGAGATCGTCGCGGGCGAGCGTCGCTGGCGCGCGGCACAGAAGGCGAACCTCCACGAGGTGCCGGTCGTCATTCGTTCGCTGACCGATCAGGAGTCGGTCGAGCTCGCCATTATCGAGAACGTTCAGCGCGAGGATCTCAATGCCATCGAGGAGGCGGAAGGCTATCGCTCCCTCATGGACGGTCACGGCTACACCCAGGAGGATCTTTCCCGGGTCATCGGCAAGAGCCGCAGTCATCTCGCCAACACGCTGCGTCTCCTGAAGCTGCCCGAAGCGGTCCGCCGCTATGTCGCCACCGGCGATCTGTCTGCCGGCCACGCCCGCGCGCTCATCGGCCGCCAGGACGCCGAGCTGCTCGCCGCCCGTGTCGTGAAGGAAGGGCTGTCGGTTCGGCAGACCGAGGCGCTGGTCCAGAATGGCGGGCAGGCGAAGAAGTCGTCCGGCAAGGCCAGCGTTGCGAAGGATCCCGATACCCGGGCCGCCGAGGAGGAACTGAAAGAGGTGCTCGGCCTGAAGGTGGAGCTTCGTCCGGGCAAGGGCGAGAAGGGCGAGCTGCGCATCCGCTACTCGACTCTGGAGCAGCTGGAGGACGTGCGCGAGCGTCTCCTGCGCGGACTAAGTCACTGATTTAAAACGATAAATCGCTATCAGCGGGATCTTAGAGCAAGCACCAGCCGCTCGGCATGGGCCTGCTCCAGCGCGGGCGAAAGTCTGGCCTTCATCACCGCATCCTGGATGCGCGGCAGAGCCGCTTGCAGCCGGTGAGAGCCCCAATGGCGGCTGTCCCGTAAGAACGCATCCCGCCGCTTGAAATGGATCGGTGGGCGGATTTTGCGCAAGGCGGCATCCGCCGAACCGTTCGCCGCTTCAGCCGCGGCGACCATGTGCAGCTTCATGAAGTGACGGCCGAGCGCGGCAAGCGCCACCTGGGGCGGGGTGCCGGCCCCCGCCAGCCGCCCAAGCTGCCGTAACGCGCCGCGGGAATCGCCGCCGCTCACGAGATAGACGAAATTCTCCACCGCGACTTCGGCGCTGTCGCCGACCACCGCATCGATATCGTCGGGGCCGACCCGGTCCTTGCCGGCGGCGTAGAGAATGAGCTTGTCGATCTCCGAGCGTGACAGCGCCTGGTCGGCGCCCAGCCGGTTCATCAGATAGGTCCGCGTCTCCCGATCGATATTCATCTTCGCGGCGGCGAAGGCCTCGTCGATCAGTGCGCCGAGATTCTTCTCTTCCGCGTAGCAGGGAAGTGCTGCCGCATGGGGCAGCTTCTCGAACAGCTTGCGAAGAGCGGAATCCGGTTTGAGATTGCCGCCTTCGACGATCAGCGCTGTCTCCGGCGGCTCGGCCAAGGCAGCCTTCAGCTCATCCGGATTGAGCCGCGCGCCCGCCGCCACCCGCACAACCTTGCGGTCGGCGAACATCGGCATAGTGCCGAGCTCCACCGAAAGCCGTCCGTCCATTTCCGCGAAGTCGCGATCGTCGAGCCTCACGACCTCTGCTTCCTCCGCCCCCTCGGCGAAGCGCTTCTGCAGCGCGGCGGCGCGTTCGGAAACGAGACCGGTGTCCGGACCATAGACGAGCACGGCTCGGCAGGCCGGGTCGGGCGATTTCAGAAAACGGGAAACGCCGGAGGATTTGACGGCGACCATGACAAAATTCCCGTGAGACGGGATCAGGCCGATGTGGCGAGGAAGGCCGCGACCTGAGTGCGGATGCTATCCGCCACCGTATCGGCGGCGCGATCCTGAGCGTTGTACTGCGCCCGGACGTTGGAGAAGGTCTTGTCGTAGCGGTCGTAGGCCGCGCGACCTGTGGCGACGCCGGTCTTCAACACTTGATTGTCGGCCTTGTTCACCAGCTGATACTGCGCATCGAGGGTCACGACCTCGCCGGTCGCGTCACCGCTCCGGAGCACCATTTCCTTGGTGACCTTCTCGCGCAGCACGATCTTGAGCGTATATCGGCTCGGCGCTTTCGTCCCGCCGCCGGTCGTGTCGAAGATCAGCTCGTTGCGCACACGCTGTCCGACACGACCCGGAATCGGCGCAATTTCCACCGCGGCCATCATCGCCTTGGTGGATTCGCCGCTCGCCGAGGTGCCGTAAAGCGGGCGCACGCCGCCGCAGGCGCTCAAGGTGAGCCCAGCGCCAGCCAGCAGGGCGAGCATCACCACTGTCCGGCCAACCTTGCGGAAAGACCGGCCACGGGCGTCACTGACGTTGGTATCACCCATGATATGGCCGTTACGCCACGACATTGACGATCCTCTGCGGCACGACAACGATCTTCTTGATTTCCCTGCCCCCGATGGCGCGCGCAACATTTTCCAGTTTTAATGCTGCAGCCTCAATATCTTCTTTTGAGGCGTCTCGTGCAATCGTCAATTCGTCTCGCCTCTTGCCGTTGACCTGAACGGCGATGGTCACCTGATCGTCGACCACCAGCGCGGGATCCGGCGAAGGCCAGGCTTCCTGGGCCAAAAGTCCGTGATGGCCGAGCATGGACCAGCATTCTTCCGCCAGATGCGGCACCATTGGGGCGGCCAACCGCGCCAACTTCTTGGTCGCCTCCGCCAGCGCGAAGTGAAGACCGGCATCGGGCGTGTCGCCCGCCTTGTTCAGGGTCGACGACAGCGCGTTGGACAGCTCGTAGATCTGCGCCACCGCTGAATTGAAGCGCAGATTCTCGATCGAAGCCGTCACCGCGGCGATGGCCTTGTGGGTCGCGCGCCGCAGGTCGGTTGCCGCATCGCTCATGTCCGAAGGCGCTTCGGCAGGCGCTTCGCCAAGCGCTGCCACCTCGCCGGTCATCCGCCACATGCGCTGCAGGAAGCGATAGCTGCCTTCGACGCCCGATTCCGTCCACTGAATATCCCGCTCCGGCGGCGTGTCCGACAACATGAACCAGCGAGCCGTGTCCGCGCCGTACTGATCGACGATTTCTTCCGGCCCCACCGTGTTCTTCTTGGATTTTGACATCTTCTCCAGAGAGCCGATGGCGATCTCCTCGCCCGTCCCAGTGTGGAAGGCCTTGCGGTCGCCTTCGCTGCCCTCGATCCGCACCAGGCTGGGCTCGACCCATTGGCCGTCCTTGGTCCGGTAGGTCTCGTGGGTCACCATGCCCTGGGTGAACAGGCCGGCGAACGGCTCGTCCAGCCCCACATGGCCGGTGCGGTGCATGGCCCGGGTGAAGAAGCGGGCGTAGAGCAGATGCAAAATCGCGTGCTCGATGCCGCCGATATACTGGTCGACCGGCAGCCATTCATCGGCGATCTCCGGCACGGTCGGTGTCTCGGCCCGCGGCGCCGTGAAACGCGCGAAATACCACGACGAATCCACAAACGTATCCATGGTGTCGGTCTCGCGCCGGGCGCCGCCGCCGCAGCTGGGACACTTGACGTGCTTCCAGCTCGGATGATGGTCGAGCGGATTGCCCGGCTTTTCGAAGGAGACGTCGTCGGGCAGCTTCACCGGCAGATGCTCCTTCGGCACCGGAACGATCCCGCACTTTTCGCAGTGGATCATCGGGATCGGACAGCCCCAATAGCGCTGCCGGGAGATGCCCCAGTCGCGCAGGCGGAACTGGATCTTCCGCTCGCCCTGCTGGGTGTTGCGAACCGTCTGCTTTTCCAGCCGATCGCTCATGGCCGCCTTGGCCGCGTCGACATCCATCCCGTCCAGGAAGCCGGAATTGATCATCGTGCCGTCGCCCGTATAGGCCTCGTCGCCGATGGCGAAGCTCGCCGCGTCCGCATCCGGCGGCAGCACCACGGGCGTGACCGGCAGATCATATTTCCGGGCGAATTCCAGATCGCGCTGGTCGTGGGCCGGGCAACCGAAGATCGCGCCGGTACCGTATTCGGAGAGGATGAAGTTGGCGATATAGACGGGCAGGGTGGCGCCTTCGATCACCGGATGCTCCACCCGCACGCCCGTATCAAAGCCCCGTTTCTCCAGGGTCTCCAGCTCCGCCGCGCTCGTGCCGTGGCGCTGGCACTCGGCGATGAAGTCGGCAGCAGCCTTGTCCTTCTCGCCGACCGCGTTTGCCAGCGGATGGTCTGCCGCAATCGCCAGGAAGCTCGCACCGAACAGCGTATCCGGCCGAGTCGTGAAGACCTGGATCGTCGGCACGTCTTCCGGCGCCGTATCGGCGACCGTCTCGAACAGCAGCAGCAGACCTTCCGACCGGCCGATCCAGTTCGACTGCATCAGCCGGACCTTCTCCGGCCAGCGCTGCAGCGTCTCCAGGCCTTCCAGCAATTCGTCGGCGAACTCGGTGATCTTGAAGAACCACTGGGCCAGCTCGCGCTGCTCGACCGGCGCGCCTGACCGCCAGCCTTTGCCGTCGATCACCTGCTCGTTGGCGAGCACGGTCTGGTCGACTGGGTCCCAGTTAACCTTGCGGGTCTTCCGCTCCACCAGCCCGGCTTCCATGAGATCAAGAAACAGGCTCTGCTGTTGGGCGTAATATTCGACATCGCAGGTAGCGAATTCCCGCGCCCAATCGATGGAAAAGCCCATCAACTTGAGCTGGTCGCGCATGGTGGCGATATTGTCGTACGTCCATTCACCGGGATGGATGCCGCGCTCGATGGCCGCGTTCTCCGCCGGCATGCCGAAGGCGTCCCAGCCCATGGGATGCAGCACGTTATGGCCGCGCGCCCGCATGAACCGCGCCACCACATCGCCCATGGTGTAGTTACGGGTGTGGCCGATATGGATGCGCCCCGACGGATAGGGGAACATCTCCAGCACGTAGTATTTCGGGCGCGAATCGGCCTCGTCCGCGGCGAAAACCGCAGAGTTGTCCCATTTTTCCTGCCAATAGCGCTCCCGCGCCGCCGCGTCGTAACGCTCCGCTGCCATTCTGTGTCTGTCCGTCGATCAGCTTTGAGATTTGCCGCGCAATCGACCCTAAATGAGCCGGGCGGTCAAGCTGAGCTGTTGCCCCGTCTTGAAGTGGAGAAGGGCTTGCGCGTCCGCGTCGCCCTCTTATGGTGCCTGCCATGTCAGCTGACTCAGACTCTCAAACCATCGCTGGCCGTCTCGCCGAAGTCCGGGACGACATCGCCGCCGCCGCGAAATCCGCCGGGCGCGATCCCGAAAGCGTGAAGCTCGTCGCCGTCTCCAAGACCCATCCGGCCGAGGCGGTCGAGGAAGCGATCGCCGCGGGTCAGCGCGTGTTCGGTGAGAATCGTGTCCAGGAAGCCCAATCAAAGTTCCCCGATCTGAAAGAACGCTATCCCGATATCGAGCTCCACATCATCGGGCCGCTACAATCCAACAAGGTGAAAGATGCCGTCGCCATCGCCGACTGCATCCAGAGCGTCGACCGGGCGAAGATCGCCAAGGCCATCGCCAAGGAGATGGAGGAGCAGGGCCGGACCCTGAAGCTTCTCATCCAGGTCAACACCGGCGAAGAGCCTCAGAAGGCGGGCATTCCGCCAGCCGAGGTCGCCGAATTCGTGGAGATGTGCCGCGCCGAGCTGGGGTTGGAGATCGCCGGCCTCATGTGCATCCCGCCTCTCGACGAAGAGCCCGCCATGCATTTCGCCCTGCTGGAAAAGCTGGCCGGGCAGCTCGATCTGCCTGAGCTCAGCATGGGCATGAGCGGCGATTACGAGAAGGCCGTGCAGTTCGGCGCAACTTACGTCCGCGTCGGTACCGCCATCTTCGGTGCGCGCGACTACACTTGATTTAGAGCACGCCTAGCCGCGAATCTCGATTTCGGTCTCCGGCCCGATCTCGGCGAGCAGCGCCAAGAAATCCCGCTTCGATAGCGCGACGCAGCCTTCAGTTGGTGTGTAGCCCGGACGCGCCAGATGAACGAAGACGGCGCTGCCCTTCCCGCGCACCCTCGGGAGGTCGTTATATCCCATCACCAGAACCAGATCGTAGAGGTGGTCCTGGCGCTTCAGCCCCTCGGCGCTGCGAAGGCTGGGCAGGCGGATCATGCGATTGTAGTTCCGATCCTTCGGATCGTCGCTCCACCCGTCGTCATCGCCGATCGCATGAACCGGCAATTCGGTTTGCGGGCGGCTCACCCGGTCCGCGCGATAGAGCAACGCGCGAAGCGGATAACGTCCCACCGGCGTGGTGCCGTCGCCCTCATGCTTGAGCGCCGAGACCCCTGATCTGCCGAGCGCGCAGTTGCGTACCCCGTTCGAGAGATGCATCAGCCCCTTGGATCGTGTTCCCGGCAGACGTGTCACCAGGATTTTCTTTTGAACCATCCGATTACCCGTTTCTCAGCATGGAGGATGACGGTGATCGCTATGCTTGTTCCGGCAAGCCGCTCCGCTTACAACTCACACCATACGGTAACGACATTCGCGAAATCTCATGAGCAATGCGCGCAGAATTCTGATCATCGACGATGACGAAGGGATGCGCGACTCGTTGAGCGAGCAGTTCGCGCTGCACGACGAGTTCGAGAGCCTTCTCGCCGAGACCGCCACCGAGGGTCTCAAGCGCGCTAAGGAGGAGCATGTCGACCTCGTGCTCCTCGATGTCAATCTGCCCGATCTCGATGGCCGCGAGGCCTGCAAGCTGCTGCGCCGCGGCGGCTTCAAGGGGCCGATCGTCATGCTGACGGGGCAGGCCTCGGACGCTGATACGATTCTCGGCCTCGACGCCGGCGCCAATGACTACGTGACCAAGCCCTTCAAGCTCGCTGTGCTGCTCGCCCGCATCCGCGCACAGCTCCGCCAGCACGAGCAGAGCGAGGATGCCGTCTTCACCATCGGGCCGTACAGCTTCAAGCCCGCCGCCAAGCTTCTCGTCGACGAGGGCGGCGACAAGATCAGGCTCACCGAGAAAGAGACCTCGATCCTGAAATATCTTTATCGCGCCGGCGAACGGGTCGTGACCCGCGACGTGCTGCTCCACGAGGTCTGGGGCTACAACGCCGGCGTCACCACCCACACGCTCGAGACCCATATCTATCGCCTGCGCCGCAAGATCGAGAAGGATCCGGCACAGAGCGAGATCCTGGTGACGGAGACCGGCGGCTACAAGCTGGTGCCCTAGATGGCGCTCGCGATTGGCTTCCTCCTATTCCCCGACGTCCAGCAGCTCGACCTCACCGGACCGTACGAGGTGTTCGCCTCCCTGCCCGACACCGAGCTCCATCTCGTGGCGAAGGATCTTTCGCCGGTTCGCACCGCCACCGGTCTCGTCCTCCAGCCGACCGTGGCCATGGCCGATTGTCCGCAACTCGACATCGTCTGCGTGCCTGGCGGCCTCGGCGTGAACCCGCTCCTGACCGACGCCGGAACCCTCGCCTTTCTGCGTCGCCAGGCGGATGGCGCGCGATACGTCACCTCGGTCTGCACCGGCGCGCTGGTGCTCGGCGCGGCCGGACTGCTTCACGGAAAACGCGCCACCACCCATTGGAACGCCCTCGATCTCCTGACCGACTACGGCGCGGAGCCGGTCAAGGCGCGCTATGTGATCGATGGGAATCTCGCGACGGGCGGCGGCGTGACGGCGGGTATCGATTTCGGCCTGGCCCTGGCGAAAGAGCTTGCCGGCCGTGAAACAGCCGAAGCTGTCCAGCTCCAGCTCGAATACGCGCCCGCCCCGCCCTTCGAGGCAGGCTCGCCGGAGACCGCGCCGGAGGATGTGGTGGAGAAAGTCAGGGCGAAGACGTCCCAGATCCGCGCCGAGCGCGAGGCCCTGGCGAAGGAATACGCCGAGAAGCACCGCTAGCCGGAACACCCACTGCCGTCATCCCGGCGAGCGCCGGGATCCAGCCAAAACCTCAGACCTAGTCGATTGCGAAATCTGTGATCACCGGGACATGGTCCGACGGCTTCTCCCAATCCCGGGCCTCGCTCGCCACCGTCATGGCGTGGGCGGAATTCCCCAGCGCCGGGGTGGTCCAGACATGGTCGAGCCGCCGCCCGCGATTGGATTTCCGCCAGTCCCGGTTGCGGTAGCTCCACCAGGTGAACAGCTTCTCCTCCGGCGGCACATGGCGGCGCATGACGTCGACCCATTCATGGGCGGCCAGTACGCGGTTCAGCCGCTCCACCTCCGGCGGCGTATGGCTCACCACCTTGAGAAGCTGCTTGTGGGACCAGACATCGGTCTCCAGCGGCGCGACGTTCAGATCGCCGACCAGGATCATCCGGTTCTGGTCCCGGTTGCCGAGGCCTGAGAACCAGCTCTCCATCGCCTCCAGATAATCCAGCTTGTGTTTGAACTTGTCGTTCACCGCCGGGTCGGGAATGTCGCCGCCTGCCGGTACGTAGAGGTTGTGGATCTCGACCGGTGAGGGGCCGGTCGGCCCATCCAGCTTCACTGAAAGATGCCGCGCATGACCCCGGCCGCAGACATCGCGCATATCGCCGGGGCTGAACGGGATCTTCGACAGGATCGCGACGCCGTTATAGCCCTTCTGACCGCATACCGCGACGTGGGGATACCCGAGCGCCTCGATGGCGTCCCGCGGGAAATGTTCCTCTGCGCATTTGATTTCCTGCAGGCACAGGATGTCCGGCTGATAGGCGCGGTTCAGCTTGTCGATCAGGTCGAGCCTGAGACGCACCGAGTTGATGTTCCAGGTGGCAAGGCGAAACTGCATGAAGAAGACGCTCCGGCGAAAAAGGGCCGTCCGTCTCTAGACTGCTCCGTTCGGGACTGCCAACCCGGAAGCCCAAAGTCTGTGGATGATGTTGAGGATAGACGGTGGATTAAAGCCCGCGGAAGCCCTTCAAAGCTCGCGAAACCAGCTCATTGCGGTCGAACTCGCCGGCTGCGGCGAGCGCCATGATCTTCTCACCGAGAAGGGAACGAAGTTCACCGTCGGTGGCTTCATTCTGAGAAAAGCCCACGGTGCGCAGCTCGAGCCAGGCGGCATCGAACGCTTCTTGCACGAGATCAAGCTTCTCGGAGTCGAAGGCCTCCGAGTAGGAAGCATCGTGCATGCTTCCCGCGGATTGCAGCTTGGAAGCCATTGCTGTCACCTTAGTGCAGCGCCCATCGCAGGTTGACTGTAGGGGGGAGTCGAGAGGCGCCACTGAAAGAAACCTTAACAGCTCAGCTGGGAAGAGTCTGCAAACCTTTTGCGACGGTCTAATGCGAGGTGAGCGGAAGATGAAGAAAGCTCTTCGAAACTAAAAACAATCGAACGCCGCGCCGGGGCCGAAGAAATTTTGTCGATCGCGAATGGGAGCCCAAAAAGGAAGCGCCCGGCCGCTGCGCATGGCCGGGCGCTAGAAGCGCTTACTCAGCGCACGCACCGGGAGGGACGCCGGTGCGAGCGACCACATCTTCGGCTAGACGGGGGGGCACTACCGATTTGGCGATGTGATCGCTTCTCCGGCAGAAATAGTGGGCGTCTTGGCGTTTTTCAACGCGTACCTTAGAAAAACTTTAACGTGGCGTTAAAGCGAACGAAGAAATTAAATAACGGTCTGATTCCGCAATAGAAAATTCAGACTGTTATCTTCATGGCCCGGTCTTCCGGGCAGCTCATGGTTACCGGTACGGGTTGAAGGGCTGCTGCTTGGACTTGAAGAAGTCAGACGCAACCTTCCGGCCGGGCGCCAGATTGTCCAGCGTGACTTGGGTGGTCAGCCCTTGCGCGTCGGTGATTACCCATTCCGAGAGCTGAAACTCCGGCGCCGTCTCGAAAACCAGCTTGATCGCTCCGCCGGTGCCGCCCTTGCGGTCCTGCAGCTGGATGGCCAGCTCGCCGCCGCCCCGGGACACGCCCAGCACGTTGGCGTCGCGGGCCACGTCGACATTTTCTGCCAGAAGAAGCCGGAACGGTGTGGATTTCAGAGGATATTTCTCGATGGTCTTCAGGTCGGAATCCTCGATCGCGAGGAACGCCCCGTCCGAGACGATCTTCAGCGGGCTCGGCGGCGCATAGTCAAAGCGCAGCTTGCCGGGCTGCTTCACGTAGAAGCGCCCCGTGGCGACCTTGTTGTCGGAATCGATCTGACGGAACGTGCCCTGCAGGCTGTCCATCTCGTTGAAATAGGTGTTCACCCGGGCGATCGCCTGCTCGCGCTCAGCCCCGATCAGCGGGCGGGGGCCGCTTTCCTCGACAGCGGCTTCCCAGCCGGCGCCGGCATCCGCTTCGGCGTTGTCGATTTCGCCAGCGGGCGCTTCGGCCTCCACGGGTGGGGGCGGCGGCGCCTTATCGGGCTCGATGGGCGGGATGTCCTGGGCGGGGCGCAGCGCATTCGCGCCGCTTCCGTCGGCCTTTTCGCCGGTCCCGGGAACGTTGCCGGTCGCCGTGGAGCGCGGCTTCTTCGTCGTAGATTTCGGCACCACGGTGGTGCCCTGTTCCTGGGCCAGCGCGGAAGCGGCCGGGAACGCAAAACATAGGGTCGCGGCAAGGCTGGCGGATAGCCAGCTGTATCGGCGGTTCATCAAGGATCCCCTCAGGCCCGTGCCGAGAATTCACACGGTCAATGGTTAAATGATTCCGCCAAAAATGGTCAACTTCGAGGCGAGGGGGCGCGGCAAAAAACCGTTACCGCGGCCCCGCCCCGATCAATAAGGCGCCTGGGTCTCGTCGCCTACCAGAATATCGCGCTTGCCGGAGCTATTGGCCTCGCTGATCACGCCTTCCTCCTCCATGCGCTCGATCAGGGTCGCGGCCTTGTTGTAGCCGATGCCCAGACGCCGCTGAACGTAGGAGGTCGAGGCCTTCTTGTCCCGCAGCACCACGTCGACCGCCTTGTCGTAGAGCTCGTCGCCCGAGTTGGAGTTGCCGGGACCGCTGCTTCCCGCGCTGCCGCTGTCTCCGTCGTCGTCCTCGTCGGCATCGCTGTCGTCGGTTACGGCGTCGAGATAGGCCGGCACGCCCTGCTTCTTCAGATAGCGGACAACCTTCTCCACCTCGTCGTCGGTGACGAAGGGACCGTGTACGCGCATCACGCGGCCACCGCCCGCCATATAGAGCATGTCGCCCTGGCCGAGCAGCTGCTCCGCGCCCTGCTCGCCTAGGATCGTGCGGCTGTCGATCTTCGAGGTGACCTGGAAGCTGATCCGGGTCGGGAAGTTCGCCTTGATGGTGCCGGTGATAACGTCGACGCTCGGCCGCTGGGTCGCGGTGATCAGGTGGATGCCCGCCGCACGCGCCATCTGGGCCAGGCGCTGCACCGCCGCTTCGATATCCTTGCCCGCCACCATCATGAGGTCGGCCATCTCGTCGACGATCACGACGATGTACGGCATCGGATCGTAATCCATCTCCTCTTGCTCGTAGATGGCCTGGCCGGTCTCGCGGTCGAAGCCGGTCTGCACGGTGCGGGTCAGCACCTCGCCCTTGGCTTCGGCCTGCAGCACGCGCTTGTTGTAGCCCTTGATGTCCCGGACCCCGAGCTTGGACATGCGCTTGTAGCGCTCCTCCATCTCCTTGACGGTCCATTTCAGGGCGACCACCGCCTTCTTCGGGTCGGTCACGACCGGCGCCAGGAGATGCGGAATGCCGTCATAGACGGAGAGCTCGAGCATCTTCGGATCGATCATGATGAATTTGCACTGCTCCGGCGACAGCCGATAGAGCAGGGACAGGATCATCGTGTTCACGCCCACGGACTTACCCGAACCCGTGGTGCCGGCGATCAGAAGATGCGGCATGCGGGCCAAGTCCACGACCACGGATTCGCCACCGATATTCTTGCCCAGGCCGAGCGCCAATTTGGCATCCGTCTCCTGGAAGTCTTTGCTCTCCATCAGCTCGCGCAAGTAAACGGTCTCGCGGGTCTCGTTGGGCAGCTCGATGCCGATCGCATTGCGCCCAGGCACCACGGCCACGCGCGCCGCGATGGCGCTCATGGACCGCGCGATGTCCTCCGCCAGGCCGATGACCCGGGATGACTTCGTGCCCGGTGCCGGTTCCAGCTCGTAGAGCGTAACCACGGGGCCCGGCCGCACATTCACGATCTCGCCCTTCACGCCGAAATCCGCCAGCACGCCTTCCAGCATGGCGGCGTTTTCCTGCAGCTCCTCGTCGGAGAGATCGTTGGAGGCGGCCGAACGCGGACGCTGCTGCAGCAGCTTCAGGGCCGGCGGCGTATAGGGCGTGTCCATGGAGGGGAAGCGCTTGGCGATCCGGCGCTTCGGTTCGTCCTGCTTGCGATGGGTGATCTGGACGCCGGTGACGTCTTCGGTCTCAGTGCCGTCCATATCGTCATCGTCGTCGTAGGAGGAGGCTCGGTCGTCCGCGTAATCCGGCGCGTCGCCCTCTTCATCATCGTCGTCGTATGACGCGGCCGTATAGGGTCTGGCTCCCATGAGGTCGAAGGTGGGCTCGATCCGGCCGTCGGGGTCGCCCGGTGCCTTGGGAAGCGGCGGCGCGCGGCGCGCCTTGGCTGCAAGGATGTCCTCGGGCGTTTCGTCTTCGTCCTCGTCCTCGGCCTCTTCGTAGTAGAGGGAAGCATCTCTCTGGAGCGCGTTCTTCGGCCTGCGCTCCTCTTCTTCCCATTCCTCATCTTCCGGGTCCTCGTCCCACTCGGGCTTCTGCTCCGGGGTCAGCGCCCGCTTCACCTTCGCCGAGGTGTGCATGGTGGCATGGAGCGCGGCGCCCAGGGACGCATTGGCCCATTCGCCGGTCCGGCTTGCAGTCGGGCCCCACAGGGCGATCAGGCTAGAGAGCTTGGTGCCACAGGCGAACAGCAGCAGCCAAGTGCCGAAGATGAAGAAGCCGAGCCCGGCCACGAAGGAGATCGCAGCACCCGGCAGGAAGGGCCCGATGATGCCGGCAGCCGCCACCAGGACTTCGCCGATGATGCCGCCGAGCCCGCTCGGCAACGGCCAGGTCTTCGGCTGGGGCAGGGCGGAGAAGGCACCGGCGAGCAGCACGACGGAAACCGGCCAGGCGAGAAGCCGAGCCCGGATTCGCCCCGGCACGGTGCCGAAGATCAGATGCCAGCCCCAGGCCGCGAGCGGCAGGAACAGCAGGATCGAGGCAAGCCCGACCGATTGGAAGGTGATATCGGCAAGTCCCGCGCCCCAATGGCCCAGAACATTGTGCGGCGTGGTGCGCGTGGCGTTGTTGAGGCTCGGATCGGTGACCGACCAAGTGGCCAGGCTGGCCCACGCCCCGCAGGCCAGGATCAGGATCCCGAGCCCATATCCGCTCATCAGAAGTTGGCGCAAGCCCGACTGGACCGCGCCCGGCAAAAGCCGGCGTTCCGCTTTACGACCGCGTACTGCCATAAACTAACCCAATGTGGTGACGATCCGCGCCAATCCCTCGCGCGTCACGGCAGGGCCGTGCACGAGTGCCACCCGCACATGGTCCTGGCCCGGATTTCGTCCGTTAAAGTCCTCGCGGGCGAGATACCCACCCGGCAGCACTTTGACACCACATACTTTCCAAAGGGTTTTCGCGGCCGCTTCGCCGCCCCCTGCGGCGCTCATATCGAGCCACAGGAAGAAGCCCCCTTGAGGCCGCTGATAGCCGAAGCAATCTCCCAGAATTTCATCCGCTACATCGAAATTTTCCGCATAAATCCGCCGTCCCGCGGCGACATGCGCCTCGTCCGCCCAGGCCGTCGTGGCGACCGCCTGAAGCGGCAGCGGCGTCTGGGGGCAGGCCACATTGCGAAAACGACCGAAACTGGCAAGAAATTCCGAATCACCTGCAATGAAGCCCGATCGAAGGCCCGGCAGACCTGAGCGTTTCGACAGGGAATTGAAGCTCAGAACGTTGGAAAAACCGCCATTGGCGGCGAACGCCACCTCCAGCGCGCCCTCAGGCGGCTCTTCCGTATAGATCTCCGAATAACACTCGTCCGCGAACAGCAGAAAATCGTGCTTTCGCGCCAATTTGACGGCTTTTTCCCAATAAGCCCCGTCCGCAACAGCTCCTTGGGGGTTCGAGGGAGAGCAGAGGTAAAGGACGATGGTCCGGTCCAGCAGATCGTCGCTCAGCGCATCGAGATCCGGCAAAAAACCGGTCTCGGCCTCCGAATCGAGGAAAACAGGCTCTGCTCCGCCCGCGACCGCCGCCGCCGCATAGGCCTGATAGAACGGGTTCGGAATCAGAACAGCCGGGGTCTCGACGTCCGCACGCCGGGCCCTGGCCGGAAAGATCGCCGAAAATAAGCCTTCCCGGGAGCCGTTCAGGGCCAGGACATGAGTGTCCGCGCCGATCTCGCCCTTGAGCGTCGGATAGCGCTGGCCCAGCCACGTCGCGATTGCACTCCGCAGATCCGCCGTGCCCCGGATCGGCGGGTAGCGGGTGAAATCGGCCATGGTCTCGTTCAGCACAGGCGCCACGAACTCCGGCAGCGCCCCTTGCGGCTCGCCGAGGGAGAAATTGATCGGCTCGGCCCCCGGCGCGATTCCGTCCAGCAGAGCGGAAAGCTTCTGAAACGGCGAGGCGACCAGCCGGTCGAGCTCGGCCAGGGTCGGAATGGAGGTCGGTGAGGCCATAAACGCGGTGTTACGGCCTCATCGGACGGGCGGCAAGCCAGTTTACAGGGCCGCCCTCGGCATCCTCGGCGAAATCTTGGACGCAACTAGAGAGGCTCCTCGACGTTGCAGGTCGGCGCGGCATCAGGTCTTTCGCCACTCCATGATGTTGTAATAGGGGCATCGGCGATGTCGGTCGGCTGTGGACGCGTCGCCTCCTGAAGGGGCGGGCTCGTCGAAATGCGTGAGCCGCAAGCCGGTGGTGAGGAGCAACTGCATGTATCGGCTGAGCGGTCTGTGCCAGTTGCGGACTGAAATTCCGCGCCAGCTTACCCACTCCGGCCTCTCATCGAGATATCGGTCAATCTGAAAGCGAGTTTGGCCACCTGGGACTGTGATCCAATCTCCCGCCGTGCTGAAGGAGTTGAGGTTCGCAATAAGCAGCGAACCGCCGGGGTTCAGCACGCGCACCATCTCGTTGATGGCCTCCTCGATGCCTTCGATGTCGATCAATGTCAGGTAGCTGACAACCAAATCGAATGTCTCGTCCTCGAACGGGAGGTTTTCGGCGACCGCCCCCACATAAAGACCGTCTGGATCGCGGCGCTGCGCCGCCGCGCGCAGTCTCTCGGTGGGTTCGACACCGGTAGGCTCTACCCCTTCCGTCCGGAGTATCCGGCAAAAGCGGCCTTCCCCGCACCCTATATCGAGGGCGGTTTTGAAGCGCCCTTCGCGGACGCGTTCAAGCATTGGGGAATCGAGTACGTGCAAACGACCGAAGTCACCGCCGCCCTCCATATCGGCGAGCCAGGCTGCAGCCGACGCTTCCCATCCGTTGTGCGCATCGCGCATGTGCGTTCTCCAAGTCGCATTTTGGGGAAGCGCCTTTATGGCTGCTCCAAGGGGCAGCGGCCAGAGGAGAGACGGGCGCACCGCCGGAGATGATGCCGAGAACGCTCGGCTTACCGTGCACGATCCTTTCGGCGAACATCCAGGCCAGCGCCGCCGTGGCGGTGCAGATTTGGGTGACGGCCATGGCCATGCCGGCAGTCTCGTTAGCGGCAACAGCCGAACCGGCAAGCCGGTTCAGGATGCGCTCTCGCATATCATGGGAAAGGCAGAGCCTGCTTCGGCATGCAGCGACGCCTCCAGCTTCGGCAGGAAGATCACCCCGCCGACGGCCACAGCGCCGATAGCGGCGATCAGCACCATGCCGGCCGCAACATCCTTGGTACGTTTCACGGCGATGTTCTCCTCCGGGCAGACAACATCGCAGAGATGCTCGATAGCCGTGTTCAAACACTCCCCCGCCAGCACCGCGGCGATCGCCGCGATCACCCAGAGCCATTCCGTCGCCGACAAGGAAAGTATGGCGCCCAATGCGATGGCCAGCGCGGCCGCGAGAAGATGAATACGCATATGAGGCTGGGTCCGCACTACGAAACCAAGCCCTTCGAAGGCAAATCCGAAGCTTCGCATGCGGCGGATAAGCCATCCGTCGCGCCCTGGCTGAGCGGTGCACTCAAGCGCTGATGGCTCGCGGGCACCGTCTGGCGATAGAAGCCGCCAGGCCATGGTATCTCGCGCCGCAGCATCGCGCCCTCCGAACAGCCAGCGGACGGAAGCCCCAAACGCGGCAAGCATTGCAGCTAGCAGAACGCAACAGACCATGGCCCTACGCCCCCGCCGCGTGGAGGGCCAACGAGCTTCTCCGGTCGATCCGGATCTTCACCGAAACCTCGCCGGTTGCGTCACTCATGAAGCTGTGGCCGGTCCCGTCAGATCGCCGAAGAACGCAGTTCTGCTCAGGCGCGAACCCTGTGAAACGCATGGAAGCAAGCGCTCCGGGAATGTGCGGCTGAAGGACGAATCGAATACCGTTCCCCTCGGCATGAGCCGAAGCGACGCTCGCAGTATCGTAGGAGATTTCTGCCAGCCGGATGCCGGACCGCGTCTGAGGTCCCTCCGAGATGAGCCGCGCCAGCGCATCATGCCGCCCGACACGCGCCATCAATTCCAGCGCATGGGCCCAGAGAGAAACGCCGGGACGATGCATCGCGCCGCGATCGCTGACAGCGGGATGCTCGTGTTCAAGGTGGTGCAGGAGGATGGACGCCATATCGTCATCGCCAAGCTCCGCAGCCGCGGCAGCGGAGGCCGCATAGCCGCCGGCGCGCGATAAGCGGTAGTTGCCCGTATCGACCGGCCAGATAGCGCGCCTTGCGCCGCGGCTCTCTATCGCTCTTCGCCCGAGACCCCAGTGCCGCTGCGCAAGGTCCGGAGACAAACCATTCAGAAAGAGACACGGTAGGGTCTGCATTACGGCCCCGCCGCCCACCGGTGATGCGAAACCTGTCAGCGCCGACCGGAAAGGGATCAGCGAACCGTCCGGTCGGGTGAAGTCGCGCTGCAACGCGCGATGGAAGTGCGGCGCGAGCCGTGTCCAACGATCCGTCCCGAAGGCACTATCGGATGCCTTGAGACCCGCGGCGGTGATCAGATTGCAGAGAGGGTAGATCCAGTTCGGCTCGCAGGCCTGCAGCACAAAGGGCGACCGGTCATAGCCGGACGAGACTGTATCCAGGAGCTCCCGCTGGCTGTACTCAAACGCACGACCGGACGGCAGACGGAAGCTAAGCCCGCCACCCGTGACGTCCCGACCGCCGGAAGCGTTCCAGGCGAGCGCAAGCTGGGTGGCGAGGAAGCCGGAGAACATGATGTTGTCCCGGGAGACGGGGTCGGCATCGAGGGACAGATTTCCCCAGAGGTTCTCCGCCCGCCAATAGGACCAGACCTCATAGGCCTGCATCTTGTCGGCGAGCGCCTCTTGTGCCTCAAGCAGATATCCGTCGAAGGCGGGCACGCATTCCACCTGCAAAAGGGAGAGCGCATAGGACATGAAGTTGAGCTGATAGCGCAGCGCTGCGGTCTGGAACTGGTCGCGGTGATCGAATCCCGCGAAGGCATCGCGACTCTGCAGGCATCGGTCGAGTAGAAGACGCGTCAGCTCCACCGTTCGCGGCGAAAGAGCTTTCGCCTCACGCGGCAGATCGGTCCGCGTGAAGTGAACGCGCGGCGCAGGCTCAGCGCTTCGGGGTTTCGGCCGCTGGATTAGCGCCAGGGCGATTGTTGCCGTTACCGCACCGAACGGAAGCAAGGTGTAGAGCGGCGAGAGCGAACGGCTACTGTCATCCGCCAGCAGGGCCGCCCACATGGCCGTTCCGAGCCAGGTGACGGGCGGCGCGATCACATTGCCGGTGGCCAGCCAGAGCACCAGGGCGCCGGAAAAGAGAGCGGCAGCGGCAACCACATAGCAGCCGGTCTCAAAAAGCGTGTCGATTCCGACCAGATCCGGGGCTAGGAAGCCGGCGCCTGGGAAGGCCAGGCCCAAGCCGAAAGCGGCAATGCTGGCGGAGTCCGCTGCGAAGCCCGCTACCGTGCCTGCGCCGGCAACCAAGGCGTGGAGGGCGACGAACCCGCCGCGCCGCCTCGTGCCCGCCGAGCATTCTGCCCATGTCCTCTCAAACCAGCGGAACGCATTGAAAGTACTTTGTATTGCAAAGTAAATAGCCATCATAAGCCCCTCCCGGCGCATTGCGGATCTGTTCCTTTCGCGCCTACCAAGCGCATCTATAACAGTAAGCACTTTACAATACAAAGTTATTTATAGAATGAGGGGGTGAGCCCCATTCGGACGCGCGTTTTCCCGATCAGTCTGCAATCAACGATAGGGCGGCGCGCCAAGCGCTTCTGCACAGCGGTGGAGAATTATCGGAGGCCGCGATCTCGGTGATGAGAGGCACTTGCGGCCGGCCCCGGTCGGGCGAAGCGTGTGGGTGGAGAGCCGCTCCCACGAAGAACGCCCCCACAAATAAAAAGGGCCCCGGCGAAAGCCGGGGCCCGAGGTGAGAGCTCACAGTCAAGGGAGGAGGAGACTTGGGCTCTACCAATCTTGTTATTTGTTTCGTCCCCCGCCAGGTGGGCGGGCGATGGTCCTTACTGCACGGTCTCCCCATGCAGGTTGATGTCGAGACCTTCGACCTCAACGGCCTCAGGCACACGCACACCAAACAGGATGTTGCAGACGATCAGGATCACGAAGGTGGCGATCGCAGACCACACGACGGTGGCCAGGATACCCACGAACTGGACCCAGATCTGAGCGACATTGCCTTCCAGCGCGCCCGGGGTGCCACCGATTGCTTCGACCGCGAACACACCGGTCAGAAGCGCGCCGACGATGCCGCCGACACCGTGGACACCGAAGGCATCCAGAGAGTCGTCGTAACCGAGAGCCCGCTTCACCGTGGTGGCGAAGAAGAAGCAGATGATACCCGCAGCGATACCGATCCACAGCGCACCCATCGGGTCCACGAAACCGGCAGCCGGGGTGATGGCCACGAGACCGGAAACCGCACCGGAGATGATGCCGAGAACGCTCGGCTTACCGTGCACGATCCATTCGGCGAACATCCAGGCCAGCGCCGCCGTGGCGGTGCAGATCTGGGTGACGGCCATGGCCATGCCGGCAGTCTCGTTAGCGGCAACAGCCGAACCGGCGTTGAAGCCGAACCAGCCGACCCACAGCAGAGAAGCACCGATAACCGCGTAAACGAGGTTATACGGAGCCATGTTTTCTTCGCCGTAGCCCAGACGCTTGCCGAGGAAGATCGCGCCCACCAGACCGGCGATACCGGCATTGATGTGCACCACCGTACCACCGGCGAAGTCGAGCACGCCCTCCTCGGAGAGGAAGCCGCCGCCCCACACCCAATGGGTGACAGGCGCATAGACGATGATCTGCCAGAGGATCATGAACAGGACCATCGAAGAGAACTTCATACGATCGGCCCAGGCGCCGGTGATCAGCGCAGGGGTGATGATCGCGAAGGTCATCTGGAAGGTCATGAACACGGTCTCAGGAATGGTGCCCGACAGGGAGTCGAACGCCATGTCTTTCAGGAAGACATTGCTGAGACCGCCGACATAGGCGTTCAGGCTGCCGCCATCGCTGAAGGCCAGCGAATAGCCGATCACGAACCACACCACCGTGCCGATACAGCAGGTAGCGAAGCACTGCATGATCGCAGCGAGAATGCTCTTCTTGCGAACCATACCGCCGTAGAAAAGCGCAAGGCCCGGAATGGTCATCATTAGAACGACGAGAGTGGATGTCAGCATCCACGCGGTGTCGCCCGTATCCAGCGTCGGCGTCTCCTCCTGCGCCAAAGCCGGTTCGATATGAAGGAGTGCCAACGCAGCAACGACTGCTCCGGCCCCCCAGAGATATTTCTTAAGGGTTGTCATCGGTACCCTCCCCCTTGTTTAGAGTGCTGCTTCGTCAGTTTCGCCGGTCCGGATGCGGACCGTCTGGTCGACCGGCGTGACGAAGATCTTGCCGTCACCAATTTGCCCGGTCTTCGCCGCTGCCACGATGGCATCCACGGCCTTGTCGACCGAAGCGGCGGGAACCGCGACCTCGATCTTGATCTTGGGCAAAAAGTTCACGGCGTACTCAGCGCCCCGGTAGATTTCTGTGTGGCCTTTCTGCCGGCCATAACCTTTGACTTCCGTCACGGTCATGCCCTGCAGGCCAAGCTCGGTCAGTGCTTGTCGCACCTCGTCGAGCTTGAACGGCTTGATGATTGCCGTCACCAACTTCATCTCGATAACCCCTCCATTTTGCGGCCTCTCAAATACAAAATTGCTGTTGCCAGCTCGGTCGTTTTGGCCGCGTGAACCCGGAATCAGAGTCAAACCGCGTGCCAACTCGACACCAATTCGGCAACTCGTTGGGTTTAATACATTTTTAAGACGGGTTAACGCAGCCAGCCCCAAGCTTACCCCATGCTAGCTGCTCATAAAAAGGGCAATCAGACGTTTTTGCCCACAAGTTGTGCAAAACTACCGTGCAGATCGCTCACGGATCAGGCCCTCTTGGGTGGTGGAGGCCACGAGCTCGCCTCCTTGGGTGAAAACCGACCCTCGGCAGAAGCCGCGCGCCCCGAAAGAGCTCGGGCTGTCCTGAACGTAGAGCAGCCATTCGTCGGCCCGGAATTCCCGGTGAAACCAGATGGCGTGGTCGAGGCTCGCCAGCATCAAAGTCGGATCGAAGACGAACCTGCCATGGGCGATCAGGGCCGTATCGAGCAGGGTGAAATCCGATGCGTAGGCCAGCAGGCATTGGTGGAGCGGCAGATCGTCGGCTTGGGAGTCGTCATGCGTCTCGAGCTGGCGCAGATCGCCGCTCGCCCGCATCCAAACGCTCTGGGTGGCCGCATGGCCGCCGGGCTCCAGATACCGGGTCAGATCCACGGGCCGCAGCTCGATCGGCCGTTCGCCCTTCCAATAAGCCCGCATCTCCGGCGGCAGCTTCTCCATCAATGCGCCCTTGAGCTCGCTTTCGCTCGGGCACTCGTCCGGTCCCGGCACCTCGGGCATCTGCATCTGATGGGCAAGACCCTCCTCCGCCCGATGGAAGGAGCAACCCATGGAGAAGATCGGTTGGCCGTGCTGAATGGCGATCACCCGCCGGGTGGTGAAACTTTTGCCATCCCGCAAGCGGTCCACCTCGTAGATGATCGGCACCTTGGGGTCGCCAGGCCGCAGGAAGTAACCGTGAAGCGAATGGGCCGTACGGTTCTCCACGGTTCTGCAGGCGGCGACCAGGGCCTGGCCGATCACCTGCCCGCCGAAGACCCGCTGCCACCCTACCTGGGGGCTGCGGCCCCGGAATAGATTGACTTCCAGGGTTTCCAGATCGAGGACGGAAAGAAGCGTATCGAGGGCGCGGCTCATGCAGTATGACCTTGTCTTGCTAAGATGATCGCGCGCCGAAGCGATGCGCGCTGACGGCAGACGACTCAGCGGACTTCCTTACTAGAGTGAAGCAGAACAGCGTGACTCCCAGCAACGGTCCCGATGACGCAAACCATAAACGCACCGACGTTCTGATCGCCGGCGGCGGCTTTGTCGGTCTCAGCCTCGCCCTGGCGCTCGCCCGCCTCGCGCCGAAAGGCTTCCGCGTCATCCTGGTCGATCGCCGGCCACTGGAGGCCGAGATCCGCGATGCCCGCGCCTCCGCCCTGACGGCCGCCAGCCGCAACCTGCTCCAGGCTTTAGGCGTCTGGGAGGCCATTGCAGACCGCGCCCAGCCCATCGAGAGGATCGAGATCACGGATTCGCCCCTCGAGACGGACGGTCCGCGGCCCCGCTATATCGGCTTCGATAATACCCTGGAGACCGGCGCCGGCCAGTCGAGCGCTCATGTCGTTGAGAACGAGCCGCTTCTGCGGGCGCTTGCGGATGCCGTCGCGTCCGAGCCGGGGATCGAGGTGCTCGCCCCCGACGCCGTCACGGAGATCGCGCCGAGTCCGTTCAGCATCGCCTGCACTCTGGAAAGCGGTGGCACGATCGATGCGAGCCTGCTGGTGGCTGCCGATGGCCGCCGCTCCAAGCTCCGCGACCAAGCCGGCATCAAGACCGTGACCTGGGATTACGATCAGCGGGGCATCGTGACCACCGTCGCCCATGACCGTCCTCACAACGGCAAGGCCGTCCAGCACTTCCTGCCCGCAGGTCCCTTCGCGCTTCTGCCGCTCACGGGCAGCCGCACCTCCATCGTGTGGAGCGAGGAGAAGGATGTGGCGGAGCGCATCATGGCCCTCGAGGATGCGGGCTTCCTGGCCGAGCTCGAAAAGCGCTTCGGCAGCCAGCTCGGATCTCTGACCCTTGCCGGTCCGCGCCAAGACTTTCCCTTGAGCCTGCATCTGGCCCGCAGCTTCGTAGGTCCGCGTATGGTGCTAATCGGTGACGCGGCCCATGGCGTCCATCCGCTCGCGGGGCAGGGGCTCAATATCGGGCTTCGCGACGTGGCGGCCCTGACCGAGCTTCTGGTGGAGGGCGCGCGGCTCGGACTCGATGCGGGCGATGCAGCCCAGCTGGAGGCCTATGCCCGCTGGCGCCGCTTCGACAGCGCCATCTCCGCGCTTGCCATGGACATGATGAACCGGCTGTTCTCCAACGACAGCACGATCGCGCGCAGCCTTCGCGATTTCGGCCTCGGCGTCGTCGACCGCCTGCCGGGCGTGAAGCGCTTTTTGGTGAGGGAAGCCGCAGGCGGGACAGGCCGCTTGCCCAAGCTCCTCCAGGGAAAGCCGCTTTAGCTGAGCACGTATGACCGTGTGCTTAGTGCCATCAACGCTACTCCAGATACGGTCGTCATGCCCGGACCTGATCCGGGCATCCACGCCGTTACGGCGCACCAGGTTCGGCGTCCTAATGGGAAACCAGGGACACGCTGCAAGGAAGCGGCATGGATTGCCGGGTCGAGCCCGGCAATGACGCAGAAGGAACTGCTAGAGCCGCCTAGTCCTCTTCCAGCTTGCGGGCCTCCTCAGGCAGCATGATCGGAATGCCGTCGCGGATGGGATAGGCGAGCCGCGCCGCCCGGCTGATCAGCTCCTGGGCGTCCGCATCGTAGACCAGAGACGTCTTGGTCAGCGGGCAGACAAGAATCTCAAGCAGCTTGGGATCGAGTGCGGATTGGGCCGGATCTTTCTCTTGGGGCATCAGTGACCTCTATTGCAGAGATGTGCCGCTGTCGTCGTCGCCCATGGCGAGCTCGATCTCGGCCAGCGCGACCAGCGCCTCGGCCCGGGCCTTCAGGTCCCGCGCTTCCAGCAGCGCCTGCTTCTCCTCCGCACCGTAGGGGCTCAGGATGGACAATGTGTTGACCAGCCGCTCCGTGCTTGCGCCGTTGATCCGGTCCCAATCGGCATGCAGCTGATTGACCTCCAGATAATGCCGCAAGGTGGAGATCAGCTCCGGCCGGTCGACCTCCTCCTCGCCGTAGCCCGGCGTGAAGTCATGGGTATAGGCGGCGAAATCCGGGCGGCACATGCGAAAAGCGAAATCGGAGCTCACCTCATCCACGCCGAACCGCGCGATGCCGGTCAGCGTGATGAGCATGCGCTCGTCTTCCAACTCGGTGAAGGCCGTCAGTCGACCGGCGCAGCCCGTGCCGCGCAAAGGGTATTGCTTGCCTTCCGGCGACTCCGCGTCGCCCGTCTGCGGATCGGGCTGAACGATGCCGATCACCCGGTCATTGCGCAACGCATAGTCGACGAGCTCCAGATAGCGCCGCTCGAACACGTTCAAGGTCAGCGCCGCTCTCGGCAGCAGGATCGCGCCGCGCAAGGGGAAAAGAGGGAGGTTCTCCGGCAAATCGGCCGGAGAGCGGTAATGATCGGTGAGCCCGTCCGTCACGAAGGCGCTTCCTTTCTCGCAAGCCTTAAGCGAACAGCATGGAGGAAAGCTTCTGCCGGCCTTTCGCCGTTGCCGGATCCTTCGGCCCCCAAGCCTCGAAGAATTGGAGCAGCTGGGTCCGCGCGGCCCCATCGTTCCAGTCGCGGTCTTTACGGAAGAGCGTGAGCAGCTCCTCGGCCGCGCCCATGTGATCGCCCTTGCCGTTCAGGGCGAGGCTGAGATCGAAGCGCGCCTGGTGATCGTCCGGATTGGCTTCGACCGCCTCGCGCAGCGCATCGATATCGCCCGTATCTTCCGACTTCTGGGCCAGGTCCAGCTCGGCCTTGGCGCTCATCACGGCGGGGTCGTTGGCCTTCTCCTCCGGGATCATCTGCAGGGTCTGCTCGGCGCGAGCCACGTCGCCAGCCTTGATGTAGCATTTCGCGAGCCCTGCGGCGGCCTGCACGTTCTCAGGATTTTCCTGCAACGCCTGGCCGAACATCTGGGCAGCCAAATTCACCTCGTCCGCGGCCAGCGCCTGCTCGGCCGCCTCCAGGTCGGCGCCCTGATCGTCCGCCCCGATGAGCCGCGCGATGAAGGCCTCGATCTTCGATTCCGGCATGGCGCCCATGAACCCGTCTACGGGCTGACCGTTCTTGAACGCGAACACCGCCGGGATTGACTGCACGCCCATCTGGCCCGGAATCTCCGGATGCTCGTCGATATTGAGCTTCACCAGCCGCACCTGGCCCTTGGCCGCCCGCACGGCTTTCTCCAGCAACGGCGCGAGCTGCTTGCAGGGGCCGCACCACGGCGCCCAGAAATCCACCAGCACCGGCACGTCGCGGGATGCTTCCACCACATCCTTCACGAACTCGGCCGTGGTGGTGTTCTTGATGAAGCCCCCTGCTCCAGGGGCCGGCGTGCCTTCCGTCAGGATAGGGCCGTCCATGCTCATGATCGTCTTGCCTATTGTGCTTATGTGAGGAGCGGACCGTCAAAATGGTCCGCGAACGACCTTTTGGCAACCGGGCGCGGCAAGAGTTTGGCGAAGCCGAGCAGGAAGCAGGAGTTTGAGCGAGTGGCGAAGGCCGCGAGGGAGCGTTCGGCACAGGCGCCGGACGGGCCGGCCGAGCGAAGCAAAGAGTTTGTTTTGTCTGGCAGACCCCTATGGACAAGCAACCGGCGATCTACTAAAACCCGCCTTCCAGCCAGCAATGCCTTAGAGGCCTGGCGCGGACACGCTTAAGCGGGCGTAGCTCAGGGGTAGAGCACAACCTTGCCAAGGTTGGGGTCGTGAGTTCGAATCTCATCGCCCGCTCCATTTCTTCTCAGAAAACACACAACCATTGATCGCGCGCCGGCGGGGTCGCGTCTGCGCATTCCTTCATGCGAGGACGCGCCGCATTCGCTTGCCACAGTCTGGGCGGCGAGTAGTCTCTGCGCAGGATGGACAAAACCAAGCCCAAAGCGCGCCGGTCAGCGAAACACGAAGAGACGGTGAAGCGCCCTCTCCTGGAGCCGGGCGTGCCGGAAGCGGTGAGCGCCGATGCTCCGATCGGCCAGCGGATCGGAGACGTGCTTCGGCGCTACCGAAAGAATCACAATCTGACATTGAGCCAGCTTGCCGCCGGCGCAAACCTGTCGCCGGCGACCCTGAGCCGCATCGAGACGGGCAATATTGCGGCCAGCTTTGAAAGCCTGGAAAGGCTCTGCCAGGCGGTCGGCATCACCCTGGCGGATCTGTTCGCCGAGGTGGAGCAGCCCCGCGGCAAGGCTCAGCTCTTGAAGCCCGACCAGCAGACCAAGGTCACACGATCGGGCAGCGTCCATGGTCATGTCTACAAGCTGCTCTCCTATAGTCGCGGCCCGGACCGTCCCTATGAGAGCTTCTTCATCACCATGGATAAGGACAGCGACATCTATCCGCGCTTCCGTCACCCCGGCACCGAGATCATCTACATGCTCAGCGGCTCCATGGACTACCGCTACGGCGAAGAGATCTACCGTCTCGATCCGGGCGATGCCTTCACCTTCGCCGCCCATATCGAGCATGGCCCCGAAAGGCTTCACAGCGAGGAGATCGCGCTCCTCTGCACGATCATCTACGACACCTGACTCCTTTTCCTGGAGCCTGTTGACATCGCCCGTAAATTGCATCTGAATAAATAAAGATACGCAAGATGCAAATCGGCTGGAGGCAGGATCGGTTGATCCACCCCGCCGTCGGCGACACCAGGAGGGCTCCCAATCATGCTGAAGCTGACCGAAGACCAGATCGAGCAATATCGCCGGGATGGCTTCCTGATCGTCGACAACATCATCGGCGAGGAGGCCGCCGCTGAAATCCTCTCCCGCTACGAGCCGCTCTTCGAGAAAGGCGAGTTCGAAACCGGCGTGCGGCCAGACGAAGTGAACCTGCCGCAAGGCGACAAGCCCTACACCAAGCAGATCTGCAACGGCTGGCGCGCCGACCTGACCGTTGCGCGCAGCGTCATGGATTCAGGTATCGGCGAGGCCTGCGCCAAGCTGGCCGGCTGGGATGGCGCACGCCTCATGGTGGATAATCTGCTCTGGAAGCCGCCGGGCGGCCGCCCCATCGGCTTCCACCAGGACAGCATGTATGCCACCTGGTTCGACAAGCCCGGCATGGCAAGCTGCTGGATCGCGCTCGACAAGACAACGGCCGAGGGCGGCACCCTGATGTATCTGCGCGGCTCCCACAAATGGGGCGAGGCACAACCCATCATGCAGTTCCACGGGCCGGAAGACGATCTGAAGGAAGCCCGTGAATGGGCCGAGGCCCAAGGCTACGAAATCGACATGGTGCCGATCGAGGTCCCGCCCGGCGGTGGCGCCTTCCACGATGGCTGGCTTTGGCATGGCAGCCGGGTCAACACCATGGATGTGCCCCGCCGCAGCCTCGCCATCCACATGGTCTCTTCCGATGTAAAGTTTGCGCCCGAGAACTTCAGCGTCGGCAACGGGCCCATGTATGGCCGCTATATGCGCTTCGGCTCCAATGAGGTTGAGGAAAGCCACTTCCCCATCACTTGGCGCCGGGACGGCTACCGCACGCCGGGTCTCGATGAATATGTCACCCGCGGGCCGTTCGTATCGGGAAGCGTTTCCCTCGCTAGCTAGCGCGGGACCTCTCACCGGCCGATATGGGCCGCCAACTCGTCCGGGGTGCCTTTTGGGAAAGCCTGCTTCAGGTGATCAAGAAAGGCAGCGACCCGGGCGCTGAGCAGGCGCCGCGAGGGGTAAAGCGTCCACAGCGCGATCTCCGGACCAGCCACGTCGCCCCAATGAGCCAGCGTTCCGTCGGCCAGATCGTGGCTTACGAGAGAAACGGGGAGGCGTCCGGCGCCGACGCCGGCGCGTACCGCATCGCGCACCATGATGAGCGACGATAGCGTCATGACCGGCTCGATCCGGATATCCTCCTCCCCATCCGGGCCCAAGACCCGCCAGGGCGAGCTATCGTTTGTCGACCTGACGATCGCCGGGACCGCTTCGCCTTCCGCCGGCCGAACAAGGTCGGGGTGCGCGACCACCACAAGCCGGTCGCGCAGGAACGTGCGGCCGACCAGACTTTCGTCTGGAGCCGGGTTGACCCGGATCACCAGGTCATAGCCTTCCTCGATCATGTCGACGGGACGGTCCTCTGTGGTCACTTCAATCCGCACTTCGGGATATTTCAGTGCGAAGGACGCCGCGAGCCCGCCCATCGCGGTTTGCGAGAACAGCAGTGGGGCGCTGATCCGCAGCCGCCCGCGCGGAGTCTGCCCACCCGACGCGATCGCTGCCGTCGCTTCTTCGAGCTCGCCGAGCAGCGTGTGAGTGCGCTCGAATAGAGCGCGCCCTTCCTCGGTCACCTTGAGTGCCCGCCCGCCACGCTCGAACAGACGAAGGTCCAGGCTTGCCTCAAGCTCCGCAACCCGGCGCGACAAGGTGGCCTTCGGACGGTGGGCAGCGCGCGCTGCTTTGCCGAAGCCGCCATGGCGGGCGACCAGACTGAAATCGGCCAGAGCAAGCAGGTCCATATGAGCAGATCTATCTGTTCCACCACTGAGACGGTCTGTCCAGATATAGCGTCTATTCGCCCACCTGTGGATCACTAATTTCCAGGGTGTCTTCTAACCCTGAACGGAGTGATCCTCATGACCATCCTCGTAACTGCCGCCACCGGCCGCGTCGGCCGCAAAGTCGTCGACCAACTGGTTAAGCGTGGCGCCAACGTCCGTGCGCTGACCCGCGATCCTTCGAAGGCCGACCTCCCGGCCGGTGTCGAGATTGCGCAGGGTCACATGCTCGACATCGAATCCATGCGCGCAGCCTTCAAGGGCGTACGCACCCTCTTCCTGCTGAATGCCGTTACTGGCGACGAGTTCACCCAGGCGATCTTGACGCTCAACCTGGCCCGTGAAGCGGGGGTGGAACGTGTCGTCTATCTCTCGGTGATCCATGCCGACCGCTTCGTCAACGTCCCCCATTTCGCGGTCAAGTCGGGTGCGGAACGGATGCTTGCTGCGATGGACTTCAACGCCACCATCTTGCGCCCGAGCTACTTCATCGACAACGAAGCGATGGTCAAAGACACCATTCTGAACCACGGCGTGTACCCGATGCCGATTGGCGGTAAGGGGGTGGCCATGGTCGATGCGCGGGATATCGCCGAAGTCGCTGCCATCGAGCTGATCCGCCGCGACCGCTCGGAGAGCAAGCTGCCGATCGAGACAATCAATCTGGTGGGGCCCGACACGCTGACCGGGGCCGACGTCGCAGCGATCTGGTCGGAGCTGCTAGGCCGCCCTATCGTCTACGGCGGCGACGATCCCACCGCGTTCCAGGCGAATATGGCCAGCTTCATGCCCGGATGGATGGCCTATGAAATGCGTCTGATGGCCGAGCGCTACGTGAGCGATGGCATGATTCCGGACGACGGCGATGTCGAACGGCTGACCGAGATCCTGGGCCGTCCGCTACATAGCTATCGCGACTTTGCTGCCACGATCGCGGCAGACGCCGCTTAGACGTCAACGGGCGAGACCGTTCGCCCAGCCGTGCCGAACACGCGCATGTAGCGTTCGATCTCGGCTGCGTCGCCGGTGGCCTTCTCAGGATTGTCTGAAAGCTTGACCGCCGGGCGGCCGTTCGCCTCCGTCACCTTGCAGACCAGCGAGATGGGATCCAGCGCGTTGCCCCCGTCGGGGTCGCAGCCGCGGAAATCATTGGTGAGATTGGTGCCCCAGCCGAAGCTCATCCGCACCCTTCCGTGGAAATGGCGATAGACCTCTTCGATGGTCTCCACATCCATCCCGTCGGAGAAGATCAGTAGCTTCCCTTGCGGGTCGCATCCCTTCTCGCGCCACCAATCGATGATCTGTTCGCCAGCCTCGATGGGTGGCGCGCTATCGGGCCGGAACCCGGTCCAGCCCGCCACCCAATCGGGCGCATCTCGCAGGAACGCCGCGGTGCCGAACGCGTCGGGAAGGACGATCAAGAGATTGCCGCTGTATTGAGACTGCCAATGCTCCAGCACCCGGTAGGGCGCGGCGGCGAGCGCCGCGTCCGTTTTCGCAAGCGCGGCTTCCACCATGGCCAGCTCATGGCCGTTGGTGCCGATAGCTTCCAGATCCGCATCCATGGCGAGCAGCGTGTTGGAGGTGCCGATGAAGCGCTCGCCCAAGCCTTCCTTCAGCGCTTCGACGCACCAGCGCTGCCACAGAAAGCTGTGCCGCCGGCGCGTACCGAAATCCGACAGCTTCAGATCGGGAAGCGAGGAGAGCCGCACCACCTTCTCCCACAGCTTCGCCTTTGCCCGGGCATAAAGTACGTCGAGGGCGAACCGGCCGCGGGAGCGTAGCGCCGCACGCGATCGCAGCTCGCTGACGATGGTGAGCGCCGGGATCTCCCACATGGTCGTATGGGTCCAGGGCCCGTCGAAATGCAGCTCGTATTGGCCGTCCGATTTGCGCAGCTCATAGTCCGGCAGCTGGAAGTCTTCGAGCCACTCAATGAAGTCGGGACTGAAGATCTGGGTCTTGCCGTAGAAGCTGTTGCCGGCGAGCCAAATCAGCTCCTTCTTGGAGAAGCGCAAGGTCCGGGCATGGTCGAGCTGGGCGCGCAGCTCGTCCTCGTCGATGATGTCGGCCAGCCGCACCGAAGGCGTCCGGTTAATCAGCGAGAACCGCGCCGACACATCCGGATGGACGTTCCGGATCAGCTGCAGCATCAGCAGCTTGTAGAAATCCGTATCCAGCAGGCTGCGGACGATCGGATCGAGCCGGAAGCCGTGGTTATAGGTGCGGGTCGCGATATCGGTGAAAGCCATGGCCCGACCCTTGCCCGATCACGGTGCGAAGGCAACGGCTCAACATGCCCGATCCTCTGCAATCGCCAATTGACGTATGGCGGCGACGGCCTCTTCCTCGAGTCCACGCAGCTCGTCATGGGGAATACGTCTTGGGCCGATCAGAACCATCAGCCCCTCGATCTGCGCGGTGATGAGTCCGGCCCGGAGTTGGCGCGAGCGCTCCGACAGCGTCGGATTGACCTTGGCCAGCATGTCGTCGATCCAGCTCCGCATCCTTGAATAGAAGACATCGAGCATGCGCATCACCACCTCGCTCCGACTCGCCATAGCCCACATCTCTTGCAGGAGCGCGTTCGTTCTCTCGCGCTTGTTTTCCTCGATCATGTAGCGGATCGAATAGTCGAAGATCTCCATCTTGTCGGTCAGGTGTTCCGGCACCCGACGTCGAAACCCGGCATCCCAGCGCTCGAAAATGTAGACCGCCAGGTCGTCCATGAGCTGCTCTTTGTTCGGGTAGTAATAGGTGACGTTGCCGACCTTGATGCCCGCCCGCTGGGCTATGCGGCGGAACGACAGTTCGGCAAATCCCTCTTCGACCAGAATATTCTTGGCCGCATCGAGGATCGAGCGTTTGCGCGCCTGCCCCTTGTCCGTCGTGGACGATTGAGCACCGGCTTGCGTGCCTTCAGGCCCACCGTCACCACTTTGCCACATACCGCCCATCGCGAAGCCGCCTCGCTCTATCCTTGCCTGGTCTCACGGGGCAGATCAGCCCCGCCAAACGCATTCTCCCTCTTTCCTAACACTGCTTTCAGTCACAAGGACCCGCAGAGGCTCCGGAAAACCAGCGGATCCGCGAGCATCGGTGCCGTGTCGGGAGACAGGGCCACCCATACCCCCATCGTGAGAAGCAAGAGGGCAATCGGAACGCCTAAGGTCTTGCCGCCCGGCACGATCTTCTCGGCGAACATGATGAGTGTCAGAAGGGCCATCCAGGTGAGATTCATCACACCGACGGCGAACATCACGGCCATCAGCGCCCAGCAGCACCCGACACAGACCGCCCCGTGCCGTGCCCCCATGACGAGCGCGCCAAGACGGCCCGGCCGCCAATGCCGGGCGAAATAGGATATCGGCGCGCGGCAGTGATCGAGGCAGCGCTCTTTCAGAGACGACAACTGGTAGAGGGCAGCGAGGACGAGCACCATACCGGCCCAGAGCGGGCCGGACCTGGCCCAGGAAAGTGTCTCAAAGGATGCGAGCCGCAAGACCGCGTCCAGAGCAAAGGCGGCAAGCCCATAACAGACCCAGGCAAGAGCGTATCCGGCGATGAACAACGTGACGGTGCTGCCAGCCTGCTTCTGACCGCTCACGAGCTTTACGAACGTGCCGACATAATTGAGCTCCGATGGCAGCATCATCGCGGTGAGCATCACCACCCATCCGATCAAGAAGATCGGCAAGCTGTGGAGCGGCGTGCCCGGCCCCTCGTCCATAGTCGACATTGTCAGGAGAGCGGCGAGCCACGCCAAAAGCGCCAGCGTGACGATCACGATGCTCCATCCAGGCACCGATGAGGCGCGTCCGAAGATCGCCCTCGGCACGCGAGGTGAAGCCGTCCCCGCGGTCATTCCGCGTCAGGCCCATGCCATTCGAAGGGAATATGCTTGCTGTTCTGCCCTGCTGGGATGTTCTGATCGAAACCAAACGCGTTCCACTTCCCGACGAGACTCTTTCCCCATGTCACAGGGCCGTCCGTTGGCCCGACTTCGCTGCCGGGAGGATTGAAGGTCTGCACGCGCTTGGAGGGATCGGCGGTCGGGCCGGTCAACGCCTCGCCGCTAGCCTCCACCTTTCCTGGGATCGAGACCTTCCAGCGTTCGAGATCGCTGTCGATCTCAACGGCGATTTCGGCGAACTCCACCCCGGTGACTTCACGAACGGCGGGTATGAATTGCTTCATCCAGCCGCCGGCCTTGCCGGTGAAAATCGCTTCGAGCGCCTCCTTCTGCGCATCATCGGCAGACGCGTCGAAAAATACGCAAGCCTTCACCGGACCGCCATCCCAGACATTCCCCTCCAGATTGGCGAGCATGACGACCTTGAGCCCTTTCATTGCAGTGCTGCCGTAGAACCCCTCGTTGATCCGGTAGGCGAAAAGGAAGTCGCACTGATCGTACGTCGGCGCCTGCGCCATCGTGCAAGGACATGGCGCGTTGCAGGAGCAGACGTCGAACCATTCCCCAGAAATGCGCCACTCAGGAATCGTCGCGGACGCTCCAGGTACGTGAGTCATGACAGTCACCCTCTCTCCTTCAATCCTTTCGACCGAGTCTCGCTACCGCAAAGACAATGTCAGCCGGCACGCAAGACTAGCAATTATAGGACGACCGTCAAGATTTGAGGGTTCGGTCGGGGAATTCGTGGGTGATCAGACCGATTAAGTCGCCGGAAAGCTTGCAACCGAGTCACTTGAACCCACACAGAATAGGACGACTGGTCGAAATTTGAGCTTCTACATCTCCAAACAGATCTTGCCGAAATGCTTGCCCGCCTCTTCGTAGGCGAAGGCATCAGCGATTTCGGCGAGCGGGAAGGTCTTGTCGATCGCCGGCTTGATGCCCGTGGCGTTCAGCGCATCGACGAAATCGAGCTGATGCTTGCGGCTGCCGACGATCAGGCCCAGCAGCCGGATCTGCTTCGCCATCAGCAGCATGGTCGGCACATCGCCGCTGCGCCCGGTGAGAATGCCGATCAGCGCGATATGTCCGCCCGTCCGGCAGGCGCGGATCGACTGCTTCAGCGTGACGGGACCGCCCACCTCGATCACATGGTCGACGCCGCCGCCGGACCACTCGGCCACGGTCGATCCCCATTTCTCGTCCCGTTGATAGTTGACCGTGAAGTCCGCCCCCAGCGCTTTCGCCTTCTCCAGCTTCTCGTCCGATGACGAGGTGATGGCGACACGCGCCCCCATGGCCTTGGCGATCTGCAGCGCATATATCGAGACACCGCCCGTACCCAGCGCCAGGACCATGTCGCCGGCCTTCAGCCCGCCATCGACGACCAGCGCCCGCCAGGCGGTGAGTCCGGCTGTGGTGATCGTCGCGGCCTCTTCATGGCTCCAGCCCTCCGGCGCTTTCGTAAACCAGCTCGCCGGCGTCACCACCTCTTCGCGGGCATAGCCGTCGATCCCGTCGCCCGGCGTGCTCGAGAAATCGGCGATGGTCGGCCCACCATCGAGCCAGGGCGGGAAGAAGCAGGAGACCACACGGTCGCCGACGGCGAGTTCGTCCACGCCTTCGCCAACCGCCTCGACGACACCGGCGCCGTCGGACATGGGGATGCGGCCGTTCTCTGTCGGGATCGCGCCCTTCGCCACGGCATAGTCGTGATAGTTCAGGGAGCTCGCATGGAGCTTCACCCGGATCTCGCCTTTGCCCGGATCGCCGGGAGCATCCATGTCCACGAGCTTGAGACGATCGAGACCGCCGGGCTTCTCAACATTGATGGCCTTCATCGGAATGACTTCCTTTCATGGATGGGACGGGATGTGCGGTGGGTTCCTTTGAAGATGAGGTCCGCACGGTGAGATTTCAAAGTCCGGCGGCTAGTCGCACAGTCCGCTGACGGGCCTCGTGCCGACGGCGCCGCGGTTACCTCCATGTGCCTTGCAGGCGATTTCCGGCCTCCCCAACTGCGCCACACCATGAGCGACAAAATCGAATTCGGCCTCGACACCTTCGGCGATGTGACGCGAGGGGAAGACGGCTCCGACAAGCACCAGGCGCAGGTCATCCGCGATGTCGTGGACGAGGGCGTCCTTGCCGATTCCCTCGGTCTCGACTTCATCGGCCTCGGCGAGCACCACCGGGAAGACTTCGCCATCTCTTCGCCCGAGGTGGTGCTGGCGGCCATCGCCGCGCGCACCAGCCACATCCGTCTTGGGTCCGCCGTCACCGTGCTATCCTCCGACGATCCCGTGCGCGTCTATCAGCGCTTCGCCACGCTGGACGCGGTCTCGAACGGCCGCGCCGAGGTCATCCTGGGCCGCGGCTCTTTCACGGAATCCTTCCCGCTCTTCGGCTACGAGCTCTCCCAATACGAGCTGCTCTTCACCGAGAAGTTGGATCTCTTCACGAAGCTGATCGAAGGCGGTCCCGTGACCTGGGAGGGTGAGACTCGGGCGGGCCTTACCGATCAGCGCATCTTCCCGGAGATCGAGAACCCGCCCCTGAAGACCTCCATCGGTGTCGGCGGCAGTCCGGAATCCGTCATCCGCGCTGCGCGCTATGGTCTGCCCATGATGCTGGCCATCATCGGCGGCAACCCGGCGCGCTTCCGCCCTTACGTCGATCTCTATCGCCGAACTTTGGAGGAGATGGGCAAGCCTCAGCTTCCCATCGGCGTCCATTCCCCGGGCTATGTCGCCGAGACCGACGAGCAGGCCCGCGAGGAGCTATGGCCCCATTACAAGGTGATGCTCGATCGTATCGGACGGGATCGCGGCTGGCCGCCTTTGGAGCGGGATCGTTTCGATGCGGAGGCGAACTCTGGCGCGCTCCATGTTGGGTCACCGGAGACTGTGGCGCAGAAGATCGCCGCGACCATAAAGACGCTGGGCGTCTCCCGCTTCGACCTGAAATATTCGGCCGGCACGCTGCCCCACGAGAAGCTCATGCGCTGCATCGAGCTCTATGCCACACAGGTCGTCCCGAAGGTTCGCGATATACTCGCCGAATGACGCCTGCCTCTGCTGCCGCACGATTCGCCGGCCTCGGCTTCGTCGTGGCCCTCATCGCTGCGACCTTTCTCATGGGCTCCAGCTTCATCGCTGCGAAAATCCTGCTGAACGATGGTTTCCCGCCCATCGTGCTGGTCGGCTGGCGTTTCGTGGTGGCCGCGCTGGCCACCCTGCCCATCATCGCCTTTGAGCCGGCGGGCTTCACGCCGTCCCTGGTGCCCGGGACCCTCGGTCTACGCGAGACGGCGCTGATCATGCTGATCGGCCTGCTCCAGACCACAGCTGTGCTGGGATTGCTTTTCCTCGCCATGGTGTCGATCTCCGCCTCCACCGCGGCGATCCTGCTCTTCACCAATCCCATCTGGGTGGCGATGCTCAGCCGCATCTTCCTCGGCGAGGAGCTGCACGGAAAGCGCATCGCCGGTCACGTCCTCGGTGTCGTGGGCGTGGCGCTTGCCATGGGGGCAAAGCCGGGTGAGCTCTTCGAGGCCGACGCTCTCCTCGGTGAGTTCACAGCGCTTGCTTCTGCGCTGTGCTGGTCCTGCGCAACGATCCTGACCAAGCGCGCCCGGTTGCCCGTGAGCGCCTGGACCCTCAGCTTCTGGCAGATGCTGTTCGGCGCAATTCTGCTGCTGCTCATCGCCTATGCGCTCGGCCAGCATTGGCCCGACGAAACCACACCCGCTCAATGGGGCTGGTTCCTGTGGCTGGCGATTCCCGCCTCCACCGGATCCTTCGGGCTCTGGTTCTTGGCGCTCTCCAAGGGCGGTGCGACCCGGGCGAGTAGCTATCTCTTCCTGGCGCCGTTCTTCACCGTGGTTCTGTCGGCACTGATTCTCGACGCCCATCTGAGCTGGATCGAGGGGCTGGGTGGCCTGCTGATCGGCGTTGCGCTCTGGCTCGTCAATCGCGAAGGGCCGGCGGCCAAATCCCGCGCACGGATGGACGAAGCCTTGGCGGAAGGCGAGCCATAGCGTGCCCGACGATCAGCGGTTGGTGGCCGAAGGTGCGTCTTCCACCTGATAGTGGATCGGCTTGAAGGCGTAATTGTTCGATTGGAGCGCGGAGCAGGCAGTCAGGCCGACGATTAGATCCATCTCGGCCTCGAACACGATGCGGTCGCCCGCGCGGCTCTTGGGCGGAGCGACGGTGAGCGCGCCCGTCGACCCGTCGATCTCCACATTCATGAAGATGTTGAAGGCCACCGGAATCTGATCCGGCTCGATGCCGAACGGGGCCAGCGCCTCGGCGAGATTGCCGAAGCACCCCCGATGGGGCGCCTCGTCGCCATAGATGATGCGGAACGTATCTTTGGAGCAGGGCGTCAGAAGAAAGTCGTGCCGTCCGACATCGTCGTGGACGATCCGCAGCATGATGTTCGACCGGTTGGAATAGAGCGGGTCCCCGGTGCTCAAGAAAAGTTTAGAGGCGTAATCCAGCGATCGCCCGGAGGAGATGACCTCCCGTGTGTCGTCTTGGGCGAAGGCAAGCATGTCGGAGACCTGCTCGCCTTGCGGATCGATCACGGTGAGCCGCTGGCCCTTGGCGAGCCGGAATGCGACCCCGCTGCGTGGCTCGATGACTTCGGGCATAGGCTTCTAAACGCTTTCCAGCTCGTCGGCTCTGCGCGTTTGCAGCGGACATTGCCACCCCGGTCCAACCGCGCGGCCGCTATATTGCCTGGCTTCGGAAATTTCGCCATGCCGCGACAGCATGGGATTGCGCGATCCCGAAAATGAAATGTCGCGCGCCAAGATGCTGGAACGGAGCCTGTCATACTGGCCGTGGCGCCGGAGCTGCTCGAACTGATCGTGCAGATTGAAGACCAGGCCCGGGACCTCGAACCGGCGCGCAGGCCGGCTGGCGTTCGGATGCAGCCCGACAACGAAGAAAGCCTCCCCGGCAAAGCTCATGGAGAAGTGAGGATCTTCAGGGTCGGCACTCACCCGGGCATCGTGGCGCTGGCCGTGCGCCACGTCCTCATCGCTCAGGGAACGCAGTCGCTCCCACAGACAGGCTTCGAACCCCTCCTCCGAAAGGTCGGTCGGCTCTTCGAAAAGGATCACACAACTCTGAAACAGCGAAGGACTGATCCGGTACCAATTCACCTGGTCGCGAAGATGCCGCCAGATCGACGGATCGTCCCGATTGCTGGAGATGTCTCCGGCCACGAAGATCCGCATCTGATCGCGCGACAAGGCCGCCTTCGCCCCCACGCAGGGGAAGGCTGGGTTCGCCACAAATGCTTGAAATTTATCGGGAAGAGTGGACTCAAGACACGACATCCCTGCTAAACCCGTAGGCGGCAGATTTGGTTGCACGCACACGGCTGGCAGCAGGCGAGCGGTCCCGGCCGGGCTAGCGCATGGTGGCGCCGCCATCGACGCCGACGCATTGCCCCGTCATGTAGCTCGCGCCCTCGCCGGCGAGGAACACAACGACGGCCGCAACCTCTTCCGGCGTGCCGATGCGCCCGAGCGGGTTTGCGGTCTCCAGCGCTTTCGCGTCCGCGCTCATGGTTTCGAACTCGAGCAGCGGCGTATCGATGGGCCCCGGCGCGACGGCATTGACGAGAATGTCGGGGGCGAGCTCCCGCGCCCAGGAGCGGGTCAGCGAGACCAGCGCACCCTTTGTGGCCGAATAGACCGAGGCACCGGCGCGGCCGAGAAAGGCGAGCTCCGAAGAGACATTGATGATGCGCGCACCCCTGGGCAGATGGTTCAGCGCCGTCTTCGTCACGAGGATCGGGCCGCGCAGATTCACGCTGAGCAGCCGGTCGAGATCGTCGGTCTCGAGGTCTTCCAGACGCGAAGGCTTTCCGACCCCGGCGCAGTTCACCAGGATGTCGAAGCGTCCCAGGGTCTCCGCCGCCTGACCGATGGCGGACGCGACCTCCGTTTCCGACGAGACATCGCAGGCAAGGATCGGCACGACGCTGTCGCCTGCTTTCAGGTCGAGCCCGACCACTTGCGCGCCCGCATCCGCCAGAGCCTCGGCAATCGCCTTGCCGATACCGCTCGCCGCACCGGTGACCAGCGCGGTTCTTCCTTCAAGTGTTGTCGTGGTCATTCAAACTGCTTCGACCGAGACGCTCTGATTGTTCATCTTGGCCTGACCGAACGCAGTAAGGAAGGGAACGTCCGCCGCATCCCGCCCGACGCCGATCTTGGCCATCCCGCCTTCCTCGGCCATGCCGGTCGGGTCCACCAGATGCCATTCCCCGCCGACGAAGACTTCCGCCACGGCATGGAAGTCCTGCGGCTCGACGCCAAGCGCGTAGACGCTGGCGATCCGGGCGGGGATGCCGGCTGCGCGCACCAGGGTGATCATCACATGGGCATAGTCCCGGCAGATGCCCTGGCGGCGCACGAAGGTGTCGAGGGCGGTGGTCTCCGCGGTGCTGACGCCCGGCACGTAGCTCAGATGATCGTGGATCCAGTCGCGCATGGCCGTGACCTTCTTGCCGTCCTCGACATCGCCGAACTCCGTCATGACGAAGGTCTTGAACCGGTCGGACGGGCAATAGCGCGATGGCAGCGTGTATTGCACGGTCTCGCCGGGAAGCTGATGGGGCGGCACCAAGGGAAGGTCGTCGCAATCGGCCAGAATGCGGTCGATCTTCACCGTCGCCTTGTAGTCCACCTTCAGCTGCCCCTGAATGCGCAACCAGATGCGCTCGCCGATATCGTCCTGGGCCGCGACGCGCGCAAAATACGCGCTATCGGAAATATCGATATGCGCAGCCTCGATGCTCTGCTCGGGGATGGCGGCGGCTTCGAGCTGCAGCAGCACATCGGTCGCTTCGTCGAATTGATAGTCGAGGATCGAATGGATGGAGAGCTTCATGGGTGCGGGGCTTACCTTGTTATTGTGAGAAACGGATAACGCCGCTGCCGGAGCTTTGCTCCACGAAGGAGCGGGGCTTCCCGCAAAAAAGCCGGCCGCGGCGAAAGGATCACCGGACCGGCTCTAGTGCATGAGACTTTCGAAGGCTAGGGGCAGGGCCTGAGATCGGCCCGGACGATCAGCCAGAGAGCGCCGTCTGGGTCTTCTGCAGGGTCGGGTAATCCACATAGCCTTCCGCACTGCCGCCATAGAAGGTCGCGCCGTCTGCCTCGTTATAGGGACCGCCGTCAGCGATTCGCTCCGGCAGATCGGGATTGGCGAGATAGAGGCGACCGAAGGCTACCGCATCCGCATCGCCATCCGCGACCCACTTGGCGCCCTCTTCCGGCGAGAGCTCGCCGTTGATGATGAAGACGCCGCCGAAGGCCTTTCGCATCGCCTTCGAAAGAGCGTTGCCCTGCTCCATGTCCGCGCCCTTGCTGGTATGGCCATTGGGGCGGATCGCATGAAGATAGGCGAGCCCCTTGTCGGAGATCGCTTCCGCGGCCGCGACATAGGTCGTCTCCGGATTGTCGTCGTAGCTCTTGCCCGGTCCGCCGACGGGCGAAAGCCGCACGCCGATCCGCTCAGCGGGCAGCTCCTCGCACAAGGCATCGATCACCTCGAGCAGCAGCCGCAGCCGGTTCTCCAGCGACCCGCCATATTGGTCCTCGCGCTTGTTTACCGAGGAGCGCAGGAACTGGTCGATCAGGTAGCCGTTGGCGGCATGGAGCTCGACCCCGTCGAAACCGGCCCGCTTGGCGCAACGCGCGGCATGGCGGTAGTCCTCGATCAGCCGGGGAATCTCCTCCAGCTCCAGCGCCCGCGCCGCCGGGTGGGGCACCATGGGCCCCTCGTCCAGATAGGAGCCCACGAAGGCCTGGCCTTCCGGCGTCCACACGCTTGAGGAAACCGGCTGGCCGCCATCGGGCTGAAACACGGAATGGGAGATGGCCCCCACATGCCAAAGCTGGCAGAAAATCCGCCCGCCCGCATTATGAACCGCGTCGTTGACGACCTTCCAACTCTCCACCTGCTCGTCGGTGAAGATGCCCGGCGTCCAGGCATAGCCCTGGCCCTCCTGGCTGATCTGGGTCGCTTCGGAAATGATCAGGCCCGCGCCCGCCCGCTGCGCGTAGTAGAGCGCATGAAGCGGCGTCTGCTCATGGCCGGGATAGGTGGAACGCGCCCGGGTCAGCGGCGCCATGACGATGCGATTGGGCAAGGTCAGGTCGCCCATCTTGAGTTCGCGAAACAGCGGGGAAACGGCCTCGTCCGTGGACATGAACAACTCCTCAAGTAGAAAATCTGGAAAGACCCGGGACGGCGAGGGTGTTCCGGGCATACGGCGGAATGGGCCGCTCCAAACGAGATAGGCGCGGAGCGGCGCGCTTCAAGGAAACGGACCGAACGGTACAGAGAATGTGGCTCAGGCGCTAGCCTTCCTTGGGCGGGATGGCTTTGCGGCCGGCGCCTCTTCCCGGCCGAACACGCTCCGGCCGCCATACTCGTGAGAGTGGGCCCGCTCGTCGTCGACGAAGGCGTCGAAGGACGGTCCGCCCACGCGCCGCTCCAGCTGCCGCGCCTGGGTATCGAGCCGCTTGATGGCGGCGAGCCGATCGTCATTGCCGAGCTTGGCCTTGTGCAGCGCGTCCCGCAGCACGGCCAGCGTCTTGTCGTAGACCCGCGTCGGCACGGGATAGGGGTGCCGGTCCTTACCGCCATGGGCCAGGGAAAAACGTGCCGGGTCGGAGAAGCGGCAGGGCGCGCCATGTACCACCTCGGCGACCTGGGCCAGTGAGAAGACCGTGCGCGCGCCGACCCCCGGTACCATCAGAAGATCGGAGAAATCCTTCGGTCCCGCATCGGCCGCCGCGGCCAACGCGCCATGCAGCCGCCGCAGCACTACGTCGCCGGCGCGCAAATCGTGATGCTCCGGCATGACAAGATGGGGCAGCATGCCTTGGGCCGGCTGGGGCGCGGCTTCCGCCGACCGGCGCAGCGCCGCCACCTCTCCAATGATCTTGTCCGGCCCGAAATCGCTCAGCAGCGACAGCTGGCCCGTCCGAGAGGCCTCCGCCCTGCGGTCGGTGAGATTGACGATCTCGCCCTGATTCTTCCCATCGATAGCCGAATGGGGCGCATCAACGAAGCTCTTCAGATCTTCCGACAGCCAGTGATAGCGCCTTGCCTGGCGCTTATCGCCGTTCATGCCCTGCTGCACCGCGACCCACTGCCCGTCATCGGTGACGATGAAGCCGTGCAGATAGAGGTCGAACCCGTCCTGGACGCCTGCGCTGTCCACTTTGGCCACTAGCTTGCTCGCCTGGCCGAGCGCACCGCCGTCCAGCCCGACCCGGTCGCCGATATCGAGCAACTCGCCCGGCGTGGCGCGGGAATGCTTGCCCCGCCCCCCGCAGACATGGATGCCGAGCTCGCCTGCGATGGGGTTCAATCCGCGCTTCAAGGCGCCGATCACGGATGTGGTGATGCCTGAGGAATGCCAATCCATGCCCATCACCGAACCGAATGACTGAAACCAGAAGGGATGGGCCATGCGGCGCAGGAATTCGTCGCGCCCGTATTCGTGCACGATTGCTTCCGCGATCACCGCCCCGAGCTTGGTCATCCGCTGCCCAAGCCAGGCGGGGACCCGCCCGTTATGGAGCGGCAGATCGGCGCTGCCGGCGCGTCTCGCCATGGTGAATCCGTGCCTCGAGATTGCGAACGAATGCGGAACGAAATATCATGATTCCGCCGCCCGCTTCCAGTGCTCCGGTGTTTTGGTGGCGGCAAGCAGGGCCCCTGGAGAGATGCTATAGCCGGTGCCGATGTCCGACTCCGCGCGCAAAGCCGCCATCCGCAAGATCCTCCATATCGATATGGATGCGTTCTTCGCCTCCGTGGAGCAGCGGGACAATCCGGAGCTGAGAGGTAAGCCCGTGGCCGTCGGTCATGGCGCGGCCCGGGGTGTGGTGGCGGCCGCCAGCTACGAAGCCCGGGTCTTCGGGGTGCGCTCGGCCATGCCGTCGACGACCGCGCTTCGCAAATGCCCCGACCTGATCTTCATCAAGCCGCGCTTCGATACCTATCGCGCCATCTCCAAGGAGATCCGCGAGATCTTCACCGAATACACGCCGCTCATCGAACCGGCCTCTCTGGACGAGGCCTATCTCGACGTCACCGAAAACCGCCGGGCGATCCCGACGGCAACGGAGACGGCCCGGGAAATTCGCCAGCGCATCTCCGACGAGACAGGCCTCACAGCCTCGGCCGGCATCTCCTACAACAAGTTCCTCGCCAAGCTCGCCTCGGGCCAGCGTAAGCCCAACGGTCAGTTCGTCATCCGGCCGGGCGCTGGGCAGGCCTTCATCGCCTCGCTGCCCGTCGGCAAGTTCCACGGCGTCGGGCCGGCCACGACACGGAAGATGAATGGGCTGGGGATTTTCACCGGCGCCGATCTGGTCGCCATGGCGCTGGACGATCTCACCCGCCATTTCGGCAAGGCCGGGCGCTGGTACTACACCATCGCCCGAGGGGAAGACGACCGCCGGGTCACCCCCGACAGGATCCGCAAATCCTCCGGCACGGAACGCACCTACGCGGAAGACCTCATGGATCTCGCTGCGGTGGACGAAGCCCTGTTGAAGCTGGCGGAGAAAGTCTGGGAATGGTGCGAGAAGAACACCGCTTTCGGCCGCACTGTGACCGTGAAGGTGAAATACGCCGATTTCGAACAGATCACGCGCAGCCATAGCCAGCCGCAAGTGGTCTCCAGCCGGGACGCGCTCTACGAGATCAGCCGCATGCTGGTGCGCCGCGCGCCCGTCGGCGAGAAGGGCATCCGCCTCCTCGGTGTGACCGTCTCAGGCTTCCCGCTTGCGACCGAGGCAGAGATGGAATCGCAGCGCCAATTCGATCTGCTGGCCGAGTCCTGAGAGCGGCAGCCTTGTCTCGGCTCTCGCGGCTTTCTAGATGAGGAACGCCGGCCGAAACCAATCGACAGAGGAACTCTTCATGGCCAATCCGCTGCACGTGCTCGTCATTCTCACCTCCGCCGCCACCATGGGGCCGGGCGGTGAACCTACGGGACTCTGGTTCGAGGAGCTGGCGACGCCTTACTATGCCTTCGTCGACGAGGGCGCCGACGTGACCCTGGCGTCCATTGAAGGCGGCGAAGCGCCCATCGATCCGCGTTCTCTGGAGCCCGATGGCGGCACGCCGGAAAGCGTGGAGCGCTTCAAGAAGGATGAGAAAGCGTCCGCAGCCCTGAAGACCACCAAGCCGATCTCCGAGGTCGACGTCTCCAAATACGATGCGGTCTTCCTGCCCGGCGGACACGGCACCATGTGGGACCTGCCCGAGAGCGATACGCTCGCCGATCTGCTGACCAAGGCGTGGGCGAGTGAGAAAGTCGTTGCCGCGGTCTGCCACGGACCGGCAGGCTTCGTGAACGCCAAGGACGAGAACGGCGATCCGATCGTGAAGGGCCGCCGCGTCACCGCCTTCACCAACAGCGAGGAGGTCGCCGTGGGCCTGAAGGACAAGGTCCCGTTTCTGCTTGAGGACCGGCTGAAGGAGCTCGGCGCCAATTACGAAAAGGTCGACGACTTCCAGCCCTTCGCCATCGTCGATGGCAGGCTGGTGACCGGCCAGAACCCGGCCTCTTCGGCGGAAGCCGCCAAGCTCACCCTCGAAGCGGTGAAGCAGACCGCGCCCGCCACCAACTAGGCAGCGACAAGCGGGTCGCGAAAAATTTCTGCCACCGCCAAGGATTCTCTAGCCAGCAGCGTCTCACCGTATGAAGCGCCGATCCGCTAGGATGGGCGCAGGCGAAACGCGAGCGCTGGAAGCAGGCCTTGGGCGAAACCGAAACGGTGCAATGGGAGCGGTCCGACGATCGGCTCGTGGCGGCAGCGGTCAGTGGCGATCGTGCCGCCTTCGCGGCGTTGCTCGAGCGGCACTACGACCGCATCCATCGCATCGCCTGGCGGAACACCGGCTCCCGCGAAGATGCCGAGGATATCGCCCAGGAAATCTGCTGCGGCCTGGTCACCAAGCTCGGCAGCTTTCGCGGCGATGCCAAGTTCACGACCTGGCTGACCGGCATTGTGATGAATGCCTGCCGCGATCACTTCCGGCGCAAGCAAGCCCGAGCCCGGTTGATGGAGGGCGCGGCCAATGTCGCGGCGCTTACGCCGCGCCCCGATGGGCGCGATCTCTATCGGCGAAGCTGGCTCGCCTCGGACCTCGCCGCCCTCGACGAGAGCTTGCGGGAGACCGTGATCCTGGTGGCGGGCGAAGAGCTGAGCCACGCGGAAGCCGCAAAGCTCTTAGGGATTGCCGAATCCACGGTCTCCTGGCGCATGCACGAAGCGCGGCGAAAGCTCAAAGGAGAGGGGACCGACGACGATGGCTCCTGAGAAAGACGAAGAGATGATCCGCTTTCCCGAAACCCCGCAGCCGAAGAAGAAGGCGTCCGCGATCGAAGCCGCCCTGCAGCGCTTCGACAAGGAAAATGCCGGCAGCGCCCAAGGATCAGACGGCGAGATGCGTCACAAGCGGCAGATGGCCCCCTCAACCCCGCCATCGCGAAAGGGCTTGAAGATGCACTCAACCACCTATTCTGATCCTGCCCGCCGGACTTCTCTCTACCGGCGCCCGCTCATCGCCGCCTGCCTGACTCTGCTCGTCGCCGGCGCCGGCAGCTGGCTTTATTGGCACGACCCGAGCTTGCGCGAGCCGGTCGCTCAGCGCGAGATGACGCCGGTCGACGAAGATGCCGGTCAGTCGAAGCCCGAGCTGGAAGAGGAGGCCGCGCCGCCGCTTGCCCCTCAGCGGAAGGAAGCGGCCGAAAGCGACGTCGCCGTATCAGAGCCGCAGCCTAATCCGCCGCCGGCCGCCGGCGGATTCTACCAGGATGGGCACTCGGCGAACCTCCGCGATATGCAGAACTACGCAGCTCCCCAGGCCGCACCCAGCGCCGAGGGATATGCCCAAAACTACGCGCCGCGTACCCGCGCGCTGATGCCGGATCAGATGGTCCAGCCCATGGAGCCCATCGGCTGGGACAAGTTCGATGGCGAGCCGGAGAGCGGATTCCACATTACGGCGGACGATCCCGTCTCGACCTTCTCTATCGATGTCGACACCGCGTCCTACGCCTTCGTCCGCTCGTCGCTGGACCGCAACGTCCTGCCCCAGCCGGACGCCGTGCGCACCGAGGAGCTGATCAACTACTTCGATTACGGCTATGCGCCTCCGAAGTCGGCCGACGAGCCTTTTGCCACCGACATCGCGATCTTCCCGAGCCCATGGGCCGAAGGGCGCAAGCTGATCCGCATCGGCATCCAGGGCTACGAGATCGCCGATGCCGCACGCCCCAATGCGAACCTCGTCTTCCTGGTCGACACGTCGGGCTCCATGCAAGGGCCAAACCGGCTCCCGCTGCTGAAGCAGTCCCTCGCCTTGCTGGTGGATGAGCTGAAGCCCGAGGATAAAGTCGCGATCGTGACGTATTCGGGCAGCGCCGGGACGGTGCTGGAGCCCACAAGCGTGAAGGAGAAATCAAAGATCCTCGCCGCCCTCGATCAGCTCACCTCCGGCGGCAGCACCGCGGGCGGCGAAGGTATCCGCCAGGCCTACAGCCTCGCCCAGCGCAATTTCGAAGAGGATGGCGTGAACCGCGTAATCCTGGCGACCGACGGCGACTTCAATGTCGGCATCACCAACCAGGACGAGCTGAAGGGCTTCATCGAGCGCGAGCGGGACAAGGGCATCTTCCTCTCCGTCCTCGGCTTCGGCCGCGGCAACTACAATGACGCGCTGATGCAGGCGCTCGCCCAGAACGGCAACGGCGCGGCGGCCTATATCGATACCATCGGCGAGGCTCGCAAGGTTCTGGTGGAAGAGGCAAGCTCGACCCTGTTCCCCATCGCCAAGGATGTGAAGATCCAGGTAGAGTTCAATCCGGCCACCGTCGCCGAGTATCGCCTGATCGGCTACGAGACCCGTGCACTTGCCCGCGAGGACTTCAACAACGACCAGGTCGACGCGGGCGAGGTGGGCTCCGGCCAGGCGGTCACCGCGCTCTATGAGATCGTGCCCGCCGGCGGTCCGCGCCTGAACGAGCCGCTCCGTTACGGCGATGCGGAAAGCGCAAAGCCCGCTGACAATGCGGGCGAGGAGTATGGCTTTCTGAAGCTCCGCTACAAGCGGCCCGATGCCGACAAGAGCAAGCTGGTGGAAATGCCCATCGGCCAGGGCGAGGAAGTCGAGAGCTTTGACGCAGCTCCCGAGAGCGCTCGTTTCGCGACTGCCGTCGCCGGCTTCGGTCAACTTCTGCGTGGCGGCAAATACACCGGCAGCTTCGACTACGACGATGCGTTGAAGATCGCGAATGGCGCGAAAGGCGAAGACGAGTACGGCTACCGCGCGGAATTCACCCAGCTCGTCCGCGCGGCCAAGACGGCTAATGCTCTGCCGCACCAGCGATAGACGCTAGCTGTTAGAAGGTCCCTCGAGGGACGGCGCGGAACTGCCCTCAAGCTGATCCTCCGCGTCGTCCTTCAGCTTGGTGCCCGAAAGCCCGAGCTCGAAGGCGCGGGAGGTCAGCCAGGCGATCTTCTTCGCCGCCTCTTTCGGGCTGATGCCGCCTTTGCGAATATTGGAGATGCAGTTCCGGTCGGCGTCGTTGCGTCCCGGCTTCGGGTCGTAGGTGAGATAGGCGCCGAGACTGTCCGCTGCCGAAAGTCCCGGCCGCTCGCCGATCAGGATCACCGCGAGCTTCGCGCTGAGCGCTTGTCCGATGGGATCGGAGAGCGCCACCCGGCCCTGACGCGCCAGAACGATGGGCGCGATATCCGTATCCTTCGGAAGGTCGCCGATGAGCGCCTCGGCCGTCTCGGCGGCATAGGTGTTTACCGCATGGGCCGAGAGCCCTTCGGAGATGATGATGACGATGTCGTAGCTGTCGTCCTCCTTCATCTCACCGAGGAACTTCACTGAATCGTCGCTCAGCTTCCGGCCGAGATCGGGCCGCCGCAAATACGTGGCGCGATCCTCCGCCTGGCTCTTCACGCGGACCACCGGAAGCCCGGTGTCGGCGAGCGCCTTCTCCAACGCGTCCTCGTCGAACTCCGCATGGACCGCGTCCCGCGCCCGGGCATGAGCCTCAGCGAAATCAAGATGTGCAGAGGTCGGCAGGCCCGCGCCGAACCGGCCGAGCCCGATCCGCGCATCCGTGTAGCGCTTGAGCGGTGCGAGCGGATGGCCCGCGGGCGCCGCCGGCTTCATTTCAGCCGAGACCCGCTTCTTGTCTGGGGAGACAGGTTCCTTTGCCACTTATGCCGCCTCCAGATCCGCCTTGCCGAGAAGGCGCGCGGAATCTTCGTGGCTTTGGGGCAGCAGGTGGCCGGTCTCGTCGAACAACCCGACGCGCGTCATCCACTCCTCGAATTCCGGCGCCGCCTTCAGGTCCAGCACTTCGCGGATATAGGCCGCGTCATGATACGAGGTGGACTGGTAGTTCAGCATGATGTCGTCGGAGCCGGGGATGCCCATGATGAAATTGACACCCGCAACGCCCAGCAGCGTCAGCAGATTGTCCATGTCGTCCTGATCGGCCTCGGCGTGGTTCGTGTAGCAGACGTCCACGCCCATGGGCACGCCGAGCAGCTTGCCGCAGAAATGGTCCTCCAGCCCGGCGCGGATGATCTCCTTGCCATCATAGAGATATTCCGGCCCGATGAATCCGACCACCGTGTTCACCAGCAGCGGATCGTATTCCCGGGCCACGGCGTAGGCCCGTGCCTCCATGGTCTGCTGGTCGATCCCGTGATGGGCGTCGGCCGAGAGCGCCGCTCCCTGGCCGGTCTCGAAATACATCACGTTGTTGCCGACCGTGCCGCGGTTCAGCGCCAGCGCGGCTTCGCGCGCTTCCTTCAGCATGGCGAGATTGATGCCGAAGGAGGAGTTGGCCTTCTCCGAGCCTGCGATGGATTGGAAAACGATATCGACCGGTGCGCTGCGGTTCATGCAGTCGATGGCCGTGGTCACATGAGCGAGCACGCAGGACTGCACCGGGCATTCCAGCCGAAGCCGCAGCTCCTCGATCAGCTCCAGCAGGCGCCGCATGGCGGCAGGGCTATCAGTCGCCGGGTTGATGCCGATCACTGCATCGCCGCAGCCGAACTGCAGACCGTCCACGATGGAAGCGGCGACGCCCTTGGGATCGTCCGTGGGATGGTTCGGCTGGATGCGTACCGAAAGATGACCGGGGAGCCCGACCGTGGTGCGGAACTTGCTCACCACGGGGCGCTTCTTGGCCACCGCGATAAGGTCCTGGTTGCGCATGATCTTCGAAACGGCGGCGATCATCTCCGGCGTCAGCGCCCATTTCAGATCGGAGATCGCTTCCGTGGTCGCTTCTTCGGAGAGCAGCCATTCGCGGAACTCGCCGACCGACCAATTGGCGATCGCGGCGAATTTTTCGCTGTCGTGCTGCGCGTAGATCAGTGCGGAGACTTCGTCCTCGTCCGGCTCGATCAGCGGCTCATTGAGAATGTCCGAAAGGGTGGTGTCGGCGAGGCGGCGCTGCGCCTTCACGCGCTCTTCCTGGCTCTCCGCCGCGATCTCGGCGAGGAAGTCGCCGGAGCGCGCTGGCGAGGCCTTGGCGAGGAGTGTCTTGAGAGGTTCTTGAGTGCCCATTCGTCTTCCTTGGCTGAGGTTCGTCCTTGCCAGAGATAACCAGCAACACCGCAAATGGATGCGAAGCCTAGCAAAGCACGATTTCAAAGAAGCTCAAGGGCCAATCCCGAAATCGACCAAACGGGCGCGGCCCTAGAGATCGAACTCCTTCGCGATGGCCTCCGAAATCAGCGTGACATAGTCGTCCATCAGAAGCTGTCCCGACTCTTTCGTAGCGCCTTGCGCGACCGCCAGCACGCCCGAAGCCGGAACGAGCCCCTTGGGCACCGGCGTGACGTCATAGGGCGGGAACTCGGCCGGCCCGTCATCGGGCATCAGCTCGGGCGATACGAGATCCGGCCGCACCAGCAGCATCAGCGAGGTCTCCAGCAGGCTCGCATGTTCCAGCTCAATCCCCGGATAGCCGTCGGGAAACAGCCTCTCCAAAGTCTCGGGCCGGATGAAATCCCAGTACTCCAGCCGCATGGCTTTCGTGCCGGAGATACCGTCCCGGCGCAGCTCGGTCATGGCGAGGTCGAGACCTTCCACCAGCGGCCAGGCGTTTTCGCAATGCCCGTTCACGATGACGAAGCGCCGTGCGCCATGCAGCCCCAGATCGTGGATCACGTCCTTCACCACGAGCGTCAGAGTATGCGCCGAAAGGCTGGTGGTGCCGGGAAACTGCTGTCCGCCGCCCGAGCGAGCTTGCGACTTGTAGCCGTAAGGAATCGGTGGCGCGACGAGGCCGCCGAGCCTGCGCGCGAGGTTGGCTGCGACCGCCGCCGGCAGAAAGACATCGACGCCTAGCGGCAGATGCGGCCCATGCTGCTCCGTTGCGCCGACCGGCAGGAAGACCGGCGCGCCGGCGGCGATCTTCTCCTCGAAGACCGGCCAGCTGATTTCGGAAATGTAGACCTCGTCCATGGAGAGCTAGCCCGCGCTCGCCTCCGCGAACGGCCCGTAATAGGGCGCACGCTCCGCCTTCTGCGGATAGCTGTCCTGCAGCCGGGCTGCGACATAGCGCTGGATCAGCCAAATCGGCTCTTCAAGATGGCTCAATCGCCCGCGCACCACCTTCGAAGAATGAAGCCCCCGCTGCACGGCGACGTTCATCTGCATGTCCTCGGTGTGGAACTCCCGCAGCATCTCCGTCTCGCTCTTCAAAGTCTCTTCGAAGTCCGGCGCCTCAAGCGCCTTCTTGGAGACCAGCGTGGTGGTCATCAGCTTGCAGCGCTCCGCCGAGATCGGCAGCAAGCGGTACCAGAAGGTCCGGTCGTTGCCGGCCAGGAACATGAAGCAGGGAAAGCCCACGAACAGGCTCCACTCGGTGAGCTGCTGCTCGCTCAACCCCTCGACCGGCATGAAATAGCTGGAGGCTTTCTCGCCGCCCTTCGCCACGTCCTGCACCTCTTCCCGCGCCTTGTCGGTGAAGGGCAGATGCGCGTGGATGAAGTGAGGATGCTCGGCGCTCGACCAGGTGTGCTGGCCCGGCATGGTGACGTTCAGGGTTTGGCTGTGGGCGCCGATGTGATGATAGGACTCCATCCAGTTTTCGATCATCACCTTCCAATTGAACTCGCACTCCCACTCCAGCTCGATGACGACTTCCATTTCGCCCACGTTCCAGGGCGCGATGGCCTTGTCGAAATCTGCGTATTGCTCGGCGAGCGGCTCCGCCTTGCCGTCGAGATTGACGAACACGAACCCGTTCCAGATCTCGCTGCGGAAGGACGCCAGGCGCCAGTCGGACTTGTCGAAGCCTTCGGCATTCTGCATCTCCGGGCAGCCGCGCAAGCTGCCGTCGAGATTGTAGGCCCAGCTGTGATAGGGGCAGACGAAGACGCTCTTCCGTCCCTCCCGAGGAATATCCATCTCTTCGGGGAGAATGTCGATCGACCGGTGGGCGCAGACCCGGGACAGTACGTGGATCTCGCCTTCGCGGTCACGCACCGCCATGAGCGGCTCATCGAGAAGATCGACGGCCACGTAAGCCCCCGGCTCTTTCAGCTGGGAGACATGGGCAATGCACATCCACCCGGCGGCCAGGATCTTCTCGCGCTCCAGCTGGAAGTAATCCTCATCCGTGTAGGCCGCGGCCGGCAGGGTCGAAGCCCGCTTCAGGGGCAGGGCTGCCGTCTCGACGATGTCCTCGACGAGCGCGTTCAGCTTGTCTTCGCGGCTTGATCCGCCATTCAGATCGGTCACGATTCCTCTCCCATCAAATCCCAATATCCGTGCTGCTCGGTCGCCCTGTGGGCGGAATGCGAATGCCTCAATGCATCGCCGCGCCGCCATCGACGCTGAAGCATTGCCCGGTGACGTAGCCGCAGCGCTCGCTCGCCAGGAACACCACCATGGAGGCGACCTCCTCCGGCCGGCCGATCCGGCCCAGAGGGTTGGAGACATCCATCGCCTTCACCTCCTCCGGTGCATTGTCGAAATCCAGAAGCGGCGTATCGATCGGGCCCGGCGCCACCGCATTGACCAGAATGTTGGGCGAGAATTCCCGCGCCCAGGAGCGGCTCAAGGAGAGCATTGCGCCCTTGGTGGCGGCATAGACCGAAGATCCGGCCCGGCCGAGATAGGCGAGCTCGGAAGCGATGTTCACGATGCGGGCGCCCTCGGAGAGATGCCGGAGCGATGCGCGGGTCACCAGGATCGGGCCCCGCAAATTCACCGCGATCATGCGGTCCATATCGGAGATCTCGAGATCCCGCAGCGACGAAGGTATCTCGATCCCGGCGCAATTGACCAGAATGTCGAGCCCGCCAAGCCGCGCGATGGCCTCGTCGATCCCCCGCTCAACGGCGGTGACCGACGCGATATCCGTGCCGATCACCTCGAAGCCGCAGCCGGAGACATCCTCGATGTCCAGTCCGACCGCTTCCGCTTCTTCGGCAACCAGCGCTTTCGCGATGGCTTTGCCAATGCCGCTTGCCGCGCCTGTCACCAGGGCGCGCTTTCCCTTTAGGCCCGTTTCCACATCGTCCTCCGTGGCGAAGAGCCTAAAGCGTCGGATATCCTCGAACGCTTGCGAAGCCGCAAACGGGCAATGTGAGTCATTGATCAGATTTATGACCCGGGACAAACTAGGGGGACATGTCAGAGAGTCCCCACAGCTCCAAGACCATGCCTATCGATCCGGCTCTATTCCGGCGGATCGACCTCAACCTGTTCAAGATCTTCCGGGAGATCGCCCGGGCCGGCGGCATCGGCGCAGCCGCCCGCAGGCTCAATCTGCAGCAGCCCTCCGTGAGCCTCGCCCTGAAGCGGCTGGAGGATCACCTGGAGACCGAGCTTTGCATCCGGTCGTCGAAAGGCGTCGAGCTCACCCCATCCGGCCGCGTGGTTGCCGGCTTCGTCGACCAGCTCTTCCGCCAGATCCAGGTCCTGCCCCAATCCGTCGCCGGCGCCTCCGCCGATGTGGAGGGGCTGCTGACCATCCGCGCCGTCTCCGGCGTCGCCTCTCGCGAGCTGGACGAGACCATCGGCTCCCTGGCGCGGCGCCATCCCGGCATTCGCCTGCGCATCGACATCGCGCCCCGGCGCCTGGTGCTTCAGGCCCTGGTCAAGGATGCCGCCGAGGTCTGCATCGCCTTCGACGCCGCTCCCCGTGCCGATCTCTTCTACGAGCCCTTGATGCGCGAATATCAACAGCTCTATTGCAGCCGCCATCACCCGCTCTGGGGCGCCAAGGTCAATAATCCGGAGGTCTTGGGCGAGGAGCGCGTGATCGTGACCGGCTCCGACGAGCCGGAGGATGTCCGCCATTTCCGAGATCGCTATCAGCTCGGTCTCGCTCCGGCGGGAGAGGCGGAGAACCTCATCGAGGCCCGCCGCATGATCGGCACCGGCTACGGCATAGGGTTTCTGCCTACCATGATCGCCGATGAAGGGGTGAAGAAGCAGGAGCTGTGGCCGATGCTGCCCGACCCCATGCTGCCCAATTACCTGCTCTATCTGGTCACCAAGCCGGAAGCCCAGCAGACCTTGCCGACCCAGCTCTTTCTCGCCGAGATCCGCCGCCGTCTCGCCGCTCGCGGCTTGCCCATATGATCCAGCCCATGCCGCTCCTCACGCGAAATCCGAAAATCTGCACTAGGATTGCCGGCATAGATCCGAGATAGGACGCCCGTGGCTTTCACACTCCGCCAGCTTCAGTATTTCGTCGCCGTGGCCGACAAGGGGAGCATCTCCAAGGCCGCCCAGAGCCTGTCCATCTCCCAGAGCGCGATCACCGAAGCGGTCAAGGATCTGGAGCGCGATCTCGGCGTCACCCTGTTCGACCGCCATGCCCGCGGCCTCAACATCACCCATAAGGGCCACCAATTCCTGCGCCATTCCACGAGCATTCTCGCCCAGGTGTCGGACGCCCGACACGCCTTCAGCCAGGACGAGAACACCGATGAAGGCGGCTCGCTCCATCTGGGCGTCACATCTCTCGTGGCGGGCTATGTGCTCTCCGATATCCTGGCCCGCTTCCAGCGTGCCTTCCCCGCCGTGGATGTCACGGCCATCGAGGACAACGGCGAATATTTGGAGCATCTCCTGATCGGCGGCGAGCTCGATGTCGCCATCACGGTCATCTCGTCCTTGCGCGACCGGCTCGCGCTCCAGGCGGAGATCCTGGAGGTCTCTCCCTATCGGCTATGGCTCCCTCTGGGCCATCCCCTGGGCACCGCGGAGAGCGTCCAGCTCACCGATATCACCGCTGAGCCCCTGATCATGCTCAACATGGAGGAGATCGAGGAAGCCACGGGAAAGCTCTTGAGCGCCCTGGGCACCAAGCCCCGGGTCGCCTTCCGCACCCGCTCCGTGGAGGCCGTCCGCAGCCTGGTCGCGACCGGCGCGGGCGTCGCGCTCCTCCCCGATCTGGTCTACCGCCCCTGGTCCCTCGAAGGCGACCGCATCGAAAGCCGCGACGTCTCCGGGCGCCTGCCCGTGGTCCAGGTCGGTATCGTCTGGCGCAAGGGCTCACCGCTGCCTCGCGCCGCCCGCGATTTCATCGGCGTCGCCCAGGCCCAGCGGATGCTGCGATAGCCTACGGTGCGGCCCGGCACGGCCTGCCCCCTCTCCCCTGGGGGAGAGGGGGCGCTCACCTATCGAGTCTTTCTCCCCCTCACCCGGTCCTTCGGACCGACCTCTCCCCGCCGGGAGAGGTGACCGGTATTTTGCCGTCCCAAACCTAGGTATCGGAAAAACCGATATCACCGTTCTTATAATTGAATTTGCGAATGCGAAATCGGGGCGTACGCTAATTTCAGGATAACGAGCGTACCCGCAAGACGGGTGCTGCCGAGCTGGGAGACGTTGCGTATGAACCGTTTTTTCAAGAGTTGCACGGCCCTCGTGGCCATCACGGCCTTCATGGGCCAGACCGTCGTCGCGGCCTCTGCCGCCGAGATGGTGCAGGAAATCGGCGACGGCGAGGGCGAAGTCTCGATCGTCGCCTGGCCGGGCTATATCGAGCGCGGCGAGACCGACAAGGCCTATGACTGGGTCACCAAGTTCGAGGAAGAGACCGGCTGTAAGGTCAACGTCAAGACCGCCAACACCTCCGACGAGATGGTCGCCCTGATGAACGAAGGCGGCTTCGATCTGGTCACCGCATCCGGCGACGCCTCGCTCCGCCTCGTGGCCGGCGAGCGTGTCCAGCCCATCAACACCGACCTCATCCCGAGCTGGAAGACCGTTGACGACCGGCTGAAGGACGCCCCTTGGCACACCGTCGACGGCACCCATTACGGCGTGCCGTATCAGTGGGGCCCGAACGTCCTCATGTACAACACCGACGTCTTCAAGGAGGCGCCGAAGAGCTGGAACGTCGTGTTCGAGGAGCAGAAGCTTCCCGACGGCGAGTCCAACAAGGGCCGCGTTCAGGCCTATGACGGCCCGATCTACGTGGCCGACGCCGCGCTCTATCTGATGGCCCACAAGCCGGATCTCGGCATCGAGGACCCGTATGAGCTGAACGAGGAGCAGTACAAGGCCGCCCTCGACCTGCTGCGTCAGCAGCGCAAGCTTGTCAGCCGCTACTGGCACGACGCCTTCATTCAGATCGACGACTTCAAGAACGAAGGCATGGTCGCCTCCAGCGCCTGGCCCTTCCAGGTGAACCTCCTGAAGAGCGAGGATCAGCCCATCGCCTCGACGATCCCCGAAGAGGGCGCCACGGGCTGGGCCGACTCCACCATGATGCATGTGGACGCCGCCCATCCCAACTGCGCCTATAAATGGTTGGAGCATTCGCTGGACAAGAAGGTCCAGGGCGATCTCGCCGCATGGTTTGGCTCCGTGCCGACCGTTCCGGCCGCCTGTAAGGGCAACGAACTCCTCGGCGAGGAGGGCTGCGCCACCAACGGCTTCGAGGATTTCGAGAAGATCAGCTTCTGGCGGACCCCTGTCGCCGATTGCGACAGCCAAGACGAGTGCATCCCGTACTACCGCTGGGTCTCGGATTATATCGGTGTCATCGGCGGACGCTGATATCGCCGATCAGGCCAACGGGCCGGACGTCGGGACGACACCGTCTGAAGACGTCCGGCCTGCTCGCCCTGGGAAACCCGCCAGGGCGTCATCTGCCAAGGCTTCATCTGAAAAGCCGTCAACCGCTTCGACTTCCGCCCCAGTGAGCCCCGCCGCTGTGACCTCTGCCGTCAGTTTCATAAACGTCTCGCGCCATTACGGCCCGATCCGCGCCGTAGACGGGCTCGACCTCGAGATCCGCGAAGGCGAGTTCTTCGCGCTCCTCGGTCCATCGGGCTCCGGCAAGACCACGTCCCTGCGTTTGATCGCCGGCTTCGAGCGGCCGACCGAAGGCCATATCGAGATTTTCGGAGAGCGCGCCGAAGGCATTCCGCCCTATCGCCGGAACGTCAACACGGTGTTCCAGGACTACGCCCTCTTCCCTCATCTCTCCGTCATCGACAACGTCGCCTACGGCCTGAAGATGAAGAAGGTCTCCAAGAAGGAGCGCCGCGCCAAGGCCGAGGAGATGCTGGAGCTTGTGAAGCTCCCCGGCTACGGCGACCGCAGCCCGGCCAAGCTCTCCGGCGGTCAGCGCCAGCGTGTGGCTCTCGCCCGCGCCCTCGTAAACAAGCCGAAGGTGTTGCTCCTCGACGAACCGCTAGGCGCTCTCGATCTGAAGCTCCGCGAGCAGATGCAGGAGGAGTTGAAGGACCTCCAGAAGCGTCTCGGCATCACCTTCGTCTTCGTGACCCACGATCAGGGCGAAGCGCTTTCCATGGCCGACCGCATCGCCGTCTTCGACGAAGGGCACATCAAGCAGGTGGGCTCCCCGGAAGAAATCTACCGCAAGCCCCGCTCCCGCTTCGTCGCCGACTTCGTAGGTTCCTCCAACGTGCTGCCGCCCGAGCTCACCGAGCGCCTTGCCGGAAAGAGCTGCTGGTCGAGCCTGCGCCCCGAGGCCGTGCGCCTGGTGAAGACCGGTGGCCATGAAGCGACGCTCCTCTCCTCAAGCTATCTCGGCTCCCAATATCGCTGCGTGTTCGATTTTGACGGGCGGGAGATCAATGCCCTCATCCCCGCCGGCGCCAAGCTGCCCGAGCAAGGCGAGAAGGCGCGCATCTCCTGGAACAAGTCGGATCTGCATCTGATGGAGGACGAGGCGTGAGCACCGCGCAAGCCGCCATCCTGCCGCCGCGCGCCGGTCCCACCGGGGCCGCCTCCGACGCCTTCTGGCGCCACCCGCTCCTCCTGCTTTTCCTGCTATTGACGCCGCCGCTCCTGTGGCTCGGCATCGTCTATCTGGGCTCGCTCTTCGCGCTGCTGGCTCAGAGCTTCTTCTCCATTGATCACTTCACCGGCCGGATCGACTACACCTTCACGCTCGCCACCTATCGCGAGCTGTTCACGACCCCGGCCAATATCGACATCATCATCCGCACGGTGCTGATGGCGGCGAGCGTCACAATCGCATCCGCCATCATCGCCTTCCCGATCGCGTACTACGCCGCCCGATATGCGCGCGGGAAATGGAAGGCGCTCTTCTATCTCGGCATCATGCTGCCGCTCTGGTCGAGCTATCTGGTGAAGATCTACGCCTGGAAGCTGATCCTCGCCCAGGAAGGCATCCTCAACTGGATCTTCCAGAAGCTGCACCTCTACTGGCTCATGGAAGCCTATCTCTCGCTTCCCGTGATCGGCGGCTACTCATTGTCGGTCAGCTACACCGGCACCTTCCTGGTCTTCGTCTATATCTGGCTGCCCTACATGATCCTGCCGCTCCAGGCCTCTTTGGAGCGCGTGCCCAACAATCTGCTGGAGGCCTCCTCCGATCTCGGGGCCAAGCCCGGCGAGACATTCTGGAACGTGATCTTCCCCCTGGCGCTCCCCGGCGCCATCGCAGGCTCGATTTTCACCTTCTCCTTGACGCTGGGCGACTACATCGTCCCCGGCGTCATCGGCTCGTCGCGCTATTTCATCGGCCAGGTGGTCTACGCCCAGCAGGGCACCGCGGGGAATATCCCGCTCGCCGCCGCCTTCACTGTCGTGCCCATGGTGATCATGGGCCTCTATCTCTGGATGGCGAAACGCATGGGGGCCTTCAATGCGCTCTGATCCCAATACGCGTTCGCCCCTGGCACTCAAGATCGCGGCGACCGCAGGCCTGCTCTTCATGCACCTGCCGATCCTGCTGATCTTCGTCTACGCCTTCACCACCGAAGAGAAATCCTACCAGTGGCCGCCGCCGGGCTTTACCCTCGATTGGCTCGGGGTCACCTGGAACCGGCCCGATGTCTGGCAGGCGCTTTGGCTCTCGGTGCGCGTCGCCGCCGTCTCTACCGCCGGCGCCCTCGTGCTCGGCACGCTCTGCGCTGCCGCCGTCTCCCGCAGCCGCTTCTTCGGCCGCGAGACCATCTCGCTCCTGGTGATCCTGCCCATCGCGCTGCCCGGCATCATCACCGGTATCGCCCTGCGCTCGGCCTTCAACCTGGCCGACATCCCGTTTTCGTTCTGGACCATCGTGTTGGGCCACGCGACCTTCTGCATCGTCGTCGTCTACAACAACGCCGTCGCCCGCTTTCGCCGCACCTCAGGCAATTTGATCGAAGCGTCCATGGATCTCGGCGCAAACGGCTTCCAGACCCTGGCCTACGTGATCATGCCCAATATCGGCACCGCGCTTCTCGCAGGCGGCATGCTCGCCTTCGCGCTTTCCTTCGACGAGGTCATCGTCACCACCTTCACCGCCGGTCAGCAGGCCACCTTGCCGATCTGGATGCTGGAGGAGCTGGTCCGCCCGCGGCAGCGCCCGGTCACCAATGTCGTGGCCATGGTGGTCGTCCTTGTCACCTTCTTCCCGATCCTCGCCGCCTATTACCTGACCCGGGGCGGCGACAATCTCGCGGCACGCGAGAAATAACCCTCTCAAGGAGGCCCAAGATGGATACCAAAGTAGATACCGCGAAAGTCGATACGGAAATGCTGATCGGCGGCAGCTTCGAGGCTGGCGCCGAGACGGCCGAGGATATCGTCGACCCGAAGACGGGCAAGGTGATCCTCCACATTCCGGAAGCCTCGGAAGCGCAAGTTGAGAAGGCGGTCGCCGCCGCGGAGAAGGCGTTCCAGACCTGGTCCCGCACCACGCCCCAGGAGCGCTCCGGCTATCTGCTCAAGATCGCCGATGCTCTGGAATCTCAGACGGAAGAGTTCGCCAAGCTGGAAGCCCTGAACTGCGGCAAGCCCATCAACGAGGTGACCGGCGAGGAGATCCCGGCCATCGTCGATTGCTTCCGCTTCTTCGCAGGTGCCGTCCGCTGCATGCCGGGGTCCACGGCCGGCGAATATCTGGAGGGCCATACCTCCATGATCCGCCGCGATCCCATCGGCATCGTCGGCTCCATCGCCCCGTGGAATTACCCGCTCATGATGATGGCCTGGAAGATGGCCCCGGCCATCGCGGGCGGCAACACCATGGTGTTCAAGCCGTCTGAGCAGACGCCCCTGACGGCGCTGCGCATGGCGAAGATCCTCGCCGACGTCCTTCCCGAAGGTGTGGTGAACATCGTGCTCGGCCGCGGCGAGACCGTCGGCAACGCCCTGATCAACCATCCCAAGATCAACATGATCTCGCTCACCGGCGATATCGCCACCGGCAAGAAGGTGCTCCAGGCCGCCGCCAAGTCGGTCAAGCGCACCCATCTGGAGCTCGGCGGCAAGGCCCCGGTGATCGTCTATGACGATGCCGATCTCGAAGCGGTCGTCGAGGGGCTTCGCATCTTCGGCTACTACAATGCCGGCCAGGACTGCACCGCCGCCTGCCGCGTTTATGCGGGCGACAAGATCTACGAGAAGCTGGTGGCCGAGCTGTCCGACGCCGCCGGCAAGATCGTCTACGGTGCTGATGACGACACCACCAACGAGATCGGCCCGCTGATCTCCGCCCGCCAGCGCGAACGCGTCGCGAGCTTCGTGGAGCGCGCCTCCGAGCAGAGCCACATTGAGATCACCGCCGGCGGAAAGCCCGGTGAAGGCGGCGGCTTCTTCTATCAGCCGACCGTCGTGGCCGGTGCGCTCCAGTCGGACGAGATCGTGCGCCGCGAGGTGTTCGGTCCCGTCGTCTCGGTCACCCGCTTCAAGGAGGTCGACGAGGCAGTCGGCTGGGCCAACGACTCCGACTACGGTCTCGCCTCGTCGGTCTGGACGACCGATATCGGCAAGGCCATGGAGACCGCGGCCCGGCTCCAATACGGCTGCACCTGGATCAACACTCACTTCATGCTGGCCAACGAGATGCCCCATGGCGGCATGAAGCAGTCGGGCTACGGCAAGGACATGTCGCTCTATGGTCTGGAGGACTACACGGTCGTCCGCCATGTCATGATCGCCCACTAGGGCGCAGCGACAATGCAGGAGGTGCGCTAGTCGTCGCTGACCGGCGAGGGCCGGCCGAAGGCGGCGAGCGCATCCTCCATCAGCTCGAGCCGGTGGATCACCGGCGACCACAGCCGGTCCTTGGGCACAATCTCGGCCAATGGCGGGAGATCCCGCATCGCGCTTTGCGGCCCGAAGGAGCCGCGGGCAGCCAGCGTGTCGCATTTTTCAGCGATCAGCAGGATGCGCTGCTTGAGGGAGTCAGGCGGCTCATTCGCCCCTTTCCGGATCGCGTTCGCCATGGCCTCCGCGAAGAGTAGAGAGGACGCGTAGAGCCGGATGGCGTGGCGCTCGTAGCGCGCCGCCAACTCCTGCACTTCCTCGGCGGCCATGCGTCCGCGCAACGACCAACGCGCGTCGGAACGTGCCGCCTTGATGCCTGTGCCGAGACCGACCAGATCGGCATGGGCGAGCGACAGGGAATGCAGCGCTGCGTTGGCTTCGTCCAGATCGTCGTCGGAGAGCGCCTTGGCGCAGCTTCGCAATCCGCCCGACAAATCCCGCAGCAAACGCTCGGCAATTTGATTGATGCTCCGGATCGGGTCGGGGGTCATCACCACCTGGCTGAAGAACAGACCCGCAGCCGCACCTACCACCACATCCATCAGGCGCACCACGCCCGCCGTGTCCGAGCCGATCGCAAGGACGAGCACGGCCGAGACGCCGGCCTGGATGGGGACCACGGGCGGTGCACCGAAAACGGACGCGAGCAGGATGGAGAAGAAGGTCGCCGCCACCATGCGCAGAACCGGCAAGGTGTCGGGTGCGAGAAGCGCGAGTTCGCCGACTACAATGCCGACGGCCACGCCGGTCATCAGCCCTGCCGCCTGGCGGACATGGTTCGGCAGGCCCGGCGAAAGGCAGACGATGGCGCTCACCGCGGCAAAGACCGGGGTCGGGTGACCGAACAGAAGCTGGGCCAGGAACCAGGCGATGCCCGCCGCCGCCGCGCACGCCGAGGCTTCCTTCAGCCCCTCCCGCCAGCGCATGTGGAGCTTCCATCTCCAGAAATTCGTATCGGCCAACCCAGCCCTCTTCAGACGATCCGCTTCGATCTCGGACCTAGTCTAGCTGCTTATTGGTGAAGAGAGTCCATAGGGGGAGGAAAAGCCCTCAGATCTTCCGGGCGACCAGGTCGATGAGGGCTGACATGCCGTTATGGCCCTGACCCTCGTGGATCTCCGCGTCATAAGCCTCCAGCCGCAGAACTTCCAGGGAGGCGAACTCCTCCCAGAGCAGGGTCTCGGTGTACATGTTCTCTCGATACGGCGGGCCGCCCGTACCGTAATCCACCTGATCGGGCCGATAGCCGTGCAGCAGCAGCACGCCGCCCTTGCGCAGAGACCGCCGCAGCCCCTCGAAGACCTCTTTCCGCTCTTCGGGATTCAAGAACTGAAAGAAGATACCGGCCACCACGTCATAGGCGTCCGGCTGCCAGTCCCAGCTAGTGATGTCGCCGACGCGATAATCGACCTCCACGCCGCGCTCCGCGGCGAGCTTCTTGGCCTTCTCAACGGCGACTTCGGAGCCATCCATGGCGGTCACTTCCATCCCCTTCTCGGCCATGAAGACGGAGTTGCGGCCTTCCCCGTCTGCGATGGAGAGCGCCTTGCGGCCGGGTCGGAGATGCTGCGCTTCCCGCTTCAGAAACGCCGACGGCTCCGTACCGTAGAAATACCCAGGCTGCTGGAATCGCTCATCCCACATCGCATTGTCTCCTTGCCGCATTTTTCCGATGTCGCAGCCAGCCTAACGCGCCTTGACGCATTTGGCCGAACTTGATTGAACGCGGGGCTCCCCTGGCGGAAATGGAGCATTCGATGACGGCGACCGGAATTGCCTTGCTGGGCGCCTCGTTTCTTTTCGCCATCGTCTTCTTCCATCCCCGGCTTCTCAAATCGCCTCTCTGGAAAGCGACGGTCACCCCGCTCGCCTCCATCATCGGCTCCGGCTTCCTCGTTGCCGGCCCGATCCTGGCCCATGCGGCGGGCGATCTCGCTTGGGCCGCCATGGCGGGGCTCTGCGCCATCGCGTATTTCTTCGGCGCGGCCATCCGCTACAACATCGTCCATGTGGAGCCGGTGCTGGAAAAGGGCACCGCGTCGTGGACCGTTAGCCTCATCGAGCGGGCCGCCGATATCGCCCTGCTCCTCGCCTATTTCGTCTCCGTCGCTTACTACCTCAACCTCTTCGCGGCCTTTGGCCTCAGGCTGGACGACATCACCGCACAGTTCTGGATCCGGGTCGGCGCCACGGCCGTTATCGGATCCATCGGTCTGGTGGGCTTGCGCGGTGGCTTGCGGGCGCTTGAGCATCTGGAGCTCGGCGCGGTCGGGCTGAAGCTGTCGGTGATCGGCGGCCTCTTCGCAGCCCTCATCCTGGCGACGGTGCTCGCATTCATGAACGGCACCTTCGCGTGGGCGACGCCCGACCACCCCCGCGGTCTGAAGGAGATCGAGATCCTGCTGGGCCTCATCGTCCTGGTACAGGGCTTCGAGACGTCGCGCTATCTCGGCGCGGCCTACGACACGGCCACCCGGGTGAAGACCATGCGCTGGGCCCAATGGGTCGCGACCGCAATCTATATCGGCTTCATCCTGCTGGTGACGCAGTACTTCACCGGCAACCTGCCGAAGGAGGGTGGCGAGACGGCGATCATCGATATGCTCGCACCCTTGGGGGCCACTGTCGGCCCCATGATCATCATTGTGGCCCTGGCGTCCCAGTTCTCCGCGGCCGTCGCCGACATGAATGGGGCTGGCGGCCTCGTTTCGGAGACCAGCAAGAAGCGCTTGAGCGTGGAGCTCGGCAACCTGGTCACGGCGCTCGCCGCCATCGTCATCACCTGGATCGCCGATATCTACGAGATCATCGCCTACGCCTCGAAGATCTTCGTGGCCTACTACGCCCTGCAGTCCCTGCAAGCAGCGCTCGCGGCCTGGCGCAACGGCCATCGCTGGCGCGCGGCCTTTTTCGCCCTCGGCGTTGTGATCGGACTCCTCGTGGTGCTCTTCGCGATTCCCGCCGAAGTCTGACGAGTGGGCAGGTGCCGGCTCAGAACAGCCGCAGATACTCTCTCACTTCCCAGTCTGTGACCGCCTGGTGATAGCGCTCCCACTCGTCCGTCTTGTAGGCGAGATAGGATTTCAGCATCACCGGTCCCATCACCTCTTCAGCGATAGGATCGGCGCGCAGAGCTTCCGTCGCCGCGAAGAGATTGCGCGGCAGCCGCTTGATGCCCAGCTCGGTAAACTCTTCGTCGGTCATGGAATAGAGGTCGCGATCCGTCGGCGCACCGGGATCGGTCTCCGAGGTGATGCCGTCCAGCGCCGCCGTCAGGGTCAGGGCGAAAGCGAGATACGGGTTCATGCACATATCCGCCGCCCGGTTCTCGATGCAGTAGCGGTTCTGGGGCAGCCGGAACTGGGCCGAGCGGTTGTTGTGGCCGTAGGTGATGTTGGTCGGCGCCCAGGTCACCGTGCCGCCTTCGAAGCCGCCGACCCGCGGCACTAGCCCGTTATAGGAATTGACCGTCGGGCAGGTGATCGCCGTCAGCGCCTCGCCATGGGCCATCAGCCCGCCCACGGCCGCCATCGCCGTCTTGCTCCACCCGTCGGACTTCGAGCCGAAGAGATTGGTGCCGGGATTGTCCGCCGCCTGGAGCGAGAAGTTGATATGGGCGCCGGACCGCCAGTCTCCTTGCGTCGGCTTCGGCATAAAGGTGACGAACATGCCCTGGGACTTCGCCACCTCCTTCAGAAGGATGCGCAGGAAGACCAGCCGGTCCGCCATCTCCACCAGGTCGGTGAACCCGAAATCGAGCTCGAACTGGGAATAGCCGCCTTCGCAGACCACGTCGTGCAGCTCCCAACCCAGCCCGTTGAGCATCTCGATCACGACGCTGAAGAACGGCATCGAAGCGAGCGAGTACTCGACGTCGTAGCCGAAAGCCTGGCGCCGTAGATCGGGCCCGCCGGCCGGCTCGTCGTCGATCGCCTTCACCGGCTGGCCGTTCTCGTCATAGCGCATGACGATGAACTCCGGCTCCACGCCGGCGAAGCCAAGATAGCCCTTGTCTTTCGCCTTTGCCGCCGCCCGCTTCAGCGCCTGGCGCGGGCAGACATTGTAGGGCGCGTCTTCATGGAAGAGATCGGCGAAGATGATCGCGATGGAAGTGTCCCACGGGCAGACATAGACCGCGTCGAGATCGGGCACCATGACCTGGTCCGGATCGGCGGGCGTCAGCTCCGGTACGAAGGAGATCGAATGGGTCGCGAATTGCGGCCCCTTGCCCATGCACAGATCGTCGAAATCCTCGATCGGCACCGGCTTGGTCTTCGGCTGGCCGAACAGATCGATCCAGCAGGAGAGCACGGCCTTAACCCCGGCGGCGTCGAGCTCGCGCCGGACCTCGTCGACCTTGCCTTTCGTTGGCAGGGCATCTTCGAAACGCTCCACATAGGCGCCCATGGCTGGCCTCCTGTCATGTTCGTGTTGGCTTGAGACCAACCAGGCTACGTAAAGCGCAAAGGTGCAAGGTAAAAATTGCGGAAAACGCAAATAAGGGCGTTAAAAGCAATATATGCGCAGACATGCGGCAGCCTGCTTAGGGATCAGGCAGCCGGTTTTCCCCGTCTGATGTGGAAAGGCGGTACGATAGGTGAGGAAAAGAAGTGCGTGGAGAGGGGAAAGCCTGTGGGCGCCCTAGTCGAAATAGCGCTTCAGCAGGAATTGGTTCTTGTACATCTTGAGCCCGGTCATCACCTCGACCGAGGCGATGTCGGACTGGTCGTAGCAATGCTCGGTCAGGAACCCGGTGAGGTCTTCGTCCGCGTTCAGCACGACCTCCACCAGCAGGTCGTAGCGGCCGCTCACCCACAACACGTAGACCACCTCGTTATGCCGGCCGAGCCGTTCGGCCACCTGGGCCGGTGTCGCATCCGGCGCCACCTTGATCCCGAGCATGGCGTCGGCTGTGTATTGCATCACCGTGGGGTCGACCACCGCGGCGATGGTCATCACGCCGGCCTCCCGCATCCATGCCACGCGGTTGCGGATCGTGCCTTCGGAGACATCGAGCTGCTCGGCGATTTCCCGGAAGCTCATCCGCCCGTCCGCCTGCAGCAGCTGCACGATCTTCCGGTTCAGCGCGTCATGGGGCGAAGACCGGGGCGAGCGCGCACCGTTCTCGTTTTCTAAGTCCGCGTTCCGGTCGGAATTCGCCGCCATCAAAGCCTCTTCGTCGTCGTGCCGTCCCCCATACATTAGCAGCCCTCTTAAGGGCACGCCCACCGCTTCATCTGACGCACGCGTACCGCCCATAAGAATTCCTCTTGAATTCGTTTCCATATGTCGAGTAGTCTCGACATATGGAAACACTAGACGCCATCGAGATCTTCGCCAGCCTCGCCCAGGAAACCCGGCTCGAGGCGTTCCGCCTGCTCGTGCGCCATGCGCCGGACGGGCTTCCCGCCGGCGATATCGCTCGTGCGCTTCAGGTGCCCCACAACACCATGTCTTCGCACCTGGCGAGCCTCACCCGCGCCGACCTTGTCGAAGCGGAGCGTCAGAGTCGCTCCATTATCTATCGCGCCAAGCTCCAGACCGTTCAGGCCCTGGCCGGCTATCTGCTGAAGGATTGCTGCGGCGGGCGGGAGGAGATCTGCGAGCCGCTGATTGCCGATCTTCAGTCCTGCTGTGGCGAAAACCGCCCCCAATCGAGGAAGCAACAATGACCGAGCGTCCCTTCAACGTACTTTTCCTGTGCACCGGAAACTCCGCCCGCTCCATCATGGCGGAGAGCATCTTGCGGCGGGAGGGCTATGGCCGCTTCAGGGCGTTTTCCGCCGGCAGCCATCCCAAGCCGGTGGTGAACCCCCTGGCGATCAAGACCCTGGAGAGCTTCAACTATCCGACCGACGGCCTCCACCCGAAGGGCTGGGAGGAGTTCAGCGCGCCGGACGCGCCGGAGATGGATTTCGTCTTCACGGTCTGTGACAACGCCGCAGGCGAGGTCTGCCCCGTCTGGCCTGGCCAACCCATGACCGCCCATTGGGGCATCGAGGACCCGGCCGCCGTCGAAGGCGCGGAGTTCGAGAAGGAGGCCGCCTTCGTCACCGCGCTCCGCTATCTGAGAAACCGCATCTCTATTTTCACGTCCCTGCCGATCAAGAGCCTCGATACGATCGCGCTGGGTAATCGCCTGCGCGAGATCGGCGAGACCGAAGGCAGCACGACGCGTCGCGAGAGCGCCTAAGGCGCGGACGCAAAAGCCTCGCACCAAGAGAGCCTCACACCGAGAGAGCACACCTCATGCCATTTTTCGAACGCTGGCTGACCCTCTGGGTCGCCCTTTGCATTGTCGCCGGCATCGCGCTCGGCCATCTCTTCCCCAGTGTCTTCCAGGCCCTGGGCGACGCGGAGATCGCCAATGTGAACATGCCTGTCGCGGTGCTCATCTGGCTGATGATCGTGCCCATGCTGCTGAAGATCGACTTCGCAGCCTTGTCCAAGGTGAAGGAGCATTGGCGCGGCATCGGCGTGACGCTGTTCATCAACTGGGCGGTGAAGCCGTTCACCATGGCGGCCCTGGCCTGGGTCTTCATCGGCTATCTCTTCCGCGACCTGCTGCCCGCAGCCGAGATCGACAGCTATATCGCCGGTCTCATCATCCTGGCCGCAGCGCCCTGCACCGCCATGGTCTTCGTCTGGTCCCACCTCACCAAGGGCGAACCCCACTTCACCCTGACCCAGGTCGCCCTGAACGACACCATCATGATCTTCGCCTTCGCGCCCATCGTCGGGCTGCTGCTCGGTTTGTCGGCGATCACCGTGCCGTGGGAGACGCTGCTGCTTTCCGTCGGGCTCTATATCGTGGTGCCCGTGATCGCGTCCCAGCTCATCCGGAACCGCATACTGCATCACGGCGGCGAAGCGGCGCTCGCAAAGCTGCTGAACCGAATCCAGCCCATCGCGCTCTCCGCGTTGCTGGCCACTCTCGTTCTGCTCTTCGCGTTCCAGGGCGAGCAGATCCTGGCCCAGCCCTATGTGATCGCGCTGCTGGCCGTGCCGATCCTGATCCAGGTCTATTTCAATTCCGGCCTCGCCTATCTGCTCAATCGCTGGACCGGCGAGCAGCATTGCGTGGCCGCGCCTTCCGCCCTGATCGGCGCGTCGAACTTCTTCGAGCTGGCGGTCGCCGCCGCCATCAGCCTGTTCGGCATCCAGTCTGGCGCGGCGCTCGCGACCGTGGTCGGCGTGCTCATCGAGGTGCCCGTGATGCTCAGCGTGGTCGCCATCGTCAATCGCACCAAGGGCTGGTATGAGCGGGGAGCGTCGCAGGCCGCGGCGGCACGCAACGAGACGAGAACGGGCGAAGAGACCGCGTGAACCAGGGAAACCCATGACGAAAGCGACCATCTACCACAATCCCAAATGCGGCACGTCCCGCAACGTTCTGGCCATGATCCGCAATGCCGGCATCGAGCCCACGGTGATCGAATATCTGAAGACGCCGCCGTCTAAGGCCGAGACGAAGAAGTTGATCGCCGATGCGGGGCTCACGGTGCGCGAAGCCCTGCGCCAGAAGGGCACGCCGTTCGAAGAGCTGGGGCTGGACGACGAGAGCCTCACCGACGACCAGCTTCTCGATGCCATCGAGGAGCACCCGATTCTGCTGAACCGGCCCTTCGTGGTGACCGATCTCGGGACCAAGCTCTGCCGCCCGTCGGAGACGGTGCTCGATATCCTGCCCGGCCAGAAAGGCGCATTCACCAAGGAGGACGGCGAGGCGGTCGTCGATTCCAGCGGCAAGCGTGTGGGCCAATAACAGCTTGGCCGATCTTCCGAATATCAGCGAGGCATCCCTGCGCGTCCCCGATCGTGACGAGCTCACAGGGGCCCGCTCGACGCACCCGACGCGCATCCTCTTTCTCTACGGATCGTTGCGCGAGCGGTCCTATAGCCGGTTCCTGGCGCAGGAAGCCGAGCGACTGGCGGTTCGTTTCGGGGCCGAGACCCGAATCTTCGATCCCACAGGTCTTCCGCTGCCCGACGCGGTCGAAGCCGATCATCCGAAAGTCGCCGAGCTGCGAAGCCTTTCGGAATGGTCCGAAGGCCAAGTCTGGGTAAGCCCGGAGCGCCACGGCTCCATGAGCGCGGTCCTGAAGTCTCAGATCGACTGGATTCCGCTTTCCGTTGGCTCCATTCGCCCGACTCAAGGCCGTACGCTTGCGGTGATGCAGGTCTCCGGCGGCTCCCAAAGCTTCAATGCGGTGAACCAGATGCGCGTCCTCGGCCGCTGGATGCGGATGATCACCATCCCCAACCAGTCCTCCGTCGCAAAGGCCTATCAGGAGTTCGACGAAGACGGCCGCATGAAGCCGTCCCCCTTCTACGACCGGGTGGTCGACGTGATGGAGGAACTGATCAAGTTCACGCTGCTGTCCCGCGATTGTTCGGACTATCTGACGGACCGCTATAGCGAGCGCAAAGAGGAGGCCGCCGAGCTCGAAGCCCGCACGGATCTCAAGAAGATATGAGAGGCCCCGCCGAGGCGGGACCGGTCTGGTGAGAGCTCAGCTTCGGCTCATGGCAGGCTGAGCGGCGCCGTTGAGAGCCTTGCGCTGCAGGCGCTGTTGGCGACGCCGTCCAAGCCGGACGATCGCCTTGCGGCGGAAGCGCCGTAGCCTCGGATAATCGATCGAGAGAATCGCTAAGCCCATGGGGACGGTGAAGACCGGACCCGGCGGTGTGGGCAGGATGCCGCTGATGATGAGGGTCAGCGCCATGCCGACACGGACCGCTTTGCGGCGGGGGACCCGGATGCGGCGGCTGCCGACCCGGATATAAGACGGAGCAGGTTTCTCCGAATGGCTCATAGTGCGAACGATCCTCGCATGACGCGACCCGATGCGGTCCCGAAACGCCCCCAGCCTTGAGACCTAGACAAAGCGGGTGACTAAAGCGTGACCGAATTTCTATCGATTCCGGTCAAACATGACGATAACGGGGCACCGCTTGTCGAGATGTAAACGTGGCGCAGGCCGAAAGGCACCAGCCATTTCCAGGGAAGCCTTACGCTGCCTCGGCTTCCTTACCTTGCTCATCGAGTGCGGCGAAATCCTCATCCGTGAGCTCAAGCGACCCTGCCGCAACGTTCTCTTCCAGATGCTTCACCTTGCTGGTGCCGGGGATAGGCAACATCACGGGGCTGCGCTTCAAGGTCCAGGCAAGCGCCACCTGGCCGGGGCTTGCGTCGAGCTTCTTGGCGATGCCGTCGAGGACCGAGCCGGGCTTGGCCAGGTCGCCGGCCGCGAGCGGGAAGAAGGGAATGAACCCGATTCCCTCTTTCTCGCAGAAATCGAGCACGTCCTCGCTGGAGCGGTCCACGAGATTGAACCGGTTCTGCACCGTGACCACGGGGAAGTATTTCTGGGCCAGCTTGATCTCGTCCACCGAGACCTGGCTCAGCCCCACATAGCGGATCAGCCCCTCCGTCTGCATTTCGGCGATCGCTTCGAACTGCTCCTCCGCGGGGAGCTTGGGATCGATCCGGTGAAGCTGCCAAAGGTCGATGTGGTCGACCCCCAGGCGGCGCATGCTCATCAGCACGCATTGCTTCAGATATTCGGGGCGGCCGAGCTGCTCCCAGATCGCCGGCCCAAGGCGGGCAAACCCGCCCTTGGTGGCGATCAGCATGTCCTTGTAGGGGGAGAGGACCTCGTGAATGAGATCCTCGCTGACGAACGGGCCGTAGCTGTCGGCCGTATCGATGAGATTGACGTCCAGCTCCGGCAGGCGCTTCAGCACGCGCTTTGCCTCTTCCGGGTCTTGAGGATCGCCCCAGACGCCCTTGCCGGTGATGCGCATGGCGCCGAAGCCGAGCCGGTTGACGGTGATGTCGCCGATCTTGAATTGGCCGGAGGCGGCCGCCGATGGTGTCGTCGACATGGGCAATCTCCTTGGAATATTCGCTGAAAGAACGTGTGGGACGTCGAATGGTTTGCGAGGCCGCAAGACCCGCTTCAGCGAGAAAGGTAGGGATCGCACTCATCGCTCGCAATGCCGCCGCGCTCAAGAGGCGCAGCCACCGCTCTGACCCTTCCGCCCCGCCAAGGGATCACGGGTACGGAAGGGTCAGCCAAGCGGCGCCGTTGGTGACGGCAGTGCAGGCGCCGCCTAACGGAAACGATCTAGAAGAACTTGAGGTAGCGCTCTTTCTCCCAGTCGGAGACGTGGTTCATGTAGGCGAGCCATTCCTGGCGCTTGAAATCGAGCCAGGAATCGAACATCGCCTCGCCGAACACCTCCTTCGACAGCGGATCAGCCTCGAACGCGTCGAGCGCCTCTTCCAGAGTCTTGGGCAGAGTCTCGATGCCCATCTCCTTCAGCTCAGCTTCGGATTTCAGATACATGTTCTCCGTGTGGGGCTCGCCGGGATCGAGATCGTTGGCGATGCCTTCCAGCCCTGCCGCCAGCACCATGGCGCCACCCAGATAAGGATTGCAGGAGCCGTCCGCGGCGCGCAGCTCGACGCGCTTGCCTTCCAGCGGAATGCGCAAGGTGTTGGTGCGGTTGTTGTCGCCGTAGCAACAGAAGATCGGCGCCCAGGTGAAGCCGGACATGGAGCCCTGCTTCACCAGCCGCTTGTAGCTGTTCACGGTCGGCGCAACGACGGCGCAGATGGCCGGCAGGTGCTTCAGCACGCCGGCGATGAACTGGTAGCCGAGCTTCGAGAGATTGTTGCCGCGCGGATCGTGGTCCGTGGCGAAGAGATTGTCGCCCGACTCAAGATCGTAGAGCGACATGTTGTAATGCGCCCCGCAGCCGCTTCGCTCGCTCAAGGGCTTCGGCATGAAGCTGGCGAAATAGCCGTGCTGGCGCGCGATCTCGCCTGCCATCATGCGCAGGAAGACGAAATTGTCCGCCATCTCCAGGACCGGGAAATAGGTGAAGTCCAGCTCAACCTGGGCGACGCCGTCCTCGTGGTCGAAGGAGTAGAGGCCCCAATCGAACTCCTCCACCGCTTCCACGATGTCCCGCAGCCATGGCTTGTTGTCGAGCAGGCGCACCAGGTCGTAGCAGGGCTTGTCGAGCTGGGGCCGCTTGGAGACCGGCTCGAACGTGCCGTCCTCGGTGTCCTCGAACACGAAGAACTCGGCCTCCATGCCGAGATTCATGCCGAGACCCTTTTCGGCCGCCTTGTCGAGCGCACGCTTCAGGATGTTGCGGCTGCCCGCCTCGAAGGGCTTGCCGTGGCAGCGCAGGTCCGAGGCGAACCACGCCACCTCCGGGTCCCAGGGCAGGATCTTGGCGGACGCCGGGTCCGGGACCGCAGCCACCTCCTCGTCACTCACCTCCTGGGGCACGCCGTCCAGCGCCGCGCCGGTGAACAGCTCCGAGCCCTCCATCATCCGGTCGTAGTGATGGATCGGGACCATCTTCGCCTTCGGCACCCCGTGCATGTCCACGAAGCTCGCGGCGAGATACTTCACGCCGGCTTGTTCCAGCTCTTCTTTCGTTGGGTAGTCTTTGCTCACGCTGATCTCCCTCAGAGTTCTCGTTCCCGAATCCCCTAGAAAAATTTCAGATACCGATCCTTCTCCCAGTCGGAGACATGGTTCATGTAGGCCAGCCACTCTTGGCGCTTGAAATCGAGCCAGGAGCCATGCATCGCCTCGCCGAACACGGTCTTGGTGAGCGGATCGGCTTCGAATGCATCAAGCGCGTGGTTGAGGGTCTTGGGCAGCATCTCGATGCCGGCGTTCTCCAGATCCTCTTGCGTCTTGAGATACATGTTCTCCGTATGGGGCTCGCCGGGGTCGAGCTCCTGCTCGATCCCTTCCAGACCGGCGGCAAGCACCAGCGCAGCACCCAGATACGGATTGCAGGCGCTATCCGCGGCTCGCAGCTCCACACGTTTTCCTTCCAGCGGGATGCGCACCGTGTTGGTCCGGTTGTTGTTGCCGTAGCAGCAAAAGATCGGGGCCCAGGTGAAGCCCGACATGGAGCCCTGCTTCACCAGCCGCTTGTAGCTATTCACAAACGGTGCCACGACGGCGCAGATGGCCGGCAGGTGCTTCAGAATGCCGGCGGTGAACTGATAGCCGAGGGTCGAGAGGTGGTTGCCGCGCGGGTCGTCATCCGCCGCGAAGAGATTCCCGCCCGACTCCAGGTCGTAGAGCGACATGTTGTAATGCGCGCCCGACCCGGCCCGGTCCCCGAATGGCTTCGGCATGAAGGTGGCGAACGCCCCATGCTGGCGGGCAATCTCATTCGCCATCATGCGAAAGAAGACGTAGTTGTCGGCCATCTGAAGGGCGGGGAAGAATTTGAAGTCGAACTCGACTTGGCCGATCCCGTCCTCGTGGTCGAAGGAGTAGAGACCCCAGTCGAGCCCATCCATGGCTTCCGCCAGCGGACCGAACCACGCCTTGTTGTCCAGGAGACGCGCCAGATCGTAGGCCGGCTTCTCCAGATTGTGCCGCTTGGAGACCGGCGTGTACCCGCCGTCCGGTGTGTCCTCCAGCACGAAGAATTCCGCCTCCATGCCGAGATTCAGGCCGTATCCCCGATGTTCCGCTTGGCTCAGCACCCGCTTCAGGATGTTGCGGCTTCCGGCTTCGAAAGGCTTGCCCTCGCAGCGCAAGTCCGAGGCGAACCAGGCTACCTCCGGGTCCCAGGGCAGGATCTTCGCCGATGCCGGATCCGGCACTGCGGCGACCTCCTCGTCGCTGACCTCCTGAGGTACGCCGTCCAGCGCCGCGCCGGTGAACAGCTCCGATCCTTCCATCATCCGGTCGTAGTGGTGGATCGGCACCATCTTGGCTTTCGACACGCCGTGCATATCCACGAAGCTGGCGGCCAGATATTTCACGCCAGCGGCTTCGAGCCCATCCTTCGTCTGCGGGTAGTGTGTTTTCTGGGTCATTACGTTCCTTCGTTCGCCGCGATGTTGCCGGGCATTCATCCCGAAAGTTCAAGCAACGAGCATGCCATTTGGGAGTTCAATTAATTCATTAATTAACACGCTGTGCATGCCTAGATTGCCGACTTATGCGGCAGACTTTGCCTAATCATCGGGCGCAGGCGATTTCACGCCTACAAATTGTGGAAATTCGCGTTCGCTCCGCTAGGGTGAGGAAGGAGTGGGCGGGAACGGAATGCGCGGCAAGAACGTCGGAACGAAAAAAGGGACCCGCAAGACGGGGACGAAAGCCGAGAGTGGGAAGGCTACCGCTTCGCGTTCGCAGCCCGGCCCGGCAAAGAAGACCTCCGCCGGGACTGCGGCGCGAAAGAGCAAGGCTCCGGCCGTCAAAGCCCGCCGTATGACATCGTCGGCAACGGCTGCCCGCAAGGTGAAGTCGGCCGGCCGCAGCGGCCAGCGGGCTTCCAAGAACGCCGCGCGCATCCGCGACGTCTCCCTGGACCTCTTCGCCCAGAAGAGCTTCTCCGCCGTGACCATCAAGGAGATCGGCCAGGCCACCGGCCTCAACACGGCGATGATCTACTACTACTTCGACGACAAGGAAGATCTGTTCCGCGATACGGTCGAAACCGCCGTCCAGCGCACCATGGAGGCGTTCGAGGCGCGGCGCCCGGCGGACGGCGATCCCGAAGCGGTGATCGCCAACTGGCTCGAAACCCATGTCGAGCAGCTCGAGCTGATCCGGAAATTCGTGAAGATCAGCGTGGACTATGCGAGCTCCGCCACGCGTGTCGCCCGCATCGACGACGCCATCAAGCGGTTCTACGAAGGCGAGCACGATATCCTCGCCGCAGCCATGAGCGAAGCAAGCAAGGGCCGCTTCAGCGCCGCCGAGATCGACCGCATGATCGAGCTGTTCTCAACCTATCTCGACGGCGTCATGGTCCGCTCCGTCATCGACCCAGACTTCGACGCCAAGGCGGCCGTGCACTCTTTGCGCAATTACGCCCTAGGCTTGATGCATGCCGAGGATCTCGACGAGGGTTCCCCGAGGCTCCGCTGAGGACCTGACCCACGGACACTGCCGGAACGAAAAGGCCTGACGTCATATGACGCCAGGCCTTTGTTTTTCGTCTGTCGTTTTGCGGTGCGGCTTAGTAGCGGAACCAGAAGGGGCCGCCCGTCCGTCGGCGCTCGCGGCGGCGCGGCTCGTAGTAGTAGCGGCGCTGTTCCACCCGCGGCTGCTGCGGACGGCTGTAAGTGCTCACCGGCCGCGCGGCAGGCTTGCCGGGATCTTCCGCAAGGACGACATAGTCGGCGCCTTCGGGCAGGGCGGCAGTGTTGATCGCGGTATCGCCAATGATCAGCGAGGAGCCCGGCGTCAGCCGCTCGGAGATCCACTGGCGCGCCTCTTCCGGAATCTCGACCCGGTCCAGCGCCGCATAGGGATCGCCGTCATTGGTGCTGATGGCCATCCAGCGGGCTTTCGTGTCGCCGGAAGAGAAGTTCATCGCCGTGAAGACATGGGTACCCAGATCCTGGTTGGGCATGGAGATCGCCGCCGGCACGTCATACACGCGGTCGAACTCCCGGCGCACGAACAGATGGCCGTTCGGCGGCATGTCCTTGCCGTTGGCCTCGTAGATCGCCTTGACTACATCGTCGGTGACGGCGCCGGAGGGCGGCATGTCGTGATCGCGCTGGAAATCCTTGATCGCGTCGATGGTCAGGCTCCCGAAGGTGCCGTCGAACATCTGCGGCGTCAGGTAGCCCAGATCGGCGAGCTGGAACTGCACGCCGCGGATCCGGTCGCGCTTAGTCGCCTTGGTGATGAGGATACGCAGCGGCGCTTCGTTGCGCGGCTCAGCGGCCGCCGCAGCGGCATCGAGGCCGCCAGCATTCAGCTTCTTGGCCGCCAATGACAGCGGACGGTCAACGTCTATCGCGTGATCGGTGCCGCGATCCACCATGTCGGAGCCGGCGTCGTCGGTGCTCGCGATGTCGTACGGATCAATCGCATGCTCGTCGGCATCGCTTTTCGCCGCCGCGTCGTCCGAGGACATCTCGGCATTGGCGAGGATCACCGGGCTCGCGGCATCGGCAAAGCTCTGGGATTCGCCCTGCTCCGCGCTAGCCTTCTGCTTCGTCCGGTCGGCCTTGGAGACCACCGGCGGGGTCGGCATCGGCAGCGGCTGGAACAGCTTGGCGTGCTCAATGATACGCGGCTCCGGACGATTGCGCGAAACCACGACGTTCTCGCCCACACCCGTCATCTCGAACAGCTTCGGCGCGAAGTTGTAAGGAAGGCGGATGCAGCCATGGGAGGCGGGATAGCCCGGAAGAGCGCCCGCATGAAGCGCGGTCCCCGACCAGGTCAGCCGCTGCATCCAGGGCATAGGCGCGCCGTTATAAAGGTTGGAATAGTGCCGGCGCTTCTTCTCCAACACGCTGAACACGCCACTCTTCGTGGTGTGGCCGCGCATGCCGGTGGAGACGCTGGAGCTCGTGATGAGCTTGGTCCCGCGATAGATGTCGACCTTCTGGGCGTCCAGAGCGACGATCAGCGTCATCGGCTCGTCGCTGGCGGCCGCTTGGGTCACCGGATCGGTCGCTTCGGCGTCCTTGTTCTTATCGGCTGCGAAGGCCGGCCCATTCACCGGCGCCAGCGAAATCGCTGCGGCCAGGATGCCTGCCGACGCAATCGCCGGAAAACTGCGATATCCGCCGTCTCGTACGGCCCGGATGGCCGTCTCAATCGTCATGCGTGTTAACACCCCAATCCCCTCTCTAGATGCCCGCTCCTACGGGAGGGAGACTAAACTCGTGACTCATGGCTCCATTGTGAAGGCCAAACATGCCTCCACGAAACGTGCCGATCGCTAAGGTCTTCCGCACCGGGCCGTTCAGGTCACACTCTGACAGACCGCAAGTTACGGAAAACTTTTATAATCTGGACACAGCCGCTCAGCTAAACAATTGCACATCCATGTGAACGAGAGCTGAATGGAAGCGTTCCGCCGAGACAGATTCTTATCGTTTGTTTCCTTCTAGCAACAGTTGTTGCAGCGCTTCAGGACCCGTTAGGCACCGAATCACATTTCCGTCGCTCTGAGGCCCGCATCTTGATCCCGGCACACTGCTATGGGAGAGGAAAGGCCATCCGGGGCCGGGTGACCGCCGCTAGCGCATAGGGAAGGCATGCTTCAGTACCTGGAAAACGAGATCTACGGGAACATCATCACCCTCTGGATCCTGGCGGCGATCATCATCGCGGTCACGGCCAGCGCGCTGATGGGCCTGCGCTTCATCCTGCTGAAGCGGCTGCCGAAGCCGCGTCCCGAAGCCGATATGGCCTGGTCGCATATCTTCGCGGATTTGGTCGAACGGCTTTCCACCATCTTCATTGTCGTCGCGTCGATCTATGCGGGCAGCACGGTGCTCTCCCTGCCCAACGCATCCGAAGACCTGATCGAGACGGTCTTCGTCATCGCGCTCTTCCTGCAATGTGCGGTCTGGGCGGACCGGATCGCCCGCGCCGGTCTCGTCTGGCGCTTCGCCACCACCCGGACCAAGGCGCCCATCCGCAGCGCAATCTCGCTCATGCAGGCTCTCGCCCGGGTGACCATCTGGTCCCTGGCGCTGCTGCTGATCCTCGACAATGTCGGCTTCGATATCACCGCCCTGATCGCCGGTCTCGGCATCGGCGGCGTGGCCGTCGCCCTGGCCGCCCAGAACGTGCTGGGCGATCTCTTCTCGTCCCTGGCCATCGTCCTAGACCGGCCCTTCGAGGTTGGCGACTTCATCATTTTCGGCGACCAGCAAGGCAACGTCGAAAAGATCGGCATCAAGACGACGCGCATCCGCAGCCTGTCCGGCGAGCAGATCGTCTGCGCCAATTCGGACCTGATCACCTCGCGGATCCACAACTACAAGCGCATGGCCGAGCGCCGGATCGTGTTCCATATCGGCATCGTCTACGACACGACGCCCGACAAGCTGGAAGCAATTCCGTCCATCATCGAGGACGTGGTGGAGAACACCGAACGCGCCCGGTTCGACCGCGCACACTTCGCCACCTACGGCGATTCCTCGCTCAATTTCGAGATCGTCTATTACGTGCTGAGCGAGGACTACAGCGTCTATATGGACGTTCAGCAGGCGATCAATTTCGGCATCTTCCGGACCTTCGGCGAGCAGGGCATCGACTTCGCCTTCCCGACCCGGACCCTGCATCTTCAGGCTTTCGATTCGGCCCTTACGGAGGCCGGCGGCAAGATCCCGGTCCGCCTTCAGCCGGACGGCGACGGGCGCGCCGAAGGCCAGCAATCCAGGGCCTGACGGGCTGCAAGGTCCCGGGAAACCGCTTGCCTTGGCGGTTTCCGCCCCATACATCGAAACAGGCTGGGGCTTGCGCCAATGGCAACGGGGGCAGGCGCCGGGCACGGGCTGGGCCAACGTGTCCCGCCATTCGCGACAAGCACGAATTTCCGAGGGAGGAATCGGATGTTGGCTATCTCGCAGGCGCCGCGGCGCTTAATCGTCCGCGCGGCGCTCATCGGCTTTGCCGCCACGCTTCTCGCCGGTTGCGGCATCAACACCATTCCCACCCTCGAAGAGCAGGCCAAGGCAGCCTGGAGCCAGGTCGAGAACCAGTATCAGCGCCGGGCCGATCTCATTCCCAATCTCGTGGAGACCGTGAAGGGCTCAGCCGCCCATGAGCGTGAGGTGCTGACCGACGTGGTCGAGGCCCGCGCCAAGGCGACCCAGATGCAGATTCCGGAGGACATCACCACAAATCCGGAAGCCTTCCAGAAATTCCAGGACGCCCAGGGCGAGCTGTCCTCCGCTCTCGGCCGGCTCCTTGTCGTGGTGGAGAACTACCCGGACCTGAAGGCCAACAAGAATTATCTGGCCCTCCAGTCTCAGCTCGAGGGCACCGAGAACCGCATCGCCGTCGCCCGCCGCGACTATGTGGAGGCGGTCCGCGCCTACAACACCGAGCTCCGGACTATTCCCGGCCGCTGGTGGCGCGCGCTGATGTATCCTGACTCCGAGCCTATGCAGAACTTCTCGGCCAATCCGGGGAGCGACGAGGCGCCCAAGGTGAGCTTCTAGGGCCTGAGCGGAATTCGGAGGCACGCCATGCCGCATCCCGGCCGGCAGCTGCGATCGACGATGGCCTGTCTCGCAGGCGTGCTCACCGTCCTGGCTCTGTATCTCTTCCTTCCGGCCACGGTCCATGCCGCGCCCGACTTCCCGGCACTGACCGGCCGGGTGGTCGACGACGCGAACCTTCTCAATCCCAGCCAGGAAACGGACCTCACCGCCAGGCTGAAAGCCCTGGAGGATGAGACCTCCGACCAGCTCGTCGTCGTCACCCTGCCGAGCCTGCAGGGCGAGACCATCGAGGATTTCGGCTATCAGCTCGGCCGCCATTGGGGCATCGGCACCAAGCAGCTCGACAACGGCGTGCTGCTGATCGTGGCGCCCAAGGAGCGGAAGGTGCGCATCGAGGTGGGCTACGGCCTGGAAGGCAAGCTTACCGACATCCTCACCCATCTCATCATCGAGAACTCGATCTTGCCGCGCTTCCGCAACGGCGACTTTCCCGGCGGCATCGAATCCGGCGTGGACGACATCACCCTGGCGCTTACCGGTCATGAGGAAGAGCTCCAGCAGCGCGCCGTACCCCCCCAATACGCCGACGACGAGGTCGACTGGATCACGATCATCATCTGGATCGTGATCATCGCCTATGTGGTCTACGTTCTGAGCTACGGTCCGGGACCGGGTACCGGCAGCGGACGTCGGTCTAGCTGGGGCGGCGGCTCGAGCGGCGGCGGATTCGGCGGTGGCGGAGGGTTCTCCGGAGGGGGCGGCGGCTTCGGTGGCGGCGGCTCGTCGGGGAGCTGGTGAGGTCGGCCATGATTCACGAAAACGAAGGGGTCCATTCGTGGCGAAGATAGACTTCACCGTCGAAGACCGGGCCGAGATCGCCCAGGCCATCACCCGCGCCGAGACCCGGACCTCGGGCGAGATCGTTGTAATCGTCGCCCACGCCTCGGACGGCTACGCCTCCTTCACCGTGCTTTGGTCCGCCTTGATCGCGCTGGCTGTGCCGATCCCCTTGATGGTCTTCACCGACTGGGCTCTCGACCTGGTTTACGCCATTCAGCTCGTCACCTTCCTGCTGCTCTTGCCGATCCTGCGCCTGGATGCGCTGCGCTTTTCCCTGGTGCCGCCGAGCATCAAGCGCGCCCGGGCGCATGCCAAGGCCGTCGATCAGTTCCTCGCCCAGAACCTTCACACGACCCAGGGCCGCACCGGCATCCTGCTCTTCGTTTCCATGGCCGAGCGCTTTGCCGAGGTGATCGCAGACGAGGCGGTGTTCGAGAAGGTCGATCAGGAGGTCTGGGACGGCATCGTCGAGATCTTCCTTGAACGCATTCGCGCCGGCGATCAGACGGAAGCCTTCACCAGGGCCATCGCCCGCTGCGGCGACGTCCTGGCCGAGCATTTCCCGCCCGACGGGATGGAATGCGACGAGCTTCCCAATCATCTGATCGTGCTGGATGGCGACGCCACCGTCCGCTAGCGGCGGAAGCCGCCCTCGCGCTCTATTCGGCTGGATCATGTTCGATTGGGCGACCCAGCCCTTCTACACCCTGGTCGTCACCTTTCTCTTCGCGCCCTATTTCGTGAACGGCTTCTCCGCCGATCCCATCCTCGGGGCGAGCCTGTGGGGCTACGCCACGGGGTTCGGGCAGCTCCTTGCGGCGATCCTGGCGCCCATTCTTGGCGGCTATGCCGACGCGCGCCATCAGCGGCGCAAACCCTGGATCGCGCTCTTCTCCGTGCTGCTCGTTGTCGGGCTGTGCGGCCTGTGGCTCGCCGACCCGGCCTATCCCGGCCGAGCGCTGATTATTCTGGTAGCCTTCGGCATCGCCCTGATGGCGGCGGAGCTCGCCGCCGTCTTCAACAACGCCATGATGCCCGACCTCGTGCCGAACCGAAATCTCGGCAAGCTCTCCGGCACGGGCTGGGCGGCAGGCTATGTCGGGGGTTTGCTGAGCCTCGTTGTGGTCGCGGGCCTCCTCGTGGCCGATCCCGATACGGGCAAGACCCTGTTGGGGCTCGATCCGCTCCTCCCGCTCGGTACGGCCTCCCGGGAAGGGGACCGCTTCGTCGGGCCGTTCTCGGCCCTTTGGTACGTCGTCTTCGTCCTGCCCCTCTTCCTCTTCACGCCGGACAGGCCGGTGGCCGCCCGTAAAGTCGCACCGACGCGCAGGCCTGGCCTTATCACTCAGCTCCGCAAACTCGTGCGGGAACACCGTCAGGCTGCGCTCTTTCTGCTGGCCCGCATGCTCTATGCCGACGGTCTCGGCGCCATCTTCGCCTTCGGCGGCATCTATGCCGCGACCGTCTTCGGCTGGCAGGCCACGGAGATGGGCCTGTTCGGCATCATCCTGGCTGTCGCCGCGGCCCTCGGTGCCTGGGCGGGCGGTCATCTCGACGACAGGTTCGGACCGAAGCCCGTTATCGCCGCCATGCTGCTTCTGCTGATCGTGGGCGCGATCGGCGTGCTTTCCATCGACCCCGACGAGATCTTGTTCGTGCTCCAGGTCGCGCCCGCCGAAGAGGGCGCCCCGCTCTTCGCGTCCGTGGGGGAGCAGGCCTATCTCGTCTTCGCCATGCTGATCGGGATTGCTTCAGGCCCCATCCAGGCGGCGAGCCGCACCCTCATGGCGCGGCTGACTCCGGAAGGCCAGACGACGGAGTTCTTCGGCTTCTTCGCCTTCTCCGGAAAGGTCACGGCTTTCGCAGCGCCGCTTGCCATCGGCGCGGTGACCTATTTGGCCAACAGCCAGCGCATCGGTATCTCCACCTCCGTGGCGTTCCTGCTCGCAGGGCTGTGGCTGCTGATGAAAGTGAGGTTGCCGGCAAGTGCCCGGGATTAGTGCCGCAAACTAGTGCCGGAAGTGGCGCAAGCCGGTAAAGACCATGGCGAGGCCGAGCCGGTCGGCCGCCTCGATCACCTCTTCATCCCGCATGGAGCCGCCGGGCTGGATCACGGCGGTCGCGCCCGCTTCCGCCAGCACCTCTATCCCGTCGGCGAAGGGGAAGAAGGCGTCGGACGCGACGACCGCGCCTTCGGTTAGGCCATCCTTGAGTCCCAGCGCTTCTGCCGCCGCCTCGCCCTTCCAATAGGCCACGCGGGTAGAGTCCACCCGGCTCATCTGCCCGGCGCCAATCCCGACCGTCGCCCCGTCCTTGGCGTAGACGATGGCGTTGGACTTCACATGCTTGGCGACCGTGAAGGCGAAGATCATGTCGGCGAGCTGCGACTCGCTCGGCTGGGTCTTGGTCACGACCTTGAGATTGGCCCTATCGAGGGTCTGGTTGTCCCGCCCCTGAACCAGGAAGCCCCCGGCCAGCGACCGGAAGGTCAGCCCGGCTTCGGTAGGATCGGGCAGCCCGCCCGCCAGCAGAAGCCGCAGATTCTTCTTTTGCGAGATAATCTGCTTCGCCTCGTCGCTCGCATCGGGCGCGATGATCACCTCGGTGAAAATCTTGACGATCTCTTCCGCCGCGTCCGCATCCAGCTTCCGGTTCGCCGCCACGATACCGCCGAAGGCGCTCACGGAGTCGCAAGCCAGCGCCTTCTCGTAAGCCTCTTTCAGGGTCGCGGCCTGGGCCACGCCGCACGGATTGGCGTGCTTGATGATGGCGATGGCCGCCGTCTCGTTCGAATCGAACTCGGCAACCAGCTCATAGGCTGCATCCGTGTCATTGAGATTGTTGTAGGAGAGCGCCTTCCCCTGAACCAGCTCCGCGCTCGCAACCCCGAAGCGCTTCTCGCCCGTCTTGTAGAAGGCGGCCTCCTGATGGGGGTTCTCGCCGTAGCGGAGCGCCAAAGAAAGCTGACCCGAAATCGTGCGGGTCTGTGGGGTGTCGTCGCCGATCTGCTCGGCGAACCAGCGGGAGATCGCTGCGTCATAGGCCGCCGTATGGGCATAGGCCTTGGCCGCCAGCTCCTTGCGCAGGGAAAGCGGCGTCGCCCCATCGCCCTCGTCCAACGCCGTTAGAAGCCGCTCGTAATCCCCGGGCTCCACCACCACGGCCACGCCGTCATGGTTCTTCGCTGCCGCGCGGATCATCGCCGGACCGCCGATATCGATATTCTCCACTGCTGTGTCGTAGTCCGCGCCGCCTTCGACCGTCTTGACGAAGGGGTAGAGATTGACCGCCAGCAGATCGATGGGCGGAATGTTGTGGGCTTCCATGGCCGCGACGTGGTCCGCATCGTCCCGCTTGGCGAGCAGCCCGCCATGCACCGTCGGATGGAGCGTCTTCACCCGCCCGTCCATCATCTCCGGAAAACCGGTGAGATCCGAGACGTCCTGAACCTCCAGCCCGGCCTCTTTCAGCGTGCGGGCCGTCCCGCCGGTGGAAACGAGCTTCACGCCGCGCTTCGCAAGCCCACGTGCAAAATCGACGAGGCCTGTCTTATCGCTGACAGAGAGTAGCGCGCGGCCGATCTTTCGCTGATCCATGAGGCGGCAGTCCTGGGAATTGGGATGATGAGAAGGGGCGGTTATCACGAATCGGGAAGAGCGGCAAAGCAAGCCGAAGCCGCAAGGTCTCGAATAGCGAACCCGCAAGGCCCGGACGAATACGATCGCCGCTCTTCGGAGGTGTCGCTACACCATCTCCGGCTTGCGCGCCGCCGTGGCTTCGGCCTTTTTCGGACTCGCGCTCACCCGCTCGATGGACCAGGAGGTGCGTGCCTCCTCGTCGCCCACGAAGCCTGACAGCACCACCTGCAGGCTGTCCCGCGGGCCGCGCTCGTCGCCGAAATAGAGGCTGGATTCCAGCCCGATCTCCCGCGCATTGGACGAGAGATGCCAGATCTCGCCGTTCCGCAAGGTGAGCTCGATGCTCCTGCCCCCGGGCGTCACGGCAGCGCGCACCTCCGGGTGGAGATGGAAACGCACCGTATAGGCCAGCGCGCCGACGGGCACGCCCTTGGCCCGCGGCCCCACGGGCGTGAGCACGTCGCGCCCGCTGATAAGGGCGCCGGTAGGCGCCAGCACGATCTGCCGGGAATGGGCCAGTCCAAAGGTCTTCTTGTAGCCCTCATGGCGGCCTTTCAGCTCGAGCGCCTCGCCCTCGTCGATCACCTCGCCGGTAACCTCCGGCGGTCCGATCAGTGTGGCATCCGGCCGGACCGGCGCGGCTTGTCCCATGCGCTCGAAAAGCCCCGAGGACTCCTCTTCCACTGTCAGGGTGGAATGAGCGGCCGTCGCCCGGGAGATGGCGGCGAACTCCCCATGCTCCGGCCCCGGCGCGCCTGAATTGACGATGACCGGCGTGCCGTCGACCACCAGCTCGAAGGAGAGGCAGCCGGCCGCCGCATGGCGGCTCAAGGTCAATGGCGGCGCTGCACCGATATCGGCGAGCAGCACCGAGGTGCCACGCTCCAGCCGACCGTATTTGCCGACCGTCGCCGCCCGAGGCGGATGAGACTGTGACTCGTCATAGGCGAGCAGCGTAGCCAAAGCATCGGAGGGCGTCGCGCCCGTGCCGTTGAAACGCGCGAGGTCGCCGTCCCGGAACCGGAAGAACCGCAACGCGGTCATGGCCCGGTCGATGGCGCTCGTCAGCTCCGGCGGAGGCGTAAGGTCCCGTGCCACGAAGCATTGCCGCAGCGGCAGAAGATCGAGCAGCAGCTCCACCAGGACGATCGGATTGCGGGAGATATGGCTGCCGTCGGGCAGGATCTGCCGCTCCAGCTCCTTGGCCAGGGGCCGCGTGTAGCGCTTCACCACCGGCTGCTGATCGGCGATGCAGAGCCCGCCATAGACCAGCGCCATGACGGAGACGAGCCGGGGCGCCCCGTCCGGCGCCTCCCGGTGCATGGCCGAGAGATAGCGGAGCTGCGCCGTCAGCTCATGCATGAAGCTGTGATAGGCGTCCACATTCTCCGTATCGAGCACCACCATGCAGTTGGCGAGCCAGGAGATCACCCGCCGCCCGACCACATCGGGGCGCCAGGCTAACGCCGGGACCGTCTTTTGTTGCTTCACCCAATCGGCGAAGAGCCCCTGGGCCTGCTCGTGGGCCAGCGCATTGCCGGCCGCCCGGAGATTCCGCAGCCAGCCGAAGCCGTGCAGCTCCCGGGTCCAGGCCTCAGACGGCGCCATGATCTCGAACGGTGAATGACTGCCGATCACCGCATGGGTGCCGGCCAGGCCGAAATGCCCGTTGAAGATTTCTGTCGAAAAGCTTGGATCGGCCGTCCGCAATTCTTGCGGCGCGAGCAACAGTTGCTCCGCGTCACTGCCCGGATACCGCAGCCTGGCCACCCCACTCAGCATCAACCGGCGAAACGCGCCGGGTCCGCGATAGGATTGACCGCTGCTCACCGCGCGCCCCTGCACGGCGAGAAGTTCAGCCCCCATCGTACTTCTTCTCCACTCGCCCCGGGACCCGCTACCCCTAGAGGTTCCCCGAAGCTCGGAATGATTGTCGAAGCTTCCATGACGGTTATCAAGATCAAACTCGGCGAGTTCCCAAGAGTTTCCGATTGCAGCAAGAACTGGGCATCAACCTTAGGATGAACCCATGAAGATGCTGCGGAAATCCTGTGGATATATAGGGGATAAAGTCTTGTGGACTAGCTTGCGACGACCAGCCGCGCGGCGAAGAAGCCGTCCATCCCGTCGAGGCCCGGCGCTTCCATCTTGAAGGCGGGCGGTATCGTCCGCAGCGTGCCGGTCTGCGTCAGCCAATTGGCATGGCCGAAAACCTCATCCTTAGCGATCGGATCAAGGCTCACCCTATTGTTGCGGGTCAGCAGGGAGGCGATCTGCCCTTCTCCCTCCTCCGGCTCCAGGGAGCAGGTGGAGAAGACGAGCGTTCCGCCAGGCTTCAGCAGCTTCGCCGCGTTGTCGAGCAGCCGCCGCTGTAGGGTCACCATGGAGGGGAGATCGGCTTCCGTCTTGAGATAGGCGATGTCGGGGTGTCGGCGGATGGTGCCTGTGGAGGAACAGGGCGCATCGAGCAGAATCGCGTCGAAACGCTCTTCGGAATACCAGGTCGAGGCGTCCCCGAGCGCCGTATCGCAGGCAAGACCGAGCCGCTTGATGTTTTCTTTCAGCACCTTCAGCCGGGCCTCGGAGATGTCGAGGGCAAGCACCGAGGCGCCGGCCGCTGCGAGCTGCGCCGTCTTTCCGCCCGGCGCCGCGCAAAGGTCGAGAACCCGCTTGCCGGCAATGTCCTTGAACAGCTTGGCCGGCAGGGAGGCGGCCAGATCCTGCACCCACCAGGCGCCGTCGTCGTAGCCGTCCATGGCCTCGATCCGGCCCTTTGGAATGAGCCGCACGCCGCCGCCAGGCAGCACGTGACCGCCCAGCCGGTTCGCCCAGCCTTCCGGGTCGCTCTTCACGGTGAGATCGAGGGGCGGCTCGAGCATGTTGAGCTCGGCGATGGCCCGGGCATTCTCCTCGCCGAAATAGCGCGACCAGCGCTCCCACAGCCACTCCGGCGTGTTCGCCTTCGGCGCATCCATGTCCGCGGCGATCGCCGGGCCTTGGCTGGAAACCTTGCGCAACACCGCATTGGCGAGCTTGTCGAAGCGCTTCGCCTGGTGGTCGTACTGGGCCAGCGTCACCGCAAGCCCGATGGCAGCATGGGGCGGCGTCTCCAGGAAAATGAGCTGGGCGGCCGCCGACAGCAGAATGGCGTAGAGCGTGCCGGATTTCGCCGGAAACCCCTTCTCAAGAAACCGCAGCAGCACCGCATCGAGCTGGCCTTTATGGCGCAGGCTCGCCATCACGATGGCCCGGGTCAGCGCCCGGTCCCGGGGCGGCAGATTGGCCATATGCCCGGTCGAGAGCGACTTGCCGAGGGTGAGATCCAGCGGCTGCTTCTTAATGAGCACCGCGGTGAGCACATCGGCTGCCGCCCGCCGCGCTGCCAGCCCGACCTGCGCCTCGCTCGCTCTGGACGTCGCTGCTTCGGATGCCATCGGACTCGCTTTTTCGAACTGAGAAGGGAACGCCGCACTGCTCCGCTATCGGGCCCCAAGGGTCAACCCCCAAAGGACTAACGCCGAAGCGGCGTCTTCTCTTACGTGCTTAGCCCCAAGGACCTTCAGAAGGCCCCCGAGAAGACCCGCGATTGCGGCCGCGCGCGCTACCCCACGGGCCGGAATAGGCTTCCTTGGCCGGCGGGCTGATCGACTCCGACGAAGCGCCGGGCCGCGCCAGACCCCAGTCCTTGGCGTATTCGTTGAGCCGGGCGATGCGGTTCTCGACATTGGGATGGGTCGAGAAGAGATTGTCCATCCGCGCGCCGGACAGCGGATTGACGATGAACAAGGACGCCGAGGCCGGATTGCGCTCCGCCTCCCGGTTGGGAATGCGGTGCGCCGCGCCCGCGATCTTCTGCAGAGCCGAGGCCAGCATCAACGGCGCCTGGGAGATCTCCGCGCCGATCCGGTCCGCCTCGTATTCGCGGGTCCGGCTGATCGCCATCTGCACGATACCGGCGGCGAGCGGTGCGAGGAAAACCATCGCAAGTGTGCCGATCAGACCGGCGCCGTTATTGTCCCGCCCGCCGAAGAACAGGCCGAAATTGGCCAGCATGGAGATCGCACCGGCAATGGTCGCCGTGATGGTCATCACCAGGGTGTCGTGATTCTTGATATGGGCCAGCTCGTGGGCGACCACGCCGGCCAGCTCGTCGCGCGAAAGGGTGCGCAGGATACCGGTGGTGACCGCGACGGCGGCGTTTTGCGGATTGCGGCCCGTCGCAAACGCGTTGGGCTGCTCGTTCTGCATCACATAGACCTTCGGCATGGGCAGGCCGGCGGCCTGTGAGAGCTCCTGCACCATTTGGTGGAGCTCCGGCGCCGAACGCGCATCGACGGGCTGTGCGCCATACATGCGCAGCACCATCTTGTCCGAATTCCAGTAGGCGAACAGGTTCATGCCCGCAGCGACCAGAAAGGCGATGATCATTCCGCCCTGGCCGCCAATCAGAAAGCCGACCCCCATGAACAGCGCGGTCATCGCCGCGAGCAGGATCGCCGTTCTCAGATAGCCCATCACAGTCGTCGATCTCCTCGAAAACGCCGGAAAACGCGTCTTCCGGCCCACCGATATGTTGGGTGCGGGCGGTCCGTTCTCAAGATGCCAAGTCAGGTCAGCATTTTGAGTTTATGGAAAAGATCGTTAGCGGCTTGCTTACCTTAACGGTTGGTCAAGGTGCCTGGAGCGATAGTGATGCGAACAATTTTACGGAGTTGCCGATCATGTCCGCTTTAGCTCTTTCCTCGACCGTTACCGAAGTCGATTTCAGCGAATTCAGTCTCAGCACGTCCGAGCGCGAACTCGTGCGCGCGAGCTTCAATCGGCTCGAGCCGGCATCGGAGCTTGTCGGCATCCTGTTCTTCCTGCGCCTGTTCGATATCGACCCGAAGATGCGTGAGCAGTTCGAGGGTCCCATCAAGCCGCACGCCGTCAAGATGATGGCAACCCTGCGCCTGGCCGTCGTTTCCCTGAAGCAGCGTCAGGGCGCCAAGTCCGCTCTTCGCCTGCTGGGCACGCGGCTCCGCCAGAAGGGGATGAAGGCCGACGACTACACCACCATGGCCGATGCGCTGATTTGGACTCTGGAGCGGTCTCTGGAAGACGAGTTCACCTACAGCGTCCGCCGCGCCTGGAAGGTCTATCTCTCCCAGATCACCAGCGTCATGACCGCGGCGTAGTCTGATACGCAGAAGCGCGCCGGGCTAGGTTGCAAGATTGCTCGGCGCAGAAAGTGGGGTCTGGGGGCTGGCCGGCCGCAGCTTCTTGACCCTCGCGGAGAACCAAAGGGATGGCTGCTCCACGATTCTGTAGAAGACGAACGCTCCCACCAGCGACACGGCAATCGCCACCGTCAGCATCACGATGTCCCCGCCGAGGCCGGGCAGGCGCCCCGCCATAAGCCTGACGGTGACGCCGAGCACCAGCGCGTGGGTGAGATAGAGCGAATAGGAAACGGTCCCCAGGAACATCAGGGTCCGGCTCCCGAACCAGCCGCCCGCGCGTTCCAGGAACACCGCCCCCGCCACGAGCAAAGTCGCCGGGATGCCGAACGTCAAAACTCTAATCGGCGCGAACGCCTCGGGCGGATGGAAGGCTGCAATGGCAAATCCAATGCAGCTCAACGCCAACAGCATCATGGCAGCGCCCCTGCCGATTTCGATCCCGCGCATATAGATCTGGGCGATCGCGATGCCGAAGCAGAATTCCAAAAGCACGGATTGGGTGAAGAACCAGCCGAGCCCCTCCCCTGGGGGTAGGTCCAGGATCAGACCGGCCCCGACCAAGGCCCCAAGCGCCGCGCAGATCGCAACGGATCGGAACGCCGGCGCGAGGCTCAAGCTCGCGGCAAGCAGGATATAAAAAAGCATCTCAAGGCATAGGGTCCATCCCGGCTCGAGAATCGGAAAGAGCCCGCCGTGACTCATTACGGTCGGCAGGAACAGGAACGAGGCCATCAGGTCGAGACCGTTCCAATCGATGTTGCGAAACGCGCTGGGGATCACCAAAGACGCGCAAGCGAGCGCTAGCAGCACACTCCAATACGGCAGGCCCACACGGGCAACCCGTCCCGCCATGAATTCGCCGGCGCTCCTGGTGGGATTCATGGTCACCACCAAAATAAAGCCGCTGATGACAAAAAAGATGTCGACGCCGGCCATGCCGATCGCCGCCAGGTTGGCGGGGAGCTGATGGCTGCCATAGCCGGACACGTAAACCACGGCGTGGTAGAGCAGCACACCGAAGGCAGCGATGCCGCGCAGATAGTGGATCGACTGGAAATTTTTCATCGGCGTACAAAAGCCGGATTTTACGTCCACGGAGAGAGAAACGATTTGTTAATGTTAAAATCGCTCCGCTTTCGAGAGCCGGATTGCACCGATGCCCCCGTGTTTAGAGTATTGGTTTAAACAAGCGTTCAGAGGATCGACCTACCGTCCCGCCCGCGCGCGGACGGCATTTGCCTGCCACGCTCCGCTTGTGGTGAGGGCGCATGCTGACCGACCTTGAAGCTTTGGACGAAGCTGCAGAGCTCACGGCTCCGATTTGCATTTTCGGCGCCGGCGCGGCGGGCATAACTTTGGCCCTGGAGCTGGCGAAGAAGAAGATCGACTGTCTCTTGTTGGAGGGGGGCGGTCTCGAATTCCAGGCGGATTCCCAGAAGATTTACGATGGTGAGGTGATCGGCGATCAGCATACCGATCTCGCCTATTCGCGCCTGCGCCAGTTCGGCGGCACCACCGGTCATTGGACCGGATTATGCGCCCCGCTCGACCCGATCGATTTTGAGAAGCGAAAGGCGATTCCCCATAGCGGATGGCCCATCACCCGCGCCGATCTGGACCCGTTCTATGCCCGGGCCCAGCCCTACCTACAGCTAGGGCCATTCGCCTATGGGACTGACGATTGGGCGGGGAAGCTCGAAGGCGAGCCATTGCCGCTCGACCCGGCCAAGGTCGGCAACGCGGTCTATCAGAACAGCCCGCCAACCCGCTTTGCCGCCAGCTATATGGCCCCCATCGAGGCGTCGAAGACGATCCGCTGCTACTATCACGCCAATCTCACCGACCTCGACATCGACGCGGCGGACAAGATTACGGGTGCCGAGCTCAAGACCTTTCACGGCAAGACCGTGAGAGTGAAGGCGGACCATTTCGTGATCGCCTGCGGGGGCATCGAAAACGCCCGTCTCTTGCTGAATTTCACCAAGGATCGCCCGGCCGGTATTGGCAATCAGAATGGCCTCGTCGGCCGTTACTACATGGACCATTTGAATTGCACCCTGGGCAGTTTCGTCCCGGCCGATCCGCAGCTCAGTCTGGACTTCTACGCCACCCAAGAGGTGAAGAACGCCGAGGGCGAGGCTTCCGTCTATGTCGGCCTCAAGCTCCCTGCGGATGTGCTCCGCACCGAGCGCCTGCGCAATAACACCGCCTTCCTCGCCCCCATTTGGGAGGACGAGACGTTCAACGACGATTTCCGCGACCATTCATGGGTCGCCTTCTCCTCCATCGCCAAGGCCATGGCCGACGGGCAGGTGCCGGATCAGCTGTCGTCCCGCCTGTGTACGATCCTCGACGATCCGGGCAGCGTGGCCACCGGCATCACGCGCCATGTGATGCGGAAGGTGCATTCCCACGGCGGTATCGTCCGTGTCGACTTCAAGCAGGATGCCGAACAGGCGCCCAACCCGGACAGCCGGGTCACGCTCTACGAGGAGAAGGATCGCTTCGGAATGCAGCGTGCCGCGCTCGATTGGAAAATCTCGGAGGCCGACTTGCTCTCGCTGCGCCGGACTCACGAGCTGATCGGCATCGCGATGGGAGAAGCGGGACTCGGCCGGGTTAAGCTGGGTCTCGGACTCCCGCCGAGCGATCAAGACATCTATACGGGCTACCACCATATCGGCACGACCCGGATGCATGAGGACCCGCGCCAAGGGGTGGTGAATTCCCATTGCCGGGTCCATGCAACGAAGAATCTCTATATGGCCGGCAGTTCGGTCTTCACCACGTGCGGCACTGCGAATCCGACCTTAACCATCACCGCCCTTGCGGTTCGCCTCGCGGCCCATCTCGATGACGTTTATCACCATCGGATGCCGAAGGATGAGGCCTAGGCGGCAAAGGAGAGAGGCTATGTCCAAAATAACGCGGCGTGCGTTTCTCGGCCTTGCCGGCATCGCAACACTGGGCGTGGTGGGATATGGCGGCGCCATTCTCGCCTGCCGCGGCGTACCCCGGAATACGCCGGATTTCTTCGCTTCTTTGGACGATGAAACCTTGCGTACCGCAGCCCGGACCGTAGGCCGGCGCGTACTCGCCCTCTATCCGGATCTCGTCGAGGACGCGGCCCTGGACGACTTCATCAGCCAGCGTCCACGCCTCCTCGAGGCCGCTCAGATGACCTGTCCCGACAGCCGCCGGAAGGCCTTGCAGGGGCAATGCGCAGCGGATTTCGCCGCAGGCGCCGCTAGAACCGTCGACGGCTGGGTTCTCTCCGAGACAGAAATCCGTCTCTGCGGCGCCGCGGCAAAATACGCTTAATGTGGCCGCCGCGGCTAAGCCTTGTGCTGCCGGTTCTCCACCAGATCGTCCACCACGCCCGGATCCGCCAGTGTCGAGGTGTCTCCGAGATTGGAGAAATCGTCCTCGGCGATCTTGCGCAGAATCCGCCGCATGATCTTGCCCGACCGGGTCTTGGGGAGGCCCGGCGCGAACTGGATCTTGTCCGGCGATGCGATCGGGCCGATCTCCTCGCGCACCCATTTGCGAAGCTCGACCCGAAGATCGTCTGAGCTTTCCTCACCCTCCATCAGGGTGACGTAGCAATAGATGCCTTGGCCCTTCAGGTCGTGGGGATAGCCCACCACCGCGGCTTCGGAGACCTTCGGGTGAGCGACCAGGGCGGATTCCACCTCCGCCGTGCCCATCCGGTGGCCGGAGACATTGATCACGTCGTCCACGCGGCCGGTGATCCAGTAGTAGTCGTCGCCGTCACGGCGGCACCCGTCACCGGTGAAGTACTTGCCCTTATAGGCGGAGAAATAGGTCTCCACGAAACGCTCGTGATCGCCGAAGACCGTGCGCATCTGCCCCGGCCAGGAATCGAGGATCACGAGATTACCCGTGGCCGGCCCTTCCAGGATGTTGCCGTCCGCATCCATCAACGCCGGCTGCACGCCGAAGAAGGGCAGGGTGGCGGAGCCCGCCTTCAGATCCGTGGCGCCCGGCAGCGGCGAGATTAGAATGCCGCCCGTCTCCGTCTGCCACCAGGTATCGACGATGGGGCAGCGCTCCTCGCCGATTTTCTCGTAATACCACTCCCAGGCTTCCGGATTGATCGGCTCGCCCACCGAGCCCAGCAGCCGCAAGGACTCCCGCGACGTGCCCTCCACGAACTTGTCGCCCGCCCCCATCAGCGCACGGATCGCCGTCGGCGCCGTGTAGAAGATGTTGACCTTGTGCTTGTCGACCACCTGCCAGAAGCGCGAGGCGTCGGGATAGCTCGGCACGCCTTCGAACATCAGCGTGGTCGCGCCGTTCGCCAGCGGGCCGTAGACGATGTAGCTGTGGCCCGTGACCCAGCCGACGTCGGCCGTGCACCAGAACACGTCTCCGTCGTGATAATCGAAGACGTATTGATGGGTCATGGAAGCGTAGACGAGATAGCCGCCCGTGGTGTGCAGCACGCCCTTGGGCTTACCCGTCGAGCCTGACGTGTAGAGGATGAACAACGGATCCTCCGCATTCATCTCCTCCGGCGCGCAGACATCCGCCACCTCTTCGCGGGCGCGGGAGTAGTCAACATCGACGCCCGGGTTGCTCACCATCTCTGGATCGAGCCCGCCGGTGTGACGGACAACGATCACCTTCTCAACCACCGGTGCGTGGTTGAGGGCGGTGTCCACGTTCTTCTTCAGGGGCACCTTCTTGCCACCGCGCAGGCCCTCATCCGCCGTGATCACGACCTTGGAGGCGCAATCTTCGATGCGCCCCGCCAAGCTCTCCGCCGAGAAGCCGGCAAACACGATGGAGTGGATCGCGCCGATCCGCGCGCAGGCCAGCATCGCGTAGGCGGCCTCCGGGATCATCGGCAGGTAGATGGTGACCGTGTCGCCCTTCTTGACCCCGTTGGCCAGAAGCACGTTGGCGAACCGGCAGACTTCCTCGTGAAGCTCCTTGTACGTGATGTGCTTCGCCGGGGTCTCCGGATCGTCGGGCTCCCAGATGATTGCCGTCTGATCCGGGCGGGTCTTCAGATGCCGGTCCACGCAGTTCTGGGAGACGTTGAGCACGCCATCCTCGAACCATTTGATCGAGACGTTGGGATACTCGAAGCTGGTGTTCTTGACCTTGGTGTAGGGCTCGATCCAATCCAGCCGCTTGCCGTGCTCGCCCCAAAATTTTTCCGGGTCCTCGACGCTCTCGTAGTACATCGAGTGATACGTGGGCCGATCGATGAAGGCGCGCTCCTTCACATCGTCCGGGACGTAGTAGATCTTGTTTGCCGTCGTCATTGGGCGCCTCCCTAAAGCCACCTTACGCTAAGCGGTGCGGTTTCTTGGTGTTCCGCTTCCCGCTACTCACACTCACCCGTGCGGATGCTTCTCCCGCTTCTAGGTTGGGCCGAACGCGCCGAGAATTCCGCCGATCACCATCATCACCACGAGCCAATGGCCCGCATCGATCGCGATCACCGAGCCCGGCCGGCCCTGAAAGCTCTGATTAACGGTGACCGTCGTCAGCACGAAGCCCGCCCAGAGCAGGGCCGCGCTGATGATGCCGCCGCGTATCGTCCACATTCTCGTATGGAAGAGAACGCCGGAAAATATCACCGCCATGAGCAGATTGGCGATGGCCGCAAAGATGAAGGGGGCAGGCCGGGGCTTCATCTCGGGATCGCCCAGGCCGCGCTGCCAGATCTTCCCGAACAGGGCATACCAGCCCCATCCGACCAGAAATCCGGCCACCGCAGCGATGACGACCGAAACGATGTTCACCGACATGCTTCCTCCCCTCGTCCTTTTCGCCCGTGTCCCGGGTCTATGCCTTGGGCGGCTTCTTCAGCCCGCCCATCCGACAGACGATATCCCATTCTTGTGCCGAAACGGGCTGGACTGAAAGCCTAGAATTGTTCACGAGCACCATTTCTTCGAGTTTCGGCTCGTCCTTGATCTGATCGAGATGCACGGGCTCCGGCACGTCGCAGACCTCGACGAGATCGACGCATTCCCATTTGCCCGTATCGTCCGTGGAATCCGGGTGCGCCTCGGCGCTCACCTTCACGATGCCGACGATCTGCTTCTCCTTCACCGAGTGATAGAAGAAGCCGAGGTCGCCCTTTTTCATGTCGCGCATGAAGTTGCGCGCCTGATAGTTGCGGACACCGTCCCACTCCGTGCCCTTGGCGCCGGCAGCTTTCTGGTCGTCCCACGACCAGGTGCCGGGCTCCGATTTAAAAAGCCAATACGCCATGGGGTTCAGCCGTTCGGATTGTTGACCGTCCACTTCCAGGGACGAATCTCGACATTCTCGAACACGCCATGGACGAAGAAGGGGTCCTTCTCGACCAGCGCCCGCGCCGCTTCGGGCGTGTCCGCCTCGATCACCAGCAGGCTCCCGTTCATGGTGACCCCGTCATCCTCGGTGAACGGCCCGGCCAGCTTCAGCTGATCGCCCAGGCTCTTCAGGTGTTCCAGATGTTCGGGCCGCTTCTCCTGGCGGAGCGGCAGGCTCCCCGGCTTGTCGGTGCAGATCACTGCGTAGAGCATTGGCGCTTGTTTCCTCCTCGAATTTTCAGCTTTCCGACCTGAGCGGCCGGGAAAGCAGCCCCTCGATCGCCTCGTCCACCGTCTGCATGCCTGCGATCACCGCATGGACCGAATGGCAGATCGGCATGTCGATTCCCTTGGCCGCGGCGATCTCCACCACCGCGCCGGCCGTGAAGACGCCTTCAGTCACCGAACTCCGGCTCTTCAAAACGTCCCCTAAGGACCGCCCTTCCCCTAACGCGATTCCGAGCGACATATTGCGCGAAACGGAGCTGCCGCAGGTCAGCAGAAGATCGCCCAGTCCCGAAAGCCCGGCCATGGTCTCCCGCTTGGCCCCGAGCGCGATGCCGAGCCGTGTCAGCTCCGCAAATCCCCGTGTCACGAGCGCCGCATGGGCCGAGGCCCCGAGCCCCTTGCCCTGGACGATCCCCGCCGCGATGGCCAGCACGTTCTTTACCGCACCGCCGAGCTGCGCCCCGATCACGTCGGCGCTCGCATAGCAGCGAAAAGAAGGATGGCTGAAAGTCTCAGCAAGCCGCGCCGCCTCGTCCTCCGTGGCCATGGCAAGCGTCACGGCCGACGGGAGCCCACGCGCGATCTCGTCTGCGAAACCCGGCCCGGACAGCGCGCCCACCTCGGCGCCCGGCGCCACCTCGCCGACCACCTCGGACAGCAGCTTGCCGGTCTGCTGCTCCAGCCCCTTGGAGCAGATGATCACGATCTGCTCGGGCCGGAGATGAAAGGCCAACTCGCTGGTGATGGAGCGCGCATGCTGGGCCGGCGTCACCAGAAGGATCACGTCGCACGCCGCCACGTCCTTGAGGGTGGCCGTGGCGCGGATCTCCTCATCCAGCGTGATGCCGGGCAGATAGGTGCTGTTCCGATGGCTGTCGTTGATCTCGTCGACGACGCTCGGCTCGTAGCCCCAGATCGTCACGTCCCGCCCGGCGCGCCTTGCCGTCTGGGCCAGCGCGCAACCCCAGGCGCCCGCTCCAACGATGCCGGCTGACTGAAGGTCCATTCTGCTCCCTGCCCTGCTTGTTCGTACGGCGCGTTCCTCTAGCCCGAGTGTAGCCGCCGTGCAGGCCCGCGACCAGAGGGCGCCTAGGCCTTCACGCCAGCGCCGATCGCCGGCGGGGCTTCCGGGTCGAGAGGCCAGCGGGCGCAGGCCTCCGCGTCCATACCGTCGCTCTCGCCCTTAGCGAAATGCTCAAGCCCCGCCCAGGCGATCATCGCCCCGTTGTCGGAGCAGAGGGAGAGAGGCGGGGCATGGAGCGTGAAGCCCTTGCGCTGGCAGAGCCCGTCCAGCGCCTCCCGCAGCCGCTGATTGGCCGCCACGCCGCCCGCCACCACGAGCTGCCGCGGCGCGTCTTCGCCGAACCGTTCGAGATAGAGCGCCATGCCGCGCGCCGTACGGTCCTCCACGATCTCCGCCACCGCCTCCTGGAAGCTGGCGCAAAGATCGGCGACCGTCTGATCGGAAAGCGGCGCCCGTTGCTGTGCCGCCTGGCGCACAGCCGTCTTCAGCCCGGCGAGCGAAAAATGCGGCTCCTCGCGCCCCAGCATGGGCCGGGGAAGCGGAATGTTCGCCTCGCCCTCTCGTGCCAGCTTCTCGACCTCCGGCCCGCCCGGATAAGGCAGGCCCAAGAGCTTGGCCGTCTTGTCGAAGGCTTCTCCCAGCGCATCGTCCAGCGTCGTGCCGAGCCGGCGATAGCGGCCGACATCCTCCACCGCCAGAAGCTGGGTATGGCCGCCGGAGACCAGCAGGAGCAGATAAGGAAAGCCGATCCCGTCCGTCAGCCGCGCCGTGAGCGCGTGGGCCTCCAGATGATTGACCGCGATGAAGGGCAGTCCCCTTGCGAGCGCGATGGATTTGCCCGTCACCACGCCCACGATCAGCCCGCCGATCAGCCCGGGCCCGGCGGTGGCGGCCACGGCGTTGATCTCGTCGAGGGTGAGCCCGGCATCGTCAAGCGCCTGCTGAATGGCGGCATCCAGCAGCTCCACATGGGCCCGCGCGGCGATCTCCGGCACCACGCCGCCATAACGCCGGTGGAGATCGAGCTGCGCCCGCACCACATTGGAGAGGATCTCAGCCCTACCGTCGGCCTTCCGGCGCACCACGGCCGCAGCCGTCTCATCGCAGCTCGTCTCGATGCCGAGCACCGTCAGCTCTTTTGCGCTTTTCGTCATAGGCCTCTTTACACCGCAGCCGCGTTTCGATTGAAGAACGAATGACCCAACGCACCCTTCATATCGGTACCCGCGGAAGCCCGCTCGCCCTCTGGCAGGCGGAGCATGTGCGCGATCTGCTCAAATCCGGGGGCTTCCCCGGCGAAATCGAGGTCGACGTATTCTCCACCGCCGGCGACCGCATCAAGGACAAGCCCCTGCGCGAGTTCGGCGGCAAGGGCTTGTTCACCAAGGAAATCGACGAGGCTTTGCTTTCGGGCGCCATCGACCTTGCAGTCCATTCCATGAAGGATCTGCCCACCGAGCTGCCCGCCGGCATGATTATCGCTGCGATCCCTGAACGCGGCGATGTGCGCGATGCCTTCATCAGCCACAAGGCCGCCACCTTGCGTGATCTTCCCGAAGGCGCTCTCGTCGGCACGGCGAGCCTGCGGCGCCAAGCCCAGGTCAAACGGATCCGTCCCGATCTGAAGGTCGACACCTTCCGCGGCAACGTGCAGACCCGGCTCCGCAAGCTGGCGGAGGAGAAGGCGGATGCCACGCTCCTCGCCTATGCCGGCCTGAAGCGGCTGGAGCTGACCGAGCACGCCACCGCCGTCATCGAGCCTGAAGAGATGCTTCCCGCCGTCGGCCAGGGCGCGCTGGGCGTCGCCTGCCGCAGCGAGGACAAGGAGGTGATCGACTGGCTGAAGCCGCTCCATCATCGCCCGACCGAGATCGCGATTTCCTGCGAGCGCGCCTTTCTCGCCAGGCTCGACGGGTCCTGCCGCACACCCATCGCCGGTCTCGCCGAGCTCCATGGCGACCGGTTCACCTTCCGGGGTATGATTTTGATGCCGGACGGCAGCGAATGGTTCGAGACGAGCCGCGAAGGCGAGCATATCCATGCGGCCAAGCTCGGAACCGATGCCGCGGCCGAGCTCTTGGAACGGGCAGGACCGGATTTCCTTGTTGAGCTCGATTGATGCATTTGCTCGTGACCAGGCCCCAGCCGGACGCCGCGGCCCAGGCGCAGCTCCTCAAGGAGCGCGGTTACGCGCCTATCCTGTCGCCGCTGCTTGAAATCGAGTTCCTGCGCCCGCCCATGGATCTCTACCGGGCTCAGGCGCTCATCGCCACCAGTCGCAACGGCTTGCGGGCCCTCGACCGGCTCACCCAGCGGACCGTCGCCCTTCGCCTGCCGCTCCTCGCGGTCGGTGCCGGAACCGCCTCCATGGCCCACGAAATGGGTTTTGAGGAGGTAACGGAAGGTCCCGGAACCGGAGAGGAACTTGCGGAGCTCATCGTCGAGCGGCTCGATCCGTTTCGGGGCACGCTCATCCATCTCGCCGGCGAAACCCTGGCCTTCGACCTCAAGCTGGCCCTTGAGCGCCATGATTTCGATATCCAGGCGCCGGTGCTCTATCGATCCGTACCGGCGAAGAGCCTGACGGCGGAAGCGGTCGACGCGCTTCGCCATCACACCCTCGACGGCGTCATCCTCATGTCGCCGCGCACCGCCCAGATATTTGCGCGGCTGAACCGGAACAATGCCGCCGACCTGGCGTCTCTCTACTGTTTCTGCCTATCTCAAGCCGTTGCAACAAATGTTGAAGGTTTTGGCCTGAAGCTGCGCGTAGCAGCGGAGCCGAGCCAGGAAGAACTCCTTGCGCTCATTGCTGCGGAGGCTGCATCCTCTTGAATGGCAGAGACTGAAAGACGCGGGGCAAACAGCGGGTAGGGGTTTATGGCCGATCCTTTTGGCGACAAGAACAAGGACGCAGACGCCGACAAGCGTCCCACGCAGACCATAGAAGGCACTGCGGAAGAGGTGCCGTCCGAAAACGAGAGTGCCGAAACCCAGTCCGCCGGGACCGAGCAGGACTCCGCCGCGTCTGAAGAGATGCCCGAGACGGAAGCGTCCTCCGCCGAAAGCAGCGATAGCGCCTCGGATGAAGCTTCTTCAGACGAAGGCGACGGCTCTTCAGAAGAATCGCAGACAGACGAGGATGAGGCAGTTGCCGCGCCGCCTCCGGCCCGCTCCGGTGGCGGTTTCCTCAGCCATGTCTTTGCCGGCGTGATCGGCGGCGTCATTGGCGTCGTCGCGCTCTTTCTCGCCGTGACCTACTACCCCTCCCTCGTGACGAAGACCACGCCCGAGCTGGAAGCGCGGCTCGACGCCCTGGAGAGCCGGAATCCTGACGCCGAGGTTTCTCAGGACGATCTCTTCAGCCTGCAAGATCGCGTGGCCAAGCTGGAATCCACCATCGATTCCATGGCCGATCAGGCCAAGAACGGCGGCTCCGTGGCCGATGCCGCCGCCGTGAGCCAGCAGATCGGCGAGGCCGAGAAGCGCCTGGAGAGCAAGATCGACCAGCGCCTGGCCGACCTCCCAAAGGCCGAAAGCCAGGCCTCTGATAGCAGCGCTGCCGATGCTCAGAAGATCGCGAGCCTCTCTCAGGAGATGGACAGCCTGAAGAGCGAGGTCGCAAGCCTGTCTCAGGCTCAAGCGAAAGAGAATGCCGGCAATACTGTCGACGAATCCGATCTGGAGGCGGTGAAGGAGCGCGTCTCCAAGCTCGAGACCGAGCTGCCGAATATTTCTTCCGCGGTGGAGAAGACCAGCAACGAGGCCCGCAGCGCCGCGCTGACAGCCTCCCTTGCCGATCTGCGCACCGCCGTCCTGAGCGGCGGTCCCTACGAGGCGGAGCTGGACGACTTCAAAGGCATTGCGCCGGCCAGCACGGGTCTTTCGCCGCTTCCAGCCCATGCCGCTGACGGTATCGCGACCATGCCCGAACTCATCACCGCGTTTGAGCCCGCTCGGGATAATGCGCTCTCCACCGAGGTCGAGCCGGCGGAGGAAGGCTTCTTCGATACGCTTTTGTCGAGCGCCAGCTCCGTGGTGACCGTGCGCCGTCTCGACGGGGCCGGCAAAGGGGACAGCACCGAGGCCATTCTGACCCGGGCCCGCAGCGCCCTTGACGAAGGCGATCTCGACAAGGCCATCGATGAGGTCGAAAGCCTGAAGCCTGAGCCGAAGGACGCCATGGAAGACTGGCTTGCCGCCGCCAAGGCGCGGACCGGCGCCCAGGCGACCCTGAAGCGCCTCGCTGCCAACGACCTCGCCCAATCCTCAGACGCATCTCCTCAAGCGGACGCGCCCGCCGCGTCCGGCCTTTGATCTCATGATCTCGCTCTCAATGATCCTGCTCCTATGATCCGTGTCCTCGTCTTTATCGTTGTCATCGCGCTGGCCGCCCTCGGCCTCGCTTGGCTCGCCGACCAGCCGGGCACCATCGAGCTGCAATGGTTCGGCTATCAGATCGAGACCACCGCCTTTGTCGGTGTCCTCGGTGTGGTCATCGCCACCGTGCTGCTCATCGCGATCTGGGGGCTCTTCTCCTTCCTGATCACCCGGCCGGGCGCCATTGCAGCCCGCATGAAGCAGCGCCGCCGCCGCCACGGCTTCGAGGCGCTGACCGGCGGTCTGCTCGCCATCGGCATCGGCGACCGCGCCGGCGCGGAGCACAATGCCGCCACCGCCCGCCGCCTGCTTCCCAACGAGCCGCTCACCGCGCTGCTGCGCGCCCAGACCGCGCAGCTCAAGGAAGACCGGGAATCCGCCCGCCGTGCCTTCGAAGCCATGCTCGACAATCCCGACACGGAGCTGCTCGGCTTGCGCGGTCTGTTCCTGGAGGCCAAGCGCCGCAACGATCCGGAGGCCGCCCGCCAATTCGTTGAGCAGGCCGTGGAGCGCAATCCGAACCTCGCCTGGAGCGTCAATGCCCTGTTCGATCTCCAGACCAGGAGTGGCGATTGGGAGGGTGCGCTCGGCACCCTCGCCATCGCCCGCAAGCACGATCACATCGATGCCAAGGAGGCGCTGCGCCGCCGCGCCGTCCTGCTCACGGCGGAGGCGGACGAGCTGGAATCCGTCGAGCCCGATCAGGCCCTCTCCCTTGCCACCGAAGCCCAGCGTCTCGCGCCGGATCTGATCCCGGCCGCCGAGATCGCCGGCCGCATCCTCGCCTCTAAGGGCGAGACCAAGCGGGCCGGCAAGGTCATCTCCAAGACCTGGAAGCTGGCGCCCCACCCGGATCTGGCACTGGTCTACGCTTATGCCGATCCGGGCGCGCCGCCCAAGGAGCGGCTGAAGCGGGTGAAATATCTCACCACCTATAATCCGGAAGGCATCGAGGCGCCGCTCGCCATCGCAAATGCCGCCATCGAGGCCCAGGAATGGGAAGAGGCGCGGCTTTGCCTTCAGCCGTATCTCGACGATCGCCCATCGGCGCGCATCTGCGCCCTCATGGCCCGCATCGAGGCGGGCGAGTTCGGCGACCGGGGCCGCGAGCGCGAATGGCTGGCGCGCGCCATGCGGGCGCCCCGCGACCGGGCCTGGGTGGCCGACGGCTATATCTCCGACCGCTGGATGCCCGTTTCGCCGGTCACCGGCGAGGTCGATGCGTTCGAGTGGAAGCAGCCGGTCGACGCCATCGGCAAGGTCGACGAGAGCTTCGTGATCGAGGAACGGCCTGAGCCCATGGAAGAGCCGGAGCCGGTCGAAGAGCCCATGCCGGCGCCGCTCCCGGTCGATGATCCCCAAGAGCCGCAAGCATCTGAAGGACCGCAAGCGTCGGAGGAACCTGAAGAGCCCCACGCCGAGATCCTGCCGCCGGAACACAAGGCCAAGGCCCCGGAAGAGGTCGGGCCCATGACCCAGCCCGTGGTCACTCCGCCGCCGCCCACCGAGGAAGAGCTGCGCGCAGAGGAAGAGGAGCGGCAGAAGAAGGAGACGGCCCAGCCCGATCCCGACGAGCCAGCCCCCATCGTGGCCCAATGGGCCGGGGAGGACGACGGCGGGCCTACAGAGCCGCCGGAGCGCGAGTTGCCCAAGCAGGGCATGGCCGACGCGAACGCCCGAACCTCAGGCGAGGCACCCGACTATGTCCCGTCCCGCCCGCCCGACGACCCCGGCATCGGCGAAGACGAGGATGAGGAATCCGATCTGGAGCGCTATCGCCGCGCCCATATCCGCTAGCGTTCGGCTCGGCCCTAAAGCACCCAGCGAAACGCCCGCCTCAGCTCCTTGACGGCATCCATGTCGTAGCAGCGCCCATGAGCGATCACGATCTGCTCCGGCGCCCAGGCGATCATCTGCTCCACGGCCTTCCGCACCTCTTTGCGATAACGCAGGAAGCTGAGCTGCATGTCGTAAGGCGCTTTTCCGTCCGGGTCCGCAGCCCCGAAGGTCTTGAGCAGCCAGCGATACAGCTTCGAGCGCACCCGCTCCGGCTCGAAATTCTCGATAAGATCCGTCAGCACGAGCGTCCGCGACGCGTGATGGAAGAAATCCGCCTCGGTGATCAGATCGCCGGGCACCAGCACCTGCTCGATATGGCCGTCCCAGGCGTCCGGCGCGGTCTCGCCGAGCACATGATCCACGCGTACCTGCCGCTTGGCGGATTTCTCCAACCCCGGCACAGCCCAGACCTGTGCTTCTGGAAAGAGGTCGGCCCAGTCCGGCACCCACCAATAATGGATCGTGTTGGGCGCGATGAGATGGCGGACCGCGCCCAAACCGCGGATCTCGTCCAGCAGTCCGTCTTCCGGCTTGGTCGGAGAATGGACCCATAAGGTCCGGTCCGGAAACCGCACCACGGTCATCCGCGTCGGGAAGGGCAGCTTCATCCCGAGATAGCCGAACTCGATCTCTGGCCCGTCGACGATCCAGATATCGGGCCCGAAGGGCTTCAGACGGTTCAGGGGCAGGTAGGGTGCGTAGGATTCGGTCATGAGCTCCCCTATAGCATTTGAGCGCGGGAGGACCGCCTCCCGCCTTGCATCCGCCCCACATTGGCAGTAATGACGGGCGCACCACCCCCTCGAGGGTACGCCGCCTCCATGACGAGGCGCCGAATTAAGCCGCCTTAGCTCAGTTGGTAGAGCACATCATTCGTAATGATGGGGTCGCGTGTTCGAGTCACGCAGGCGGCACCACCGTCTTTCCCGCACGACCAATCCGCCGCGCAACTTTCCACCGCTCCTGTGGATAAGCGCCCCTACCCTTAGGATTGTGTGGATTACCGGCACATCGTCACACGCGCACTCCCGTTCATTGATAGCGTCGCCGCTCCATCTCCGCCATCAGGGAGGCGGGTGAGAGGAAACGACTAAGCGTATCGGTCGGCGGTCATTTTATGTTCGGTCCGCCGCCGCGTATTTTTGGGAGCGGGGGGAATGCGCAACGTGCGGGGGGCGCTCGGCTCCGGCCGTCTGAATTGGACGGCTGGAATTATTTTTTCATTTGCAGTCTTGGCGATGTGTCAGCTCGGTGTCCCAGCGCCGGCCCGGGCCAACACCATCATCTTCATCGACGACTCCATCGATATCGAGATCGCCAGCCGCTTCAACGCGCGGAAGCGCTACACCACGTTGAACGGCTCGATTTTCAACATCGGCCCGGTCCACAGCCTGAGCCGCGTCATCCTGAATGGAAGCATCTCCCCGGTCACCCTGTTCTCGCGCCAGAGGATCTTCCACCAGCAGGGCACGCTCCAAGACAACGACGTCGTCGTCATCAACCGCGGCTCCATCGACCCCGCCGTCGGCATCAACGCCCAGATCACCAATCAGCTCAACCTCCAGTTCTTCAGCTTCGCCGACGACGAGAATGTCGATCTCGGCATCGCCACCGTCAGCCTCGGGCAACAGCTGACCCATTATCAGGACCATCTGCTGGCCAACGCCGTGGTCGTTCGCAGCAGCGGCCCCATCACCGCCGGCCGGACGGGTATTGCGGCTGGCATCGCTAACCGCAACTTCTCCCGCTTCTTCACCGATGCGGAGAACACCAACAGACATGCCGGTGTGCTGACCGTCGACCTGTCGCAAAACGTCACCGTGCGCCAGCGCTCGCGCATCCTGAACATGCTCTCCGTGCGCAACAGCGGTAACATCGACGCCGGGACGACCGGCATCCAGGCGGAGATCCTCAACAACAACATCGCCTATTTCCGGAACCGGTCCGTCGCGGAGAATGTGAGCGTCGGTGTCATCGGGCGCGATCTGAGCCAGTCTCTGACCCGGACCAACCGAACCGCCATCGACAGCGCTATCGCCATCGAAAACAGCGGCAATGTCGAAGCCGGCCGGATCGGCATTGGCGCAGCCATCGAGACCGAGAACCTGCCGGAGCTGCGCAACACGACCTACGACCGGAACTACAACGACGAGGATCTGAGCCGGAACATCGTGCAGCGGCTGAATATCGGCCAGGAGCACGATATCAGCGGTGAGATCGATATCGACAACACCGGCGCGGTGCGGGGATCTTCCGTGGCCCTCGCCGCGGAAATCGTAAACAGCGATATCGACTTGATCGAGAATACCTTCCAGACGGCGCATATCAACCAGAGTCTCGGCAATGCCGGCCGCTCCCTGTCCCAGAGCCTGGCCTACGACCAGGCGAACGTGATCGAGAACACCGCAGTCGTGACCAACACCGGTGCGCTGACCTCAGGCAGCGGCTACGGCATCGGCGTGGATATCGAGAACAGCGACTTTACCCTGGTGCAGAACAGCACCGATCAGACGAACGAGAACACGGGCACCGTCGGCGTCAACCTCACCCAATCGTCCTCGTCCGACCAATTCAACGGCATCTCCAATCTGGTTCAGGTGGACAATGGAGGGACCATCAACGCCGGGCGCGCAGGTATCGCGGTCGTGGTTGAGAACGACGGGATCTATCTGTCCAACGTCGCCGATATCGAGAACGACAACAGCGGCGCGTCCGTCGGTGGAAACCTCACCCAATCCATCGACCTCGAACAGTCCAACGTGATCGAGAGCAGGGTCGAGATCGTCAACCGGGCCAAGATCAACTCAGACCAGGTCGGCATCGCGGCGGAAATCGAGAACGGCGGCATCCGGCTCGAAAACGATGCGACCGTGACCTTGGGCAACGCCGGCTCCGTGTCGGGCAGCGCCACCCAGTCCGCCAACGTGTCCCAGACCAACAGGGTGACCAGCGAAATCGCCATCCAGAACAGCGGCGATGTTCGAGGACGCACCCGGGGCATCTTGGCCACCATCGAGGCCCCGACCCTGGCCGTCTCCAACACGGTCACCCCGAGCACCTCGGTCTCCGGCGCCACGGTGACCACCAGCGCAAGCAATGTGGTCGAAGCCAGCATCGACATCGAGAACACCGGCGCAATCTCCGCCGGCAACATGTTCGCCATCGAAACAGATGGAGCCGCCACGACCATCTACAACCACGGCGGCGGCACCATCAGCGGCTTCGTCGAACTGAGCGACCTAGCCGACCGCTTCGAGAACGGCCCGGGGGGCACCTTCTTCGCTCGCCGCACCAGCGATTTCGGCGCCGGCAACGACATATTCGTCAACCAGTCGGGCGGCGTGGTGCAGGCCGCACGGGACAGGACCTCCCGGGAAGAGACCAGCCTGATCAATCTCGATCGTGTCGTGAACCGGGGCGAGATCACGGTGATCGACGGCGGCACCGGCGACACCCTGACGATCTCCGCCGATGCGGGAAGGGGCGGCACCACCTATACCGGCCGGGGCCGTGCCACGCTGGGCATGGACGTCTTCCTGCGCGACGACGGCTCGAGCCGCGACATCGTCATGATCGAAGGCAACGTGAAGGGCCGCACCCAGCTCGTCGTCAACAACACCAACCTCAATTCCGGCATCTATAACCCGGACGGCATCCCGATCATCTTCGCCACCGGCGAGACGCCGGATGCCCTGGGCTTTCACATGGACCAGCCGGTGGATGCGGGCTTCTTCGACTACGATCTGTTCTTCGTGCCCACGGGCTCCGGCTTTTGGGAATTGAAGAGCTTTGCCGGCGGCGGGGCGCGCATGCTGCCCCAGCTGATGACGGCCGCCCAGGACACGTTCCACATCACCAACGAGACCTGGTTCGACCGGAGCGCGGACTTACGCGTTCTGCTGCATCGCCAGAAACAGGCACCTGCCCCGGCAAGCCAGGCTTATGGTCAGGGCTATGGCTATGAGGCGGCCGAGGCCGGCGCCGGCCAGTCCTTCGTCCCCGCCTTCTGGGTGAAGGGCGGCGGCGCCTGGATGGAGCAGGAGGACCGCGACACGGCCCGCGCCTATGGCCGCACCTACAACTACAATCTGAACCGCGATCTGGATGTCGCCGACATGCAGACCGGTCTCGATTTCGGCACCGAGAATGTGCTCACCGACGACGACATGCTCGTCTTCGGTATTCTCGGCGGCGTGGCGCTGGGCGAGCTCGACTACGACGTGATCGTGCGGGAGTTCGACCTCAAGGGCGGCGAGTTCGGCGTCTACGCCACCTATCTGAAAGGCAATCTCTTCGTCGATACCCTGCTGAAAGGGCAGTATCTGTCCTTCGACGCCAATGGCGCGCGGGGCTATCCCGACAGCTTCGACAGCATCAGCTGGGGCGGGCGCACCGATATGGGCTATCGCTTCGGCGGCTATTCGCAAGGCCTCTTCGTCGAGCCCCTGGCCACCATCGCCGTGGCCTGGACGGATCTTGAGAACCTCTCCAACGGCGGAAACTACGTCAGCTTCGAAGACAATGAGAGTATTCGCGGCCGGCTGGGCATGCGGCTCGGCACCACCTTCGAAGTCTGGGAGACGACGACCATCGAGCCCTTCGTCATCGGCAGCTATTGGAAAGACTTCACCGACAGCAACCGGACGACCCTCGATTCGCCGGGCCGCAGTTATGTCTTCTACGATGAAGTTGCCGACGGCTGGGGCGAAGTCTCGACGGGCTTCAATCTCTTCAATCCCGACGCCAACACCGCTCTGTTCGCCAAGACTGACTTCATCTTTGGCGACGGTGTGGAAGGCGTGGCCGGCCGGGCGGGTGTCCGGGTGAACTGGTAGGCGCGCTGCGGGCTAGTTGGGTAGGTTTGGGATGAGGACCTGAAAAGGCTCGTCTTCCAGGCTGATGCGGATGATCTGGGCCTTCTCCGGCTCGAACCAGACATTATCGTCCCGCCGCAGGATGCCGCCTTCGGTGACCACCGAAACGCGTCGGCCCTGCGTCCGCTTCAGGGGCATGGGGCCTTCCGGTTCATCTTGTTCCAGCCAGCGCGTCATCGCCACGCGATCGGCCACCGGCAGATAGACGATATCCAGAATCCCGTCGCCAGGCTTGGCGTCCGAGCTCAGCATGAGAGCGGGGCCGGTGCTGCCGATATTGATCACCTCGACGAACAGGAAATCGCCGACGATCTTGTCGCCGTCGACATCGATCTCGAACCGTTCGGGTCTGCCTGCGACGATGGCATCGCGCAGCATGGCCCGGGCATCGGCGAGTTCGTCTTCCCGTGTCTCGCCTTCGGCACTGCCGTCCAGATGCTTGGCAAACGCACCGAAGCCGATTCCCTCCAGGAAGCGCTTCTCGCCCCAGGGGCCCGTCGCGATGCCGATGTTCAGCGGCTTCGTCGGCGCACCCGACAGATGCTTGGCATGGATTTCCGGGGCACCTTCGATACCGAGGGAGCCGGCGATGTTATTCGCCGTGCCGGCGGGCAGAATGGCGATTGGAACGGAGCGGTCCGGCGCGCGCGCAAGCACCTTGGAGACGGTCCCATCTCCGCCGGCAATGACGATCAGATCGGTTTCTTCCGTCTTGATCGCCTCCTTGTACTCGTCTTCGTCGGTGGAGAAATAAGCCGGCTCATAGCCTGACGCCCGCAAGCCATCGCAGATCAGGGCCTTCGGATCGTCGCCGTCGCCGGACGTCGGGTTATGCATAAGCAGAGCACGCATCTCAGGCCGAACTCCGGCCGGAGAGCTGCAGTTCCGGCACTCCCGGAGTTATTGCGCGAAGGAGAGGGGATTGATGGGCTCGCGGCCGGTCGGGGCCACGGCCATGGGCGTCTGCGGCGCGTAGCGCAGATCGGGGATCTTCTGCTTCCGCGGACGGCAATAGTTGCTGCCGTTGTCGCCGTTGCTGATCAGCAGATCCATATGGATGTGGTCGCTGTGATGCCGGTCGCCGCCCGGTCCCAGCACCGTGTGAAACATATCGCAGGCGCCGTTATAGACCTCGCGGAGGAAGGCGCGCTGGGCAGGCGTCCCGCGGCTCCAGTCGCCCTTTACGGAGATCGTATTGCCATCGGCCAGCGTGAACCCGCCGACATCCAGCGCGTTACCAAAGGCGTGCTCCGACGCTTTTGCGCCTCGCACGCCGTTGCGAGACCGGCAGCTATAGGATGCCATCTGGTCGAGCTCGACCACCGGTTGGCGGAACCAGCGATTGGCCGCCGGCTGCACCACCTTGTAAAGCCACTCATCCACCTTGACCGTCACCGGACAGTTCATGGTGGCCGCGGGCTCCATCTTGACCCGGCCGCCCTGTAGCGCCGAGACCTTCAAAGGACTGTCCATGCCGCACGCGCCACCGCCCTTCACGCGGCTGACTTTTTGGATATAGGGAGATCGCTGCACCACACCGGCCGACATGCATCGCGCCTCGCCCTTGCTGCGCCACTCACCGCGGCTTGCGCCGAACGGATTCATGGAGCAGCCGGCCAGGATCGCCCCGATACCGAGCAAGAGAAGTGCGACCGTCGTCACCGCGGTCTTGTGTGTAGCGCCACCCGTCATGCCGCTAAAATGCGCGAGATTCAGTGAATAAATTTTCAATGCTGAAGCGCCGCAATCTCTAAGCGGGAGTAAAGAAAAATGCCGGATTGGGACGCAGTGATCATCGGGGGAGGGCCGGCAGGGCTCAGCGCCGCGATCTATCTGGGCCGCTTTCGCCGCAAGGCCCTCGTGATCGACGATGGCACGGGCCGCGCGGAGCGCATTCCAAAGACCCATAACCATCCGGGCTTCCCCGGCGGCATTGAGGGCGACAAGCTCGTTGCGCGAATCCGGGAACAGGCGGCGGACTACGGCGCTCAGTTCCTGAAGGCTCGCGTCACCGATCTGGAGCGGGGGGCGGACGGCTTCGTACTCGAGACGTCCGAAGGAGAAATCCGCGCGCCCTTCGTCATTCTCGCCTCAGGCTCCAAGGACAACGATCCCGATTTGCCCGGTGTGGAAGGCGCTGTGGATCGCGGGCTCATCCGGCTTTGCCCGGTCTGCGATGCCTACGAGGTGATCGGCAAGCGCATCGGCATTCTCGGCAAGGGGCCGAAAGGCGTCCGGGAAGCCCAGTTCCTGACCACCTATTCCGAGGACGTCACCCTGATCCATCTCGACCCCGACAATCCGCTCTCGGCGGACGACCGGGCCGCGCTGAAGCAGGACGGCATCGAGCTGATGGAATCCGTAATCGACCAGGTTCATATCGAGAACGATACCATTGAAGCTCTGGGCATCGCCGGCGAGGAGCATCGCTTCGATGTGATCTACGGCGCGCTGGGACTTACGCCCCGGAGCGAGCTCGCTCACAGGGCGGGTGCGGCCACCAACGACGATGCTTGCATGCAGGTGAACCGCCATATGGAGACCAGCGTCGCAGGGCTTTATGCGGCAGGCGATCTTGTGCTTGGCCTGAACCAGATCTCCATTGCCCAGGCCGAGGGCGCCTTGGCCGCGACCGACATCCATAACAAGCTGCGGGCGCGCGAGCGGGACGATGGAAGGACGCGCGAGCCGCTGCCCGACGAACCGACATAGCCGTCTCGTCCGGGCCTACTCGAGCCCCAAGTCTTTCTTCGCCTTCTTGGTGATGGACTGGCGCGTTTTGAAGAAGCCCTCCCAAGGATCGCCTTTCAGTGAAGCCAGCCGCTTCGGCAGGGTCTCCACCGTATAGGGGGAAGGCGTCTTCAGCCCCCCGAGCTCGTCCCAACGTAGAGGGCAGGCAACCGGCGCGCCTTCCCGGGCCCGGGTGGAGAAATTGACGATCGCCGAGCCGCCCCGCTGATTGCGCAGATAATCGACGAAGATCTTTCCCTTGCGGGCGCGCTTGGACATGTTGGCCGTGTAGCGGTCGCCCCGCGCGGTCACCAGCGCATCGGCCACCGCCTTGGCAAATTCCTTCACCTCATCCCAGCCGGACCGCGCCGTGATCGGCGCCACCACATGCAGCCCCTTGCCGCCGGTGGATTTCAGGAAGCTCGTGAGGCCCAGATCCGCCAGGAAGTCCCGGGTCTCGATGGCCGCCGCTTTCAGGGTCTCCAAATCGAGCCCCTCATCCGGGTCGAGGTCGAAGACCAGACGGTCGGGCTTATCCAGTTTCTTGATGGAGACGCCCCAATCGTGGATCTCCAGCACGCCGATCTGCACCAGGCTGAACAGCCCCGCCGCGTCGTCGATATAGAGATATTTCTTCTTCGTCTCGCCGCCGGGGATCGCGATTTCTTTGATCGTTTTGCTCATTCCCTTCATGGCGTGGCGCTGGAAAAAGCATTCCTGCGTGCGGCCTTCCGGACAGCGCACCAGGCTGATCGGCCGATTCACCACATAAGGCAGCATCGCCTCGGCCACGGTCTCGTAATACTCGGCGATGTCCCGCTTGGTGAGATCCTGCTGCGGGAACAGCACCCGGTCCGGACTGGTGAGCGTCACCCCCGCAAACTCATCTTGCGGCTTGCCACCCTTCTTCTGGATGGTTTTCGCCGGCGGCTCACTCGGTTTCTCGGCCATCTCGCCGACCTCCTTCTCCGGCGGATCGCGGGTCACGTCTTCGGCCGGCTTGTCCTCTCGCAAACCCTGGAAGCTTGGATGGCGCAAACGCCCATCCTTGGTCCATTCCGTAAAGGCGATCTCGCAGACGAGCTTCGGGGTCAGCCAAACCGCGTCGCGCTTGTCGGCTGAGGGCACCTCGGCGAAGGGCGGGGTCTTCCGGGTCAGCTTCTCGAACTTGGCCGCCAGCCGCTTCATGTCGCCGGTGTTGAAGCCGGTGCCGACCTTGCCCGCGAAGACGAAGTTGCCGTCCTGGTAGGTGCCCAGCAAAAGCGATGCGAACGGGCGTCCTTGCGCGCTCGACTTCGAATACCCGCCGATCACGAACTCCGCCCGGCGCCCGCATTTGACCTTCAGCCAGGTCTTGCTGCGGCCCGACTTGTAGGGCGCGTTCGCCCGTTTGGAGATGATGCCTTCAAGTTCCGTCCGGCAGGCCTGGCCGAAGAACGCCTCGCCCTGACCGCGAATATGGTCGGAATAGATCAGCCGGTCGGGCAGCTTCTTTTTGGTGAAGAGCGCCTGCAGCTTTTCCTTCCGCTCGGCCAGAGGCTCCTTCTTCAGGTCCTTGCCGTCGAGTTCCAGGAGATCGAATGCGTAGTAGCGGATCGCCGGATTGTCCGTATCGATATGCTCCTGCAGAGATTTGAAATCCGTCAGCCCGTTCTCCAGCACGAACGCCGCCTCGCCGTCGATCAGCGCTTCCTTGCAAGGTAGCTTGGTCAGCGCCTTGGCGATGGCGGGGAACCGCACCGTCCAGTCCAGTCCGCTGCGGCTGTAAAGCGTGACCCGGTCGCCTTCTTTGCGTGCCTGGATGCGGTAGCCGTCGAACTTCACCTCATGCAGCCAGTCGTCGCCTTCCGGCACCTCGTCGTCGAGGGCCGCAAGCTGCGGTGAGATGAATTCCGGCGCTGTCGCCTTGCGGCTGGGCGGGGGCGGCTTGCCGTGCCAGCGCTTCTTGCCGGCCTTGCTCGCGCCCGGCTTCTTGGATTTGTCGGAAGACCAGACCGCGCTCTCGCCGGTCCGGATCTGATCCATGTCGCGGCCGCTCTCCACGCTGGTCTCGTAGTCTTGCGTCGGCTCGCTGCCGTCCTCGGCATACTTGTCCGACGCCTTGATCAGCAGCCAGTTCTCGCGTTTGCCCCCGCGCTTGTCCTTCTTCATGCGGACCAGATGCCACTCGCCTTTTAGGCGTGTCCCATGGAGGATAAAATCGAGATGGCCTTTCTCCAGGCCCTTATGAGGATCGCCCACCGGCTCCCAGGTGCCTCGGTCCCACAGCATGACCGGGCCGCCGCCATATTCGCCCTTGGGGATCACGCCTTCGAACGTGCCGTAGGCGAGCGGGTGGTCCTCGGTGCGGACCGCGAGGCGCTTTTGCGAGGTGTCGAAGCTCGGCCCCTTGGTCACGGCCCAGCTCTTCAGCACACCGTCCAGCTCCAGCCGGAAATCGAAATGGGTGCGGGTCGCGGCATGCTTCTGGATGACGAAGCTATTGCCGGATTTCTTGTTGCGCTTCGCCTTCGGCTCCGGCGTCTTGTCGAAATCCCGCCGCGACCGGTACTCGGCGAGAAGGTCCTGATCGTCGAGGCTCGCCATGGCGGATTACGCTGATTTCTTCCGCGGCGTCTTGCTCTTGTTGTCGTTCTTCGCCGTGCTTTTGGTGGATTTCGATTTCGTCGACCGGGATTTGGACGACGACTTCTTGTTGTCCTGATCGCCGACGCTCTTCTTCAGCGCATCCATGATGTTGATAACCTTGCCGGACGCCGGCGCCTCGGCGATGAACTCCGGCTCGCGCTTTTCGATCTTGGCGTGGATCAACTCCCACATGGCGTCGGTGTAGTCGTCCTTGAACTTCTCCGGCTCGAACGGGCCGGTCTTGCGCTTGATGAGCTCTTCGCCGAGCTCCAGCGCTTCCTTGTCGACCTTCACGTCCGGGAGCTCGTCGAAGAACTGATCGGCCGCGCGCACCTCGTCCGCCTGGCGCAGCATCTCCAAGAGCAGCCCCTTGCCGCAGGGTTTGATGCCCACAAGGCTGCTCTTGCCGCGCATGACCACCTGGCCGAGCCCCACCTTCTTGGCTTCGCTCAAGGCCTTCTGGATGACCGCATAGCCCTCTTCGGCATTCTCGCCGTCGGGCAGCACATAGTAGGGCTTTTCGAAATAGCGAGGATCAATCTCCGACTGCTCCACGAACCGGACCAGCTCGATCGTCTGCTTGCTTTCAAGCTTCAGCTCGTCGATCTCTTCCGGCTCGAGCAGGACGTATTTGCCCTTCTCGTACTCGAACCCCTTGATGATCTCGTCCGTATCCACGGGGCCGACGCCCGGCGCCACCTTCTGATAGCGGATGCGCTTTCCCGAAGGCTCGTGAATCTGATGCAGCGCGATCTGCCGCTCGGAGCTCGTGGCGGAGTAGAGCTTGACCGGGATGGTCACCAGGGACAGCCGCAATTGGCCGGTCCAATAGGGGCGGGGCAACGCCATGACGCAAATACTCCTCGACAGGTAAGGGCAGCCTCTTCAGGCCGCCAAAAATGAGTCAACGGAGCTTGCAACCGCCCGGTTCCCGGCGGGTTGGTGGATCTCCGCGTCTCAACCGCCGATTTTGTATCCGTTTTCCCTAAGAACCCGTTTGAGCATCTTCGGATAGGGGAGGGTGACCTCCTTGCCCGGACACACGCCCGCATCGGTCAGCGGCTTGTCGCAGGCCTGCAGGCCCCAATCGTCTGTCTTGTCGTAATGCTTCAGCATCAGCTTCCACGCCCCCTCACCCTCGCCCAGCAGGCTCTTCTGGGCCACATAGCCGGCGAGATAGGCGTTGGCGTAGTCGTTGCGGGCAATATCGACGAGCTGTTTCATCCAGCTCTTCTGGACGGCTTCGTATGCCGGATCGGCGCTGACATTCTTCACCTCGCCGTCCTCGATGACGAGAATGACCTGAGGCGCCACGGAGAAGGCGTAAGCCCCGAAGGTGTAGAGGAAGGCGTTGTCGTCGACGATGAATTCCGACCGGCCGTCGCCGTTATAGTCTTTCGCCAGGGGTGGTTCTCCGTCGAACTCGCCCAGATCGACCACCGACCAGGTGTCGGCCCCGGCATTCTTGGTGGCAACTTGCGGCACCCCACAGCAATGTGCGCCGCCCGTATAGGTCGAGACCACCACCTCCGGCGTATCGTTGGCCGGGTCCATCTCCACGATCTGCACCGGATAGGGATAGCGGGTGCTGTATTCGTCGATCTCGATCTCGGCGACCTTCTCGCCGCCCTCCAGGACCGTCACCGTGGACGAGAACGCGGCATCCTCGCCTGGTTGGGTCTCCTCGTAGGAGACTTCGGCCGAGACATCGCCCTTGGAGATAGAGACCGGCTCCGTCGGCTCGTCGATGGAGCCCACCTCAATGCTCACACCCTTGGTCTCGCCTTCGATATCGGGCGCTTCGAGATATTTGCCGCTCTGGGCCAGCACGGCCTCGCGAAGTGTCATCTCGGCCGCCGCCGGCGATGCCAATGGCGTGCCCAGCGCCAAGAGAAGGACCACAGCGGCGGCAATCCCGCCGCCTCGAACTCTCCCGCCAACGGTCCGAACCATGGTAACCACCCCTTTTCTAAGCTTTGTTCATATGGCGCTGCGACATTAGACCATTGGGGCGTGAGCGCTGAAAGGGCGGAGCACATGGCTTATAACGCTCCAAGCCAGGCCAGGATCGGCCAATGGCAGGATCGGTCGATGGCATGAGCGGTCAAAGCAAGACCGGCCAAGGCATGATTGGCTGAGGCAGATGGGCCCGAGCCAGGATCGAGCGAGATCGACGTTACGACGCGAGGGAAAACTATGGAGAGCGCGCCCCAGGCGAAGAGCGACACCAAACCGGTCGCCGTGATCACCGGCGGCACGGAAGGGCTCGGCCTCGCCCTGGCCCATCAATTCGCCAAGGACGGCCACGATCTCCTCCTCGTCGCCCGCAGCGCGGACAAGCTTGCGAAAGCGGCAGACGAGCTCTCCAAGGCCCATGGGGTGACGGTAGAGACCACCTCACAGGATCTCAGCGTTCCGGAAGGACGTGCTGGCGTTGAGGCTGCGCTCCAAGAAAAGGGGCTGCACGCGGAATTCCTGGTGAACAACGCCGCCCTTGCGCTCGGCGGCTTCTTCCAGGACGGCGACCGCGAGACGCTTCTGAAGATGGTCGATCTGAATATCGGCGCGGTCGTCGACCTGACCCGCCGCCTGATGATCGGCATGCTGGCCCGCGGCCATGGGCGCATCATGAATGTCAGCTCCATGACCGGCTTCCAGCCCACGCCCTACGAGCTGAACTACGCTGCCTCGAAGTCCTTCGTCACCGCCTTCAGCCGGGGGCTCGCCTACGAGCTCATGTATTCGGGGGTAACCGTCTCGGCCCTGGTGCCGGGCGTCATCGCCACGGATCTGCACGGCAAGGCCGGCGCCACCTATTCGCGCTATCTCTACATGCTGCCTGTCATGACGCCGGAGCAGGTGGCCTCCCGCGGCTATCGCGCCTTCATGCGCGGCGGCAAGATCATCGTCCCAGGCATCCGCAACAAACTGCTCGCGCTTCTCGGCCACTTCACGCCGAATTTCATCCTGGTGCCCTTCATGGGCATGCTTTTCCGCGTTCTGGGGGAAGACGGCATCGCCCTTCCCCCTGGCCCCATTCCCGGCAAGGACACCGACGAGCAGACGCAAATCCCCGTAAGCCAGCGGACAAACTAAGAAAAACGGTCAAACATGCATCCGACACTGCTCGCCTACGCGGCGCTTCTTCTCGCCATCGTTCTGGAAACGGTCGGCACGATGGCGCTTCAGGCGTCCCATCAATTCACCAGGGTGGGGCCGTCTCTCGTCATGCTCGCCGCCTACATAGCGTCGTTCTACTGCCTTGCGCTTGCGCTGCGCGCCGTGCCGATCGGCATCGCCTACGCCACCTGGGGCGGCGTCGGCATCATTCTGATCGCAATCTTCGGCTACGTGGTTTTCGATCAGAAGCTCGACTGGCCCGCCGCAATCGGCATCGCGCTGATCGTCGCCGGCGTCGTGATCGTCAACGGCTTCTCCAAGGTCACGCCGCATTAGGGAGCGGCCAGCCCGCGCTTTCGCAGACGCGAACGCCGCGAATGATCGTGAGCGAGATACCGAGCGCCTCAGCGCTCGCAAGGGCAACTGCCCGCCGGCCGGTCAGGCCGCGCCCTCGCAGACGCGATACGTCGTGAGAGAAAGATCGAGCGCTTCAGCGCTCGCAAGCCCGACTGGGCGCCGCGCGGTCAGCGCGCCCCATCGGAGGCGTGAGCGAAGCGAACTGCCGTGAGATAGATAAATGGTGGAGCCGAGGGGAGTCGAACCCCTGACCTCAGCAGTGCGATTGCTGCGCTCTCCCAACTGAGCTACGGCCCCAGATAAGGCAGGTCGGTGGATCGCCCGCCGAAATGTGTCTCCGAAGCGCCAAGACCGCTTGGGAACGGTCCGCATCGGAGATGGGGCCATATAGGGAGCGGGCCCGTTCCCTGTCAAGCGACGCGAGGGGGTAGGCGCTGAGGGACCGGCCGCCTCCCGATCAACTTCCCGCGAGCGGGCCAGCAGGCCGGCCGAGGCGGTTCGCGCCCCGTTCACCTTGCTTCGTCTTGTCTCCCCCTGCTGCCCCTTCCGCGCTTGCCCTGAAGCGCCCCACTCCGTTACATGATGCGCGCAACCGGAGGCGCCGATGCTCGCACTGCTACAATTCATCGACTTTCTCATTACGCTCTATATCTGGGTGATTATCGCCAGCGCCATTTTGAGCTGGCTGATCGCTTTCAACGTGGTCAACACGTCGAACCGGATTGTTCTTTCCATCGCAGATACGCTCTATCGGCTGACGGAACCCGCCTTGCGGCCCATACGCGCGATCCTGCCGAATCTCGGCGGAATCGATATCTCGCCGGTCATCCTCATCCTCATCTTGATGTTCATCCAGAGGGTCATCCTTTGGGGCTTCATCGCGCCCGCCGTGCTCGGCTAGGGGAGCGAACCAGTGTCCATACGACCCATGCCGTTCCGCCGCGATTCCGAAGGTGTCCTGCTGGCCGTCCGGCTGACGCCGAAATCCGGCCGCGACCAGGTCGAGGGGATCGAGGAGTTCGACGGCGCGCCGGTTCTCAAGGCCCGCGTCCGCGCTGTGCCGGAAGACGGCAAGGCCAATTCCGCGCTGGAGAAGCTCATCGCCAAATGGATCGGCCTGCCTCACACCAATGTCTCGGTGGAGAAGGGCGGCAAGTCCCGCCTGAAGCAGGTGCGCCTGGAGGGCGATGCGGAGACCCTCGACGTGGTCGTCCGCTCCCGGGTGAAGGATCTCGAGGCTTAAGACCCGAGGCTAGGCGCTGAGCGCCGCGTCGATCTCTTCGACGATTTTCTCTGCCGCGCCCCGCGGATCGTCCGCCTTCGTGATCGGGCGCCCCACCACGAGATAGCTGGCCCCCGCCTTGATTGCCGCCTCCGGCGTCACCGCCCGGGTCTGGTCGTTGGCGGCCACGCCTGCCGGCCGGATGCCCGGCGTCACGATCAGGAAATCCCGTCCCAGCCGTTCCCGCAAGGCGCTCGCCTCCTTGCCGGAGCACACGACCCCATCGAAGCCGGCTTCCTCAGCCAGCTGCGCCCGCTGGGGCACCAGCGCGACGGCCGGCTCGATGATGCCTTGCTGTTTCAGATCGGCCGGGCCGAGATTGGTGAGCACGGTCACGCCGAGCAGCTTGAGGTCCGAGGAGCCGCGGCCCCGCACGGCCGCTTCCAAGGTTTTGGTGTCCGTGGCGTGCACCGTGAGGAACGCCGCACCGCTTTTCGCGATCGCCGCGGTCGCCCGCTCCACGGTCGTTTCGATATCGAGAAGCTTGGCGTCGAGAAAAATCTTGTGCCCTTTGGCGGCAAGCTCGTCCACCAGGGCGAAGCCGCCGGAGAACAGCAGCTCCAGCCCGATCTTGAACACCCCCGCCGCGTCGCCGATGGTCTCGATCAACGCCTTGGCCTCGTCCGGACCGGGGACGTCGATGGCAACCATCAGCCGGTCACGTGGATGGCCAGGGGCCGCGCTCATACCGCCTTGTGGCGCTTGGCGGCCACCACCAGGGCTTCCACCGTATCAGCGGCCATCTTCTGTTTGATGTCGCCTTTCAGGTGGCCGGTGTCCTCGAAGGAATCGTGGGCTGACGGCACGATCACCTGCTGCGGCACCACATGGGCGCCGAGGCCGAGCTCCAGAACCTGACGCAGGGTGAGCAGGCTGCGAAACCCGCCGAAATAGCTGGGCGATGCACCACCGATGGCGAAGGGGCGCGTCTTGAAGACGTCCTCGCCCTCTTTCACGCGCGAAACCCAGTCGAGCGTATTCTTCAACAGGGGCGTAACGGACGAATTATATTCCGGTGAGGCGATGAACACCCCGTCATACTCGCCCATCAGTGCCTTGAACTCCCGGGCCGCCTTCGGAACGCCTTCACTCTCTTCGAGATCGGCATTGTAGAGCGGCAGCTCGTAATCCTTGAGGCTGACGAAGATCGCCTCCACGCCATTGGCCTCGGCGATGTGCCGGCAATGCTTGGCGAGCTTGACGTTATGAGAACCCTCGCGGGTGGAGCCGGCGAAAAACAACAGCCTCATCGTGAACCTCTCTGTTCGTTGAAACGCGTTGAGCCAACGCGCCCCGGCGGGGGAGGTTTCGTAGCAAGCGACAGGAGTGGCCGCAACGGAGCGGCTCTTCTCCGAGCCTAGCCCGACGATTCGTCCTCGTCCGGCGCGCCGAACCAGTGGCGCAGGGGGATGGTTGCCGCCGCGGCGAGCGGCGTGGCAAGCGCAATGCCGAGAATGCCGAACAGTGCGCCCATGACCAGCTGGTTCAGGATCACCACGGCCGGCGGCAGCCGAACCGCCCGCGCCTGGATCAGCGGCGTCAGCAGGTAACTCTCAAGCCCCTGCACGATGAGATAGAGGATGAGCACGTAGAGGACCAGTTGGAGGCTGTCGCCGCCCGCCACCAGCAATATAGGCACCGCGCCGATGATCGGGCCGAGATAGGGCAGGAAGCCGGCCAACGCCGCGAACAGCGCCAGCGCGAAGGCCATGGGGACGCCCAGGATCAAGAGGCCGACATAGGTGAGGGCTCCGATCGCGGCCATGGCGATCGCCTGACCGATGATCCAGCGGCGAAGCACGTCGCCGGTCTCCCGCAGAAGCGCGACGGTGCTTTTTCGGTCGCGCGGCGCGGCCACCTGGGAGATCAGCTTCACATGGGTTCCGGGGTCGGCCGCGACGTAAATGCCGAAGAACAGAACGATGAAGCCCCCGGCGACGACGCTCAGCACGTTGCCCGCGACTGCGGTTGCCCCCGAGGCGAGGCCCCAGGGCTGGAGATCGTTGACGATGTCCTGGATCTTGAAATTCTGGAAGAGCGTCTCGCCCTCTTCCAGGTCGAAGAGCTCCTGGGAGAGATTGGTGATGCCCGTGCCGATGCTGGTCACCAACTGGCCGGTTTGATTGACGATAGTCGGTCCGGCAGAGGCGATCACTGCGGCGATGCCGCCGATGGCGAGCACGATGAGCCCGCCCAGAGCGATCATCCGCGGAATGCCGGTCTTCTGATTAATCCACTCGCTGCCGCCATGCAGGACGATGGCGAGCAGAACGCCGGCGAAGGCGAGCAGCACGGGCACCCGGGCGAACCAAAGCACCATCGCGATCGCCACGACGATGATCACCCCCGTCGTGGCCATCATGGCGTCCCGGAGGACCGGCCGACGCTGCAGATCTTTCGATAACTGACTTTTCTCGCCGGAACTGGCGGCCATCGGCTTCTCCCCCAGACGCGCGGGCGGCGCCGCGCTGGATTACGATCGAAGGGACTGGAGGCCTTGCCCGCCTAGTCCTCCTTCGAACAATCGCCGATGCTATCGAAAAAATCCTTCATACGAGCAAAAAAACCGGTGGATTCCGGGTTTGTCTTCTCGTTCGAAGCCTCTTCGAACTCTTTCAGCAGCTCTTTCTGGCGTTTCGTCAGGTTTTTCGGCGTCTCGACTTCCGCCTGGATGTAGAGATCGCCCATCTGACGGGAACGCAGAATCGGCATGCCCTTCGACTTCAGCCGGAACTGGCGGCCGCTCTGGGAGCCTTCCGGGATCTTCACCCGGGTCGTGCCGCCATCGATGGTCGGCACCTCGATCTCGCCGCCCAGCGCCGCCGTCGTCATGGCGATCGGCACCCGGCAGAACAAGTCGGCCCCGTCCCGCTGAAAGAACTCATGCGGCTTGATGGAGAGGAAGATATAGAGGTCGCCCGGCGGTCCGCCGCGCATGCCTGCTTCGCCTTCGCCGCCCAGGCGAATGCGGGTTCCGTCTTCCACGCCCACGGGAATGGTGACGGAAAGCGTGCGCTCCTGCATCACGCGGCCCTGGCCGTTGCAGGCGCCACAGGGATCCTTGATCACTTCGCCCCGACCGTCGCAGGTCGGACATATCCGCTCGATGGTGAAGAAGCCTTGGGTGGCGCGCACCTTGCCCATGCCGCCGCATGTATCGCAGACCGACGGCGAGGTGCCGGGCTTGGCACCCGCACCCTCGCATTTCTCGCAGACCACGGAGGTCGGCACACGGATCTGCGCCGTCTTGCCCTCGAAGGCCTCTTCCAGGGTGATCTCCATGTTGTAGCGGAGATCGGCGCCACGCTCGCGCCCGCTGCGCGGACGGCGCTGGCGCGGCCCCATGAACTCGCCGAACAAATCGTCGAACATGGCCGACATGGAGGCGGAGAAATCCGCGCCGAATCCATGCGCACCGCCGCCGCCGAAGCCGTTATTCTCGAACGCGGCATGGCCGAACCGGTCATAGGCCGCCCGGCGCTGGGGATCTTTCAGCGCCTCGTAGGCTTCGTTGACTTCCTTGAACTTCTGCTCGCTCTCGGGATCGTTCTGGGTGGTGTCGGGGTGGCACTCCTTCGCGAGCTTGCGGAAAGCGCTCTTGATCTCCCGATCACCCGCGCTGCGAGTGACCCCCAATGTCTCGTAATAGCAACGTTTCGACATCGCCCCTCCGGACTTTGCGCTTCGGACTCAAGCAGGCCCGGCGCAGTCTCTTTTGGCTGGATGGGGCCGGGGCTCTACTGAGCCCCGGCCGTCTCTCGGACTAGCGTCACGCTGACTTCTGGTCGTCGTCGTCCTTGACCTCTTCGAAGTCGACATCGACGACGTCCTCGTCGCCCGAACCGGACGAGGAGGCCTGTCCTTCGCCGCCGGCTTCAGCGCCGCCAGCGTCCTGGTTGGACTGGTACATCGCCTCGCCGAGCTTCATGGAAGCCTGGGCCAGGGCGTCGACCTTCTGGCTGATCGCGTCCTTGTCGTCGCCTTCCAGAGCGGTCTTCAGCTCCTCGAGCGCGGACTCGACCGTCGCCTTGTCCTCCGCGGAGACCTTGTCGCCGTGCTCGGCGAGCATCTTGTCGGTGGAGTGAACCAGCGCCTCGGCCTGGTTCTTCACCTCGACGGTCTCGCGGCGCTTCTTGTCCTCTTCCGCGTGGCTCTCCGCTTCCTTGACCATCGTCTCGATGTCTTCGTCGGAGAGACCGCCGGACGCCTGAATGCGGATCGACTGTTCCTTGCCGGTGGCCTTGTCGGTCGCCGCCACGTTCACGATGCCGTTGGCGTCGATGTCGAAGGTGACCTCGATCTGCGGCACGCCGCGCGGAGCCGGCGGAATACCCACCAGGTCGAACTGGCCGAGCATCTTGTTGTCGGCCGCCATCTCACGCTCGCCCTGGAAGACCCGGATCGTCACCGCGTTCTGATTGTCCTCCGCGGTGGAGAAGGTCTGGCTCTTCTTGGTCGGGATCGTGGTGTTGCGGTCGATCAGCCGGGTGAACACGCCACCCAGGGTCTCGATGCCGAGCGACAGCGGCGTCACGTCGAGCAGCAGCACGTCCTTGACGTCGCCCTGCAGAACGCCCGCCTGAATCGCAGCGCCGATGGCCACGACCTCGTCCGGGTTCACGCCCTTATGAGGCTCCTTGCCGAAGAAGTTCTTCACCGCCTCGGAGACCTTCGGCATGCGGGTCATGCCGCCGACCAGGATGACCTCGTCGATTTCGGCCGCCTTCAGGCCGGCATCCTTCAGCGCGTTCTCGCACGGCTTGATGGTCCGCTGGATGAGATCCTCAACGAGGCTCTCCAGCTTGGCCCGGGTCAGCTTCATGGTGAGATGCTTCGGGCCGGACTGGTCGGCCGTGATGAACGGCAGGTTCACCTCGGTCTGGGACGTGGAGGACAGCTCGATCTTCGCCTTCTCAGCAGCCTCTTTCAGGCGCTGCAGGGCGAGCTTGTCGCTGCGCAGGTCGATTCCCTGCTCTTTCTTGAACTCGTCGGCCAGGTAGTCGACCAGACGCATGTCGAAGTCTTCACCGCCGAGGAAGGTGTCGCCGTTGGTCGACTTCACCTCGAACACGCCGTCGCCGATCTCCAGGATGGAGATATCGAACGTGCCGCCGCCGAGGTCGTAGACGGCAATGGTCTTGCCCTCTTTCTTGTCGAGACCATAGGCGAGCGCCGCTGCGGTGGGCTCGTTGATGATGCGCAGGACCTCGAGGCCGGCGATCTTGCCGGCGTCCTTGGTGGCCTGACGCTGTGCGTCGTTGAAGTAGGCGGGAACGGTGATGACCGCCTGCTCAACCTTCTCGCCGAGACTGGACTCCGCGGTCTCCTTCATCTTCTGAAGGATGAAAGCGGAGATCTGCGAGGGAGAGTACTTCTTGCCGCGGGATTCGACCCAGGCATCGCCATTGTCGCCTTTGACAATGGAGTACGGGACCAGCTTCTGGTCCTTCGCCACCGTCGGATCGTCGAAACGGCGGCCGATCAAACGCTTGATCGCGAATAGGGTGTTCTCAGGATTGGTGACGGCCTGTCGTTTCGCCGGCAGTCCGACGAGCCGTTCGCCGTCTTCGGTGAAGGCCACCATCGACGGCGTGGTACGTACGCCCTCGGCATTCTCGATCACTTTCGGATCTTTGCCTTCCATGACCGCGACACAAGAGTTCGTCGTGCCGAGGTCGATGCCAATTACTTTCGCCATGTTCAAACCTCTCTTCTCTGGCAGACCGTCCGGGCCCGATGGCACCCGGGAGACGCGCCCGTTTTTGAAACTGTCCGCGGACGCACGGTCCCCTTAATTCATCTAGGCGAGCCAGCCGGAATTTCGACTGGGTTTCCGCGGTTATATAGGGGCGAGCTTTGTTACCCGCAAGGCGAGTGGGCGGCCAAAACCCCATAAGAACCCAAGGGTTTCACCAGGGGCTTGCGTGGTTTCCGCCGCCGAAGCGCCGGTGAGTCTTACGAAGCAATTCTTAACGAGCAATCACGGCACGGTGGCCCAGGCCGCGATCAGGGTCGGCGTCAGGCAGAAATAACGGCCTTCGTCGCTTGCCGCCTGCAAATCTGCCTCGAACTGGGCCATTTTGGCCTCATCTGTGAGCCCGAGCTCGACACCGGCATCGAACAGGCTTCGATACACGCCGGTCAACATGCCCGCCATCTCGGAGAGCGGCAAGTAGCGGACTTCCGAGTGGAGTCCGGCAAGGTCGTCCAGCCCCGCCGCGGCAAATTGCGCCGGCAACTGGCGCCCCTGGCGCATGCGCCGGCCATGGGCGGCGAAGACGCCTTCGAAGAGCTCGGAGAACGCATCCATGGCCGAGCACTCCCGCTCGACCGAGAAACTCCCGAAATCGAATTCCTGCGCGATCACCACGCCGCCGGGCTTGGTCCAGTCGCGCATCTTGGACAGCACCGCAACCGGGTCGGGCAGATGCATCAGGAAGCAGCGGCAGAAGGTTAGGTCGAAGGGGGCGCCGGGCAGGTCGCCGTCGAACGTGTTGATATCGCCCTGGACGACATCGAAGGTCGTCCCGCTGCGGTGGCGCAGCGCTTCGCGCGCCATGCCGACGAGTCCGGGATCGATCTCGATCCCCGTCACCGCCCCTTGGGGCCCCACGCCCTGCGCCATGGTCTGCATGACAGCGCCGGGCCCGGCCCCCACATCGAGGCAGTGCATGCCCGGGTTGAGCCCGGCCTTCTGGAGGACACGGCGCGTCGCCGATTCCCACATCTGCGCCTGCTTGCGAAGGCGCTCATACTCTGCCATGTCGCGAGAGTGGACGTAGCCGTCCGGGTTGACGCGCGCGCTTGTCTTTTCGTCCGCGAGGGAGGCCACGTTGGGGGAGCCTGAGCTTGAGAAATGCCGCAGGCCGCATCCTATCGCGGATCGCTTCTGCGGGACAGGGAGGAACGGCCAATTGTCTGTGAAACATTTGCAACAGAAGTTCGATCGCGCCGCCCAGGAATCGCTCGTGGCCGAGCTGCGCGAGGTGGTGCAAGCGGCCCCCCTCTACACGCCCACCATGCCGCGCACGGGCAAGCCCATGTCGGTCCGCCAGACCAATTGCGGCGCCTTCGGCTGGCTTACCGACAAGGAGAAGGGATACCGCTACGAGCCGGTTCATCCGGCGACGGGTGAGCCCTGGCCGCCTATCCCGGACGTGCTGCTGAAGCTTTGGGAGGAGGTCGCCGACTTCCCGGCGCCGCCCGAAGCCTGCCTGATCAACTACTACGACAAGGGCACCAAGATGGGTCTTCACCGCGATGAGGACGAGGAGACCTATGACGCGCCGGTTGTCTCTGTCTCCCTCGGCGACACGGCGATGTTCCGCATCGGCGGGCTTACGCGAAAGGACCCGACACGGCGGATCGAGCTGGAATCGGGCGACGTGGTGATCTTCGGCGGCGAGGACCGGCTGATCTATCACGGCATCGACCGGATCGTGGCCGGAAGCTCTGACCTTCTGCCCAAGGGCGGCCGCATCAACCTCACCTTGCGCCGGGTAACGCCGGCTTAGGTCGGCTTGGCGCGCTCACCTCATCCTCAGGCGTCATGCCCGGACTTGATCCGGGCATCCATGCCGTTACGTCTCAACTTGTCGCAAGGCCAGTGGAATGGATTGCCGGGTCAAGCCCGGCAATGACGATGCTGCGGTAGGACGAGCCCCGTCAGCCTAACCCGTGAAATCGCTCTGCTTGAACAGGGAGATCAGCGTGATGCCGTGGTCTTTGAGCGTTTCGGTGGCGCCTTCATCCCTGTCGAGCACGGTGACCACATGCTCCACCGTGCCGCCCATGTCGCGCACGGCCTCGACGGCCTGAAGCGTCGAGCCGCCGCTTGTCGTCACGTCCTCGACGACCACGACCCGTTTGTCTTTAAGGCTTTCCTCCGCGGTTAGCCCTTCCAGACGTTGTTGAGTGCCGTGGTCCTTCGCCTTCTTCCGCATGATGAGGGCGGGAAGCGGATGGCCCAGCGCAAAGCTGCGGGCGGTGACGGCGGCCGTGATGGGCACGGCGCCGAGCTCCAGCCCGCCGACGTAATCCGCATCGAGCTTGGATATCTCGTCCAGCAGAAGGGCAGCCGACAGGAACGCGCCTTCGGGATGAAGCATCGTCGGCTTCATGTTGAAGTAGGTGTTGCTCTTGCGCCCCGAGGCGAGGGTGACGCTGACGCCGAAAGCGTAGGACCGCTCGCGGATGATCTGCATGAGACGCGCCCGTTCTTCCGCTGCGTCCCGCTCTTTCGCTTTCAACGGCACTTCTCTACGCCTCGTCTTCTTCTTTCGTTGCCTTCGGAGGCGTATCAGCCCTTGCGGAGCCCCTCATCCTCCACCGCTTCGCTGCCGTCGTCCGACCCGTCCGGATAGTCGTCATTGGCCGGCTTGGCGTTGCCCTGCGGCTGGTGCCGCGCACCGCCCTTGGACACGGCCACGAGCGCCGGCCGCAGGCAGCGATCCCCAATGGTATAGCCTGCCTGCATCACGTCCACCACCGTGCCTTCCGGCACTTCGGGGTTCGGCACTTCGTACATCGCCTGGTGATTGTTCGGGTCGAAACGCTCGCCCAGCGGGTCGAGCTTGGTCACGCCGTGACGCTCGAGCATGTTGAGCAGCTCCCGCTCGGTGAGCTCCACGCCTTCCAGGAAGCTCTTCAGCGCCGGGTCCTGGGCAGCGGCCTCGGCCGGCACGTGCTCGATGGTCCGGCGGAGATTGTCGCCAACCGTCAGCACGTCGCGCGCAAAATTGGTCACCGCGTATTTCGAGGTGTCGGATTTCTCGCGCTCCGTCCGGCGGCGCAGATTTTCCATCTCCGCCATGGTCCGCAGCAGCCGGTCGCGCAGATCGGCATTCTCGGCCGCGAGGTCCGTCTCGTCGTCCGCTTTCGCCTCGGCCGCCTCGGCGTCCTCGGTCTGGGCGTTCTCAGGGGTCTCCTCGTCTTCGTCGCGAGGACCGGTCGTCTCGTCAGTCATAGCCGCACCGATTGTTTTCTAAAGCTGGAGTTCTCGGGGATATCGACCGCAAAGCAAAGGAAATCAAGGCCGCAAAAGGTTAAGGAACCAGCCGGCCCAGGAGCCTCGCCGTGTAATCCACCATCGGAATGATCCGACCGTAGTTCAAACGGGTCGGTCCGATAACCCCCAACACGCCGACGATCCGCTGTTCGGAATCCTCGAAGGGGGAGACGACGAGCGCCGAGCCGGACAGCGAGAACAGCTTGTTCTCCGACCCGATGAAGATGCGCACCCCGTCGGCGCGCTCCGCGAGGCCCAGAAGACGGATGAGCTCTTCCTTGGCGTCCAGGTCCTCGAAGAGCAGGCGCACCCGCTCCAGATCCTCCATGGCCTTCACGTCTTCCAGGAGATGGGCCCGGCCGCAGACGATCAGCGATTTGCCGCCTTCTTCCTCGCCGGACCACGTGGCCAGCCCCGCCGTCACCACGTCGGTGGTGAGCTCGTCGAGCTGGACGCGCTTTTCCTCGATTTCCTTCTCGATGCGCTTCTTCGCATCCTCGATCGTAGCGCCGCCGATCCGGGCGTTAATGTAGTTGGAGGCCTGCTGCAGCGAGCTGACCGGGAGATCCGCAGGGATCGAGATGATCCGGTTCTCCACGTCGCCGTCCTCGCCGACCAGCACCACGAGGGCCCGTCCGCCGCCGAGATTGACGAACTCGATCTGCTTCAGCGCCTTGGTATGCTTGTCCACCAGCACCACCCCGGCGCAGCGCGACAGGCCCGACAGCATGGCGCCGGCTTCGGTGAGAAAATCCTCAACCGCCCGGTGCTTGCCGTCGCCGGAGATTTGGCGCTCGATCTGATCGCGCTCCGCGGGGCTGACATCGCCCACTTCGAGCAGGCCGTCCACGAACAACCGCAAACCCGACTGTGTGGGCAGCCGACCGGCGGAGGTATGAGGTGCATAGATCAGCCCCAGCGCCTCCAGATCGCTCATCACATTGCGCACCGAGGCGGGCGACAGGGTGATGGGCAAGGAACGGCTGAGATTGCGGGACCCGACCGGCTCGCCGGTTGCGAGATAGGTCTCGACGATGCGCTTGAAGATCTCGCGCGACCGCTCGTTCAGACGGGTCAATCCGTCCTGGGCGCCCTGCGCAGCGCCAAGCGCCGCGCTGATATCGTCGTATCGCATGGGTTGAAATTTATGCACCGCACATCGGCGCGTCAAACCCGTAACGCGCCGAAAGGCGTGGAATCGCGCACGAAACGCCAATTGGCCGTCGTGACCGCTAGTTCAGCGCGTTTCCGGCGGGCAGCAGAGCGGAGCCGAGAGAGTCCGGCGCGCCGAAATGGCTGAAGTAGCGCGAGCGGATCGCTTCCACCGGCAGCACGATCAGAACGTCCGTGGTGCCGAACTGATGGTCGATGACCGCACCGTCGCCCACATAGGCGCCGAGCCGCAGATAGCCCTTGATCAGCGGCGGTAGAGCCTTCATGGCCGCTTTCATGTGCACCTGATCGGCCGGGATCATGTCCATGTCCACATGAAGGTGGTCATGGGCCCGGGCCCGCCATTCCTCTGGCGCCAGAGCCGTGTGGTGCAGAAAGCTCAAGGCCTGCGCATGGGCTTTCGGATCGATGCCTTCGAAGCTTGCGCAGCCCAGCATCACGTCGACGCCGTTCTCGCGCACATAGGACCAAAGCCCGTGCCACAGCAGCTCCACGGTCCGGCGGGTCCGGTAGGGCTTCAGCACGCAGGAGCGGCCCAGCTCCATGAAGTTGTAGTCCGGCTTGGCCTGGATCAGCGGCGCGATGTCGTATTCCTGCTGGGTGTAGAACCCGTCATGCCGGTCCGCCACCTCCTGGCGCAGCACCCGGTAGGTGCCCACCACCTGAGGCCGGCGCCAGCCGCGGCTCGCCAGTGCATTGGTGTGATCCAGCACCAGCAGATGATCGAAGATCGGATCGTAGGGATCCTCGTCCCGGCGAGACAGCATGGTCAGCGCATCGGCTCTCGCGGACATCTCTTCGTAGAAGACCTTGTAGCGCAGGCGCTGGGCGCGGCGGATATCGCCCCGCTTGCGGGCCAGGCGAACCTCCAGCGGCCCGATGCGGCCATAGCTCTTGGGCGGCTCCCGCAGCATGAATGCCTGGAAAGCCTGAGGAGTGAATCGTTTACGGCCGACGAACGCTTGCCCGCCCCCATAGGCCGGCCGGAATGTCAGTCCTGGAAACATGATGCCCCCGCGCAAATCTTCAGCGCCAAAGTCTGGTTTCGGCTGCGGCGGTCCATCTCCGTTTGGAGCGTGGGGTCCGCCATCTCGCTATGGCCGACTCCAAAATCCCAGGGTTCACGAGGCACGCACCTGAGAGAGCTTGATTCGGCCACAATGACGCCCCGATAGCAATCCTCTTCGAAGCCTATGTGACAACTTTCGCTCGTCCTGTGCATGGACGGCTCAGCCCGGCAATTCTAAGCATGGAAGGAAGTAATAAGGTCGCCCGCGCCGGTGGCCCTAGGCGGCTCCCGTTCCGGAAGCCGCCTCCGTGCGCGAAACCGCATCCCCTAAGCCCGCCATCTGCCAACGCCCGATCAGGCTCAACAGTTCATTCTTCTCGAAGGGCTTTGCCAGATAGTCGTCGAGCCCGGCCTCCAGATAGGCGGCCCGGTCCTCGGCGAAGGCATTGGCGGTCAGCGCCACGATGGGCGGGCGGCCTGCGCCGGGCTTTGCGCCGTCTTCGTAGAGCGCGCGGATAAGGCCTGCGGCCTCCACCCCGTCCATATCGGGCATATGGATGTCCATCAGGACCAGGTCGAAACCGGGCTTCTCGTCACGGAGCGCATCCTTCACCAGGGAGATGGCCTCCCGGCCGTTGGCGGCCCGCTCGACCGCAGCACCCGCCTTCTCCAGCACGGCCTTTGCGAGCAGCGCATTGATGTCGTTGTCCTCGGCGAGCAGCACCGAGAGCGCGTCTCCGGCGGGTGAGGTGCAGCGCGGTGGGGCTTCCGTGCTTGGCGCCGGGGCTGCGGCCTCGGACGCCGGATCGCCAACGAGTTGGATCAGCATGGAGCGGGGCCGGATCGGCCGCATCAGATACCCGTCGAACCCGCGCGTCTTCAGGGCGTCGATCTCGGGACGCTCGTTGGGGTCCAGCACCACGACGGCCCGCTTGGCGTCGCCATCGGCCTTGCCGAACGCCTCCAGCAGGTTGAAGGGCACGGCCTTCAAGCTCGCCTTGTCGGTCAGAAGCGCGTTGTATTGCGCAAGATCGCTGCGGCCTGCCGGGCCGAGGCCGGAAAGCGTCTCGGCGCTCCGCAACGCCGTCTCCGCGCCGAGAGCATTGAGCAGTTCTGCGGACAGCGCTGCTTCCACCTGGCCCTGAAGAACCACGAGCACGGAACGTCCTTCCGCTTGCGGCCAGTCCTCGGCGATAGGGCTCGAATCTGCGGGGGAGTCGAGGGGCAGATCCACCGTGAAGCTGGTGCCCTCGTCTGGCGTGCTGGTGACCTGGATCGTTCCGCCCATGGCATCCACCAGCCGCTTGGAGATGGCGAGCCCGAGCCCTGTTCCGCCGTGGCGGCGGCTCGGCCCGGAATCCGCCTGTTCGAATTCCAGGAAGATCTGCTCCAGCTTCGCTTCCGGAATGCCGGCGCCCGTGTCGCTCACCATGAAGCGGAGCCCTGCGCCATCGTCTGCGCCGACCAGGCGGAGCCCGACACCGCCTTGTTCGGTGAACTTGATGGCATTGCCGATCAGGTTCATCAGGATCTGGCGCACGCGCATCTGATCGCCGATGGCCGTGCGGGGAAGACCCGGATCGGCGAACCAGCCGATGGTAAGTCCCTTCTCCCGGGCCCGGGGCGCCAGAAGCTCGATCACGCTCTGCATGGTCTCGGCGATGTCGAACGGCGCCGCCTCGAGCTCGATCCGGCCGGCTTCGATTTTGGAGAAATCCAAAACCTCGTCGATCAGGGAAAGCAGGGTCTTGGCGGAGCTGCCGATGGCCCTCGCATAGGTGGTCTGCTCAGGCGAGAGCTGTGTGTCCAGCAGCAGCCCCGTCATGCCGAGGATGCCGTTCATGGGCGTGCGGATCTCGTGACTCATGGAGGCGAGGAAGCGCGATTTCGCCGTGCTGGCGCTTTCCGCATCGTCCCGGGCCTGAGCCAGTGCACGCTCCGCCTCTCGCTGCTCGGTAACGTCATGGGCGACGCTCTGAACTTCGGTGAGCGCGCCGCTCGGATCGGTGATCGCGAAATCTTCCCAGATGAACCAGCGCGGGCCGCTTGCGGTCTCCAGCTCCACCACCTCACTCCGTCGCCGCGATGCACCGCCCAGCTCCAGCCCGGCGGGGGCGACTGCGTCTTCCGCCAGAGGCAGGCGGAAGGGCTGCCCCAGCGCCTCCTGACGGGTCACGCCGAACACCCGGCAATAGGAATCGTTGATGAAGGTGAGCCGGCCGTCCGCGTCCCGGCGCAGGATCACGTCGTCCTGATGATCCAGCAGATCGCGGTAGCGCGCCTCGCGCTCTTGAACCTCCCATTGGAGATCCTGCAGGGCTTCGAGACTGGCATCGACGCCTTCGCCGACCTGGTCGAGCTTTTGGACCGAGGCGAGCTCCCGGGTTTGCAAGACGATGAAAAAGGCGGCGCCGAGCGCCATACCGGTCATCATGGCGAAGAAGAGCAGCACGCCGATGGTGCCGGCGGCGATCGCCGCGATGCTCAGGCTGCCGAACAGCAGGGCCGCCACGATGGAGACGATGGGCGCGTCATTCGTCACGGCCCGGAACGCCCGCGTCAGGCGCGAGACGAGCCGCCTGCGTCCCGCCGCAGGAAGGGCAGCCTCAGGGCTGTGGTCTTGATACGCCAAACTCGATCACCGCCAATAGGCGGACGCGGGAATGCGCCCGAAACGAGAACATCAACCAGAAAAGGTTTGAGAAAGACTTTAGTGCCGGCGCTTGTCGAAATGGTCCGCATTGCTGCTGACCACGATGACCTCGGCCACCTTGCGCGCCATGCACCGATGGTCGAATCCGGTGAGCCGGTGCTCCGGCGGCGCGGCATTGCTGTCGTCGGGCAGGGTGAGGCTGCGCATCATGTCGTATCGCCGGACCAGCGGAATGTCCCGCTTCGCCGCGTAGTACCAGATAGCGCCCACGATGCGCCGATAGGCCGGATCGTCGGCCAGCTCCGGCACGTAGCGCGGGTCCACCAGAACCACGTCGATGCCGTGCTCCTCGAGCCAGTCGAGGGTCTCGGTGAAGGCGGCTTCGAACTCCTTGAGGTCGACCCGGGCGAGCGCATCCGCCGAGCCCGCCTGCCAGACCACAAGATCGGGATCGGTCTCGACGATCTCCGCCCGCAAACGTTCGGCCGCATCCTCTGCGACCTCGCCGGAGATATTGCGGGAGATGAGCTCGATATCCTGCTCCTTGAAGATGGACGTCAAATAGCGGGCAAGCCGGTTCGGATAGCTTTCCTCGTTAGCGAAGGGGCCGTCTTCATAGGCGGCAGGCCCGACCACCAGCACGGTCAGCGTCTCGTCCGATTGAAGCGCTTTTGGGAAGGCCTTTAGAGCGGCGGGTTGCGGCCGCGTGCCTTCGTCTCCGACGCAGCTCGGAGCGGCAGTGTATTTTGGCTTGGGAAGTTCCGCGCGCGGCGGCTCGGTCTGCAGCGGCTCGGCGGGCGCAAGCAGCAGGAATCCGCTCACGCCAGCGAGGCAGAGGATTGCGAGGGTGGCCGTTTTGATCTTATGCGCCATTCCACGAACCACGCGGTAAATATCATCAGCCCGATTCCAAGAGCGGAATAGGCAAGGTCCACAATAACCAGCCCGCCGGACTCAAACCGTACGATTTGCCCGATCAGGCTTAACAAAGAGCCAATCGAAAACACTGCCAGCGAGTTTCGCCCGAGGCTTGAGAACACCGTCACCAGGCGCTCGCTGAATGCGGCGATCCGGCTATACGCCCCGGAAAAGCAAATCACCAACGCCAGCAGGCTGATCAGCCTTGCAGGAGAGAGATAGGTCTTGTCGAACGAAAAAAACAGGCGTGGCGACGGCACCTGCATCGGATCCGGATAATATCCGATGAAACGCACCACGACACCGACCGCCAAAATCGCGGCTGCTGGCCAAAAAATCCATTTCATCAAGGGCTGGATGCGGTCTTGGGCCGCAAGCTCCGCTGCGATGAAGCCCAGCGTGAAAAGAAATTGCCACGCGAACGGGTCGAGGAACCACTCCCCCGCATAGGGCCAGGACGGCAGGTTGATGCGGAAAATCAGCGTCACCGCATAGACCGCGAAGGACACCAGCCCGCATAGCGCGAGCGAGTACCGCCCGATGATCACGATCAGCGGCGCCATGGCGAGCAGCACCACATAGAGCGGCAGGATATTGAAGAAACCGAGCTGATGGGTCATCAGCGCAAGCGCCGGCGTCGTCCAGACCGGCGCGGTGAACACCGGCTCGGCGTTGTGCCATTCCAGATAGAGGTTGTTTTCCAGCCAGAGCGCGGCCCCGGCGAGGATCGCGAGCGCGATCACCGTGATGGTGATCTGGGCCCGGTAGACCTCCACCATGCGGGAGAGGAAGCGTATCGTGACCCGCCCCGACGTATGGGCGCGCGCAGGTCCGCCGGTTGCGAGCGAGATCGACCACCCGGCAAGAAACACGAACAGCTCCGCCGCATCGCAAATGGTGAAGTTGCGTAAGGTGATCCGTTCCAGCGGGTTGCCGGGGATGTGGTCGACGAATATGCAGATGAGGGCGTATCCACGCCAGAAGTCGATAGCGTTCGGCCCGCGCATCCGCCCCCGTGAATCCTTGACTTTACTGTGGGGCGAGCCCGAACGGGGCACCGCAGCCGCACATACTTCCCCTCGGCAGCGCCGGAGTGTAACGGCTCAGCGTGGCGATGCCAGTGCGACATTGGCGTTTTTCTGTGGCGATGAGGGGGAAATTTCCGGATCAGGCGCAAGCGAGGCGGTTGAGGGCCGGCCCATTGGCACGCTGGCCGCGCAATGTCTCGCCGCGATAGCTCAGGGCTTCGGCGATATGCAGCCGGGACACCTTGGTCTCGCCGTCGAGATCGGCGAGGGTCCGCGCCACCCGTAGGGAACGGTGATACCCCCGCGCGCTGAGCCCCAAGGTCTCCGCCGCTTCCCGCAGCAGAGTAAGACCGGCCGCATCCGGCTCGGCGATCTCTTCCAGCAGATTGCCTTCGCATTCGGCATTGGTGCGCGCCTTTTTCTGACCGAGCTCCTTTAGCCGTGCCGCCTGGATTTGCCTTGCCGCCACCACGCGGCGGCGGACTTCGGCACTTCCCTCGGAAGCCGCAGGCAAGGCGAGATCGGCGGCGCTCACCGCCGGCACTTCGATTTGCAGGTCGATCCGATCGAGCAGGGGCCCGGAGATACGAGCCTGGTAGCGCTCCGCACACGTATTGCCCTGACGGCAGGAATAACCCGGCTCGCCAGCGCGCCCGCAGCGGCAGGGATTCATCGCCGCAACGAGCTGGATGCGCGATGGATAGGAGACCCGGTGATTAGCCCGCACGATAACCGATTCCCCGCTCTCCAGGGGCTGCCGCAAAGCATCCAGCACCTGGGGCTGAAATTCGGGAAGCTCGTCCAGGAACAGCACGCCGAGATGGGCCAGCGCCGCTTCGCCCGGCCGTGCTCGCGTGCCGCCGCCCACGAGCGCCGCCATGGACGCCGAATGGTGGGGGCTGCGGAAGGGCCGCGCCCGCCCGATCGCACCGCCGTTCAAATCGCCCGCGAGGCTGCGGATCATGCTGACCTCCAGCATCTCCGGTATTATGTAGCAAACTCCGGAACGGATGGGTCCACTAATCCGCAGCTTCCTGCCATGCTGAGGGCATGGCCGACCCTCACGTAATCACCGCTCTTGTGAAGAAACGGGCGCTTCTGGCAGGCGACATCGAGAACGCCCACGAGCGCCTACGCCAGATGGTCCAAGACCTAGAGAACTTGGACAACACGCTAAGGCTCTTCGACCCCGACTATCAGGTGGAAGCGATCAAGCCCAAGGCCTTCCGTCCGCCCAAAGACTGGAGCAACCGGGGTGAGATGACCCGCATATGCCTGTCGATCCTCAGACAGGCCGCAGAACCCCTCACAACGCGCGATATCGCCTTACAGCTTCTCATAGAGCGGGCGCTGGACAAGAACGATCAGCGACTCCTACGGCTGATGACGAAGCGTGTGGGGGTAGCTCTACGGGGCCAGCGCACCAATGGTGTGGTGCGGTCTGAGCAAGGGCCGGGGCAGTATGTGCTCTGGGAAATTGCTCCATGACTTGGCGGTGTGGATAACCGGTCAGAGGCTCAGAAAATTCAGAGTTTTGAGTCACTTAGAATCTGTGTGCAGACCTGTGGAACAAAGTGGATCGGAGCGGGATTCCCTTTTGAAAAATAATGAGTTATAGATTCGCTGGTCACCGCGTGATCTCTTAAAGACCGCTGCACATGTGACACGGTACTATTCTGCCAGCCGTAGCCGCGCCAATGGGCAGGCGTGTGCGCAACATGGGGTTCCCGGCAGGCCCCATCATGTGCGGAAATAGCGGGCACCCGTAGCCCACGGGTGCCCGACTTACCTCTGATAGATTCGCGTGGTCTTCCTCAGCTTCTTGTCGAGTTTCCGCCCGCTTATCTTGTAGTACGTACAGATCCAGACCTCGCCGCCGTTAGAGGCTGACTTGAGCCCAATGACATACGTTTCTCGGGTTTCCGGAAACTCCCAAATGACCGTCAGGTGTCGGGCGCGGTTCTGGTCGTCCGTGCGGTACTCGCCATCTCGAATGGCCATAAAGAGCATCTGAAGCCGTTCGGCACTTATGTCCTTGTGCTTCAGCGTGATCTTGTGCAATTCGGCCCCGCCCAAATATACGACCGCTGGATGGCAGCCCATATGTTTGGCCACCTGACGGGGCAGGTCACCCACCTTTATGGCGTCCTTCTGCCCCATGGCAGTTTGCATGAGATGGCTGATTTCGATCGGCATGGGACGCACTATAGAGCGTCGCGACCACGCCAATCTACGAGCTTCCAACGCTCGCGATCCCGCATGCTATCTTAAGGCAGCGGATCACCGCTACTCCTTCGGCACCTTTTGATTTTCGTGATAGCGCTCGGCCAGCATGGCCTCTAGCCGCTGCGTCAAGAGAAACGCCGCTACATCGTTCTCCGAGGCTCCTAACATGGTGGTATCCTTGAGGAGGCTCAGATAATCGTGCAACCGGGAGGACACCATGATCCTCAAGGGGACGGTCTTCTTTTTTTCGACCATGCTGCGCGCAACAATTTCTTGTTAAAAAACGACAATAAATTGCTTGCTGCGTTGAGTCGACTCATGCGATCTTCGGAGCTACAACGTCAAAGGGGCCGCTCCTTTCGGAACGACCCCTTCTGTGGCGGAGGCGGTGGGATTCGAACCCACGGGGGTGCTTCTGAGGGCTGGCCCCGACGGTTTTAAAGACCGCTGCGTTAAACCACTCTGCCACGCCTCCATAATGGAAAGGCCAGACTAACAAGTCTGGCCTTTTTCATATCGGATTCGACAGCCCCACCCTACAGTTTGTGCTGATTCTCCCCAGTATTCGCAGATACTGAGTTATTTTATCCACAGGTCGATTAGGCCGATCTCTGCCAATACCCCTTCCACTGGCGAGAAACCGGATGCTTGAGCGCGGCAAACGTCGCCATCAGATAGAGCTCGCCATTGTCGATACGCCGATTGTCTTCACGCCACGCCATTTCAGCTGCATAGGCATGGAGGTAGCGGCCGGAGATATGATGGTGCGTACCGATCTCCGCGCGGCGTAGACGGCTAAAGAAACTCTCCGCCTGATTGGTGCAGGCTTCACCGTCCGAATAGCACTCACTGTGGTTGATCCGCTTGGTGAGGTAGCGGGCGTGTAGGACGTCCCAACAGGCCGCTTCGTCGGCATAGATGGTGCTACCCGGCAGCACGTGCTTGCCGATGACCTTTGTGGCCTCGTCCTCAGATCCAAACACGAAGGGAAGGCATGAGCCTTCGCGCTCCCGCATCACAACCACGCAACGGCGCTTGCCAGTTTGGTTTGCTACAAGGCGACGGTCGCGACGGTTCTCTTTGTGGTTGGCCGGTTTGGCGTATCCGCCAAAATAAGCGCCGTCGACTTCGACGTGACCTTCAAGCGAGCGGTCAGCGGTCTCGGCGAGAGCCTCGCGGATTTTGTGGCTCAGCACGAAGGCCGTCCGATATTGGACGTCGAGGTCGCGGCTAAGCTGCAAGGCGCTGTGGCCTTTGGCGCTGTTCACGAAGATCGCGATAGCCAAGAGAATGTCACGGATGGGCAGCTTGCGGCTGGCGAAGATGGTGCCAGACGTGACGGAGAACTGATGCTTGCAAGCTTTGCACTCCCACAGCTTCCGCTTGGAATAGGTGTAGAGGCCAGCACAGCCGCAGCGAGGACAGAAGGGCTCGCCTTCCGTCTCGGACCAGCGGACCATTTTGAATGCTTCCCAAGCCTCCTCGTCAGACAGACGAGCCACCTTCGCTAGGCTTAGCGAGCGGGCTTCGGCTGAAAGGAGGAAATGCTGTGTCATTGTCATATCCGCTAGTGTTATAGCGAATATGATATCTATGAGTCCTCTTGTCAATGCCGAACATGTCGAATATGCTATTTCAACATCGAAAGTGATACTGGAATGGCAGAATCCAAGACTGAACAGGGCTGGTCCGACCGGGCAAAGCAGTATCTGAAGGCGGAGCTGAAGCGCCGGAACGTGACGCATGAAGAGCTGGCGGGACTGCTAGCGAAACAGGGTTTAAAAGAAACCAGGGCGTCCGTGGCGAGCAAGATGAGCCGGGGCACATTCCCGGCCGGGTTCTTTCTAGCTTCCCTTGCGGCTATAGGTTGTGAGAACGTGAGGATTGAGGACGTTTAACAGCCACGGTCAGGGAACTTGCGAAAGAAGCGACAGCCCGTCCGGCCCGTAAATTACAAGAAACAGTCCAACCGCCCCAATGGGCCACGCCGTAGCGATAGCGAGCAAGCCGTAGCCGACGCTATTGCGGCTTTTAGCGACTCCGTATCGGAGGAGCGACGCACAGATCGCGAGCATCAAAAAACCGCAGATCGTAGCCGTGAGTGGCGAGAGTGGGCCACGCTTGGGCTTGTTTTCCTGACTACTTGGCTCGTGCTGTTTCAGCTTCGCGAAATGCGTCGTGCTTACGAGCCCCTGGTCAAAACTGCCGAATATACCCGCGAGTCTTACGTGGCCGTTCAGCGCGCTTTCGTCTCTGATGTGCGACTGGACATGACGTTGTTTAAAAAAGAGGACGGCAAGAGCACTTGGGCCCCAGAGCTCACTGCCAGAAACAGCGGCGGCACACCAACAAAGGGGCTTAAATATGTAGTTCACTATGTCCAATGGCCTGATGCATGGCCAGCGGACCCGGCTGAGGCCTTCGATGCTGAGGAGAACGTGTTCCGGCTTACCAAAGGAAGTATGACGGTAGGGCCGCAAGCCACTTTCGAGCTGATATCGCCTGGTATCACCTTCACCACCTGGTTGTCTTCCGATAAACACTCGGTCACTGTTGAGCAGCGCGGCATTCTCGTCGGCGCCATACGATACCACGACCGGTTTTCGCCAACTCCCCACACAACTAGATTTTGCTTCCACGTCGCAGTGAGTACCTGGGGGGATATTTTCCACTTCCCGTGCGAGTACTGGAACTGTAGCGAGTCCGATTGCGATCACCAGGAGCAGGCAATGGAGGAAGATGAGCGAAAGGCCCGAGAAAATCCGCCGGAGTGGCTTCCGCCGGGTTGGAAGGTGACGCCTAGAGAAACAGAGATTCCACCCGACCCAGCCGATCAGAAAGATCGGTGCTGCAATGACGGCAATGACGGCGATTGAGAACGCCGATGCGGACGGCCCACGAATGCCTGTAGAACCGGCCGACTTGGACTGGGCGATCCGTTGGTATGATGCCTCAAGCGTCGGTCTGCTAGTCTTCGGATTGATTGCAGCTGTAGCCGCCTGCTTCACCGCCGCAGCGGCATTTCGGCAGTGGCAGGCAAACAACATTATCGAAGCGCACAACGAGTGGCGAACCGCCTCTTTGGAAAAGCAGGCAGCCGATGCCGAACTAGCGCTGAGTAGGTCGCAGGAAAGAATTGCTGAACTTGAAAAGGATACCGCTGAGGCAAACAGGCTCGCGGCCGAGGCCCAACTAGAACTTGAGAAGTTGAAAACGCCTCGGTCGATTTCCCCGACGCACCAAGACGAGTTGGTGAAGCTGCTGGCCCCGTACAAAGGCCAAGAGTACTCCTTCAACGTGTACGGTGATCCGGAGGCAATCGCTTTAAAGCGGCAGATAGATGGCCTGCTGCAACGCGCCGGTTGGGTTAAGATTGCTCCGCAAATTGGCGATATCGTGATTGAGGATGCGGGGTCAGCGAATGATGTGCGAGTGCAAATTGGCATTCGCGATTCGTCTTCGCAGGCACGCCAAGAGCTTGCGATCAAACTGTCCGCCTGGCTGACCGTTGCCGGGGTCGAAGCCTTCCCGGCATACATCGCCGAACTTAAGTCCGACGACGCAATCAACATCAACGTCGGCAAAAAGCCGTAGGCGCACCAGCGCCCTATGCGCCTCACGGCGCGCCCCGCGTTCCGGAGTTTGCTACATAATACCGAGCATCTCCGATGGCTCGAGCGCCGGCAGGATGGAAGGCAGCCGCCGTGCCAGCATGGATTTGCCCGACCCCGGCGGGCCAACCATGAGCAAGTTATGTCCGCCAGCCGCAGCCACCTCCAGGGCGCGCTTGGCGCTTTCCTGGCCCTTGATGTCCTTCAGGTCCGGCATGGCCTCTTCCTCGACCTCTTCCGCGGGCTCGGGCCGGGCCAGGGACTGCAGGCCTTTGAAGTGATTGATGAGAGCGAGAAGATTGCCGGGCGCCAGGATCGCCATGTCGTCCGCCGCCCAGGCAGCTTCCGCGCCACAGGCCTTGGGGCAGATAAGCCCCTTGTCGAGGGCATTCGCCCCGATCGCTGCAGGGAGAGTGCCCGCCACGGAGGCCACGGAGCCGTCGAGCGCCAGCTCTCCCAGCACCACGAAACCTTCGATAGCGTCCGGCGCCACCGCACCGGCCGCCGCCATCAGCCCCAAAGCGATGGGGAGATCGTAGTGGCTTCCTTCTTTGGGCAAATCGGCGGGCGCCAGATTGACCGTGATCCGCTTCGGCGGGAGCGCCAGCCCGATGGCGTTCAGAGCGCCGCGCACCCGCTCACGACTTTCGGCGACCGCCTTGTCGGGCAGTCCTACAATGGTGAAAGCAGGGAGGCCTGACCCGATCTGGACCTGGACGTCGACGGCGCGCGCCTCGATCCCTTCGAATGCAACCGTCGTGACCCGTGCAAACATCGGCACCCCCAACCCGGAACGTGCGGAAAGCTTAGCCGCAACCGACCGAAGGAGCAAGAACAATATAAGAACATCGGTGAAGGCGCTGATTCTTCGGGACGATTTCTACGGCTTTCGTCGGGGATACGACCTGGTAGGCTCGCTTCAACGAAGAGAAGGAGAACGCCATGCCGAAAGGTTTCCCCCCGCGCGGGCTGATCATTCATTTCGCCGCTTATTGCGTGGTGATCGTCGCGCTGGCGATCCTCAACATCGCCCGCAACCCGGACAATCTCTGGTTCCTATGGGTGCTGGGCGGCTGGGGCGTCGGCGTCGCGGCCCATGCCTTCGCCGCCTACCGGCGCTGTGAGCGCGAACAGACTGCTGCGACCCACCCGCGCTAGCGGGCCGTTTTCGCCGCCACCTTCCGCTCGATGGCGTCCCAGATCATCACGGCGATATCGTCGCCACCGAAGCGCTTGATCTCGCGGATGCCCGTAGGCGAGGTCACGTTGATCTCGGTGATGTAGTCGCCGATCACGTCGATGCCGACGAAGATCAGGCCCCGCCGCTTCAGCTCCGGGCCGAGGCGCTCACAGATCTCCTTCTCCCGCTTGGTCAGCTCCGACAGATGGGGCGTGCCGCCCACATGCATGTTGGAGCGGGTCTCGTCCTCGGCCGGAACCCGGTTCAGGGCGCCGGCGAATTCGCCATCCACCAGGATGATGCGTTTGTCGCCCTTGCGCACCTCCGGGAGATAGCGCTGAACCATCATCGGCTCCTTGAAGACGATGCCGAACAGCTCCACCAGCGCGTTGAGGTTGGTATCGCCCGGCGCGATGCGGAACACTGCGGCCCCGCCATTGCCGAACAGCGGCTTCACGATGATGTCCTTATGCTCTTCCCGGAACGCCTTCACCTCGTCGAGCGAGCGGGTGATCAAGGTCGGCGGCATCAGGTCGAGATAATCGAGAACGAAGATCTTCTCCGGTGAATTCCGGATCCAGGCCGGGTCGTTCACCACCAGCGCCTCGCCCTGGACCCGCTCAAGCAGATGGGTCGTCGTCAGATACGCCATGTCGAAAGGCGGGTCCTGGCGCAGCAGCACCACGTCGAGATGCCCGAGATCCTCCACCCGCGGATCGGAAAGGTGGTAGTGCGCACCCGGCGTGTCGTCGACCTTCAGGGTCTGGCCCTTGGCGACGATCCGCCCGTCCTTCAGGGAGAGATTCCTCGGCGTGTAATAGAAGATCTCGTGGCCGCGCTCCTGAGCCTCCAGCAGAAGTGCGAAGCTGGAATCGCCCTTGATGTCGATCCCCTCGATCGGGTCCATCTGGAATGCGGTCTTGAGCGCCATGATAAGTCCTTGGGATGCGGGGTGCTTGCGTCCGCCCCATATAAGCGCTTCACGCGAGCCGCCAAAGGGCCAATGCGGCCTTTAGCTAAACGCGTTCTCGATATGGGTGGGGAAGCGGAGCGGTGCCGTCAGCACCACGTCGAAGCGGATATCGTAGCCGTGGAAGCGGGGATTGCCGGCAAGCCAGTATTGCGCCGCGCGGATGATGCGCCGCCGTTGGCGTGTCGGCAGGGTCCATGCCGCGTCCTCCATTGTCTTGCGCCGCTTGACCTCGATGAAGCTGAGCTGACGCCCTTTCAGGGCGATCAGATCGATCTCGCCGACCGGTGTCTTATAGCGCCGCCCGATGATGCGATGACCCTTGAGCCGAAGCCAAAGCGCCACCAGCGTCTCGGCGAAGACGCCCCGGCGATAGGCTTTGACCCGGGCCTCCCTCAACGCGCGTCGCCCTCGCCCTTGCCCTGCTGCAGCGCCAGGCCGAGCCGGTAGACCCGCTTCCGCTTGGCGCCGAAGGCGTCGGTCACGGCCTGTACGGCATCGCGCATGCTTTCCGTTGCGAGAGCGTCCTCTAGCGCGGCGGTGATCTCCGCATCGCTCGCCTCTCTCTGCTCCTGGCTCGGCGGCGCCACCATCACCACGAACTCGCCCTTGGGCGGCTCGTCGCCGGCGAACTCTTCCGCCAGGCTTGAAAGCGTGCCCCGGGCCACCTGCTCGTGCAGCTTGGTCAGCTCCTTGGCGACCGCCGCCGCGCGGTCTCCGAGAATTTCGGCCATGTCGGGCAGGGCGGCGGCGAGCCGCGCGCCTGTCTCGTAGAAGATCAACGTGCCGGGAATGGCCACCAGCTCCTCCAGCCGCGTCTTCCGTGCGGCCGATTTCGGCGGCAGGAAGCCGGCGAAGAAGAAGCTGTCCGAGGGCAAGCCGGAAACGCTCAAGCCGACGAGGCTTGCAGAGGCGCCGGGGATCGCGGTGACCATGATGTCTTCGGCCAGCGCCTCTCGCACCAGCTTGTAGCCGGGGTCGGAAATGAGCGGCGTGCCGGCATCGGAGATCAGCGCGACCGCCGCACCGTCCCGCAGAGCGCCGAGCAGCTTCGGCCTTGCGTTCGCCGCGTTGTGTTCGTGATAGGGGAGAAGCCGCGCCTTCAGCCCGAAATGGGCGAGGAGCCTCCCGCTGTGGCGGGTGTCCTCGCAAGCCACCAGATCCGCCCGCGCCAGGCAGTCTAGCGCCCGCAAGGAGATGTCGCCCAGATTGCCGATGGGCGTGGCCACCAGATGGAGCCCCGGCATGAGCGGCTTCGCCGCCAGATCCTCTAGCATGCGCAGCGCGCTGGCCCGAAGCGCGCTCGCGTTGCCTTCGTCCGCTGTGTCGTCTTCTGTGCTCATGAGGCGACCTTATAACGCAAACCCTGCGACATGCGTGCAAGCGGCGAAACCGTGCTCTCTCTGGCAGCGCAACCAGCCCATGCTATAGTCGCCGTAAATCGGCCAAACCTCCCGGATTGAAAGAGATCTGGATCAAGAAAATTTGGCTGAAAGCAGGGGAAGGCGGAAATTGAGGCCGATGCGGTCTTTCGAGAAATTGCGCGCGCATCTGAGCGCGGCGCGCGTCGTCCTGGGCGCGATATTCGTCGGGCTCATCGTGGCTGCCTGCGCGAGCGGTCCCGGCGGCGGAGGCGGCGGCTATTCCGAAGGCGAAGGCGGTCTCGCGCCCACCGGCTCCGGCGGCGTGAAGGTCGCGCTCCTTCTGCCGATTTCCGGCTCGGGCGACACGCCCGAAATCGCCAAGGCGCTCAGGCAGGCGGGCGAGCTGGCGCTGTTCGAGTTCAACAATCCCAACGTCACCCTGATTCCCAAGGACACTAAAGGCACCCCGCAAGGCGCCGCGGCCGCGGCCGAAAGCGCGGTGTCGGAGAATGCCGAGCTGATTATTGGTCCGCTCTTCGCCGACGAGGTGCGCGCCGTGGCGCCCGTGGCCCGGCGGGGCGGCATTCCGGTGATCGCGTTCTCCAGCGACCGCAATGTGGCCGGCAACAACGTCTATCTCATGAGCTTCCTGGCGGGTGCCGATGTGGACCGCATCGCGTCCTATGCTCTTGGTCGCGGCAAGAAGAACTTCGCCGTGCTGATCCCCGAAAGCGCCTACGGCACCATCGCCGAGCGTGAGTTCGCCAAGACGGTCGCGGCCGCCGGCGGGCGCACCGTGGTCCGCGCCACTTATTCGACGGGCGGCGCAAGCTTGAGCGGCCCGGTCGGAAAGGTCGCCAATGCGGTGAAGTCGGGCCAGCAGGTCGACGCCCTGTTCCTGCCTGCCGGACCCGACGAGCTCCGCACCATCGCCCCGATGCTCGCGCAGAACGGCATCGCAGGCGGCAAGACCCAGCTTCTGGGCACCGGCCAGTGGAATTACCCCGGCATCGGCAACAACGCAGCGCTTGTCGGCGGCTGGTATCCGGCGCCCGACCCGGGCGGCTGGAACCGCTTCTCTCAACGCTATAAGAACACCTATGGCAGCCAGCCCCCGCGGCTTGCGAGCCTGTCCTACGATGCGGTGAGCCTCGCCGTATCCCTCTCCAACAATCCGCCGGGCGACCGCTACACGTCCGCCCAGCTCACCCGCTCCACGGGCTTTGCCGGTGTGGACGGGCTGTTCCGCCTCCTGCCGGACGGCACGGCGGAGCGCGGTCTTGCGATTCTGGAGGTGCAGTCTTCCGGCCCGCGCGTGATCGACCAGGCCCCGAAGAGCTTCTCGTCCCGCGCCGGGGTCTACGGCAATCGGTCCTTCGTGGAGAACTAGCTCCGCGCCTCGGCGATCTCGAAGATCAGGCGGTCCAGCAGCATCCGGCCTTTCGGTGTTGCGGTGACCCGCGTCTCATCCAGGCTTAGAAGCCCCTCGGCGATCAGCGGCGCGAGACGCGAGCCGTGGAGCTGGCGCCCGTCCATGGCGGCCAGCCGGTCGAGCTCGATCCCTTCCGAGAGCCGTAATCCCATCAACAGATATTCCTCGGCCCGCTCTTCGTCGCTCAGAGGCTCCGCCGTCTCCAGCCCGTTGCCTTTCGCATCGACCGCCTCGCACCAGCCCTCCGGCAGTTTCAGCGCCGAGAGCGCCTGCCGCGTGCCGTCGATGGCGAGCCGGCTATGGGCGCCGGGGCCGATGCCCGCATAGTCGTGGGCGCGCCAATAGACGAGGTTATGCCGGGATTCGTAGCCCGGCTTGGCGTGGTTCGAGACCTCGTAGGCCGGGAGCCCCGCCTCTTCGCAAAGCGCCTGGGTCAGCCGATAAAGCTCTTCCGCCTCTTCGCCGGGGGGGAGCTTGAGCTTGCCCGCCGCATAGCGCGCCGCGAACGGCGTGTCCGGCTCGATGGTGAGCTGATAGAGGGACAGATGATCGGCGGCGTAAGTGAGCGCTTCCGAAAGCTCCGCCTCCCAGGCGGCGACCGACTGGCCCTCGCGCCCATAGATCAGATCGAAGCTGATACGCGGGAAATGAGCCCTTGCGATATCGAGGGCGGCCAAGGCTTCCTTGGCCGTGTGCTGTCGCCCCAGACGGCGCAGATCTTCGTCGTTGAGCGCCTGGATGCCGATGGAAAGACGGTTCACCCCCGCTTTGGCATAGCCGGAAAACCGCTCCGCTTCGACCGAGGTCGGGTTCGCCTCCAGGGTGATCTCCACATCGTCGCCATAGCCCCAGAGCCGTCCGGCTTCTCCCAAAATCGCTTCGACCGTCGAAGGCTCCATGAGGGAGGGCGTGCCGCCCCCGAAGAAGACGCTTGAGATGGGACGCTTGGTGGAATGCTCGGCGAACCAGCGCATCTCCGTCAGATACGCCTCCAGAAAGCGCGCCTGATCGACGCCGCCATGGCGGACGTGGGAGTTGAAATCGCAATAGGGACATTTGGCGAGGCAGAACGGCCAATGGACGTAAAGCCCGAACGGCTCATCCGAGGCGCCTGCTTCGGGCGTCGCCGCCTCACGCATCGCTGTTATAGAGCGCATCCATCATCTGCTTGAACGCCACCGCACGGTGGGACATGGCGTGCTTCTCGTCCTGGTCGATCTCGCCGAAGGTCTGCTCCAGCCCGTCGGCGACGAAGATGGGATCGTAACCGAACCCCTTGTCGCCCCGGGGCGGCCAGACGATCTGGCCGAACACCTTGCCTTCGAAGCTTCGCACCGTGCCGTCCGGCCAGGCAAGAGACAGTGCGCAGGTGAAGTTGGCGGTGCGGTCTTCCGCGCCGACCTCTTCCAGCGCGGCATGCACCTTCTCCATGGCGAGACCGAAATCCCGTTTCGGTCCGCCCCAGCGCGCCGAGAAAAGGCCCGGCGCACCGTCGAGCGCCGCCACTTCGAGCCCGGAATCGTCGGCGAGCGCAGGCAGGCCTGCGCCTTCCGCGGCCGACCGCGCCTTCAGCTCTGCATTCTCGATGAAGGTCTTACCCGTCTCCTCGGGCTCCGGCAGGTTAAGCTCCGCCGCGGCAAGCGTCTCGATGCCGAACGGCGCCAGCAGCTCGGCCATCTCCCAGACCTTCCCGATATTGTGGCTCGCCACCACCACCCGGTCGCCCGCATGGAGTGCCTTCGGGCGCGATGTCTCTTCCGCCGTCATCGCCGCGCTCAAGCCACCGTCATCTTCTGCAGGGAAACCAGCTCGCCGATGCCCTTGCGGGCGAGGCCCATGAGCGTGTCGAACTGCTCCTGATTGAACGGATCGGCTTCCGCCGTGGCCTGCACCTCGACGATGCCGCCGCTCCCCGTCATCACGAAATTGGCGTCGGCCTCCGCCTCGGAATCCTCCGCATAGTCGAGATCGAGCACAGCCTCGTCGCCATACAGCCCGCACGAGACCGCCGCCACCTGGTCCTTCAACACGTTCTCCCGCACCATGCTCCGCGCGGCCATCCAGGCCAGCGCATCGTGCAGCGCCACCCAGGCGCCGGTGATCGCGGCCGTCCGCGTGCCGCCGTCGGCCTGGATCACGTCGCAATCGATCGTGATCTGCTTCTCGCCCAACGCCTGGAGATCGGTCACGGCCCTTAAGGAACGCCCGATCAGCCGCTGGATCTCTTGCGTGCGTCCCCCCTGCTTGCCCACCGCCGCCTCGCGCCGCATGCGCTCGGAAGTGGAGCGCGGCAACATACCGTACTCCGCGGTGACCCAGCCGCGGCCCCCGCCCTTCAGCCAGGGCGGCACGCTCTCGACCACGCTCGCCAGGCACAGCACATGGGTCTCGCCAAATTTCACCAGGCAGGAGCCTTCCGCGTGAAGCGAGACCGCACGTTCCAGGCTGACGGGGCGCAGATCGTCGGCGGCGCGTTTCGATGGGCGCATGAGGGACTTCTCCGAATTATCCTAAAGGAGGCGCACCCTAGAGGAGGCCTATGACGGGGAAAAGGCCCAATCGCGCGAAGGCTGGGCGCAAGGCCGGATCGAGGTTGGTGAAGGTTTGGATAAGCCCGCGCCCAACCTTGCCGGACGCGGGCGCAAGGGATACCACCGCAGTTTCGCGACAAGAAAACGATGGTCATGGCGGAAACCGCGAAGACGGAAAACAACGAGCAGACGGCTGCGGTGACGGCGGACGAGATCTCGTCCGGCCCCGCCCCCGACTCGTCAGCGCCTAAGACGCCGCCGCCCGGCGCAACGCCCATGATGGCCCAGTATCTGGAGCTGAAGGCGGCCAATGCCGACTGCCTGCTCTTCTACCGCATGGGCGATTTCTACGAGCTCTTCTTCGAAGACGCCGTCATCGCCTCCCGCTGCTTGGGGATAGCGCTCACCAAGCGCGGCAAGCATCTGGGCGAGGACATCCCCATGTGCGGCGTGCCGATCCATGCGGCGGACGATTATCTCCAGCGCCTGATCCGGGCCGGCCACCGGGTCGCGGTCTGCGAGCAGCTAGAAGACCCGGCCGAAGCCAAGAAGCGCGGCTCCAAGGCCGTGGTGAAGCGCGACGTGGTCCGCCTCGTCACCCCGGGTACGCTCACTGAAGACACCCTGCTCGATGCGCGCAGCAACAACTTCCTTGCCGCCATCTTCCGGGGGCCGGGTGCCGAGACCGGTGCGTTCGCCATCGCCGCGCTGGATATCTCCACCGGCGAACTGTTCACGACGCTCGTGCGCGAGACCGATCTCATCGGCGAGCTGATGCGGCTTGCGCCCCGCGAGGTCCTCATGGGAGACGACCTTGCCGAGGACGGAAAGCTCCGCGGTCAGATCGAGGAGCTGGGCACGGCGCTCACGCCCGCGCCCAAGGCCCATTTCGATTCCCGGCGCGGGGAGACTTTGCTGCAGGAGGCGCTTCAGGTCGCGACCCTCGACAGCTTCGGCGAGTTCGCCAAGCCGGAACTTGCGGCGCTCTCAGGCCTCCTCACCTATGTCCACATCACCCAGATCGGCAAGGCGCCGCTGCTCCGCCCGCCGAAGCGTCACACCACTGGCGATCTCCTCACCATCGATGCGTCGACCCGCGCCAATCTGGAGCTGACCAAATCGACCCAAGGCGACCGGGGCGGCAGCCTTCTCGCGGCAATCGACCGGACGGTGACGAGCGCAGGCGCCCGCGAGCTGGCCCATCGCCTGGTAAGCCCGCTCACCGATCCCAAGGCCATCAATCAGCGGCTGGAGGCCGTCGCCCATCTCGCCGACAGGCCGCTCCTCCGTCAGCGTCTGCGCGAAACCTTGCGGGAAGCGCCCGATCTCGCCCGCTCTTTGGCCCGGCTGTCGCTCGGGCGCGCCAGCCCCCGCGATCTCGGCGCTGTGCGGGATTCCATCGCCACCGCCAAAGGCCTGGCGGGCGAGCTTGCCACTCAGGGAGACGGGCTCGGTCTTCCGGACGAGCTGCAATCCATCGCCGACCGGCTGAAGGCGCTGCCCGAAGATCTGGAGCGCGCGCTGACCGAGGCGCTGGGATCTGACCTGCCTCTCAACAAGCGCGACGGCGGGTTCATCGCCGCCGGCTACGATGCGGATCTCGACGAGAACCGATCGCTCCGCGACGGCAGCCGGAAAGTGATCGCAGGGCTCCAGGCGACCTATGCGAGCGAGACCGGGATCAAATCCCTCAAGGTCCGCCACAACAATGTGCTGGGCTATTTCGTCGAGATGACCGCCGCCCAGGCCGGCACCCTCTCCGAGCCGCCCCATGCGGAGAAGTTCATCCACCGCCAGACCATGGCCAACGCCATGCGCTTCACCACCACGGAGCTGTCCGAGCTCGAAGCGCGCATCACCATGGCGGCGGACCGGGCGCTCGCCTGCGAGCTTGCCATCTTCAACGATCTCTCCGAGCGCATCCTCGCGGCCCGGGACCCTCTCTCGGAAGCTGGTGCCGCTCTGGCCGAGCTCGACTGCTATGCCAGCCTCGCAGAGCTCGCCATCGATCAGGACTACGCCCGGCCCAAGGTCGACAAGAGCTTTGTCTTCGACGTCTCAGGCGCGCGCCACCCCATGGTGGAGCGGAGCCTCGCCAAATCCGGCGGCGGCACCTTCATCGGCAACGATTGCCGCCTGGTGGCGAACGGCAAGGAGGACGAGGCGAGCATTCTGGTCGTCACCGGCCCCAACATGGCCGGCAAGTCGACCTTCCTCCGCCAGAATGCGCTCGTTGTTATCCTGGCTCAGATGGGCGCCTTCGTGCCGGCATCCTCGGCCCATATCGGTGTAGTGGACAGGCTGTTCAGCCGGGTCGGCGCGGCGGACGATCTGGCCCGCGGCCGCTCCACCTTCATGGTCGAGATGGTCGAGACCGCCGCTATCCTCAATCAGGCGACCGACCGCTCCTTCGTGGTGCTGGACGAGATCGGCCGGGGCACGGCGACCTTCGACGGGCTGTCGCTGGCCTGGGCGGCGCTTGAGTATCTCCACGAGGTGAACGGATCGCGCACCCTCTTCGCCACCCATTATCACGAGCTGACGGCGCTGGCCGACAAGCTGGAGCGTGCCGCCAACGCCACCGTCGAGGTGAAGGAGTGGAAGGACTCGATCGTCTTCCTCTACCGGGTGGTCTCAGGCGCCGCCGACCGCTCCTACGGTCTCCACGTGGCAAAGCTCGCCGGCCTACCGAAGCCGGTCCTCGCCCGCGCGGCCGAAGTGCTGGAGCAGCTCGAGCGGGCCGACGGACGGCCAAAGCCCTCGGACCTCGCCGACGACCTGCCGCTGTTCAGCGCGGCCGCGGCGCACGACGAGGAACCGGGCGTGTCACCCCTGGAAGAGGCCGTGGACCAATTGCATCCCGACAGCATGACGCCTAGAGAAGCACTCGAAGCGCTCTACAAGCTGAAGGACCTCTCGAAGGGCGAGTGACCTGAAGGGCGCGTAACCGGGGCCGATGCGCCCTATGTTAAGCTTTTCGCCCTAACACTCACCGCCCGTGCCGCACGGGAACCGTTTATGGACCAGACAGCGATCGTTCCGGCGCCCTATTTCGACTTCGAGGCGCTCTCAGACGAGATGGCGGTCCTTGCCGAAGAACATGCCGGCAAGGAGACGGCGCTGCGTGCTGCCCTGGTCGATCGCTTCAAGTCTCTGATGAAGGAGGCCCACGCCCACGCAGAGCGGCAGCTTCAGGCCGACGGCGACGGCGTGAAATGCGCCGAGAACCTCTCCGAATTTCAGGACGCCCTGATCCGGCTCAGCTATGAGATCGCGACCCGCCATGTCTACCGGGTCGACAATCCCTCGTCGTCGGAACGCATGGCCATCGTCGCCACGGGCGGCTATGGCCGCGGCCGTCTCGCGCCGGGCTCCGATATCGACATCATGTTCCTGCTGCCCCACAAGCAGACCGCCTGGGGCGAGAGCGTGGCCGAGTTCATGCTCTATTTGCTCTGGGATCTGGGGCTGAAGGTCGGCCATGCCACGCGCAGCATCGACCATTGCGTCAAGCTCGCCCATTCCGACATGACCATCCGGACCGCGCTCCTGGATGCGCGGCTGATCCTCGGCGACGAGGCTCTCTTCGCCGACTTCGAACGGCGTTTTCTCCACGATGTGCTGGAGACCAATCCGATCCCCTTCATCGACGCCAAGCTGGAGGAGCGGAACGACCGCCACGCCCGTTCCGGCGCATCGCGCTACCGCGTCGAGCCCAACATCAAGGAGGGCAAGGGCGGCTTGCGCGATCTCCACACCCTGCACTGGCTTGCCAAGCATCTTCATCCCGACAAGGGCGAAGAGGAGTTCGTCACCGCCGGCGTCTTCTCCCGCGGCGAATACCGCAGCTTCGTCCGCTGCGAGCATTTCCTCTGGACCGTGCGCTGCCATCTGCACTTCCTGACCGGACGCCCCGAGGAGCGCCTGACCTTCGACCTGCAGCAGCGAATGGCAGAGCGGCTGCACTACCGCTCCCATGCCGGCCTCCAGGCCGTCGAGCGCTTCATGAAGCACTACTTCCTGGTGGCCAAGGAGGTGGGCGATCTCACCGGCATCGTCTGCACGGCGCTGGAGATGAAGCAGCTGAAATCCTCGCCGGCCCTGAACGCCCTGCTCGCGCCTTTCGGTTGGCGTCAGCGTTTGAAGGTCCGCTACACCTCGGATTTCCGCATCGAGAACGGGCGCATCTTCGCCGACAAGGAGGTCTTCGAGCGCGACCGGCTCAACTTCCTGCGCCTCTTCATCGTGGCCGACCGTCACCAAGTCTCGTTTTCGCCGAGCATCCTGCGGGCGATCCGCTCCAACTTCCGGCTGATCGACGACAAGCTCCGGGAGAACCCGGCGGCGAACAAGATGTTCATGCAGCTGCTCACCGAGTCCCGCAATGTCGAAGACATCTTGCGCAAGATGAATGAGGCCGGCGTACTGGGGCGCTTCATCCCGGATTTCGGCCGGGTGGTCTCGATGATGCAGTTCAACATGTATCACCACTTCACGGTGGACGAGCATCTGATCCGCACCGTCGGCTATCTCTCACGCATTGAGAACGGCGATTACGAGCGTGAGCATCCGCTTGCCAGCGAGATCATCAACACTATCGACAATCGGCGGGTCCTCTACGTCGCCTGCCTGCTGCATGACATTGCCAAGGGCCGCGAGGAGGATCACTCCATCGCCGGCGCGCGAGTGGCCCGCGATCTCTGTCCGCGCCTGGGGCTTTCCGCGGCCGAGACGGAGACCGTCGCCTGGCTCATCGAGCACCATCTGGACATGAGCCAGTACGCTCAGAGCCGCGATCTGAACGATCCCAAGACCATCCGCGCGTTCGCCGCTCTGGTGCAGAGCCGCGAGCGTCTCAAGCTGCTTCTCATCCTCACGGTCTGCGATATCTGCGCCGTCGGCCCCGGCGTCTGGACGGGCTGGAAAGGTCAGCTCCTGCGCACGCTTTATTTCGAGACCGAGCCGCTGCTCGGCGGTGGCACGGCGCTCAGCCGCGAGCAGCGCATCAACCAGACCCGCGAGGATCTGCGCGACCGTCTCTCCGACTGGCCCAAGGAGATCGCCGAGCGCTTCATCGAGCGCCAGAGCCCGGATTACTGGCTGCGCACCGACCACGATCTCATGATGGAGCACGCCAAGCTGGTCCGTGAGGCCGAGGAGAAGGGCAAGCCGCTCGCCACCCATATCTCGACGGATGCGTTCCGGGCGGTCACCCAGATCAGCATCCTGGCGCCCAACCATCCGCGCCTGCTCTCCATGATCGCCGGCGCATGCCACCGCGCTGGCGCCGACATCGCGGACGCGCAGATCTCCACGACCCTCGACGACATGGCGCTCGACACCATCCATCTGGAGCGGGAGTTCGATCTCGCCGAGGATGAGGAGCGGCGCGCGGGCCGCATCGCCAAGACCATCGAGAAGCTGCTGAGCGGTGAGCTCCACTTCTCCGATATCATCGCCGAGGATCGCAAACCCCGCTCCAAGGTGGCGGCCTTCACCGTCGAGCCCCAGGTGATCATCGACAACACCCTGTCCGACGACCACACGGTGATCGAGGTGAACGGTCTCGACCGCCCGGGTCTGCTCTACGAGATCACCCGCGAGTTCACCGATCTGAAGCTCGACATCGCCACCGCCCATATCGCCACCTTCGGCGAGAAAGCGGTGGACGTCTTCTACGTCACTGACCTCCAAGGCAAGAAGATCGACAGCCGCCGCCGGGAGGCAGCGATCCGCGAAGGGCTGGAACGGGTGCTGGCCGGCGAGACGGCCGAGGAGCCGGTGGCCGGATGAAGAGGCCGGACCGAATGACGAAAACGCCCGCTGCCCCGCCGTCCCGCCGGTAAGCTTCCGAAGCCCATGGCCCTATATCGCGCCTTCGCCACCGTCGGCGGCATGACCGTCTTGAGCCGCGTGCTCGGCTTCGCCCGGGACATGCTGCTCGCCGCCCTTCTGGGCGCGAGCGCAACGGCCGATGCCTTCTTCGTCGCCTTCCGCATTCCGAATTTGTTTCGCCGCCTCTTCGCCGAGGGCGCTTTCGACTCCGCCTTCGTGCCGCTCTTCACCAAGCGCTATCATGGCAAGAATGGCGGAGATGGCGAGGCGGCCGCCCGGGTCTTCGCCGAGCAGGCCATGGCCGGCCTGGCGCTGGTGCTCATTGTCTTCACGGTGCTGGGCGAGATCGCCATGCCGTGGCTCATGTTCGCGCTTGCACCGGGCTTTTCCGCCGACCCCGACAAGTTCGCCCTCGCCGTGAGCCTGGGCCGCATCGCGCTGCCCTATCTGCTCTGCATGTCGCTCGTCGCGCTCTATAGCGGCATGCTGAATGCGCTCGGCCGCTTCGCCATCGCCGCCTTTGTGCCGACCCTGCTCAATATCGTCCTGATCCTGGCCCTGCTCGGCGCGGTCGCTTTCGGCATCTCCGAGAACCAGCCCCTGGTCGCGCATGTCCTGGCTTGGGCCGTGACGATCTCAGGGCTGGTTCAGGTCGCCGTCATGGTCTTCACCGCCGCCAAGGTCGGGATCACCCTGAAGCTCCGCCCGCCGGTCTGGAACGGCGAGATGCGCCGGCTGATTCAGCTTGCGACACCGGGTTTGCTCGCCGGCGGCATCGCGCAGCTTTCCATCATGCTGGGCACCATCATCGCCTCGCTCCAGGAGCGCGCGGTCTCATGGATCTACTATGCCGACCGCATCTTTCAGCTTCCCCTCGGCGTCATCGGCGTCGCCATCGGCGTGGTGCTATTGCCCGAGCTGAGCCATCGCCTGCGCCAGGGGGATCATGCCGCGGTGCTCGATGCGGAGAACCGCTCCATCGAGTTCGCGCTGTTTCTCACCATCCCGGCGACGGTCGCCTTGGTCCTCATTGCCGAGCCGATCATCCGGGTGCTTTTCGAGCGCGGCGCGTTCTCGGCGACCGATTCCCGCGCCTCCGCCGACATGCTCACCGCCTTCGCCCTTGGCCTTCCGGCCTATGTGCTGGTGAAGATCTTCAACCCGCTCTTCTTCGCCCGCGAGGACACCAAGACGCCGATGATCTGCGCCGGTCACTCTCTGGCGGCCAACGCGGTGATGAGCTTAGGGCTCTTCTACATCCTGGGCGCGGTCGGTATTGCCATCGCAACGGCGCTCGCCGGCTGGCTGAATGCGGGCCTCCTGGCGGCTCAGCTCAACCGCCGCGACGGCCTCGCCTTCGACGTCACCTTCAGGAAGCGCTTCCGCGGCACGTTGATCGCTAGCGTCGTCATGGGGGTTGCGATCTACGTTCTGGAAGGGTGGCTGGACCGCTGGTTCTGGCCCGGCGAGGGGCTCTTGATCCAGGGAACGGCGCTTCTGATCCTGATCGGCGGTGGCCTCGCAATCTATTTCGGTGCCGCGGAGCTGTTGGGCGCCATCAGCCTGCGCCGTCTGCGCAAGAACCTGAACGCGTAAGGTCACCATCTCGCGCGCCGACTCTTGCCTCCCGCCGCCCCCTTCGCCATAACGCCCCAGGTTCGAAGAAGGAGATCGAAGAAGCATGGCCGCTTCACACACCCGCGTCCTGTCCGGCGTCCAGCCCACCGGCAACCTGCATCTCGGCAACTATCTCGGAGCGATCAAGAAATTCGTCGCCCTGCAGGAGGAGCACGAGTGCCTCTACTGCGTTGTGGATCTCCACGCCATCACCATGTGGCAGGAGCCCGATGAGCTGACCCACAATATCCGCGAGGTCACGGCAGCCTTTATCGCCGCCGGCATCGATCCCAAGGCTCACATCGTTTTCAACCAGAGCCAGGTCGGGGCGCATGCCGAGCTCACATGGCTTCTCAACTGTGTGGCCCGTATCGGCTGGCTGAATCGCATGACCCAGTTCAAGGAGAAGGCGGGCAAGGATCGCGAGAACGCCTCCGTCGGCCTCTACGACTATCCGGTGCTCATGGCGGCGGACATTTTGATCTATCACGCGACCCACGTGCCGGTCGGCGAAGACCAGAAGCAGCATCTCGAGCTCGCCCGCGACATCGCCCAGAAGTTCAATAACGACTACGCCGAATCGATCGCCAAGCTGGGCGCGCCGGAGGAATTCTTCCCGCTGCCCGAGCCGCTGATCTCCGGACCGGCCACCCGCGTCATGTCCTTCCGCGACGGGTCGAAGAAGATGTCGAAATCGGAAGTCTCCGACATGTCGCGCATCAACATGACCGACGATGCCGACACCATTGCCAAGAAGATCCGGAAGGCGAAGACCGATCCGGAGCCGCTTCCCTCCGAGGTCGAAGGGCTGAAAGAGCGGCCCGAGGCCCGCAATCTGGTAGGAATCTATGCGGCCCTCGCCGATACGGACCAAGCTGCCGTGCTGGCCGAGTATGGCGGGGCGACCTTCTCCACCTTCAAGCCGGCGCTGGCCGAGCTCGCCACGGAGAAGCTCACCCCCATCGGTGACGAAATGCGGCGTCTTCTGAACGATCCGGCCGAAATCGACCGGATTCTGGGCGATGGCGCCGCCCGCGCTCGCAAGATCGCGGACCCGATTTTGGCCAAAACCAAGGAAATCGTCGGCCTGATCGGGAGCTGATAGGGGCAAAGCACACGTTTCGCGCGCATCGTCAGGCGTCGGAATTTCTTGTTGGGCGAGCGCCTTAGTGGCAGCATGCGCGCCATGGCTGAGACCACTCAAAAAGCGAAACCTGCGGCGAAGCGGCAGACCGGACGCACTGCCAAGACGGGGCAGACAGCGAAACCGGCGACGGCGAAGAAGCCGGCAAGCAAGAAGGCTGCAGCCAAGAAGCCTGCGGCCGCGAAGTCCGCATCGACGTCGACACCCCGTCCGCGCAAGAAGCGCGAGGTTTTCCACGAAGGCCATAAGCGCAAATTGCTGGTCGTGGTGGACGAGACGCCGGAATGCGAAAGCGCCCTCGCCTATGCCGCCAGCCGTGCCAAGCGCACCGACGGCAAGCTCGCGCTGGCTTATGTCATCGAGCCCGGCGACTTTCAGCATTGGCTGGGCGTCGAGGAAATCGCCCGCGAAGAGGGGCACAACAAGGCCCGCGCCGTGTTCCGCCTGTTCGGCCGCAAGCTCAAGGCCATGGGGTTCGAGAAGATCGTGCCCGAGGAGATCATCCGGGAAGGCCACAAGGCCGAGGAGATCACCCAACTCATCGAGGAAGATCACGATATCGGCGTGCTGGTCCTCGGTGCCTCGCGCGATCCGTCCGGCCCGGGGCCGCTCGTGACCTCCCTGGTGGCGGGCCGCGCCGGAACCTTCCAGATCCCCATTACGGTCGTGCCGGGCTGCCTCAACACGGAAGAAATCCTCGCCATGGCGTGAGCCCGCGCTCCTGCGACCGTGGTACGGACAAGCCTGCGAGCGGGCGACAAGACCGCGCAAAGCGGGGAGAAAGGACCGAATCTCGGCCCCGAAATCTTCCTAGGACGGAACCGGGCGGCTATGATTCACTTTACAGTTCAAAGGCCCGTGCCTACGTATAGAACAATTCTAATCTAGGTTCATGCCGCCCCATGGGGCGTGCACGCGATTTAGGCGACTGGCAGGTCATCCGACTGGGACCAGTCGCCGAGACAAGGTATAGGCAAGCCATGTTTATTCAGACCGAAGCGACACCGAATCCCGCGACGCTGAAGTTCCTTCCCGGCCAGCCGGTTCTGGGCGAAGGGACCATGGAGTTCCTGAAGCCCGAGGAGACGGCCAACTCGCCCCTGGCGGCGCGCCTGTTCAACATCCAGGGCGTCTCCGGCGTCTTCTTCGGCCCGGACTTCATCAGCGTCACCAAGAACGATTCCGAGTGGCAGCATCTGAAGCCGGCCATCCTCGGCGCCATCATGGAGCACTATATCTCCGGCGCGGAGGTTGCGGCTGAGCAGCAGCCCGATCTCCCCATCGACGAGGAGTTTTACGAGCCGGAAGACGAGGAGATCGTCGCCACCATCAAGGAGCTTCTGGAGACTCGCGTCCGCCCGGCAGTGGCTCAGGACGGCGGCGATATTACCTTCCAGGGCTTCCGCGACGGCATCGTGTACCTGCATATGCGCGGCGCCTGCTCCGGCTGCCCGTCCTCCACGGCGACCCTGCGGCATGGCATCGAGAATCTGCTGCGCCATTTCATCCCCGAGGTCGAGGAAGTCCGCCCCCTGAATGTCTGACTCCGAAACGCCGCTCCCCAAGCTCGCCCTCGATGAGGCCGCGCTGGATCAGCTCTTCCACGCCGCGCGGACCCATAACGCCTGGCTGGACAAGGAGGTGCCGGACGAGCTCCTTCATCAGCTGATCGACATCGTGAAGATGGGGCCGACCAGCGCAAACACCCTGCCGGCCCGCTTCGTCTTCGTGAAGTCGCCGGAGGCCAAGGAGAAGCTCAAGCCGCTCCTCTCCGAGGGAAACCAGGAAAAGACGATGCAGGCTCCGGTCTGCGCCATCATCGCCCACGACCTGGAGTTCTACGAGCGGCTGCCCGAGCAATTCCCCCACACCAACGCCAAGAGCTGGTTCGAGGGCAAGCCTGAGAAGATCCAGGAGACGGCTTTTCGCAACGGCACGCTCCAGGGCGCCTATTTGATTATCGCCGCCCGGGCGCTCGGCCTCGATTGCGGCCCCATGTCCGGCTTCGATGCCAAGGGCGTCGACGAGGCCTTCTTCGCCGGCACGCCCTACAAGGCGAACTTCCTCTGCAATATCGGCTATGGCGACGACAGCGAGCTGATGCCGCGCAGCCCTCGGCCCGATTTCGACGACATCGCCGAGATCGTTTGATCTCATGCGGCTCCTGGCGCTCGATACCAGCATGAGCAACTGCTCTGCTGCGGTGGCGTCCGAGACCGGCGAGATCCTGGCCTACCGTCAGGCCGCCATGGCTCGCGGCCACGCTGAAGCCCTCATGCCCATGATCGAGGCGGCCATGACCGACGCAGGCCTTGCTTTTGCCAATCTCGACCGGGTCGCGGCCACAACCGGCCCCGGCAGCTTCACCGGTGTCCGCATCGCCATTGCCGCCGCCCGCGGTCTTGGGCTCGCCATGGGCGTCGAGCTCTGGGGCACCGATTCCCTGTCCGTCATGGCGGCCCGTGCCGTCGAGGACGGGCTGAATGACGCTGCGCCCTTCGCCATCGCCATCGATGCAAGACGCGATTCTCTCTATTTCGCGACTTTCGAGGCTGACGGCGCTCTGCGTGCCGGTCCCACGCTCCTCCATCCGGACGAAGCCGCGGCCTCCCTGCCGGAGGACATTCGCGTGGTGCTCGGAAGCGGGGCCGAGGCGCTGGCCAAAGCGGCCAAGCCGGATCTGGTGACGGCCGCGCCTGAGCTTCAGCCTGACGCCGCAGCGCTGGCCAAGCTCGCCGGCAAAGCATCCGAGCCAATCACAAGCCTCAAGCCGTTCTATCTGCGTCCGCCCGATGCCAAGCCGCAGGTCGGCAAAGCCGTGGAGAGGCTCTGATGCCGGCGGGCGGCATCGTGGCGCGCCCGGCCGCGGTGGAGGACGCCGACGCTTTGGCAGACGTGCATGCCGCCTGTTTCGCTTCCCCCTGGGATGCGGAGCTTTTGGAAGTCTTCCTCGCCGCGCCCGATTGCGTCTGCTTCCTCTGCGCCGAGGACGGCGCGGCCACCGGCTTTCTGCTGACCCGCATGGCGGCTGACGAGGCGGAAATCCTCACCTTGGCCGTAATGCCTGAAGCCAGAGGAATGGGCATTGGCCGTAGCCTTCTGGAAGCAGCGATCGCGGTGCTCAAGTCCCGAGGCGCCAAGCATCTTTTCCTTGAGGTGGATGAGGAAAACGCAGCCGCGCTCACCCTTTATCGCGGGCTTGGCGCCAAGCCTGTGGGCCGGCGGGCCGCCTACTATGCCGATGGCGGCGACGCAGCTATTCTGAGCTTGACCCTGGACGAGGCGCTTACTGACGAGCGGCTCGGTGACGACCGCCTTGCCGAACAGGGGCCGAGCCGGTAGCAACTGAGCGGGCGAATCTTTGCCGAAAAGCGAGAGCGATGACCAAGCCTGTTGCCCAAAAGTCCGCTGCCCCTGAAACCCGCATTGAACGCCTTTGCGCGGAAAACGGCCTGCGCATGACGGATCAGCGCCGGGTCATCGCGCGCGTGCTCTCCAACGCCGACGATCATCCGGACGTCGAGGAGGTGCACCGCCGGGCCCACGCCCAGGATCAGCGCATCTCGCTTTCCACTGTCTATCGCACGGTCCGGCGTCTCGAAGAGGCGGGGATTTTGGAGCGCCACGATTTCGGCGATGGGCGCGCCCGCTATGAGCCCGCCCATCATGCCCATCACGATCACCTGATTGACGTGAACACCGGCCAAGTGATCGAATTCCGCAACGAGCAGATCGAACGCCTTCAGGAGCGCGTGGCCGAGGAGCTGGGCTACCGTCTCACCGGCCACCGGCTGGAGCTGTTCGGCATGCCGCTCAAGAAGCGGAAAGGCTGAGGGACACCATGCGCCATATCCGAGCCTTCGTCGTGCTGGCGGCGTTCCTGCTCTTCACCGTGCCGCTGATGCCGCTCCAGCTCTTCTTCGTGCGCTCCGGCTCGAACTACGCTCGCCGCTTCCCCCATTGGTACCATCGCTGGGTCTGCAAGATTTTAGGGATTCGCGTCTCTCTGGAAGGCAGCGTGGAATCGGATAAGGGCGTGCTCCTCGTCTCCAACCACGTCTCCTGGCTCGACATCCCGGTGATCTCCGCAATCGCGCCGGTCTCCTTCATCGCCAAGCGGGAGATCTCGAGCTGGCCCTTCGTAAGCTGGCTTGCCAAGCTTCAGCGCACGGTCTTCGTCAATCGCGAACGGAAGACCGAGGTTACGGAGAAAACCAGCGAGATCCTGCGGCGGCTGGAAGCGGGCGATACGGTGGTTCTGTTCGCCGAGGGCACCAGCAGCGACGGCAACACCGTGCTGCCCTTCAAGACGTCGCTTTTCGCCGCCGTGAAGCCGTCAGGAGACGAGGCGGTCCATCCAGACATCTCCGTCCAGACCCTGGCGATCACCTATCGCAAGATCTACGGCCTGCCCGTGGGCAGCCGTCAGCGCCACCTTATCGGCTGGTACGGCGATATGGATATGGGAAGCCACGGCTGGCGGCTGCTGGGCCTCGGGCCCCTGGATGTCTCGATCCGTCTCGGGCCGCCTGTGCCGCTGGATGATTTCGCGGGCCGGAAGGAGTTGGCCCGCTACACGGAAGAGAGAGTACGGCGGGACGTTATCGAGCTGGCCCGTGGAAAGCCGCTCGAGCCGCAAAGCCCCGCCGCACCGATTGACGGCGAAATCGCCGAGCCGGCCTAGACGGCCTGCCGCTGGCGCAGCGTGTCCATGAGCAGCGCCGGCGCGAACGTGCCATTCGGCAGCTGCCGGATTCGGCCGCCGCGGGCCACAGCCATCAGGATCGTCTGCATGCCGCGTCCCGCCGCTTCGGGATCGGAGAAGAAGCCTTCCTGGATCGAAAGATTGCGCAGCTGATCCAGGGTCATCGGACCATTCTCGCCGAGCTTGCGCAGGACGAAGTCGATCAGCGCCTGCTGGTTCGGCGGAAGCGTGGCCACTTCGGCAGACGGCTGGGAAGCGCCGCCGCCTTCCATACGCCGCTTCTCGGCATCGATCAGCCGGCCCAGCGCATTGAGCTCGTCCTTGATCTCGTGGATCCGGGTGTCGCGCTCGGTCTTGAGCTGCTCCACCTTCTGCTCGAACTGCGTCTGCGCAGCCGTGATCTCCTCCTCGAGCAGCTGGGCCCGATCCTGCAAATCTCTACGAATGTCACGCATGTACCCCCGCCTCCTTACAAATGAGCGGCCTCGAACGCGCCAGAGAGACCGGCGGGCCGCTGGGACCCCAGTTCCGCATGTCTCTCGGGCAGGAAAATGGCAAGATGACAGAAGAGCTTGAGCTTGCAGCGCTTTTTCTCGCAAGCCTCACGATTTCCACAGGAAGCTGCCGCGCGGGCGTTCCTACCGATCCCGCTCGCGCGCGCCTACTTATCGGAGGTTTTCTTGGCGAAAAACTCGTCGAGAAGGTTTTGGCGCGCCATTCGCAGGAAATGAGCGCTCATGGGACTCATGTCCTTCATCTCGACCATCAGATAATCGATGGCGGCGATCATCGGCCAGATGGAATCGGATTTGTCTTTGGAAACGTCGGAATTCGGGCCGGTAACAGTGTCCGGCCCGAGTTCCTGATTGATGCGATTCGCCGACACGACGATCAGGCCGCCGCTTCGTCGAACGCAATGTTCTCACGAATGGTGAGGCTGAGCTCGATCGGTGGCGGCACCAGGGTGAGAGACGCCCTCGGCTGCGGTGCCGGCACCTCGCTCACCGCCGACAGGTGATAAGCGGAGGCGAATTCCAGTGCCAGAAGCTGGAGCTCCAGCAAGGCCACCCCCATGCCGACGCAGGTGCGCGGGCCGACCCCGAAGGGGATATAGGCTTTGCTGTTGAAGGAACGGTCCATCCGGAACGAGTTCGGATCGTCCCAATAGGCCGGATGGCGCTGGAGCTGCCAGGGGCAGATGATCAGAGCGCTGCCCTTCTTCAGCGTTTCCCCTCCGATTTCGACGGTCTTCTTGGTCTCCCGCGAGAACCACCAGGCCGACGGGTAGAGCCGGAGCACCTCCCGTGCGAGCGCCATGCTAGTGGGCGCGTTTTTCAGGTCCGCCGCGATGATGTCTCCTGAGTCGTCGGTAACCGTAGAACACTCCCGAGCGATTCGGTCGGCCAGACCGGGCTGGGTGGTCAGGTAGTAGAGGAGCCAGACTGCCGCGGACGCCGTCGTGTGATGGCCCGCCAGCAGCATGGTCAGGATCTCGTCCCGGATGTCGTTGTCCGAAAGGCCCATCTCCTCCAGAGAGGTGAGCACGCTGGAGCTGCCCGCATTCTCGCGCACCCGCTTCACGACCAGACCCATGATCCGGTGGGCTTCGGCATATTTCCGCCGGCGCCGCAGCCAGGATTTCGGGCCCCGCGGCCAGATGCGGAACATGTCCTGCTCAAGTTCGTATTCGATGAGGTGAACCGCCCGGAGCAGCGCAAGCTCGTCGGCCGGCGAAAGCACCTGATGGCCGAACAGGGCGACGGAGATCAGCCGCAAGGTCAGCGGGCCGGTCACCTTATGGACGTTGAACTGCTCTTCCAGGGCGAGCGCACCGGCAAGCTGCCGGATGGTCGCCGCCATGGCCGGCACCTGCTCCAGCACGGTGGAACGGCCGAGCTTGGCGTGCACCACTTCGCGGCGGCGCTTGGATTCCTTGCCGCTCATCAGGAGGAAGCTGTTGCCGAAGGCCGGTTTCAGCTTTTTGATGTACTTGCCCTTGTCGATCTCCTCCTCGGTGTGATTGAGGACCGGCTTCACCAACTCGGGTGAATTGACCAGATAGACCGGCTGAGGGCCGAGGGCGAGCTTGACCAACGGTGCGTCGGTGCCATTGCCCTTCTCCAGCATGAAGCCGAGAGGGTCACGCCGAAATGCGCTCAGATCCGCGAACAAGTGTCTCATCTTGAACGTCCAATTTGTTGGCTAGTGAAAGAAGCGTCTGAAATTTCTCGCCGGCCTGGTCCTGCAGCGGGATTTCGCCCGCCACGGCGCGAAGCTGGCGCCCGGAGCGGTCGGTGCCGATGATCTGGGGAGGGCCGTAGCGCCGCGTACGGATGCCGAGCCGGGTAAGGAACCGCTCATAGGTGAGGTCGGCCAGGGCGACGAGGGCCGTAGCCCGGCGCGAATAGCCGAAGCGGAACATCAAGGAATAGAGTACCCGCGCGAGATGAAGTCGCTCGGTGCAGGGAGCCACACCGAAGCGACTTATCTCCCACACATCTGCGCGCGAGGGATAGGCACGCAATGTTGCGAGCTGCGGAAACACGTCCTTGACGAGGTAACTATTGTTCGTAGGAATTGCGCGAAAACCGCCCATGATCTCGTCGCCCCGCATCAGGGCGCAGTGAATGGCGGCGTCTGTATCGAACTGATCGGATTCCCGATCGCCGAAAGTGGCGAGGTCCCAGCCGAGTTCGTCTACAAAGAGTGCCTTGCGAAACCGCTGTAAGCCATAGACAGTGTGCGGATCGTCTTTGGCTCGGCAGAAAACCGCGCGGTAGGATTGCGAAACGTTATCCATGACCTGGACCGCCGTCTTAATGTGAAACTCGCCTCCACTGTCACGCCCACGGGCAAGGAGCACCAGTCCCGAAAAATCGGGAGTTTAAGTAATGATTAAATTGGAAGAGGCGATCGGATCCATTGAGACTTGCAGCTCGACAGATGAGCTAAAGCACGCGCTGCAAGATATCATCGAGGATTTCGGATTTTCTTCATTCAACATGCTGGACGCTGGTAATCCGCATGTTGATATCCCGTACTATATTGGAACGACGCCCGAGAATTGGGTTCAAACCTACATTTCTAATGGGTTTGTACATGTCGACCCCTGCGTCACGCGGGTAAGACGAAGCAACACACCCTTCTCCTGGGCCGAGGTGCAAGTCCCGGATTACGACGGTTCGGGCCGAAAATCCGGCGCCTGCAAGGTCATGGAAGCGGCCCACGACCACGGTTTCACGGAAGGATTTGTGGTTCCGTTCCACTACACGGACCCGCTGGGACGGGTGTTTTCGTCCTCTTCCGCCTTCTATTGGACCGATCCGGTGAAGAAATACCGCTTCCTGCTGTCGCGGAAGCGCTACGACCTGCACCTGATCATGATCTATTGGGCGCAGCGGGCGATCGACATCATCGCCGAGCAGCACCGCAACCGCCAGGGGCTGCTGGAGACCCAGGCCGATCCGCGCACGGCCGTGGCCCTCACCGACCGCGAGCGCGACGCGCTCTCCTGGGCGGCCCGGGGCAAGACCGTGGCCGACACCGCCGATATCCTGTTCATCTCCCAGGCCACCGTGGAGACCCATCTCCGCCACGCTATCGCCAAGCTGAACGCCAGCAACAAGACCCATGCGGTGGTCAAGGCGATCTATCTCGGCCTAATCGACGTTTGAGGACGGCGCGCTTCCGCGGCTGACCCCAGGACGGCAAAGCCTAGGAACTCTGGGCAAGGAGATTGGGCACTTTTCTAAGCCCCCTCTGCGTTATGGTCCGCGCCAATCGGGCAACCAAAGAACAGCAAACAAGCCCCGAACACCAAAAACCAAGAGGAAGCGCCGTCCTATGTTCCGCTTTCAAAGCTTAAGCATTTCCAGCATCTGCTTCACCGCCGCGTCGGCCGTTCTGGCCGGTCTCTTGCTTCAGGTCTCGAGCGCCAATGCCACGGAGATTCCCAAGCGCAAGCCCGGTCATTGGCAGCTCACCACCGTGACGCCGGGCATCGGCAAGCGGGTCTTCGATGTCTGCGTGACCGAGGACGACAACATCGCCGTGCCGAAGAACGCCGGAAAATGCGGCGAGCCGGAAGTCCTGGAAGCCGGTTCCGAGACCATCGTCAACGTGACCTGCAAGGTGAAGGACGCCACCCAGATCATCTCCACCGCCCTCAACGGCGATTTCGATAAGCGGTACCACGCCGTGGTGAAGATGAGCTTCGACCCGCCCATGGGCGGCCAGGACCGTTTCGGCGTCACCATCGATGGCAAATATATCGGTCCCGACTGCACCGAGGGCGAAGAGGCCAAAGAGCAGAAGAAGCAGTAGTGGGCGGAAAAATCGCTAGCCTCGCGACTCCCCGCCATAGAGCGTGAAGCGGCACTCGGGTTCGTCGGTGACCTGAGCCAGCCGAAAAGCGTCCTCCAGCGGTCGACCCGCTCGGAGCATCCCGTGCATCAGGCGGTGAACGAAGAGCGCCGCATCCGCGCCGTCTGGATAGCCCTCCGGCGCGATATAGGCCGACGACCCGCCATCGAGAAAGGCGGACGCGAACGCCTTGCCGCCGGTCCCGCACGCCGTGCTGATCACGACCGTCTCTGGGAGGTTTGCCCGGGCTCCGATCGCCTCCGCGCTGAGATGTCCGTTCGACAGCGCGGAAACATCGATCTCGGGTGCGAACTCACCGAAGATGAAACCGCCCTCGTCCCCATGGCCGGAGATGATCATTATCGGCGGCGCGGTTTCCCCCTGGCCGACGACCTTCAGGAAGTCTTACGGGGTGCCGGGAAGATGGAGGCTTACCACAGCGCCAAGGTTCTCCAGGATCGCACGCAGCACCAGCGCCTCGCCCTGATCTCCCACCGCGACGATGCCCACCGGCGTTCTGGGCGCAAAGAAGCTTTCGTCGACGGCCATGAGGCGAATCCGGGAAGCGGGTCGATGGGGCAGCCCTAGCTCAGGAAGGCGCCGCGGCTCTGGTAGAGGATATAGCCGGCGACGACAAAAATCAGCACGGCGAAGACCCGGGACAGCATGTCCTTGGAGCCGGCGAGCCGTTTCGCTGCGGCCATGCCGGCAAATCCGCCGGCCAGACCGCCTATGATGAACTGGGCCGTCACGGGCCAGTCGATCAGGCCGGACTGGGCGTAGTTCAGAGCCGTGGCAAGCCCGAAGGCACCGACGGCCAGGAGCGAGGAGCCAACCGCGTTGATGGTCGGCATGCCGGTCGCGAGGATCAGACCGGGCACGATAAGAAATCCGCCGCCGATGCCGAAGAAGCCCGAGACCCCGCCGGCGATGAGCGCCACGGCACCGGTCAGCACGCAGGTCTTCAGGTTGGTGTCGTGGGGCGCGGCATTGGTGGGCTGCCGCGGCTTCAGCATGAAGGCGCCGACCACGATCATCACCAGCCCGAACAGGAAGAGCAGCCGCTCGCCATCCATGGCCTTGCCGAAGGTCGAACCGGCGAGCGCGCCGAGGGTTCCGATGGCGGCGAACACGATGGCGCAGCGCCACCAGACATGGCCGGCCCGGGCATGGGTGGCGAAATTGCCGAAGGCGTTGACTGAGACGGCGAGCGCGCTGGTGCCGATGGCGATATGGGTCTGCTCGATGCCGACCACGTAGAGCAGGAGCGGCGTGGCCAGGATCGAGCCGCCGCCACCGATCAGCCCGAGGGCGAAGCCGACCAGCGCCCCGCAGCCGACCGCCAGGGCGATGGTCAGCATGACGACTCCGCAGCCGACCCGGCCGCAGGCTTGGCGACCAGCAGGTCGTGCAGCGCCATGCCGATGAGCATGGCGGGCACGAAGACGAGAACCACGGGCGCACCCAGCATGAGATCCGCGACCGCCGGCCCGGGGCACAGCCCTGCCATGCCCCAGCCGATCCCAAAGATGGCGGCCCCGCCGATCAGCCTCCCGTCGATCTCCGTCTTCTCCGGCAGCTGGAAGCGGTCGGCGAAGAGGGGATGGGAAAGGCGCAGCTGAACTAGACGTCCGAGGATCGCGACCATCACAGCACCACCCAACACGAAGCCGAGGCTCGGGTCCCAGTTGCCGGCGATGTCGAGAAAGCCACGCACCCGGGTCGGATCGAGCATGCCCGAAATCGCAAGCCCGAAGCCGAAGATCGCGCCGAGAACCAGGGCAGAGGCCAAACGCAATGCGACCATTACAGAAACCTCCCCATCACGAAGACCGTTGCGATAGCGCATGCGAGAAAGGTCGCCACCGCCGCCATGGACCGGGGCGAGAACCGCGCCAGCCCGGCCACGCCGTGGCCGCTGGTGCAGCCTGACCCGAGCCGGCTGCCGAAGCCCACCAGAAGTCCGGCGGCCGCGAACAGGAGCAGGCCGCCTTCGGGCCGGAAGACCGGCCACTCGGCCCACCATGCGTAGTAAAGCACCGGGCCGGCCACCAGGCCTGCGACGAACAGAAGGTTGGCCACGAGGCGCTCGTCGGGCTTACGGAACAGCCCTGCGACGATGCCGCTGATGCCGGCGACCCGGCCGTTCAGCAGCATGAAGAGCGCGACCGACAGGCCGATCAACATGCCGCCGAGGAGGGAAAGCAGGTAGACGCTCATTGGGCGTGCTCCTCGCAGAAGATGTGGTACAGCGCCTCGATCAGCTGGGCGGCCTTCTCCTCGGTGAGCCGATAGAAGATCTGCCGCGATTCCCGGCGCGTTTTCACGATACCCGCATCCCGGAGCACCGTGAGCTGCTGGGAGAGGCTCGGCTGATGAAGATCCAGCCGCTCCTCAAGCTCGCCGACGGAGAACTCGCCCTCCACCAGCGTGCAGACGAGCATTAGACGGGCCGGATGGGCGAGGGTCTTCAAAAGCTTCGCCACCTCGCCCGCCCGGTGCTCCATCTCCGCAAGCGGCATGCCCTTCGCTAGGGCCTTCGCCTCAGCCATCCTTGCTGCTCCCATCTGCTATTCCCAAGCCGCGCCGGTCAGCAGATCCAGCGGGTACTTGAAATAGCGTCGGCCATTCGCTTCCGGCTCGGGCAGCCGTCCGCCGTTCATGTTCACCTGCAGCGCATGCAGGATCTGCTCGGGCATCGGCAGGGTCGCATCGCGCCCCTCGCGGATCTCGACATATTCCGCCTCGTCCACATCGTGCAGATGCTCGTTCTTCCGCTTCTGCTCGCCAACCGTGCTCTCCCAGAGCGGCGGGCGTCCGCCATGTCGGTAGTCGTGGCCGGTGAACAGCCGCGTCTCGTCGGGCAGCGCCAGGATCGCCTGGATCGACTCCCAAAGCGTCTTCGCGTTGCCGCCGGGGAAGTCGGCCCGCGCCGTGCCGGAATCGGGCATGAAGATCGTGTCATGCACGAAAGCTGCATCGCCGCTCACATAGGTGACGGACGCCAGCGTATGCCCCGGCGAGAACATGACCTTGCCGTCCAGATCGCCGACCTTGAAGGTCTCGCCGTCCTTGAACAGGTGGTCCCACTGAGACCCGTCGGCGGAGAACTCCGGCCAGTTGTAGTAGTCCTTCCAGAGCGTCTGGACGTCGACCACATGCTCGCCGATTCCCGTCGGCGCGCCGGTCTTCTCCTTCAGATACCGGGCGGCGGACAGATGATCCGCATGGGGGTGGGTGTCCAGGATCCACGCGACGGTCAGCCCCTCGCGCTCGATATAGCGGAGGATGTTGTCCGCCTGCTCCGTGGAGAGCTGGCCCGACTTGGGATCGAAATCCAGCACGGGATCGATGATCGCGCACTGCTTCGTCGCCGGGTCCGACACCACGTATTGGGCGCTGCCAGTCCGGTGCTCATAGAAGCCGCGCACGGTCGGTGCTCCCTCGCTGAGGGGCTTGCTCCCGTTATCGTTCAGCCAGGTCTCGGCCAGGGAAAGGTCGAAGCCCAGCCGCTTGCCGAATGCGGCGACCTCGTCCGCGCGCATGCGTCCGTCGACCACCTCGCCGATCGTATAAAGCGCGAGCGCCCGCAGGCCGCTCTTGCAGTGGCCGATAACCGGCCCATCTGAGCCTTCCATCGCTTTCTGGAAATCGCGCACGTCCTCATAGGTGATCGACTTCACGCCGACCGGAACGTGGGCATAGTCCATGCCGGCCTTTTCGGCCGCGCCCTGCTCGTCTTTGGAGCTGGGCTGATCGGACTCTTCCGCCTCGGGGCGGGCATTCACCAGCGTGCGGAAACCTTCATCCGCCAGCGCTTCAAAATCGTCCAACCGCGGCTGCTTGGTGACAGCGAAGCGGTCGGTGACACGAACGTAATCCATGATCTCCTCTCCGAATATCATTATTATATAGTTGCATATAATATATAACTTCGGAGCGTCAAGGACGGTGCGGCGAACTGTCAGCGAGTCGCGATTGGAATCTGTAGAGCGGGCCGCTTCTAGGGAGCGGGGGGTGCCACGTCCTGGGGCGGTGCGAGGTCTTCGTCTCCGCCCATATCGAGATCGTCGCCACCCTCCATGGAGGCGCCGTCATCGGGCTTCGGCGCGTTCGCAATCACCTCGATGGTCCAGGGGACAAGCTCCTTCTGGATCTCGGTGAACTCCTCGTTCAGGACCGGTGCGGCCAGCTTGGCCTCCGGCGCGGAAATCGGCGTGGAGCGCTTGAACTCCTTGGCGCCGATGATCTCGCCGTTCTGGTCCACCACCTTGGCCACGAAGTCGATGGTCGCCATGGACTTGTCGCCCTCCGTCACCACGTCGAAGCGGTGCAGGTCGGTCTCCAGCCTGTAGTCCGCATCGAATATGTCGGTGGACCGGCTCACGGCACCGAGATAACCGGCATTCTCGAAGCTCTTGATCATGGCTTCGTTGATCAGGCTCGGGATGGAATCCGTCCACTGGGCATCGCTCAGGGTCGTGGTCTCCCCGTCGGCCGTGACATTCGAGATGCTCTCCGACGTCATGGAAAGCTGCGCCATGGGATCGGAGACGAGGAGCTGCCAGTCGGGCTCCTCCGCTTCGCCCTCGAAGCCGCTCGCCGCCGCCAGCTCGTACACCTTGACCTTAGGCGCGCCGTCGTCGCCCGCACCGACGAAATCGGAGATGCCGGCGATCATGTCTTCCAGCTTGCTCGAGTTATCCGACAGGGTCTGGGAGAAGTTCTCGAAATTGGTCAGCAGCGTGTGCAGGCTTTTGCGGTTCTCGGTCAGGATCGCATCGGTCTTGCTCAGCACGCCCTGGGCGGCCTGCACGAGGTCGTAGCTGGCGTCGGGCGGCGCGATCAGCACCGGCGGCTTGCCATTCTTCGCTTCCAGCGCCGGGGCATCCTCAGACCCGCCGATCAGGGTCACGGCGCTCGATCCCGTCAGCCCTTGCGCGGCCACGCCGATCTTGGTGTCCTTGCGGACGGGCACATTCTCCTCCACCGCGATCGAGACGATGACGCGCTCCGGCCGCTTCGGATCCAGGGCGAGGCTGGTGACCTCGCCGGCCCGGATGCCGTTGAACAGCACCGGCGATCCCGCATACAGCCCCGAGACCGGGCTTGAGAAGCGGATGTCGTACTCGCTCTTCTTCGAGAACCCGCCCTCGTTCTCGAGCCAGAAGACGAAGGCGAAGACGGCCACGATGGCGGCCAGCATGAAGGTTCCGATCAGGATATAGCGTGCGCGCGTTTCCATAGTTGCCTCACAGTGCGGGCTGTTCACGTTGCGCGGCGAATAGGCTGCCGCGCTGGCCTCGGAAATAGGCTTTCACCCAAGGGTGTTCTTCTTTCAGCATCGTCGAGATCGGCCCATCGGCCACGATCTTGCCGTCGGCAATCGCCGCCACCCGGTCGCAGATCGCATACAGACTCTCAAGATCATGGGTCACCATGAACACGGTCAGCCCCAGGGTCTGCTGCAAAGTCTTGATAAGCTCGTCGAGCTCGCCGGCCGAGATGGGATCGAGGCCGGAGGTCGGCTCGTCGAGGAACATGATCTCCGGATCGATGGAGAGCGCGCGGGCCAGTGCTGCGCGCTTTGTCATGCCGCCGGAAAGCTCGGAGGGGTATTTCTCCGCATCAGCCGCCGTGAGCCCGACCATCTCGAGCTTAGCCATGGCGACCTCGTCCATCAGCTCCTGGGAGATGGCGAGCACCTCGCGCATGAGGAACTGGACGTTCTGCAGGACCGTGAGCGAGGAGAACAGGGCGCCACGCTGAAACAGCACGCCCCAGCGGCGCTCCACCGCCTGCCACTCTTCTTCGGACGCCGTGTCTTGGTCGACGCCGAGCACGCTGACGCTGCCGCGGGTCTTGGTCACCAGGCCAATCAAGGTGCGCAGCAGCACCGACTTACCTGAGCCCGAGGCGCCCACGACGCCCAGGATTTCGCCGCGGTTCACCGAGAGCGACAGCCCGTCGAGGACTTTGTTTCGCCCGAAGCTGACCTCCAGATCCTCAGCAGTGATGACGGATTCAGCCATGGATCAGATGCCTATGGATGCGAAGAAGATGGCGAAGAAGCCGTCCAGCACGATCACCAGGAAGATCGACTTCACCACCGAGATTGTCGTTTGCAGGCCGAGGGATTCCGCCGAGCCTCTGACCTTCAAGGCCTGCGCGCAGGCGACGACGCCGATGGCGAGACCCATGAAGGGGGCCTTGATCATGCCGACCTTGAAATGGTCGACCGTGAGCACGTCGCTGAGGCGGGTGATGAAGATCTCCGGGCTCATCCCGCCATACACCCAGGCCACGATCCCGCCGCCGAGCAGTGCTGCCATGGAGCCGATGAAGGTGAGCACGGGCAGGGCCAGGGTCAGCGCCAGCACCCGGGGCAGCATCAGCACCTCGACCGGGTTGAACCCCATGGTGCGCAAGGCGTCGATCTCCTCGCGCATCATCATGGAGCCAAGCTCTGCGGTGTACGAGCTGCCCGACCGGCCGGCCACCATGATGGCGACGATCAGTACGCCGACTTCGCGCACCACGAGCACGCCGACCAGATCGATGGCGTAATCCTCAGCGCCGAAGCGCCGGAAATGGAACAGCCCTTGCTGAGCGATGATGCCGCCGATCAGAAGCGTGATGAGCACGATGATGGGGATCGCATGCCAGGCGACCCGGTCGAGCTGATTGACGAGAGAGGTGAACCGAAAGGTCCCGATGCGTCCGAGAACCCGGCCACCCGCCGCGGTGAGCGCGCCGAGCATGTTGGCGAACTCCGCCGCATCGTCGAGCACCGAAGCGCCCCCGCGGCCGAACCGTGCCAGCCCGTCCAGAACCAGATTGCCGCGACCAGAAGGCTCCGCCTCGGTCCGGTTGACCTGGCGCATCTCCTCCAAGAGGCCGTGATCCTGCTTCGGCAGCTTCTTGACGGTGAGCTTGCTGCCTTCCGCCTGCCATTCCCGGGTCAGGCGCTCCAGCAGCCAGGCGCCGAAGCTGTCGAACTCCTTCACGCCGCTCATATCGATGGAGATCGCCTTGGCAGCGCCAGCGTCTTCCCGCTGCGCCTCGAGCAGACGCTCAAGCTCGCCGGCATTGCGCGCAGTCCAGGACCCGCCGCCCGTCAGGGCCAGCACGCCATCGTCGAACCGACTTGTCAGTAGAGCTTCGCCGCTCAAGCATGCCTCCCGGAAGCTCGTCCCTCTTCGTCACCGCAAGGTGGGATCGAGTGCTGCTGCCTGCAAGCCCGTGGTTGTCGCATACCTGTTCCGGCAAAGCGAACGCGGACGGCAGCGGATGGATAATAAAGCGTACGTGGTCCCGCCGCCGGAAATTGCGGCGGGGCTCATTTCACTGGCGACCTACGACCGGCTAGTCGTCCTCGTGGCAACCTTCCTGATCGCTCCAGACGAGACCGCGCGGACAGCGCGGCGCCTGAGGCTGTGCCGGCGCCTGCGACACGCAGCGTCCCCCGCGCGGGGTATAGCCCGGGCCGCAATAGCTGATTGCGTTCGACCGCGACATGCATTTGCCGTCGACCTTGATCTGGCCGGAGCGGCAGCCGCTGCGGGGCTTGCTCTTGGGCCGCTTGACCGGCTTCGGCTTGGCGCAGACGGGCGCGGACGCACCGCACCGGTTCAGAACCGCGCAGATCGCATTCTTGCTGCCCTTCAGCTGGAACGTCGCCTGGAAGGGCGGTGCGCTGAAGGAGGCTGTCGATTCCTTGATCAGGTTGAAGACCTCGGCGCCGGCAGGCAGAAAGCCGCCTTGCGCATTCGGGTCCGTTACCGAGATGCTGCCGTCGAGACCTTGATAGTAGGCTGACGCCGCGACGCTGGCGCCGTTGGAATAGTTGATCAGCATCCTGCCGGCAGACGGATCGAAGCCGACGCCGATCGGATTGGAAAGCCCCTGTTTCACCCGTTCTTCGAATTGCGGATAAGCCCCAAGGGGCGACTCTTCCAGGATCGCCATCAGCCGCTTGCCCGGCGTGCAGTAGGTGATGAGTTTCACGCCGTTCGCCTGCACGCTTGCCGCGTAGGTCGGGGTATTCCCCTCGTCCAGCCCGTAGTTGAAGTTTGTCCAGCGGGCCGAACCGGGTCCGAGATCGACGGTGCCCAGCCTTGGGGCGGGCGGTGGAGCAGGCGGTGGCGAAGCCTGTTCCGCTGGCGCAGTGTCTGGCCCGTCCTGATCGCTCAGCCGGCTGATGCGGGCGCGTGCGAGATCCGCCCGAAACCCGGACGGGAAGTTCTTCACGAACGCTTCCCAGGCCTCGACCGTGCCGACATCCTTGGCCTCTTCATAGGCTTCCTTCTCGGTGATGCCGGGCCCGGATTCCTCTGCTGCAGCCGCTTCTTTCGACGCAGCCTCCTCGGCGTATTGCTTGCAGGCCTCGAGGAACTCTTCAATCTTCGGGCCGGCCCCATCCAGATCCAGGGTCTCGGACGGCTTGTCGCCAACCTTGTATTCGATTTCGTCCAGCTCGCTCATGGCGCCCCAAAGTGGGTCGTCCGGCCGGGTATCGATCGTGACGCCGGTAATGCCGACCTCGGCCCGCAGGCCGGAAACGCGCGCTTCTAGGGATTGGTCGTAGGCATCGCCGGTGAACAGCACGTCCACCCGCTCGTTTTCTCGCCGGCCCGACACATCGGCCCCGATGTCCATGGCGATGGGATCCGCGCCCTGGCAAGTGGCTTGGACCTGGAGGTGATCTGTCTCGGGGACACCGAAGCTCAGGCTGGCCGATGGCGGCGTCTCGTCCGCGAACTTATAGACCTGCCATTCCATGTCCTGCGCCCAGGCACTGGAGAGGGTGAGGCCGATCGCTAAAGACAGGAAAACCGCCGCGCGCGCAGCACGACCCAAAAGAATGGAAATCACGACAACCCCCTAGAGACGCCCAATACGCTTTTGAGTATCCCAAGAGCATACAGCCTTTACGGGAGCAGGGTAGCGGGTTCCCACGAGGAGTTGATGTGCCGATACGCGATGGGCCGCCAGATCGTCCGGGCGGCCCATGCAGTTTCGTTCGGCCCTAAGGCCGTAAGTTCAAGAGTGCGAAGCGCCTAGCGGGGGACGCAAGTCCCCTTGCCCGGCTTGTAGCCCGGGCCGCAATAGGCGCGAGCTTCCTCGCGTTCCATGCACTGATTGTCGATGCGGATCTTGCCGAGGCCGCAAGATGGGGCCTCCTCGATCAGCACGCCTTCGGCGCCGCAGGCCGGCACCACCGCCTCGCAGCGGTTCAGCACATCGCAGATCGCCTTCTTGCTGCCGTTCAGCTGGAAGGTCGCCTTGAAGGGCGCTGCCGTGAACGACATGGTGGACTGGGTCAGCATGCTCTGGACCTCCTGCTCGTTCGGCAGGAAGCCGTCCCGGTCCGTCGGCGACGTGACGGAGATGCTGCCGTCGGAAGGCTGGTAGTAGGCCGTGCCGGCGAACTCTGCGCCATTCGGGAAGCTGATGATCATCTTGCCCGCCCCGGGATCGAAGCCCGCGCCGATCGGCGTGGAAAGACCTTCCGCCACCCGCGCGTCATACTGCGGATATGAGCCTGGCTTGCTCTGCTGCACGAACATGATGAGCCGCTTGGCCGGCGTGCAGTAGGTGGTGAGCTTCATGCCCTTGGCGGTCACGCCCGCGGCATAGACAGAAGCGGTGCCCCCTTGAAGCGCCAGATTGTAGTTGGTCCACGCGGCGCTGCCCGGTCCCAGATCGACCGTCTTCATGGTCGGAGCCGGCCCGGTCGGCATGGCGTCGACCTCGCCCTTGCGGCTGAGGCGATTGATGCGGTTACGCGCCATGTCGGCCCGCAGCCCGTTCGGGAAGTTCTTCAGGAAAGCCTCGTAGGCATCGATCGTGTCGACTTCCTTGGCCTCCTTGAAGGCCTGTTTCTCGGTGATGCCCGCTTCGCCTTCGATGCCCTGGATGGGATCTTCGGCGGCTTCCTGCATCGCGTACTTGTCGCAAGTGTCGAGGAAGTCCTTCACCTGCTTGTTGGAGCCGTCCAGCGCCAGCGGCACCGGCGGCTTGCCGCCTGCCGAATAGCTGATCTGCTCTAGCTCGGCCATGGCGACCCAAAGCGGATCGTTGGGACGTGTGTTGAATACGAAGCCGGTGATTTCGCCTTCACCCTGTACGCCGGAAGCCCGTGCCTTGACGGTCTCGGTGTAGGCATTGCCGGTGAACACGACGTCGAGCGGCGCGCCCTCAGGCAGCCCGGCGACATCGGCGGCAAACGCTGTGATGATGGGATCGGAGCCTTCGCAGCTCGCGCGGAACTGCTGATTATCGGTCTTCGGCACGCCGAAGCTCAGCACGGCGGCCGGCGGCGTGATGTCGGTCTTCTTGTAGAAGTCCCACTTCATTTCCTGCGCATGGGCAGGCGCGCCAGCCAGCACGGCGGCCAGCGGCAACGCGACCAGCCAGCTCGCGGCCAGCCATTTACGGGAAAGAGAAAAGTTCTGAAACACGCCCCACACTCCCTATTTGCCCCGGTCTCTGGCCGGGTGGGCCCGAAAAGTCCAGCTATACCAATATCTCGGGGCTTCGGCGAAAAATCTCTGCCTTTAGCCTTTACGCGCCCATACGGGACGTGCGCTTCGAGACGTCATCATTGGAGATCCTCCACCAATACGTGCGCAGCGATCTCCTGGATATGCTCCAGCTTTCCGGTCCCGAGCCCATGGCGGGTGACGTTCAGGGCCCCGGCCGCCGCCGCCATGCGCAGCGCCTCGTCGGGCGGCAGCTCCCGCGCCTCGGCCACGGCGAGCGCCGCCGTCATGGAGTCGCCCGCCCCGCGATGATCCAGAGCCTCGAAGCGCGGCGGTGTCACCCGCACCAGCCGGTCCTCAAGCAGCGCAAGCGCAGGCTGATCGGCACGGGAGACGATGGCGTTGGTCGCGCCGGTGGCCTCCTTTAGCGCCAGCAGACCTTGGGTGACCGATTCCTCGTCTTCCTTTTCGCAGAACCCGGCCCCGATCAGCTCGCTATGGCTCACCTTGAGGAAGGTCACCCCGCCATCCAGCGCCAGAAGCGCCTCTTTCGAGAGATCGGCGACCACGGCCACGCCGTTATGGCTGAGATCGAGAGCGAGCCGCTTGTAGAAATCGGCGATCAGGATGTCCTCTTCGATCACCCCGGTCATCACCACCACGCCGGAATGAATGCCTGCGGTGAGCACCGTGTCGTAGAGATCGTCCGTCTCGTGGCGGTTGAGCGCCCCCGGCGGCATGGTCGCGACGGTCTTCCGCTCGCCGCAGCGCCTGTCATGCACATAGCCGCCGTTCCAGCGCTCTGTCCGAATGGGGCGAAGCTCGATCCCCTCGGCCTCGACCAACGCCCGGACCACCACGCCGGATTCGCCGCCCAGCGGCCCGCACAGGATCGGCCGGCTGCCGAGATTGGCGATCATGCGGGCGACCCAGAACCCCTGGCCCCCGGCATGAAAATAGATCTCGTCGCTCCCCTCCATGCCCCGCTCGATGGTCACGGTGAAGATGGGCCAGGGGGCGAGTACGCAAATATCACGCACGGCGCAGTCCGCTCCGTCATCAAGCTCGGTCACAACGACACCCGATCATGCTGCTTCAGTGAGCCCGGATATCCAAGCCCGACGAAGCGGCGATGACAGCGGGGTCTTAAGGTCCTGAGGATTTTGAGGAGCTGGACTCGCGTTTCGACGTGCCGGTGTCGCCGAGAGAGACGCTGAGCGAACCGTCGCTTTCCAATACGACGGTCTGGGCATCGGTCACCTCGTGCCCGCCGGTGGACCGGATCGCGCTCAGCACCTCGTCGGTGGTGATCCGCTCGCTCTTCATCGTGCCGAGGCAGAAGGCGCCCTGATGCACCAAAAGAGCCGGGTCTGAGCGAATGAGGTCGGCAATTCCGTGCCATCTGACCGACACGAAAGTCACCAGGGCCTGCAGTCCGATCAGCACGGCAAGCGCCGTCGCCCCTTCCGACAGCGAGACTTTCTCCGTCAACAGGATCGAGGCCAAAATCGAGCCCAACGCCACGGTGACCACGAGATCGAAGGCGTTCAGCTTCGCCAGCGTACGCTTGCCGGAGATGCGCAGGAAGACGACGAGGGTGATATAGGCGAGCACGCCCACCACGAGGGTCCGTCCGATATCTGCCCAGCCTTGAAAGAATATCGCCGACCAATCCATGGCAGACTAGCGCTTGCGGAGACTGATCGGTTCCATCGATGGAGCCCTAGACCACGGCCATGAGCGAAGGCGAGTCGGGTAAGCCCGTCAAAAGTCGCGCCAAAGTATCTTCCGATTGAATGCCCGGCACCTCGTCGCACCACACTCTGAAGAGCTTCAACTCATAGTCCCCGAAGGCCGTAATCATGGCGACATCGGCGGCGTCACGGCCCCGCACCATGAGGACGCGCCCGATCCGGGGCGTGTTGTAGCGTGCATCGAAAGTGTGCCAGCGGTCCCCGAGGAAGACCTCGAACCAGGCACAGAAATCTCCCGGGCCGCTCGGCGGCACGCCGATATCGCCGAGGTAGCCCGACGCGTAGCGGGCCGGGATGTTCATGGCCCTGCACAAGCCGATCGCGAGCTGAGCGAAATCGCGGCACACGCCGGTCCGCTCCAGAAGCGCGTGATTGGCCGTCTTGGTGGGCCGGCCGAATTGGTAGCCGAAGGTCAGATGGTTATGGACCCAGTCACAGATCGCCTGCACCCGCGGCCAACCCGGCTGGGTCTGACCGAAAAGTTGCCAGGCCCGGTCGCCTAGCTCGTCGACCTCGCAATAGCGGCTGGCGGTAATATAGGAGAGTGTATCCGGTGGCAGCTCCGCGACTTCCAGCTGCCGCGCGGTAGGGTTCACCGGGTCCGGTTCGCCGTTGTCCTCGACGATGAAATCGGTTGAGAGCGTGATCCGCCCGCCAGGCGCCACGAGCCGGGTGCGACGATTTCCGAACTCGTCAAGATACTCCTCAAGCGGAACGGATGGGTGCGCCCGGAGTTGATCGGACCCGATCACGCGGTTGTCGTAGCTGGAGTGCGGGCTGAGGGCCAAAAGCAACGGCGTGCTGGGTGAACAATCCAGAACGATTTCAAAGCCGACACGAATGTACATGGGCGTATTCCGCCTCTCCAATTGTTGGCGGCCAAGGGGCCGCGAAAGAATCGATCCTATATTGACTAACGAACAACAAGGGACCTTTGGTCCATTGATGGCAGTTCAACGATTATGAGAAATCTCCGCATTACCCATCGGACACGCTATCGCTACGACAGGCCAGTCGAGTTCGGACCCCACCGCCTGTTGATCCGTCCCCGCGATGCTCATGACATGCGGATACTGGATTCCCGCCTGGCGGTTTCTCCGCCCGCAGAAGTCAGTTGGCATTTCGACACGTTCGGAAACTCGGTTGCACTGCTTTCGTTTCACCATGCGGCGGAAGAATTGTTTATTGGAAGCGAACTTGTGCTGCGGCGCTACGTGTTCGACGAACCCGAGCTGCAGATCGAGGAGCATGCTTCCACCTATCCGTTTCGCTACGATCCCGACGACAGCATCGACCTCTCGCCGTTTCTCTTCGTGCAGGTTGCCCAGGACAGGCCTGCCATCGAGCATTGGATTCGCACCGTGATGCCCGTCTTGCCGGAGCGCACGATGCAATTGCTCCATCAGTTGAGTGGCGCCATTCACGCCGAATTGGATTACCAACGCCGCGAGGAGCATGGGGTTCAAACGCCGGCCCAAACGCTGGAGGCCGGAAGCGGAACCTGTCGTGATTACGCTTTTCTCTTCATGGAAGCGGTGCGCACGCTCGGCTTTGCGGCCCGCTTCGTGACAGGCTACCTCTACGATGCCGCCGCAGAAGGCGGAGAGAGCCAGCTCGTCGGCGGTGGCGCCACCCACGCTTGGGCTGAAATATTCGTGCCGGGCGCCGGCTGGGTTGAGTTCGATCCGACCAACCAGATCGTCCGCGGTCGCGACCTGGTCCGCGTTGCTACGACCCGCACCCCCGACCAGGCCCTTCCTGTCAGCGGATACTATCGCGGTCCCGCGGAGGCCTTCGTGAGCATGGATGTCGAAGTCTCGGTCACCCGGACCGACGATGAGCCGGGCGAGGAGCGAAGTGTCGTTCAAGTCGGCGTCGCCTAGAGCCGTCAGTCTCACGTAAGCCCGAGGCGGGCCGCCAGACCATTCGCGTCCCGCGGCGCCTTCACCTTCATGTCGTTGTCGAAATAGACATAGACGTCGCGGCCTGATGGCCGCTTGTCAGCGCGGCCGCCGACCCGTTCTGCGTCTTGCGGCTCGCCGCCCTTCGCCCAGCGGTCCACCCGCCGGGCCCAATCGTCCAGCGCGCCGTCGTCATAGCCCGAGGCGTAGAGCTCCTCCGAGCCGTGCAGGCGGCAATAGACGAAGTCCGACGTCAGATCCATCAGCCGCGGCCAGTCCACCGTATCGGCGCAGACCAGGGCGATATCGTATTTCCGCAGAAGGTCGATGAAGGCCTCGTCCCGGAAGCTGTCGTGGCGGATCTCCACCGCATGGCGCATCTTCCGTTTCGCATCCGTCTGAAGCCAGACCTGCTCCGGACCCTTGATCTTGTCGTCATGCTCCTTGGCGAGCTCGGCCGCCGCTTCGGTGTCATGAGGCAGCATCTGAAAGAAGCTCTCGAAGCGCTCCGGATCGAATTTCATGCGCGGCGGAAACTGCCAGAGGATCGGGCCCAGCTTCTTCTCAAGCCGTAGCACGCCGGATGCCATGAAGTTGGCCAGCGGCTTTTCCACGTCCTTGAGACGCTTCATATGGGTGATGTAGCGCGGCCCCTTCAGCGAGAAGACGAACCCGTCCGGCGTGCGCTGCCGCCAGCTCAAGAAGCTCGACGGCCGTTGCATGGAATAGAACGTGCCGTTGATCTCGATGGTCCGGAACTGCTCCGAAGCGTATTCCAGCTCCCGCTTCTGGGGCAACCCTTCTGGATAGAACACTCCGCGCCACGGCTTATAGTTCCAGCCCGAGATCCCGATGCGGATGGTCCCTTTGCGGCTCAATCAATCCCCCGGCCGAACAGCCTGTTTCTCTCATCGCGCTCTGTCATGGTCGGATAACTCGATTTTGAGCCTTTCCGTTCGCTGCGATCTAACGATGTTTCGGGTAGACCGGAGCGCACACCCATTTCGATCGGACCCGAGGAGCGCCATCGATGAAGACGACGAAGACTCTCGCAACCTATCTCGCGGCCGGCCTGCTGGCTGCCGCCACCGTCGCGCCGCCGGCCGCCGCCTGCACCCGTGCCGTCTATATCGGCCAGGACGGCACCGTGATCACCGGCCGTAGCATGGACTGGAAAGAGGACATGCAAACCGATCTCTGGATATTTCCCAGGGGCGTCGAGCGGAACGGGGGCGCAGGGCCGGACTCCCCGACCTGGACGTCGAAATACGGCAGCGTCATCGCCTCGGCCTACAACATCGCTAGCGCCGACGGCATGAACGAGAAGGGCCTCGTCGCCAATCTTCTCTACCTCGCCGAGTCCCAATACGGCGACGACACCGAGCACCCGCCCATGGCCATCAGCTTCTGGGCCCAATACGTGCTGGACAATTTCGCGACCGTCTCCGAGGCCGTCCAGAATCTGGAGGCGCATCCCTTGCGGATCGTGACCGCCGATCTGCCCAACGGCTCCCCGGCCACTCTCCATCTGTCCATCTCCGATCCGAGCGGCGATTCGGCGATTTTCGAATATGTGGATGGCAAGCTCGTGGTCCATCACGGCAAGCAGTACAACGTGATGACCAATTCGCCGGTCTACAGTCAGCAGATCGCCCTCAACGATTACTGGAAGACCGTGGGCGGCATGGCCTTCCTGCCGGGCACCAACCGCGCCGCGGACCGCTATGTGCGGGCGTCGTTCCTGATGGATGCGGTGACTAAGAAGCTCGCCAAGAACTACATCGCCGACGTGCCGAACCAGACCTACGCCAACCAGGCGGTAGCTCAGACCATTTCGGTGATCCGCGGCGTCAGCGTGCCGCTGGGCATCACCACGCCGGACCAGCCCAATATCGCGTCCACCATCTGGCGCACGGCGTCGGACCAGAAGAACCTGGTCTACTTCTTCGATTCCGCCACCACGCCGAACGCCTTCTGGGTGCGCTTGTCGGAGATCGATTTCTCCAAGGAGGCAGGCTTCAGGAAGTTGCCCGTCGCCGGCGGCCACTACTATGCTGGCGACGCGACCGATCATTTCGAGAAGGCTACGCCCTTCAAGTTCATGACCGTTCCCGGCAGCTGATCGCCGAAAGCTGAAGCCGTGTCGGCCTCGAAGCGGCGTGCCAAGCGCAGCGCTTCGAGGCCGGCGCTGCGCTAGGCGCTTAGAGCGGTGGGGTTTTGGTTTGCCTGATGGGCTGCCCAGATCGATCGCACGTGGTCGCTGAGCTGCAGCGGGTTGAACGGCTTCACGATCACCTCCATCACCCCGCATTCCCGGTAATGCTCCTGCTCATGAGATTGCGCCTTGGCGGTCATGAAGACCACGGGCACGTCCGCCCCTTCGGGCATGGCGCGGATGACCTCCAGCACCTCCAGCCCGCTGATGTCCGGCAGCATGACGTCGAACAGGCAGAGCTGCGGCTTGAACGTGGCGAAGCTATCGATCGCCTCCTGTCCCGTGGCGCAATGCTTCACCAAGAAGCCGCCCAGGTCTTCCAGAGCCATCAAGCCGATCTCGGCGATCTCCCCGACATCCTCGAGATAAAGAATGCGCTTCAGTTCCTCAGGCACTTCTCCGTTCCTCCATGGCTGAGGCCTCGATGAGGGGAAGCCGGACATCGAACGTGGTGCCTTTGCCCTCTTCCGTGGTGAAGCTGATCCTGCCGCCGAAGGCATCGACCAGGGTCTTGGTGATGTAAAGCCCGAGACCGCTGCTGCCCTTCTTCTGAGCGCCCGAGGTGTCCGCCCGGGTGAACCGCTCAAACACGTCCTTCTCGAACTCCTTCGGGATGCCTGGTCCGTGATCGGTGACAGAGACGGAGACCCGTCCCGGCGCGCATTGGTGGATCCGAACGTCCACCGCATCGCCGGGGTTGGTGTATTTTGCGGCATTGGAGAGAAGGTTCACCATCGCCTGCTCGAAACGGTCCGCATCGGCTTCGACAATCGCGCTCTCCAGCGTGCTCTCAAAGGTGAAGTGGACGGAATGGCGGTCCGCGAGCGGCTCCGCCCGGGCGACCACCTCCGGCACGAGCGTGACCAGGTCGATTTCCTCCATACGGTAGTCGAGCTTGCCGGCCTGGATCTTCTCGACATCCAGAATGTCGTTCACGAGACGACTCAAACGCTCCGCCCCCGTCTGGGCCAACTCGATCAGCCGTGCGCTCTTTTCATCCAGCTTCCCGGCCGCCTTCACCTGCAGAAGGCTCAACGACCCCGCGATAGAGGTGAGTGGGGTGCGCAGCTCGTGGTTCACGGTGGAGACGAACTCGTTCTTCATCCTCTCCACCTTCTTGCGTTCGCTGACGTCGCGCACGATGCCGCAATAAAGCTCGCGGTCCTTCACCCGCAGCTTGCTCACCGAGAGCTCCGCTTCGAAGGTCGATCCATCGTCCCGTCGCGCCGGAACCTCGACCGCCATACGGCCGGCCCGTCTCTGCAGGCCGCCGGGGAGCAACTCGGCCACGTCACGACCGGTTATGCGCTGTCCGGAATAGCCGAACAGGGCCTTGCAGGCCGGGTTCGACATTTCGATCTTGCCGTTCTCGTCCGTCACGACGAGGCCGTCGGCGACATTGTCGATGATGGCGCGGATCTTTGCCTCGCTCTCGACCAGCTCGCCAGTCATATCCTGGAAGGCGCGGGCCAGGGCGCCGATCTCATCGGGCTGGCGTACGGGAAGGCGCAGATCCGTCCTGCCTTCTCCGAACCTCTCGACCTCCTCGGTCATCTCCTCCAGAGGCTGGGTCAGGCGACGAGCGAGCCAGAACGCTGCGGTGCATGTGATCAACAACAGCGCAAGGCCCAACAGGATGCTGTCGCGGTTTGCCGCGTAGGCGGGCGCCAAAAGTTCTGTCTTGGAGACACGGGTGAGCACATCGAGGACGAGGTTCTTGCGCGCCAGGTCGATCACCGTCTGCGCACCGAAGAAGGCGTAGTTGCCGTCGCGGATCAGCCCGCGCTCGTCCGCCACTGCATCGGCGGCGAGCGCTACCGGTTTCGCGTAGCCCGGATCGAAGTGGAAGTAGAGATCGCTCGGGCCGCGCTCGGGATCGTAGACGATGTAGTCGCCCACGGAGTTCGCAACGATCGTGTAGCTAGTGGGCTGCGCCGCTTTGAGTGCCTCCCGCATCAGGATTTCGTAATCGGCATTGATGACGATGACGCCGAACCGCTCCCCGTCCTTGTCGAAGATCGGATAGAGCCCGCGGATGTTGGGCCGGCCATCCTCTTCCTCCCGGCCGAAATCCCAACGGATCGTGACGTCCGAGAAGCTCCATTCGCCGGGCGACAAGGTGAGGCCCAGCTTGACGAAGGGCCGGTGCCCCTTGGTCTGGAGCTTGTCTTCCTCGACCACTTCGAACTCGTCGGGCCGGCGGTTCACCCGCACGATCTCCCGGGCGCCGTTCGCCATGCCGATGAAGCGGATCTGGGAATAGGCGGGACGCACCTGGAGCATCGAGGAGAAGATGGTCGCCAGCCGCGCCTTCCAGGTCTCTAGCTTCGATCCGTCGAGCGGATCCACCCCGCCGGAGCGCCCGGCGCGGATGATCCCTTCGATCGGCGGGGTCAGGGAGAGGATCGATGTGTCGGCCTGCATGTTGCGCAGGGATTCCGACAGCTTCTCGGCGACCAGCTTGGTCTCGCCCGCGAGCTTGGCCGCGCCGAGATCCTCCGCCAGGTTGGCCGACCGGCGATAGGTGGCCACGCCCATGGCCACCGAGGCGAGCATCGCAATGCCGAGCGCCATGAGGACGATCTTGTTGCGCAAGCTCGTTCTGAGCATCCCAGGCTTCGGCTGCACCCGAGCGGTCTTTCTCATCGACGAAATCCTGAAAGACGCTCCTTGCGGGCGCGTCAAATTAACCAACAGGTTGTAAGGAGGGAGTCTCTACCGCTGGTAAATCACCCACCATCAATTGTTTGGGATTTGAGAGGCTCCTGAAGCCAGACTCCAGAGGTGCGAAGGGATGGAAATTCCGGCGCCCCCCAGGATTCCGCAAACCTGTACCTGTCTCCCATGAGGCCGCGAAGCTATGCTCCCCGCCATGCACGATCTCCTGAGCCGGCTCGGTCTCAAGTTTCCCATCTTTCAGGCGCCCATGGCGGGCACCGCCACCCCGAAAATGGCGGCCGCCGTGTCCGAATCTGGTGGGCTGGGGTCGGTCGGGCTGGCGAGCGCGGGCCCCGATGGCGCGAAGGAGATGATCGTGGCCATCCGTGCCGCGTCCAACCGGCCCTTCAACGTCAATCTCTTCTGTCATCGTCCCGCCACGCCAAATCCGGCGCGCGAATCCGCCTGGCTGGACCGGTTGCGCCCGTCCTTCGAAAGTTTCGGTTCCGAACCGCCGGCAGCCTTGCGGGAAATCAATACGAGCTTCCTGATCGACGAGGCCATGCTCGATGTGCTGCTGGAGCAGCGCCCGCCGGTCATCAGCTTTCATCTCGGCCTGCCGCAGCCGGAGAAGGTGGCAGCGCTCAAGAAGACGGGCGCAATCCTCGTCGCCAGCGCCACCAATCTCGCCGAAGGCGAAGCCGCGGTCGCCGCGGGCATGGACGCCGTTGTGGCCCAGGGCTACGAGGCCGGCGGGCATCGCGGCATCTTCGATCCGGAGCGGGAAGACACCAGGCTCGGCACCTTCGCGCTGACGCGCCTCCTGGTGGAGAAGTTGCCCATCCCCGTGATTGCTGCGGGCGGCATCATGGATGGGGCGGGCATTGCAGCAGCACTCGATCTCGGTGCCGTCGCCGCCCAGCTCGGCACTGCCTTCATCGGCTGCCCGGAATCCGCCGCCGACGAAGGCTACCGGAAGGCCCTCCAGAGCGACGCGGCCTATCGCACCGAAATGATCGCGTCCATCTCAGGCCGTCCTGCCCGCTGTCTTGCGAATCACTTCACCGTCCTGGCGTCTAAGCTGGGAGACGGCATCCCCGACTATCCGATCGCCTACGACGCCGCGAAAGCCTTGAACGCCGCAGCGAAAGCCGCCGGAGAGACCGGTTTCGGCCCGCAATGGGCCGGACAGGGCGCGCCGCTCGCCCGGCCCATGCCGGCCGCCGCGCTGGTCGCTCGCCTTGGCGAGGAATGGCGTGCGGCTGTTGCCACATCCCGACCATGATCTTTTCGTGTTACCGGGGGCCATGGATGGAATCGAAGGACGAATCGCGTGGAAGGCGGACGGCGAGCCGCTTGAACTGGGCCTCACCCGCTATGGCCAGGGTCCGACCCTGCTCATGCTGCCGGCGCTGAGCTCCATCTCCACAAGGCGAGAGCTTTGGGGGCTGCAGCAGCAACTCGGGGAGGCTTTTTCGACCATTGCGGTCGACTGGCCGGGCTTCGGCGATCTGCCCCGGCCGAAGGTGGACTGGCGGCCGGCCCATTACCGGAAATTCCTGCGCTTCCTCGCCACCGAATACGAGCCGGCGGCTACGATCGCGGCAGGCCATGGCGCCGGATATGCCATCGGTCAGGCGGCCGAGGCGTCCGGCAGCCTGGGCAAGCTGGCGCTGCTCTCACCCACATGGCGCGGGCCGCTCCCCACTATGGCGGGCAAGCGCATGGGCCTATTCCGCAGCCTCGCCCGCGCCGTCGACCTGCCCGGGATCGGCGCGGGCGTCTATCGCCTCAACGTCAACAAACCCGTGATCGGCATGATGGCGCGCGGCCATGTCTATCGCGATCCGGACTGGCTGACCGAAGAGCGCATGTGGGAGAAGCGGCGTGTAACGGAAGCGCCCGGCGCCCGCTACGCATCGCTACGCTTCGTGGCCGGCGAGCTCGACCCGTTCCCCGATCAGCGGAGCTTCTTCACCGCGGGGAGCAAGGCGGGCGAGAACATCTTGCTGCTCTACGCCCACGATGCGCCACGGAAATCCAAGGCCGAGATGCAGCTTCTGGCGTCGCTCGACAACGTGCAGGGGCTGGAGCTCTCCAGCGGCAAGCTTTCCTTCTACGAGGAATTTCCCGACGTGACGGCCCAGGCGATCCTGAGCTGGCTCGGCAAGGACGGCGCGGACGAAAGCACATCGCAACCCGAGAGTGCCGACTGACGGCGCGCTCCCTCAGTCCGAGGAAGACGCCGTCGCGACCGACTGCCGGCACTGCCCCGGCAGGTTCTGATAGTGAACGCTTTTCAGGCTGGCTTCCTTCCAGCCCGGACCGCTCGCCCCCGGATTGTACTTGTAGAGCTCGATGACGATGGGCTCGCTATGCTTGCCTGAGAGTGAGGTGTCGTTGACCTCGATGTCGGCATAGAGCCGCTTCGGCTCCGTCGAAGGATCGAACTGCCAAACGGGATAGGGCGGCTCTTTCACATCGACCGTTCGCTCCCGGCCGTTGAACAGCGAGACGTAAAGCTGCTCGAAGCGCGGGCGGCCCACCTCGTCTTCGACGTTGAACACGAACTCCAGATGAGGCCGCGACGCCACGAACTTGTAGAAGACGCAGTTGAGCTGGGGTGGGCCCGCGGCCGCCAAGTTTTCGCTCGCTTCCGGGATCGATGAGAAGAGGCTGTCATCGCCGCGCCCCCACCAGACGAAGAGCAGGGCGGCGGCGCCGAGAATCACGATGCCCGCAATGATGCTGTTCCTGAGACCTGCCATGCCGCGTTTTGCCTCCCCGCGCTCACGCCCGAACCGTGCCATGGTACCAACCAACGCGAAACGAAATCCGATGGATGTCTGCCATTTTCCGCATGGCAGGTTTTCCAATGCCCGCCGGAGACCACAGAAGGACGTAACCATGCCAGAGCTGGATATCGCCCGGCTGCACTCCCACATCGCCAAGCGTCCCGCCGGTGAATTCCATTTTCCGGAAATTTATGGCCCCGGCTGGGACGATCTCTATATCGGCGACAGAGTGCGCCTGGGCCACGCCTTCCTCGATGCGGTCCGCGCCGGCCGCCTGCCCGGCGTCGCCGACACCGGCCGCAAGAAGGGCGGCGGCCGCGTCTATCGCTGGGCGGGGAAATAGCGTCCACGCGCCGGGAGACTGAGTCCGCCGTCATGCCGAAAAACCGCTACTACGCAGGCCCCGCCAACGGCCATTTCGACGGCGTGCGCTTCTTCAATACTGCGCCGCGAACGCCGGACAGGACCCTGCGGGATGTGCTGCGCTGGCAGACCAATTCCGAAAGCGTGAAGTGGCCGGCCGAGGTGGAGGTCCGCACGACGGCTCCGGATCATAAGGTCTCGGGCTTGAGGGCCACGGTCGTCGGCCACGCAACGGTGCTCGTTCAAATCGACGGCATGAACATCCTGACCGATCCAGTCTGGTCCGACCGGTGCAGCCCGTTCTCCTTCGCCGGTCCAAGACGGGTCTGCGCGCCTGGCGTCGCCTTCGAAGATTTGCCGCCGATCCACGGCGTCCTATTGAGCCACAATCACTACGATCATCTCGACATTGCGACGTTGCGAAAGCTGGTCGCGCGGGACGACCCAATGATCGTGGCACCCCTCGGCAACGACGCCATCATGAAGCGCCGCGTTCCGAAAGCGCGCATCTGGACCGGCGATTGGTGGGAAAGCATTCGGCTCAGCGATGAGATCGAGATCACCATCCTGCCCGCCCAGCATTGGTCGCGGAGGGGCATCGGCGACATCCGCATGGCCCTATGGGGCGGCCATGCCATCCGCGGGCGCGACAGGACCGTCTATTTCGCCGGCGATACCGGCTATGGCGACGGCAGCCTCTTCAAGGAGATCCGCCAGCGCATCGGTCCGCCGGACCTCGCGCTTTTGCCCATCGGGGCGTATGAGCCGCGCTGGTTCATGAAGCCCCAGCACGCCAACCCCGCCGAAGCCGTCCAGATGATGACCGACCTCGGAGCGCCTCAGGCGCTCGGCATTCACTGGGGCGTCTTCAAGCTGACCGACGAAGGCCGCAACGCCCCCGCCGAAGCGCTCATCAAAGCCCTGGCCGAAAACCAAATCCCGCCAGAGACCTTCCCCGCCGCCGAACCGGGACATGTCTGGGATGGCAGCGCTCGGTAGGCGCCGCGAGCGCAGTGAAATCACTTGAGATGAGGAAATCGAGCGCTTCAGCGCTCGCAAGCCTGACTGGGCGCCGGCCGGTCAGGCCGCCGATCGGAGCTGTGAGCGAAGCGAACTGGCGTGAGACAGAACAGCCCTCCTTCGCTAAAGCTTCGGAGGGCATCCTGCATAGCGCTTTCGCGCGAAGCAGGATGGTGGAGAGGGAGGGGTTCGAACCCATAGGCGTGGCTATACCACGCCGTCCAAATCAAGATCGAGGGTTCGAACGCACAGCCTCTGAAGGCAGATCTAGATTTATGGCCAATTCGGAAAATGGCGGAGAGGGAGGGATTCGAACCCTCGAGACGGTTGCCCGCCTACACGCGTTCCAGGCGTGCGCCTTCGACCACTCGGCCACCTCTCCTAATTTTCGTCGGAGCTGTACCCCGCGTTGTCGAAGATGAGCGCACGCTCTTCTCTAAAGACGCATATGGCGTTGCCATATGCTGTGCGCCTTCGACCACTCGGCCACCTCTCCTAATTTTCATCGAAGCAAAGCGTACGCCCTTTCGAGAAGGAAGCGCCGCAAACCAATCAGGCCGCTCCGGATGAAGGCGCGCACTATAGCGAAGCGCCTCTCCGGTTCAAGCGGCGTGAAGGCCCATACGTGCAATTGAATGAGGATAGTTGCGCGCTTCGAAATTGAACCAATCGGGGGCCCGCCGTATTTATGTGACGGGGCCAACAAACAAAGTCTTTTCCGCAATGCACCGTCTTTCGCGCGCAATCGGCGTCATATTGCTGCTCTTCGCCATGGTTGCGCTCGTCGTCGACGGGACCAAGAGCCTCGGCGCGGGCGGTGAGATCGTTATCACGCCGCTCGCTCAGCAATGGCAGGAGCTGGCGCCGGAAAGCTTCGCCGCATCGCAAAGCTGGGTTTCCGAGACCGCGGGCGAAGGCTTTTGGGAGGGCGCCGCGCTTCCCATATTAGGCTTACCCGCCTGGGCCATCTTCGGCGTGCTCGGCATTCTCTTCTATTGGCTTGGCCAGAAGCGCGAACGGACCGAAGTCTTCATCAACTAGACCCCCGAACGGTCCGGGGCGGGAAAAGGAGATGTCATGTTCGGTTTGAAATCCCTGGTCGTCCCGAGCCCGGAAGAGGCGCTCCCCGGCCGCGACGCGCCCATACCCACGGCTGAGAAGCATTACGTGCTGGGCCACAAGCTGAAAGGCCCGTATCCGGAGCATCTGGAACAGGCGGTCTTCGCTCTTGGCTGCTTCTGGGGGGCGGAGCGCGCCTTCTGGCAGCTTCCCGGCGTCTACGTGACGGCCGTCGGCTATATCGCCGGCTCGACCCCGAATCCGACCTATGAGGAGGTCTGCAGTGGGCGCACCGGCCATACGGAGGCTGTTCTGGTTGTCTACGATCCCGACGAAATCTCCTACGAGGCGCTTTTGAAGGCCTTCTTCGAGACCCACAATCCGACCCAAGGTATGCGCCAGGGGAACGATATCGGCACCCAGTACCGGTCCGGTATCTATGTGTTTTCGGATGAGCAGCGCCGCGCGGCCGAAGCCGCCAAGCAGGCCTATGAGAAGGCTCTGCAGGCGAAGGGGCTCGGCGAGATCACGACGGAGATCGAAGACGCGCCGGAGTTCTACTTCGCCGAGGACTATCACCAGCAATACCTGGCGAAGAACCCGAACGGCTATTGCGGTCTCGGCGGCACTGGAATCTCCTGCCCCCTCGGCACGGGCGTGGCCGCAGAGTAGCCACCCGAGAAGACCGTCATCCTGAGGTGACCGGCACAAGGTGCCGGGCCTCGAAGGATGGGCGGTCGGGCCACGTCGTCCTTCGAGGCTCGCTACGCGAGCGCCTCAGGATGACGTGGAGCAGACTCTCACGAGTTGTGGCGGCGTGACATCAAGAAAGATCCAGCGCATGGCGCTTGAGGTCTTCTAGATCGATCACCTCCAGGGTCGCGGCATTGGTCGCCGCCAGGCACACCCGCGGCGCCTTTCCGGCCTCCAGCGCCTCCAGCCAGCGGCTGGCGCAAAGGCACCACCGGTCGCCGGGCTCCAGCCCCGGAAAGCCGAAATCCGGCATCGGCGTGGAGAGGTCGTTGCCGCGGCTGGCGGAGAATTCCAGAAACTCCGCCGTCACCTCCACGCAGACCGTATGCATCCCCAGATCGTCCGCGCCGGTGTGGCAGCAGCCGGTCCGGTAATAGCCGGTCAGCGGCCGGTCTGAGCATGTGCCGATCGGCTCACCGAACACGTTCTTCTGCTCTTCCGTCTCGTCTTCCACTCTGTCTTGCACCCTCGCTCCTTCGGTCAGAGGTCTAATCCGTGCCCGGCTCCGGCTTCCGGTCGGGCATGGGAACTGCGTCCTTGGTCGGGTCGCCGCCATTGCGCAGAATGTTGAGCATACCCGCATCCGGCGTGGGGATCGGCGGGCCGGCCTCCTTGCTGGCGATCGCCCGCAACATGGGGGACGGTTCCCCCGGCTTCGGCAGGATCTGAGCGTCGCCGGACTTGAGCACGCTTTCGCATTGATCGGGCAGGTCGGACATGGTGAGCGGCGGCTTTTCCGCCGGCGCCTTGCCGGGCTTCGGCAGTTCCTCCGCCTTCCAGACTTCCGACTGACGCAGCTTCACCATCCAGTTGGTGATCTCCGCCCCGCACCCATCGTCGCTTCCGACGGGCGGTTGATTGCGGCAGCCGGAAAGCCCGGAGGGGCAATTCAGCCGGACGTGGAAGTGATAATAGTGGTTCCACCAGGGGCGCACTTTTGCGAGCCAGCCCCGGTCGCTCCCGGCCGTCTCGCAGAGCTTCTTCTTGATGGCCGGATGCACGAAGATCCGCGCCACCTGACGGTCTTCCGAGGCGCGCTTGATCAGCTTCGTATGCGCAGGCGTCCAGATATCGGGATCCACCGTGAACGGGTCCTTCAGCATGGAGACCGCGCTGATCTCCTCCCGCTCCTTGTCGGTCAGCACCCGGTCCGGCATGGGGGTCAGCCAGATATCCGCATCCAACCCCACCTGATGGCTCGTATGGCCGGTAATCATGGGCCCGCCCCGGGGCTGGGAGAGATCGCCCACCAGAAGCCCGGACCAGCCGTCCTTCTCCTTTGCCTCCTTCGCCAGCTCTTCCAGATAATCGATCAGCATGGGGTGGCCCCAGTTGCGATTTCGGGAAAGCCGCATGGCCTGCCAGGCGGGGCCGGTCTCAGGGAGAGCCTTGCCGCCGGCCAGGCAGCCGGCCGTGTAGAAGCCGATCGGCTTGGGCGTCATGGGCGCGCCGGAGGTAACGGAGGAAAACAGCTCTTTGGCAGGCGTGTCTTCGGTGATCGCCGGGGCGGAGGATGTCTCTGATCCTTCCGGCACAGGCGGCTTCCGCTCCGGCAAAGGCGCTGCTTCCGCTTGCTCGCCGTAGACATCGCCCACCGGCAAGAGCCCGGCAAACAGCGCGCCGAAGACGAAAAGAGCGGCGACTCTCAGCATCTTGCTGCGTGAATCACCCGGGTGTTGCGTAAGATTTGGCGCTAATTGGCACAGCAGCTTAGGCACGGTTCACCGTCTTGCACCATTTTCCCGATTTACTTGCCGATGCTGAACCGAATTCACCGGATATTCAACGCGCACGGCTAGTCTCCATCACGTTGGGGGGCCAGAGCGGTAAGCCGCATGGTCAAAATACGGTTCTGGGTAGGGAGTAACCGTAATGTTCTTGAAGCGTCTGCTGCAGGCTGCCGCCATTCTGCTGCTCACGGTCGTGGTGGCCGTGGCACTGTTCACCACCATCGCCCACGCCGCTCAGGTCGTGGCGCAAATCAGCCTGTCCGCCCAGCGGATGCAGGTTTTCGTCGATGGGCGTCCGAAGCACACCTGGAAGGTGTCGACGGCCCGGCCCGGCTATCGCACGCCGACCGGCACATTCAAGCCGTACATGCTGTCGCCAAATCATCGCTCCAGCCTCTATGGCGGTGCGCCGATGCCGTATTCCATCTTCTTTTCGGGCAATTACGCGATCCACGGCTCCACCGAGGTGAAGCATCTGGGGCGACCGGCCTCACATGGCTGCGTTCGTCTTCACCCGAACAATGCCGCGAAGCTTTACTCGCTCGTGCAGCAGAACGGCCGTTCCAATACGACCATCCTGATCCGGAACTAGGGTCTCGGCCGGCGTTCAGCGTTGGGCAATGTTGGAACTCTATCGCCTCTTCTCGCCTTTGGTTTAGTGGCTATTAGGCCATCTGGGGCTTTTGGGCAGACCGCCACATGTCCGTTGGCGGGCCTGCCGATATTGGAGGCTGATATGGATTTACTGCAATGGGCGCTGATCTTTTTCGTGATCTCGCTGATCGCCGGTTTCTTCGGCTTTAGCGGCGTTTCCGCGGCCACCGCGGGCATCGCGAAGATCCTGTTCTACATCTTCCTCGCGATCTTCGTGATCGTGCTGATCTTGGCGCTTGTCGCCGTATAGCTAGGGGCGAGCCCTGCAATGGTGAGCGGGCGTTGAGGCATCGCGCCTCGGCGCCCGCTCATCTCTTCATACTTTTGGTTTCACGCCAGCCTAGCCGCCGCAGCTGCTCGGCGCAGGCGCGCCGCGAAAACGGCCTTCCATCCATTGCAACGCGGCAGAGACGCTGTCCCTTGCCGCGAATGTATGGGTGGTGCCCGGCATCTCCACGAAATGCACCCGCGTGCCCTGCTTGCAGAGCGCGCCGCCATACTGCTTCGTCACGGCCGGATTGACGGTCGTGTCAGCAGTCCCTTGCGCAAGGAACACGGGCACGGGAATGCGCTGCCGTCCTGTCGAGTTCTCTTGCATGATCGAGCGCCACGGCTCCGTCTTCACCGGATCGATCTTCAGAAAGCCGCCCGCTTGGAGGGGCTTGGCATCCTTCTGGAGGGTAAGCGCATCGCCTGGCGATTCGAGGCACTGCTCGGCCGTCCGCATGAACGCGTCCATGGCTTGGGGCTCCACGACGTTCTTCAGCGGCACGCCCTTGATGCGGGACCAGGAGAGGAGCGCCATGGCGGTCAGGATCTTGCCGCCCTCGTCGTGATAATCGTCTTCGAACAGCTCCAACAGGTAAGTGGCAGGCGCTGCCGCCGCCACGCCCATCAGCTTCAGTTCCGGCGCGTAGGATCCGGCGATCTGCCCCGTGAAGAGCGCCGCCTGGCCGCCCTGGCTGTGGCCCCACACCACGAAGCGCTCGCTCGCCTGGGTGTGCTCCAGGGCCCGTGCCGCGCGTACCGAATCCAGTACCGACCGGGCCTCGCTCACCCCGTAGAGATACGGGTGCATGGTGTTCGTACCCAAGCCCGGATAATCCGTCGCCGCCACCACATAGCCGGCCTGCAGCATCTGTCTCAAACCCCAGATCATTCCCGCTGTGTCGGGCCGCAGCGACGGGGCGCAAGCCGGCATCACCCCGCTGGTGGGATGGGCATAGGCAATGATCTCCCGGCCGCCGGCGGGCGCTGGGCCGCCGGGTAAAAAGACCGCGCCGGAGACCGCGATCGGCTCGCCCCGCAAACCCGTTGAGCGATAGAGGATCCGGAACGCTTCGCCACCCCCCGGACCGCCGCCCTGCAGCGGCCAGACCCGGATCACCGTGCCCGGCTTGCCGGGGATCTCGCTCGGATTGACGTCGTAGAGGGCTACTGCAGGGCTTGCGCCGAAACAGGCGAGAAGGCCTAAGAGGGCGGCCAGGAAAGTGAAAGGACGAAAAGAGAATTGGTGGAGAAAAGAAGACTTGAAGGGACAAAGCATCGGGCGCGTCCTTGTTCGGAAACGGGCGTGGCGAAGACTTTCAGCGACAATATGGAATAAGCAAAGCCTAGTTTCATGAAATTGTGCCAGCATCCTTGATATTGGTCGCGACATTCGGAAACAATGACTGCCGAAATTGTCCAACTGGGTGCGGGCAGCCGAAACGGGGGAATGTGCCATGGCAGCCGGAACCGCCGTGATCGATGCGCTGGTCAAGCGGGTCGGCGACGTCTCCACCCCGTTCGAGATCACCTTGCCCGACGGCGAGAAGCGCGTGATCGGCCAGGGCGCGCCGGAATTCTTCGTCACCCTGAAAAATGAGAAGGCGGTGCGGGCTGTCCGCAGCCTCGATGAGGCGAACATTGCGGAGGCCTATATCCACGGCGATATCGACTTGGAGGGCGACATGCTGAAGCCCTTCTCGATGCGCCACGATTTCGACGATCAGCATCCCCTGGTGGCCGCCTGGCGCTTTGTCGAGCCCATGATTTTCGGGCAGGTCTACACCAACAAGCAGGCCATATCGTCCCACTACAACGCCGACCCGAAGCTCTTCCTGAGCTTTCTCGATCCGACCTTTCCGGCCTACAGCCAGGGCATCTACGAGTCCGACGACGAGCCGCTTTCAAAGGCGCTGGAGCGGAAATTCGACTGGGCGATCGAGAAATGCGAGCTGGGCAAGGGCACCCGCGTGCTGGAGATCGGCCCCGGTTGGGGTGCGTTTGCCGGTCACGCCCTCCAGGCAGGCGTCCACTTCACCGGTATCACCAACTCCGAAGTGTCCCGGGACTTCCTGCGCGGCAAGCTCGCCAATTTCGGCGACGATTTCGACATCCAGCTGGTGGACTTCCTGGAATACGAGCCGGAGGAGAAATTCGACGCCATCGTCATTATGGGGGTGATCGAGCACCTGCCGGACTACGAGCGGGTGCTCCGGAAGTTTGCCGATCTGCTGAAGCCCGGCGGCCGCGTCTTCCTCGACGGCTCGGCGGCCTGGAAGAAGTTCGAGCTCTCCACCTTCATGGTCCGGCACATCTATCCCGGCAACCATTCCTTCCTGGTCCTCGACGACTTCATAAACAAGCTCGCCAAGACGCCCCTCCTGCTGGATGAGTGCCACTCCGACCGCTGGAGCTACTTCCTGACCTTCCAGCAATGGGCCAAAAATCTCGACGCCCATAAGGAGTACATCCAGGAGAGCTTCGGCGATTTCGAGTTCCGGAAATTCCGGCTCTATCTCTGGGGCGCGGCGAACGAGTTCTTCACCCGCAATCTCGATTGCTTCCGCCTGATCCTGCACAAGCCGGAACACGCGACCTGGGGACCGTAGGGCTCGCCCTTCACCCAAGAAGAAACCGGCGCCCCAGAGGGACGCCGGCTCCAAGTTCGCAGAACTTAAGAAGCGAAGCTTAGCACTTCAGCTTCCACTTGTTCTTCCGTGCCTTGTACTTCCAATAGCAGTCCGGCCGCGTGGGCGGACCCCAATAGCGGGCATGGGGCGGAACGTAACCGCGATAGCCCGGCCGCCAATAACAGGAATAGGGACCGCATTGCCAGGCGGCTTCCGTCACGGGCGCCGTGTACTCGGTCCCGAGTTCCGGGATGGGCATGGCGGCCGAGGCCGGCTGAATGGCGCCGGCCACGAACAGCCCGCCGGCGAGAGCGAAAATGGCAAGGAATGTCTTCATGGTACTGAAGTCCTCTGGTTACCAATGGATCGGACATGAACCAGTCGAGGCCACGCGTCTCGAACCTCCGGCTTTCCGAATTGAGCTCTCCAGAAAACCTTTCGAGGCGGGCGGTCTCGCTTGGCCTAACGCCGAAAGCGCCGTTTGCGACGCATCCAGTCGCAAAAAACTGCCATGCCGCGGCCAGGTGCGGCACCGCCATCGGGATTTCTGGTTTCCAGGCCTCTAACGCCCGGCCCGCCGAGACTGTGCGAAAAACGCTCGAGGGCGAGCATCCCGGAACTCCAAGCACCTCCCGCTGTTATTGTCCCGGTGGTTGAGATCTCCGGGCTTTCCCGGAGCGGTCGCGCCTGCGAGAGATCGGGGGCGCAATACGAGAGGCAGTAACAGCGCATGCCGCCCGGCTCCTTTTCATCGCTCTTTTCCGGCAACACGGATGCGCGGACGGCCATCCTCCAGAATCTGCTCATAGCCGCCATCGTCATGGCAGGGCTCTATATCGGCCGCGACGTGCTGCTGCCCTTGGCGCTCGCTATCCTGCTGGCCTTCGTTCTCACCCCGCCGCTGGTTTTCCTGCGCAAGCTGAAAGTGCCGCGAGTCATCGGCGTGACGCTCCTGGTGAGTGCGTCTTTCGCCCTCATCGTCGGGATGGGCTGGTTCATGTCCCAACAGGTGACCGAGCTTGCCGGCGATCTGCCCCGCTATCAGTACACACTGTCGAAGAAGATCGACGCCTTCCGCAAGACGACCGCCCGATCGCCCGCTCTGGAGAAGGCGACCGATACGCTCAGGCGGCTGCAAGAACAGCTTGAGGCAGATCGAGACGAGAATGACGGGCAGGACACCCAGGAAAGGAGAGACGAGCAAGCGAAGCCGGCCCCTATCCCAGTGCAAGTGATCGGCGACGATGACGGGGTGCTCCCGGTCTATCAGAACATCATCGAGACGCTTCTGCCGCCGCTTGCTACGATCGGCATCGTCTTCCTGTTTTGCGTCTTCATCCTCATGCAGCGGGAGGATCTGCGCGACCGGGCCATTCGTCTGGTGGGGTCATCGGACCTGCAGCGCACCACCGGCGCCATGAACGATGCCGCCCGACGCCTCAGCCAGTATTTTCTGCGACAGCTCCTCATCAACTCCCTGTATGGCGTCTTCATCGGTTGCGGACTTTGGCTGATCGGCGTGCCGAGCCCCGCTGTGTGGGGGCTGCTCGCGGCCCTCATGCGCTTTGTGCCGTATATCGGCTCCTACATCGCCGCGGCCTTCCCGCTGCTTCTGGCGGCGGCCGTCGATCCCGGTTGGGATACCTTCCTGATGACCGGCGCGCTCTATCTCATTTCCGAGCCTGTGATGGGTCAGGTGGTGGAGCCCCTGGTCTACGGTCACGGTACGGGGCTGTCGCCCATCGCCGTCGTCGGCTCGACTATCTTCTGGACATGGCTGTGGGGCCCCCTCGGCCTGCTGCTCGCCATGCCCATCACCGTTTGCCTCATGGTTCTGGGGCGTCATGTGGAGGGGCTGCAATTCCTGGAGGTGCTGCTGGGCGACCGGCCCGCCCTGAGTCCTCAGCAATCCTTCTACCAGCGCGCGCTCACCGGCGACGCGGCGGAATCCACCTATCAGGCCGAGCTTTGCCTCAAGGATCAGAGCCTCCAAAGCTATCTCGACAACATCGCCGTCGGCGGCCTGCAGCTCGCCCAAGCCGATTACAAGCGTGGCACGCTTGAGACCGAACAGATCTCCCGCATCGCCAATACGGTGGAGGAGGTGATCGCCAATCTCGGCCATCTCGGGCCGAAGCGCTGGTTCAGCGTTCTGCGCCGCGAAGACCCTGACGAACGCGAGGTCGAGCGCGAGGCGGCGGAAGTGGTCGAGGAGCATGAGGGCGAGGAAGGGTTGGCCCATCTTCTCGCTCTGGAGGAGGAGCGGGGCGTAGACGATGCCCAGGACCTTCTCATGGTCGAGAAGGACAAGCTGCCCAAGGAGTGGCAGGTGGAAACGCCGGTGCTTTGCATCGGTGGCCGTACCCGGCTCGACGAGGCGGCGGGCGCCATGCTGGCCGAGCTTCTGAAGAAGCGCGGGCTCGGCGCCGAGGCCATCGGTCCCGATGCAATCTCCGCCGGCAATATCACCAGCCTTCAGCAGACCAAGGCGAAGCTTGTCTGCCTGTCCTATCTGGGCCTGGAGGAGAGCCCGGCGCATCTGCGCTATCTCATCATGCGCCTGCGCCGCATTCTCCCCACCGAATGCACCATCCTTGTCGGGTACTGGGTGGAGGATGCCGATGACAAAGAACTCGCCGAGGTGAAGCTGGCCGCCAATGCCGATGCTTACGCGACGAGCCTGCGCGAGGCTGTCGACTATTGCGTCGACCAAGCCAACGAGGCTGCCGGTGTCGAGCCCGGCGCCACGGAAGTCTCGAACAGCAAGCCCATCAAGCCTGGCAAAACGAACGGCAAGAAGAGCGGCGGGCAGACGAGCGCCGACAAGGTGGCCTAAGGCTCTCCCCGCTCAGTCGGTCCCACGCCCCGCTGCTCCACATGCCAGACCTCGAACAGGAAGATGGTGACCGCCACCACCATGGGCCCGAGCAGCAGGCCCGAGGCGCCGAAGAAGAACAGGCCGCCCAGAATGGCGATAAAGGCCGGCACCGTATGGAGCTGCAGGCGCCGCCCCACAAGCATGGGGTAGAGCACGTTGTCGATGCCGCCGACGATCACCGCGCCCCAGACGATCAGGATCAACGACTTCTCCCAGCTTCCCTCCAGGGCCAGCAACGCGGCCGCCGGAATCCAGACCACGAAGGCGCCCAGCACCGGCACCAGGGCGAACAGCCCCATCACCGTGCCCCATAGAAGCGGTGCCGGAAGCCCCAGCCACCAGAAGGCGAGACCGCCCAGCGCGCCCTGAACCAGGGCAACCGTCAGGGTCCCGTAGAGCGTCGCGTAGATGATGTCTTGGATGCGCTTGAACAGCGCTTCCGTCTGCGGCGCGGTCAGGGGCGAGATGCCCCGCAAATAGTCGAGCGCACTCAACCGGTCCCGCAGGAAGTAGAACAGCAGATAGAAGGTCAGCACCAGGGAGATGACGCCCATCACCGAGCCGGTGACGAAGGAGGCGCTAGCATCCGTCAGCCACGATGCGAACGCATCGAACACGCCGCTGAAATTCACCTGCTCGAGCCAGTCGAGGATGGGCGCGAAATACTCGCTCTTCTGGAGGCTGGTCCGCCAGGCGCCGGTGGCGACCGTCTCGCTCAGCATCTGCGCGCCGCTGGCGGCTTGCGAGGTGATCCGTCCGAACAGATAGGTGGCCGGCGCCACCACGATCACGCCGATCAGCGCCACGGAGATGCCCGCGGCAATATCCCGGCTGCCGATCTTGTGCTCCAGCCAGCGGTTCGCAGGCGTGAAAAGGATCGCCAGCGCCAGCGCCCAGGTGAGCGAGGGCAGGAAGGGCAGGGCGAGCAGGGCACATAGGATGACGGCGCCGACGGTCAGCGCGAGCAGGACATAGGCCTTCAGCCGATCCCGCCCGCCGAGCGCCTGCTCGCCTGGGGCTTCGCCTACTTGCTCTTGGCCGTCAGATCGGTCGCTTTGCTCGCCTGCCATCGGTCTTGTCCGAACCCCGCGAGCCGAAGCCCGCGTCTAATCCGCGTCCATCTTGAGCGCGGCGATGAAGGCCTCCTGGGGAATGTCGACGCGCCCGAAGGAGCGCATCTTCTTCTTGCCGGCCTTCTGCTTTTCCAGAAGCTTTCTCTTCCGGGTGATGTCGCCACCATAGCACTTGGCGGTCACATCCTTGCGCATGGCGCTGATGGTCTCGCGGGCGATGACCTTGCCGCCGATCGCCGCCTGCACCGGGATCTTGAAGAGATGCTTCGGGATAAGATCCTTCAGCTTTTCCACCATGGCCCGGCCGCGGGATTCCGCCCGGTTCCGGGAGACGATCACCGAAAGCGCATCCACCGGCTCGTCATTGACCAGGATCGACATTTTCACGAGATCGCCCGCCTCGTAGCCGGTGATGTGATGGTCGAAGCTCGCGTAGCCGCGAGAGACCGATTTCAGCCGGTCGTAGAAATCGAACACCACCTCGTTGAGGGGCAGCTCATAGACCAGCATGGCCCGCGGGCCCGCATAGGTAAGCGTCTTCTGTCGCCCGCGCCGGTCCTCGCAAAGCTTGAGCACGGCGCCGAGATGCTCGTCGGGCAGCAGGATGGTCGCCTCGATCCATGGCTCCTCGATGCGGTCGATCTTCTGCACCTCCGGCATGTCCGCCGGATTGTGCAGCTCCTCCATGGAGCCGTCCGTCTTGTAGATATTGTAGATGACCGAGGGCGCCGTCGCGATGAGCTCGATATCGAACTCGCGCTCCAGCCGCTCGCGGATGATCTCAAGGTGCAACAGGCCCAGGAAGCCGCAGCGGAAGCCGAAGCCCAACGCTGCCGATGTCTCCATCTCGTAGGAGAAGCTCGCATCGTTCAGCCGGAGCTTGGCGACCGCCTCGCGCAGATCTTCGAAGTCTGATGCGTCCAGCGGAAAGAGACCGCAGAACACGACCGCTTGCGCCGGCTGGAAGCCCGGCAGTGCTTTCGCCGTCTGCCGCTTCTCTTCCGTCACCGTGTCGCCGACCTGGGTATCGGCCACCTGCTTGATGGAGGCGGTGAAGAAGCCGATCTCGCCCGGACCGAGTGCGTTGCGCACCTCCTGCTTGGGGCGGAAAATGCCGACCCGGTCCACCTGATAGGAGGCGTCCGATTGCATCAGCTTGATGCGCATGCCTTTGCGCAACGAGCCGTCGATGATGCGCACCAGCACGACCACGCCGAGATAGGCGTCGTACCAGCTATCCACCAGAAGCGCCTTCAGCGGGGCCTCGACCTCGCCGTCCGGCGGGGGAAGCCGGTGGACGATGGCCTCCAGCACGTCTTCCACGCCCGCGCCCGTCTTGGCGGAGATCTCCAGCGCATCCGAGGCATCGAGCCCGATCACGTCCTCGATCTGAGCGCGAACCCGCTCCGGCTCCGAGGCAGGCAGATCGGTCTTGTTCAGGACCGGGATGATCTCGTGGTTCACCTCGATCGCCTGATAGACATTGGCGAGCGTCTGGGCCTCGACGCCTTGGGTCGCATCGACCACCAGCAGCGAGCCTTCGCAGGCCGCCAGGCTCCGGTTCACCTCATAGGCGAAGTCCACATGACCCGGCGTATCGATGAGATTGAGCTCGTACATCTCGCCGTTCTTCGCCTTGTATTCCAGGCGGACGGTCTGGGCCTTGATGGTGATGCCGCGCTCGCGCTCGATATCCATGGAATCGAGCACCTGCTCCTTCATCTCGCGCAAGGTCAGCCCGCCGCAGAGCTGGATCAAGCGGTCGGCGAGCGTCGACTTCCCGTGGTCGATATGGGCGACGATGGAGAAATTGCGGATGTGAGACTGCGGGGTAAAGGGCGTTTCGCTCATAGCCTGGGCTTGTAGCAGGGGCGCAACGTCGGTCAAGCGGAGTTATCAACTCGCAAGGCCTGCGAAATAAAGGCGAAACCATGTTCGGTTGTCCCGATAAAATCACAATTTTTTTCTGGTCAAATGGCCGAACTCAAATATTGATCGCTGCGTTGGAGGAACAGGCGGACAGCCTATTCCCCACCTTTCAAAGATGGAGCTACTTAGATGTTTAAGACTTTTCTTTTCGCCGCTACCACGCTCGCCTTTGTGGGTGCCGCTTCCCTGACGGCCCCGGTTCACGCGAGCCCGATGGACGGCATGAAGAAGGGCATGGATTGCCGCAAGATGGCCAAGATGCACTACCCGGAAGACCGCGAAATGCGCAAAGAGTTCCGGAAGAACTGCAAAGAGGCCACTGAGTCCAACATGTAAGGAGCTCTAAAAGAGCTCCCATTTTTTTGCCCACACCAGCGCACCGAGGGTTCGGTAGCGGGGTCTCTTCGGTATCGGCCGGAAAGCCGATGCCACCAACAGGAGTACTCCTAATGATCAAGAAAATTGTTCTCGCGACCACCGCTTTCGCTTTCCTCGGCGGCGCTTTCGTCGTCTCCGCGCCTGTGCAGGCCGGCATGATGGACGGCATGAAGTCCAGCATGAGCTGTCGCAAGCTGGCCAAGGAGCACTATCCGGACGACCGCGCCATGCGCAAGGCGTTCCGTGAGGAGTGCAAAGCCTCTGGCGGCACGATGTAAGCTCGTTTGAGCTGAAGAAATTGAAAGCCCGCCGGTCCTGCCGGCGGGCTTTTTTCATGTCTGCTGTCTAGCCGTTAGATGCCCGCGTACCAGGCGTAGCCGCGGTCTTCCCAGAAGCCGCCCTCACCGCCGCGGATGTCGTCGTAGCTCTCCACCGCTTCGATGGCGCGGATGTATTTCGCCATCTTGTAGCCGAGCTGCCGCTCCACACGGACGCGCAGGGGCGCGCCGTGGGGAATAGGCAGGGTCTCGTCGTTCATGTCGTAGGCGAGGATCGTCTGCGGGTGATAGGCGTCCACCAGCGCGATGGACTCGTAGTAGCGGCTCTCCTCGGTGCCCCGGCGGCCGAGATCATCGAGGCAGTAGAAGACCACGTAGTTCGCGTTCTCCTTCAGCTTGGCCTGATCGAGAACATGGGAGAGCTGAACGCCCGTCCACTTGCCGATGGAGCTCCAGCCCTCGACGCAGTCATGGCGCGTGATCTGGCTGCGGGACGGCATGGCACGCAGTTCGTCCAGGGAAAGCGTCAGCGGAGTTTCCACCAGTCCGCCGACCTTGAGCCGCCAATCCTTGAAGTCGTTCTGGGCAAGCTTCAGATAGTCCGGCGTCTGGGGATTGGTGGAGCCGTTCGCCTTGAAGTCCGGCGAAATATCCTCCGGCGCATATTCCCGCGCGAGGGACTCCGGCGTCAGCAGCGCCCGCTGCACCGTTTCCGTCAGACCTTCGGCGCTCGCCAGGATCCGCTTCACCGTGTCGTTTCGGGAAAGCTCGTCGCAGCCGCCAAGCAAGAGCGTGCCCATCACCGCGCCGCCCCGGGCCAGGAAGCTCCGCCGGTCCATGCCCGGCTTCTCTTTCTTCTCGTGCTCGCTCATTCCGCGGCCTCCTTCGCGTGGGCAGGCTCGTCTGTCCGCACCGCGTAGCGCCCGGTCACCATGGAGCGGAGGTTGTTCCAGACCCCGGAGACCAGAACCATGAACACGTGCACCACCACGAACAGCACGATGAGGGTGGCGGAGATGAAATGGATTGTCCGCGCCGATTGCCGGCCGCCGAAGATATCGAGCAGCCATGGGAAGGCGGCATCCATGCCCGGCGACATGGTCAGCCCAGTGCCGAGCATCAGCGGCAGCAGAACGAGAATGACCACGAGATAGGAGAGCTTCTGCAGCACGTTGTAGCTGTTGCCGTGATCGAAGCGGAACTTGGCATGCTCCACGATGCTGTGGCCGATGCCTTTTATTTCCTTGCCGTCCGGCGTCAGATCGCGTCGCAGATGGCCGCTCGTGAGCGAATAGATCAGATAGATCAGCCCGTTGATCACGAAGACCCAAGCGAAGAAGAAGTGCCAATGCCGGCCCATGGCGAGCGACCGGAAACCGGGCAGAGTGATCGACCAGGGGAAGCCGTAGCGGGTGAACTCGCCGTCGGCATCCTCACCGCCGCCGAGCCAGCCCGTGGTGTCGTAGCTCTTGCCGAAGATCTCCGTGACGCCGCGATAGCCCTCGTCGGTCCGCTCATAGGTCATGGCGACAGCGGGTGCGTCGAATGTAGAGGCCGAGCCGAAATAGAGCGCAGGATGCGCGTTGAAGATCTGCAGCCCGCTCATCAAGAGAACGAGCAGCGCGAGCACGTTGATCCAGTGGGTGGAGCGCACCCATCCGGAATGGCGATAGACCAGCTTCTTCTGCGCCATCGCTCGCCCCTATCTCGAAAAGTCCGGCGTCATGAATGAGCCGGGCCCCAGATCTGCTCCAGCCGCTGGGCACGGCCGCAGTTCCACTTGTAGAATTTATAGCTGATCGGATTCACCGAGTGATAATTCTGGTGGTAATCCTCAGCTGCCGTGAAGGTCGTCTCCGGCACGATCTCGGTTGCCACCTCCTGATCGAAGCGCTCGGCGATCTCCTTTTTGGTCTTCTCCGCGAGCGCCTTCTCCTCCGCATTGCCGATAAAGATTGCCGACTCGTAGGCCGGGCCCTTGTCGCAGAACTGACCGCGCGGATCGAACGGATCGACATTGTGCCAGAAGGTATCCAGCAGCTCCGCGTAAGTGACCTGGTCCGGATCGTAAGTAACCTTCACCGCCTCCTTGTAGCCCTCATGGCTTCCATAGGTCGGGTTGGGCTTCGTGCCGCCCGCATAGCCGGAGATGGTCTCCGTCACGCCCTTCACATGGTCGAAGGCGTCTTCCACGCACCAGAAGCAGCCGCCGGCGAAGATGGCCGTCTCGCTGTCCGCGGCCCGCGCGGCCCCCGCTGAGATGCCGAGAGCGAGCAATACGCCCGTCAGCAGCGTCGCACCCCTCCATCCGATCCGCTTCCCTGTCATCAAATGCTCCATTTGTTGGTCTTTGAGGGGAGGATACGGAGCGCGCGGGGCGGCGGAAATAGCCAATCGCAAAGCCGTGATATGAAGTGACTCCCTGTGGGCAAGCCCGCCTGGTCGGCTTCATGGGCCCAACGCGGTCTTTAGATGATCCTTCGATTTCGCTATGGATGAGACATGCCGAACCGCCTGTCGTCGATCCCCGAGCAGATGAAGAGCGCCTATGACGTGGTCGTCATCGGCTCCGGCTATGGCGGCGGCGTCGCAGCGTCCCGTCTCGCGCGGCTCGGCAAGCGGGTCTGCGTGATCGAGCGGGGCCGCGAGTTCGCCAATGGCGACTTTCCCGCGCGCCTGCCCGAGCTGCGCCGCGAGCTTCAGATTCGCGGTGGCAAGATGCGCTCCGGCTCCGCCACCGGCCTCTACGATTTCCGCATGGGCGAGGACATGCACGTGCTGGTCGGCTGCGGCCTGGGCGGCGGTTCTCTCATCAATGCCGCCGTGGCGCTCCAGCCCGACGCCCGGGTCTTCGCCGACGCGGCCTGGCCGGACGAGATCCGCGAAGACGGTCTGCTCGCCCGCGGCTACGACGCGGCGCGCGCCTCGCTTCGCCCCGCCCGCTACATGCACGCTGACTCCATCACCAAGTTCAAGGCGCTGGACAAGATCGGCGAGCGCATCGGCAAGCGGCCCGTGGCAGCACCGGTGGTCGTCAATTTCGAAGACAGCGTGAATGCCTTCGGCGTCGAGCAGCCGGCCTGCGAGCTGTGCGGCGATTGCTGCTCGGGCTGCAATATCGGCGCGAAGAATACCGTCGCCATGACCTATCTGCCCGACGCTCATGCTCATGGCGCGGAGATCTTCACCGAGCTTGCCGTCGATCATCTCTCTCGCGAAGGCGCGGGCTGGCGCATCCATTTCCGCCCCACGGGCAGCGAAGAGGTGCCGCTGGCATCCGTCGGTGCCGAGAGCGTTGTGCTGGCCGCCGGCACTCTGGGCTCCACGGAGATCCTGCTGCGTTCCCGCGAAAACGGTCTGTCCGTATCGGACAAGCTCGGCGAGCACTTCTCTGCCAATGGCGACATCATCGCATTCGCACTCGGCAAAGAGACGCGGGTCAATGCCATCGGAGTCGGCATCCCGCCGAAATTCGAAGGCGACACCGTGGGCGCTTGCGTCACCGGCCAGATCGAGCTGCCCGACGAAACCGACCTCGCCCGCAGCATGACCATCCAGGAAGGCGTTCTCCCGTCCGCGCTCGCCCCGCTGCTGCCCGTCTTCTTCCTCTCGGGCGGCCGGCTTCTCGGCGCCGCCCAGAGCCTGGTGAAGGGCGTTTATCAGGGACCGCTCTCGCACCTTCACACCTTCTTCGTGGTCTCCCACGACAGCGCCTCCGGCAAACTGGTTCTGGAGAAGGGCAAGACCAAGCTCCGCTGGCCCGGCGTGGAGAAGGAGGCGGTCTTCTCGCGCGTCGACGACGCGCTCACCAAAGCGGCCGAAAGCGTCGGCGCCCGCTATATCAAGCATCCGCTGTCCGCCACCGGCGCCAAGCCCGCCACGGCCCACCCGTTGGGCGGTTGCGGCATGGGCGAGGATGCCAGCACAGGCGTCGTCAATCACAAGGGCCAGGTCTTCTCCGGCACCACCGGGGAGGACGTCCACTCCGGGCTCTATGTCTGCGATGGCGCGATCATCCCGCGCTCCATCGGCTGCAATCCGCTGCTCACCATCACCGCGCTGGCCGAGCGCGCCATGATGCTCTACGCGCGGGACCATCAGCTCATCCCCCGCGAGCCGTCGGCTGGCGGTTACGCCGAGGCGCGAAGCGCGTAAGGGGCGGATATGGGGCTGGGGATTTCAAAAGCGCTTCTCCTGCCCCTCGCTCTTCTCGCCGTGACCTCGACGGGCCACACCAAGACCGTCACACGCTGCACCGAGAATGTGATCGCGGCCGATGCCGTCGCTGCGCGCGGACCGGACGACGGGCCCGAAACTCTCACCATCATTCTCGCAGGCGATACCGGCTTCAACCGCTCCGGCCAGATCGTCGAGGCGGAAGGATTCCGAAAGGGCGAGCTCTGGAGCTTCCAGGAGTCCTCGGAAGACATCGCCGCGGAGATCGACGGCGATCTCGCCTTCGCCAATATCGAGACCGTGGTCACGGACCGGAACGACATCCCGCCCGACGACAAGGAGCAGGGCACGTCGTTCAACTTCCGCAGCCATCCGAACGGGCTCGACAGCCTCATCGGTCGTGGCTTCAATCTCTTCTCCCTGGCCAACAACCACTCCATGGATTTCGGCGCGGCAGGCGTGGAAGAGACGCTGTTTCATCTCGCCGTCGCCCGCCATGAACAGCCGATCGCCTTTGCAGGCGTGGGCGCGAATTTTGAGGAGGCGACGCGGCCCGCCTGTCTCGAGGTGGACGGCACACGCATCGGCTTCGCCGCCGCCGGCATCATCACGGGCGCCAGGCCCCAGCACCGCGCCGGTGAAAACAAGCCGGGCCAGGCCTCATACCGTCTGAAAGAGGATTTTCGTGCCACCCTCGACCGGCTCGCCGGGATGGAAGCCGACTACCGCATCCTGTCGGTCCATTACGGCAAGGAGGGCCGCGTCTTCGCCGACGGCCGCCAGATCCAGGATTTCCGCAACGAAGCCGCGCTCGAGGAGGGTATCGATCTCATCGTCGGTCATCACCCCCACGTGGTGCAGGGCGTAGAGCTCGCCGGCGATTCCCTGATCTTCTATGGGCTCGGCAACTTCCTGCACCCAGGCACCACCAACATGGCGCGCTTCGGCGTCTGCCGGGATTACGGGTTGCTGGCCAAGGTCCATCTGGCGCGTGGGCCGACCGGACGTTTCGAGGTCATGGCCATCGAGGCGATCCCCATCCGTGAAACCCATCTCAAGCCGAAACGCTTTGAACCGGTCTCGGCAGCTCACAACCGGATCGCTGCGCTGAATTATCTCGGTGCCCGCCTAGGCAATCGCGAGGAATCCCGCGGCGTTCAGTTCACACCGCAGCCCGACGGCTCAGGCCTCTACTGCGCGCCAGAAGCGGATGCGCTCAGCGGCAAGGTCGGACGGCTCTGCGAAGCCTGGCAGCCCGCGAGCCGCCCCTCCGACCGTCTGCTCCATCAGATCGCCGAAGCCTGCAAGGAGAAGCCGAAGGAGCCGCCCAAGCCCAAGGTGAAGCCCTTCAATCCCTTCAGCTGGTTTTAGTCCTCAAAGTCGGACATAGCTCCCGGCCCCTTGCTCTCCCGCCCTCGCTTCTGTATTTTAGAACAATTCTAAATTACGAAAGCTGAAGTCATAAAACGGGCCGGACCATGCGGTTTTCAGAGCTGAACGAGGAGCAGATCGTTGCCCTGGCGATCTCCCTGGAGGAAGAGGACGCGCGCATCTACCGCGACTACGCCCGCGCGCTTGAAGAGCACTACCCGGCCTCGGCGGAAGTCCTGAACGAGATGGCGAAGGAGGAGGACAGCCACCGCCAATGGCTGATCGACCTGCATCGCGAAAAGTTCGGCGACCACATCCCGCTCATCCGCCGCCAGGACATCTCCGGCTTCGTCTCCCACAAGCCCCTCTGGATGGTGAAATCCTTAGGGCCCGAACGCGTGCGCAAGCAAGTGGAGGAGATGGAGTTTGAGACCCGCCGCTTCTACGAGCGCGCCATCCCCAAGGCGACCGATGCGGGCGTTCGCAAGCTGCTGGGCGATCTTGCCCAGGCCGAGCAGAGCCACGAAGCCCTGGCCGAGAAGCTCGGCGAGAAGATCATCTCCACCTCGGTGGAGAAGGCCGAAGCCGAGACGCGCCGCCGCCTCTTCGTGCTCCAGGTGGTGCAGCCGGGCCTTGCCGGCCTCATGGATGGCTCGGTCTCGACCCTGGCGCCGATCTTCGCTGCTGCGTTCGCCACAGGCGACACCTGGGCCACCTTCCTGGTGGGCCTCGCCGCCTCAATCGGCGCGGGCATCTCCATGGGCTTCGCCGAAGCGCTCTCCGACGACGGCTCGCTCACCGGCCGCGGCCATCCCTGGATGCGCGGTTTCATCACCGGTCTCATGACGGCGGTCGGCGGTCTCGGCCACACCCTGCCGTTCCTGATCCCCCATTTCTGGACGGCCTTCGTCGTGGCTTGCGTGATCGTGGTGATCGAGCTCTGGGCCATCGCCTGGGTCCGCGCCCGCTACATGGACACGCGCTTCCTTCAGGCGGTCTTCGAGGTGGTCGTCGGCGGCACGATCGTCTTCGTCGTCGGCGTGCTGATCGGGAGCGCTTAGCCCCGCAGTTCGCCGCCGGTGGCCTTCACGACAGACGCGACGATCTTCTCCGCCACCGCGTCGATTTCCTTGTCCGTCAGCGTCTTCTCCGTCGGCTGCAGCGTCACCTCGATGGCGAGAGACTTCTTGCCGTCAGGCACGCCCTTGCCCGTGAAGACGTCGAACAGCCCCACCTCCGTGATCAGCGCCTTGTCGGCGGAGCGCGCGGCTTTCAGGAGATCGCCGGCGGGAACGGATCCATCCACCAGGAATGCGAAGTCGCGGCGTACCGCCTGAAGGTCGGAGGCACCGAGCGCCGAGCGGCCCGAGCCTTTCTTCTTCTGCTTCGGCAGCGCGTCGAGATAGAGCTCGAAAGCAGCCATCGGTCCGTCCGCATCGAGGGCCCGCAAGGTCTCCGGGTGCAGCTCGCCGAACACGCCCAGCGTCACCTTCGGCCCCAGCTTGAAGGAGCCGGAGCGGCCCGGGTGGAACCAGTCGGGCGCCTCCGCCACGACCATCAAGTTGGACGGATCCAGCCCGAAGCTCTGCAGCAGCGCGGCGAGATCGGCTTTTGCCGAGAATACGTCTGCCTTCGGGGCATCGCCCTGCCAGTCGCGGCCAAGCCCTTCGAGCGAGACATTGCCAAAGCGAACGCCGCTCGCGGCCAGATACTGATCTTCCGCCTTCGCGCCCGAATAGGCCTGGCCAAGCTCGAACAGCCCGCCATCGGAAAAGCCGCGATCCTTGTTCCTCTGGGCCGCGGTCACGAGACCCGGCAAAAGGCTCGGCCGCATATCGCTCATCTCCGTGGAGATGGGATTGTCGAGCTTCAGCGCAGGCGCGCCACCGCCAAACAGCTTGGCGTGGGCTTCCGGAATGAACGACCACGTCACGCCCTCGACCAGCCCGCGTGACGCAAGCACGCGACGTGCGAGACGCTGGCGGATCTGCTTGTCCGTCAGCACGGGCTTTGCGACGCCGGAAGCGCGCGGCATGGGCGTCGGGGCGACCTTGTCCACGCCGACCAACCGGACGATCTCTTCCACGAGATCGGCGGGGCCGAAAATATCGGGCCGCCAGCTCGGCGGGGTCACTTCGAGATTGGGCGCGCTCCCCGCAAGCTCGAAGCCGAGCTTCTCAAGGGTGACCTCGATCTCCTTGTTGGAGATGTCGAGCCCGGTCAGCCGCTTCACCCGCGCCGGATCGAATCCGAAGCCGGGGCGGCCTTCCGGCGCCTCGCCGGCCACCTCGATCTCGCTGGGTTCGCCCCCGCAAGTGTCCAGGATCATCTGGGTCGCGAGCTCCAAGCCGGGCACGACGAATTGCGGATCGACGCCCCGTTCGAACCGGTAGCGTGCATCCGAAACGATGTTGAAGCGGCGGCCCGTCTTGGCGGTACGGATCGGATCGAAATAGGCGCTCTCGATGAAGACGTTGGTCGTCTCTTCCGTGCAGCCCGTCTCCTCGCCGCCCATGATACCTCCGAAGCCGAGCACCTTTTCGTCGTCGGCGATCACCGTGGCCTCGGTATCGACCTCGTAAGTCTTGCCGTCCAGCGCTTCGAACTTTTCGCCCGTCTTTCCGAGGCGCGCGCAGATCGTGCCTTCCAGCTTGTCCGCGTCATAGACATGTAGGGGGCGCGCCCGGTCGAAGGAGATGTAGTTGGTGATGTCGACCAGGGCGTTTATGGGGCGCAGGCCGATGGCCTTGAGCTTCGCCTGCAGCCAGTCCGGACTCGGCCCATTCCTCACGCCCTTGACGACGCGCCCGGCGAAGACCGGGCAGGCATCTGCCGTGTCGGCGTCGAATTTCAGCGCGATGGGCTGCGGGTTCTTGAAAGATCCCTTCACCGGCTCGACGGCCTCGTCCTTGAAGGTGCCGAGCCCCGCCGCGGCCAGGTCCCGCGCGATACCGGAGACCGCCAGGCAGTCCGGACGGTTCGGCGTAATGGCGATGTCGATCATCGCATCCGTCAGCCCCAGCGCGTTCGCTGCCGGGCTTCCGACTTCGGCATCCGCCGGAAGATCGATGATTCCCTGATGCTCGTCGGAGAGCTCAAGCTCGCGTTCCGAGCAGAGCATGCCGAAGGATTCCACGCCGCGAATCTTCGCTTTCGTCAGCGTCAGATCGATGCCGGGCACATAGGTCCCCACAGGCGCGAACACGCCCTTCATGCCCGCCCGCGCGTTCGGTGCGCCGCAGACCACCTGCAGCGTCTCGGTGCCCGTATTGACAGTGCAGACCTGAAGCTTGTCGGCGTCCGGATGCTTCTCCGCCGCGACCACCTGGGCCACGCGGTAGGCTTTGAAGGCTTCCGCCGGATCGACGATCTCCTCGACCTCCAGCCCGATCACCGTCAGCTTCTCGGCGATCTCCTCAAGGCTCGCATCCGTATCGAGATGCTCCTTCAGCCAGGAAAGGGTGAACTTCATGCGCTTGCCTTATCGCCGATCGGCGCATCGCCGCGGCGAATGCGTAAAGGTCGGGTCCCCGAATTGTTCGGAACGAAGCCCCACTTGCCGTAGAAGCTTTCCATGGAAGGCAGGCAGTGAAGCTCGACGCTCGCGACGCTGGTGAGCACGTTGTCGGCCATCATGGCGTCCATCAGCCGCTTGCCGAGATTCTGGCCCCGCCGGTCGTCGGCGACGATCACATCGTAGATGATGGCGCGATAGACCATGTCGGTCAGCACGCGCGCGAAGCCGACCAGCCGGCCGGTCTCGTCGTCGACCAGGCCGAAGATCAGATCGGAATTTGCCAGCATGGTCCGCACGTCGTGGAGCGTCCGGCTCTTGGACCACCATTCCTTCTGATAGAGCGCCACCAGGTCCTCGACCTGGGAATCGCTCAGGAGATGGATCACCGACACGCTCATCAGCCGGACAGCCCGCCCGCCAGAGTGGGCACATTGAGCGCGCTGAAGCCGTAATGCTTCAGCCAGCGCAGATCGGCGGCGAAGAACGCCCGCAGGTCGGGCATGCCGTATTTCAGCATGGCAAGCCGGTCGATGCCGACGCCGAAGGCGAAGCCCTGATAGCGGTCGGGATCGATATTCACGTTCCGCAGCACGTTGGGATGGACCATCCCGCAGCCGAGAATCTCAAGCCACTCGTCGCCCTCGCCGATGCGGATTTCGTCACCCACCTTGGCGTAGCCGATATCGACCTCCATGGAGGGCTCGGTGAAGGGGAAGTGGCTCGCGCGAAAGCGCATCTTGACGCTATCGACCTCGAAGAACGCCTTGCAGAACTCTTCCAGCACCCATTTCAGATGGCCGAGATGGGTCTCCTCGTCGATCACCAGCCCTTCGACCTGATGGAACATGGGCGTATGGGTCTGATCGGAATCGGAGCGGTAGACGCGGCCCGGCGCGATAATTCGAAGCGGCGGCTCCTCGGCGAGCATGGTGCGGATCTGCACCGGGCTCGTATGGGTCCGCAGCACGGCCCGCTCGCCGTTCTCGTCGGGAGAGAAATAGAACGTGTCGTGATCCTGCCGGGCGGGGTGCTCCGGCGGGATGTTCAGCGCGGTGAAGTTGTTGAAGTCCGTCTCGATATCCGGCCCTTCGGCGATGGCGAAGCCCATGTCGCCGAAGATCTCGGTGATCTCGTCGATCACCTGGCTCACCGGATGGATGCGCCCTTGCGCCAGCGGACCGGGCTGTACGGGCAGGGTGACGTCTTCCCGCTCCGCCGCCAGCTTCTCAGACAGGGCGGCGCGGGACAGCGCGTCATGCTTTTCCTGGAGAGCCGCGCCGATCTCGTCCTTCAGCGCATTGACCGCCTGGCCGAAGCTCTTGCGCTCCTCAGGCGGCATCTCTCCGAGCGATTTCATCAGCCCGGAGACACGCCCCTTCTTGCCGAGCGCGGAGACGCGCACGGCATCGAGACTTGCGAGATCGTCCGCATCGCCAATGGCCGCCAGAAGCTCGGCCTTTAGGGTGTCGAGCTCGGGCGCAGCCATCGCTTCTCAGTCCTTGAGTTTCGAACGTCCTTACGCGATGCCTAGCTGCGCGCCGAAGCGGCGGTCTCTGCCAGGCTCTTGAAGGCATCCGGTTCGCGCACGGCGATGTCGGCCAGCACCTTGCGGTCCAGCTCGATGCCGGACTTCTTCAGCCCTTCGATGAACCGGGCATAGGTGAGGCCGTGCAGGCGGGCCGCGGCGTTGATGCGCTGGATCCACAGCGAACGGAAGGTCCGCTTCTTCACCTTGCGGTCGCGATAGGCGTACTGACCCGCCTTGTCGACGGCCTGCTTGGCGACGCGAATGGTGTTCTTCCGGCGGCCCCGATAGCCCTTCGCCTGGGTCAGAACCTTACGGTGGCGGGCGTGACTGGTGACGCCGCGTTTCACACGAGACATATCGGTGCTCCTTTAAGAGGTCTCAGCCTTAGGCTCTATCGGCCGTAAGGGAGGAAATGCTTCTTCACGACCTTTGCGTCCTCATCGGACAGGACAAAGGTGCCGCGGGCATCCCGGATGAACTTGTTGGTACGCTTGATCATCCCGTGACGCTTGCCGGCGGCCTGACACTTGACCCGGCCATTGGCCGTGATCTTGAAGCGTTTCTTGGCACCGCTCTTGGTCTTCATCTTGGGCATTTTGCTTCCTTAATTCTCGATAGGGACCGGGGCGCGGGCCACCGGTCCGGCGTTGGAAAACATCCCTCTATGGATGAATGAAGCATTGCAAGCCGCCATGGCATGCCCCGCCAGGCCGCTCCTGCATTGGTTCAAGCGCGCCTTATAAGGCCAATTGGCCGTTTTTAGCAAGTACCGGAGGGGGCGTCCTTCTGCCCTCCGCCGCAGGAGAACCGGCTTTAACCAGTTGTTAGCCAAGTTAACGCGCCGCGCTTACGAAATCCCAACCTAGATGCATTTCCATGCGACGCAACGTTTGCGGGAGGAATGCCAGCTTTGATTGAGGTCCTAAGGCAGAAGACGGACTTCGCGCTGCTCGAACGAGCAGGGCGCAGGGCCCGCCATGCCTGGCGGCGGCTTCGGGAGCGCAATCCGGCCGCCAGCGACACCATCCTCTTCGTCATTGGTACGCTGGTGCTCTACGGCATCCTCTACAGGATCGACTTCCACGATTCTCTGGAACGCTGGTTCCACGCCAACGAATTCTACGAGCTCGACGAGCTGCTCCACGCCCTGACCTTGTCCGGTATCGCAGGCTTCCTCTATGCCGCGCGGCGCATGCAGCAGCTTCGCGGCGAGATCGCCCAGCGCAAGCAGGCGGAGCGTCATGCCCATCGTCTGGCACGCCACGACACCCTCACCGGGCTGCCCAACCGCCGCTACTTTCTGGAAGCCTTCCCGCGATGGGTCGATCACCTGCCGAAAGACGGCGGCTGCGCCATCTTTCTGCTCGATCTCGACCGCTTCAAGCCGATCAACGACCTCTATGGCCACGGCCTGGGCGACAAGGTGCTGAAGGCCGTCGCCGAACGCCTCCTCCGAATTGCCGGCAATCAGGGCCTCGTCGCCAGGCTGGGCGGCGACGAATTCGGCATTCTCTACCGCTATCAAGGCGACGGCAAAGCGGCGAGCGACATGGCCAAGCGCATCGTCGACGAGGTACCTCAGCCGATGCATATCTCGGCCCTGGAGCTGCGGATCGGGGTGAGCCTCGGCACGGCGGTCTATCGTGGCGACACGCCCCCCGAGCAATTCGACATTCCAGAAGACGACAGCATCGATATGCTGCTGCACCGGGCCGACATGGCCATGTACCGGGCCAAAAGCGAGCAGCGCGGCTCCTATCGCTTCTTCGACGAAGACATGGACGAACGGCTGCAGCAGCGCTTCGTCCTGGAAGGGGAAATGCGCGGCGCCATCAACAGCGGCCAGATCCGGCCCTACTACCAGCCCCTGATCGATCTCCGGACCCGCGATGTCGTCGGCTACGAGGTTCTCGCGCGTTGGCACCACCCCGAGCAGGGGCTTCTCACGGCGGACAGTTTCATCCCCATCGCCGAGGAGACGGGGCTCATCGGACGGCTGACCTACAGCCTTCTGCGCCGGAGCATTCAGGACATCGGGATCGCGTCCGACGCCCCCTACCTCTCCATCAATCTCTCGCCGCGCCAATTCGCCGACAGCCTGCTCACCACGACCATTGGCGGCATCCTCGCCGAGACCCGGTTTCCGCCCGAGCGCCTGCAGATCGAGATCACCGAGACGGCCATGGTGACGCGCATCGACGAGGCGAAAGCCACCCTCGACCAGCTCCATGCGCTGGGCCTGCGCGTGGCCCTGGACGATTTCGGCACCGGCTATGCCGGCCTCTACCATCTGCGCGAGCTGAAGCTGGACGCCATGAAGATCGATCGGAGCTACGTCGCGAAGATCATGAGAAATCCGGAGGAGCTGCGTATCGTCGAGGCGATGATCCGCCTCGGGCGCGCCCTGGAGCTGCAGACCACGGCGGAGGGGATCGAGAGCCAGGCTCTCGCCGAGACCCTGCTAGCCTTAGGCTGCGAGACCGGCCAGGGCTATCTGTTCGGTGCACCGGTACCGGAGCTCCCCGCCATCCAAACCCTGCCGGAAAAAGAAGCGCGCCGCATCGCGTAACGGCGATCGGCGCGCGTGATGTCGAAAGACTGAGCCGCCGGAAACGCGGCTGCTGCCACTAGCGCGGTGCGAGCACCATGATCATCTGGCGGCCTTCGAGCTTCGGCTCGAGCTCGACCTTGGCCAGATCGATGACGTCCTCGCGGACGCGCTTCAGAAGGTCCATGCCGAGATCCTGGTGCGCCATTTCGCGGCCGCGGAACCGGAGGGTCACCTTGACCTTGTCGCCGTCCTCGAAGAACCGGAGCATCGAGCGCATTTTCACGTCGTAGTCATGCACATCGATGTTCGGCCGCATCTTGATCTCTTTGACCTCCACCGTGCGCTGCTTTTTGCGCGCTTCGGCTGCCTTCTTCTGAGCCTGATACTTGTACTTCCCGTAATCGAGAATCTTGCAGACCGGCGGATCGGCATTCGGTGAAATCTCGACCAGATCGAGCCCGGCCTCGCCGGCTTGCGAGAGCCCTTCTTCCAGGTCGACCACGCCGATATTGTCGCCTTCCGCGTTAATCAGCTGAATCTTCTCAGAATTGATGGCCTCGTTGGTGCGGGGCCCCTCCCGTGTGGGAGCTTTTTTCATAGGCCGTCTTGCGATGTGTCGAACTCCTCTATTGTCCAAATCGTCGAGCGCTGCTGATAAAAATTATATTCCAAGCGCGCTCGCGTGACCGATTGCAAGCGATTTTCTATAGGATGGGAAACCTGGCTGACAAGTCAATCGGCAGGGGCCATTCCGATAAAGAAGGATTGCCCCTTTCGCGACTGCGCTAGGTTAAACCGCGATCCCTTGTAACAGGTTTCATCGCGACGGTAGGGACATTGAGACGGGGACGGGATGGAAGTTTTCTCATCTGCATCGATTCGCTTAAGGACAATTCTGGCTGCCACGCTGATTTTTTCCGGTTTGGCAGCCTTGGCGCCGATGGACGCTCAGGCGCAATTTCGGGCCTGCGTGAAGATCTCCGGCACCGATGACGGCGTGGTGCAGGAGGCTGCGGTCGAAGGGGCCAACGAGGCACTGGAAAACGCGATCGCCGATTGGCGGCGTCAGCATCCAGGCATCAATCCCGTGCGCAGCGCCGAGCGGGCTGAGCCCAACCCCTATTGGCGGAGCACGGTGACCCCGGACCTTTATTTCAAGCCGGATATCGTCACGTCTCAGAGCTACACGATCTGCTGGCGCGGCGTCGTCTCGCCGGTGGTTTGCACGGCCGGCGCCAGGCTTTGCTACTGACCGCCTCGCCGGGCCGACGGCGCGGAAGAGTTCAGGCCGCGGGCTTTCGCGTCGCGGCGACCGCAATCGCGCCATAGACCGCCGCGAGCCCGGGCAGAGCCATCAGCCATGTCTGCCACATCCCCCAGGCCGAAGCCGAAAGTGCGGCGAAGGCCGCGAAATGGGCGACCATGTAGGGAAGCTGTGCGTCCGGCAGCCGCCCGATGATCCAGAGCACCCAGGCGCCCGAGGCAAGCACCAGCACCACGCCGACAAGGCCGAGCTCGTACCAGGCTTGCAGATATTGGTTATGGGCATGGGGCCCCGCCTGCCAGGCGTAGGCCTTGCCTTCTTCCTTCGCGGCCTTGGCCTTCGCGATCGCTTCCGGTTCCGCGGCCATGGCGCGGCTCGAGCTTCCTCCGATGCCCAGCACCGGGGCATCGGGCACCGCGTGGGCCGTGTAGGACCAGAGCACAATCCTGGCTTGGGCCGAGTAGGGCAGCCATTTCGCATGGTGCAGGTCGGCCTGGTAGGCGGTGATCGCCAGCGGCACGACCACCACGAAGCTCAGGCACCAGGCGGCGGTTACCGCCAGCCAGCTTGGCCTGGGGAAGAAATAGGCCGCCAGAAACGCCACCAGGGTCACGACGATCGCCATTTGCGACGTGTTGTGCTCCGAGGCGAGGATGATGAACGTGGCATAAGCGAACACCGCGCCGCCGATCAGCCAGCCTTGAAGACCGCGCCGCCGTCCGACGACGCAAAGCAGCACCGGCCACAGGCTCATCAGGAGAAGCGCGATCCCGCGATTGAGCTCGGCCAGGCGGATGGACAGGATCACCCCGTCCTCCACCACCATGCCTTTGAAGTCGCCCGGCCGCGTGAACGGGAGCAGGTTGAACAGGCCCCGCACCAGAATCTGATCGGAGATCACCTCGATGAAGAGATAGAGGCTGCCGAGCGCGACGCCGATGACGAACCCCCTGGCGGCGCGTCTCGCTCGCTCCTCGGGCCAGGCGAGCACGGCCCGAACCGTTCCGATGCTCAACAAGGCGAACAGGATGAACAGGACCGCCTTGTTCAGGGCGCGGCCCAGATCTTCCGACCAGGTCGCGTTGATGGCGAGATAGACGCCCGTCCCGACGAAGAGCCAGAACCCGAGATCGGGGGTGATCAGGTCGCGCAGCCGCGATCCCTCGAGCAGGGCGAGGGAGAGGATCACCAGAGCGAAGAGCGCGAGAGCGACGACGGTGATGCGCGGAGTGACGAGGCAGAGGAAGGACGCGATACCGATCAGCGGCGTCAGCGCGGCGGCCAGCCAGACGCCGAAAGACCTCATACTCCTATCCCCCAGGGCAACCGTGTCGTGCCGAACCGCAATACCGCAATCAGCTGACGAAGCCTATAGGGAAAGGAAAAAGAGCGCTTCTGTGGCTCTCCAGCCGCACTTAGCCGGCCTGCACGGCGCGGCTGACCGGTTGAGCCTGGACAGGAGCGGGCTCCGGCGCCGGTACGGGCTGCTCGGGCATGTTCCAGCGCCGCGCCACCCGGCGCCGCACCTGGTAGACGAGCCTTGCGGCTTCCTGCACCGAGAACTGAAGCTTGGCGGGCGCCATCAGCGCCGTCTCGTTCACGCTCTGGACGTCGAGACCGGCCCCGCGCCATGTCTGCCACAGACGCTGGTCGAGGGAATTCTCCTCGCGGATCCGGCGAATCAGCTCCGGCGACAGATCGGCGACGCTGAGCGGCCGCCATGTCGGGTGGTTGGAGTGTCCTGTGCAGGTGTTCTGCGGCACGGCCCGGGCCGGAACGCCCAGATCCGGCGCCATGGCCGAGATCAGCTCGGAGCATTTCCGGTAGTCGCCGACGAACCAGAACCGCGACAGGAACTCGTTCACCAGAGTCCATTTCTGCGGCCGGGTCATAAGCCAAAGCCGGGGCAGAGGGATCTCCAGGAAGTTGCGCAGAATGTAGTGGGTGATGAAGTCCCGCTGGGTCGCGCGATAGGCCAGCTCGAAGCTGTAGGGCTGCATGCCCTGCGCGATGTAGCGCTGCATCCGGAAATTGTAATAGGAGACCATGTGGCTCACCGGATCGCGCAGCAGCAGCGCGCGCCGGATCTCCCTTCCCTCGCAGATCCGCTCCATCGACGCCCCGAGATAATGGCTCCCGACAGCGTTCAGCTGGCGTGGGTCGGGCATGCCGGCAAGGGTGTGGCGCGGTGAGAAAAGGCGCCCGATTCCTCTACGCTTCTTGGCCCGGAAATACCGGCCTTCCTGGGCGTAAAGCGACAGGTGGCGGTCGATGGTCCGGCCGGCGCATTTCGGCACGTGAAACAGGTAGTAGACGGGTGCGTCCTCGCCCTTGGGTTTCAGCGGAGCGCCTTGGAATGTCTCAGGATTTTCGATCAGCATTATACGCAACAAGAGCAAGCGAACGGGGAGCTTAAAGATCGCCCCAATATGCTTAATAGATGGTTACCCGGTGAGGGCAGAAGTGAGGCAGGTTTGCGGCAAATTAGCCGAAGCGCTCGGCGAGGTTCGTGCCCAAGAGCGTGTCGTAGACCGATAGCGTGCGGCGCTGCATGGAGGCGAGAGAGAAATTACGCGCTACATGGTCGCGGGCGCGCGCTCCGATCTCGTCGCGGTCGGCCTTGGAGAGCGTTAGAGTCTCGGCGAGCAACTCGGCGAGAGCGCCCGGATCGCCTGCCGGGACCAGCCATCCAGTGAAGTTAGCGGCGTCCCTATGCTGAGGCACCAGGGTCTCCGGCGTCGCGCCGATAGCGGTCACGATCACCGGCGAGCCCATGGCCTGGGCCTCGATGCTCGCCCGCCCGAATGTCTCCGCTTGAACGGACGCGATGATCGTGACATGGGCCAGCGCATGAGCCGCGGCCATGTCGTCGCAATGGCCGACGATGCGAACGCGATCCTGCAGCCCGGCGCTTGCGATCATCTCGCGCAGCTCCGCCTCATACTTGTCGCGCCCTTGCGCGGAGCCCGCGAGAATGAACACGGCACGCCCGAGACGGCCTTGCGCCTTCATGCGCGCCGCCGCTTCGATCACCGTCCGCTGCCCCTTCCAGCCGGTGAGCCGCGCTGCCTGGAGCAGCACCACGTCGTCGGGCTGGAGCCCCCACGCGGCCCGTAGCCGCGCCTTGCGCTCCTCCGTGACGCGCGCCGGATCGAACTCGCTCGCATCCAGCCCACGCGGGATCACGGGCATCTTCTCGTAAGGGGTGCCGTGGCGCTCATGGACCATATGGGCGGTCCATTGGGAGTTGGCGATCACCAGATCGCCGCGCGCCATCACGCTATTATAGGTCGTCTTGAAGGGCGCCGGGCTCGCATAGGAGCCGTGATAGGTCGTCACGAAGGGCCGCTTCATGGCCCGCGCCGCGTAGAGCGCGCTCCAGGCCGGCGCGCGGCTTCGCGCATGAACGAGATCGACGAACTCCGTCTCGATCAGCCGGGCGAGCTTCGCCGCGTTGCTCACCATGGTGATGGGATTCTTGCTCGCCGCGGACAGGATGATGTTCTTGCCGCCATCCGCCTCGATCTTGTCCGCCATCCGGCCGCCTTGGGAGACGACCACGGAGGTTGCCCCGGCGCGCACCAGCGCGGCGTTGATCTCCAGCGCCGATTGCTCGCTGCCCCCGGTTTCGACCCGGGGGACGATCTGCATTATGGTCGGGCCGGCCATGGGCGGAAGCTCATCCTCGAGGAAGCGAAAAGAAGTGGTGTGATACGGTGAGCGAAGACGAACCGCAATTCCTGCAGCTCGGCCCCCCGCGCAGCACGCCCGATGGGGAGCCCAGGCGTATCGCTTATCGCACCGATGGCGATATGCAAGGCGAAGGGCCGAGCCTTCTCTGGCTTTCCGGCTTTCTCTCTGACATGGCGGGGACGAAGGTCGCGGCGCTGACCGACTGGGCGGCGTCTCGTTCCCTGCCCTTCGCCCGATTCGATTTTTCCGGTCACGGCCTCTCCAGCGGCGATGTGGCGCAAGGCTCCATCGGCGACTGGCTGGAAGAGGCGGTTGCCATGTTCGAGCTGATGAACGCCCGCCGGACCATCGTCATCGGCTCGTCCATGGGCGGCTGGATCGCGCTGCTCCTCGCCCGCCATCTGGCGCGTCAGGACATGAGCGACCGGCTGGCCGGCATGGTTCTGATCGCCCCGGCCCACGACATGACCGAAGCGCTGATGTGGCAGAAGCTCTCGCCCGCCTCGCGCCAGAAGTTGGAGGAGGACGGCGTCTATTACGCGCCGTCCGACTACGATGAGCCGTATCCCATCAGCCGCTTTCTCATCGAGGAGGGGCGCAATCATCTCCTGGGCGGCGGCAAGCTCGATCCCGGCTGCCCGGTGCGCATCCTGCAAGGCATGGAAGATCCGGACGTGCCCTGGCGCCACGCCTTTGCCCTGATGGATCTCCTGGCCAATGACGATGTGGAGCTGGATCTGATCAAGGACGGCGACCATCGCCTGTCCCGGCCTCAAGATTTGAAGCGCCTGGAGCGGACCCTGCAGGGGCTCGTCGAAAACTAATCTGGATCGCTAGTCCTGTGGCGGCACGAGTGAGCGCAAGCCTTCCCGGTAGGTCGGATAGGCGAGCGTCACCTTCAGCTCCGACTTGATCCGGTCGTTCACGATCCGCCGCCGCTCGCTGTAGAAGCTCCGCGCCATGGGCGACATGTCGGCCTCCTCGAACGGCACCTCCGGCGGCGGCTCGATGCCCAGCAGCTCCGCCGCATAGGCGATGATGTCCTGGGGCGGGGCCGGCTCGTCGTCGGCCACGTTGTAGATTGCGCCCTGGCGGGGCTTATCGATGGAGGCCGCCACCACTGTCGCGATGTCCTCCACATGGATGCGGCTGAACACCTGGCCAGGCTTCACGATCCGCTTCGCCGTGCCGTCTTGGACCTTCTGGACCGCGCTCCGCCCGGGCCCGTAGATGCCCGCAAGCCGGAAGACTTGGGTCGGTACGCCGATCTCCTCGCCGAGCGCCAGCCAGGCGGCTTCCGCCTCCACTCGCGCCTTGCTGCGATCCTTTTCGGGTTTCGGCGTCGTCGTCTCGTCGACGGCTGCGCCTTCGTGATCGCCATAGACCCCCACTGTCGAGAGATAGCCGATCCATTGGAGGCTCTTCAGGGCGCCGATCTCGTCGGCGAAGATCTCAAGGGCCGGATCGCCATCCCGCGGCGGGATGGAAAGCAGCAGATGCGTGGTGCCCTCGAGCAGTCTCAGGACTTTCGCCTTGCCCTCCGGCCCTTCGAAGGTGACCATCTCGTAGCCCAGCCCACGCAGGCGCTCCGCCTTCTCCTCGCTGCGCACTGTGCCGGCGATCTCCCAGCCCTCACGCTTCAGCCGTGCCGAAAGCGCCTCGGCGGAAAACCCGAGTCCGAAACAGAATAGCTTGCTCATGCCGCGACCTTCGTCTCGTCCCATTCGGATGCGGCCTCGCGGTCCGTCTCCCGGTCGAGATGCGCAGGCCGCAGCTCGTCGGCCCGCGCCGGCGCCAGCTCCTTCAGCGCCCAGACCGCCATGGCCCGAACCAAAGGCGATTCGTCGGAGAGAAGCCGCTCGACTTGCGGCAGCAGACCCCGATCGCCGGAATTGCCCGCCGCGATCAGCACGTTGCGCAGGAACCGGTCACGCCCCGTCCGCTTGATGGGCGTGCCGCGGAAGCGCTCCCGGAACGCCGCATCGTCCAGATCCAGCAGCTCGGCGAGGGGTGGATTGTCGGTCTCCTCCCGCACCGCGAGCTTCGCCTCCTTGGCAGCACCAGCAAACTTGTTCCAGGGGCAGACCGCCAGGCAGTCCTCGCAGCCAAAGATCCGGTTGCCGATGGGTTTGCGGAATTCCGCCGGGATGTGGCCTTTGTGCTCGATGGTGAGATAGGCGATGCAGCGCCGCGCATCGAGCTTATACGGCCCGGCGAAAGCGTCCGTTGGGCAGATGTCGAGACAGCGCGTGCAGCCGCCGCAATGGTCGGCTTCGGGCGCGTCCGGTTCGATCTCTGCGGTGGTAAAAATCGCGCCGAGAAAGAGCCAGGAGCCGAAGCTGCGGCTCACCAGCATGGTATTCTTGCCCTGCCAACCCAGCCCGGCCTTGGCGGCCAGCGGCTTCTCCATGACCGGCGCGGTGTCGACGAACACCTTCACATCCGCACCCGATTCGCCCTGAACGAAGCGTGCGAGCTGCTTCAGCTTCTTCTTGATGACGTCGTGATAGTCGCGCCGCTTGGCGTAGGTCGCGACCGTTCCGATCTCGCGGCGCTGGAGTGCAGCCATCGGATCGCCCTCGGGCCCATAATTCACGCCGAGCAGAATGACGCTCCGCGCCTCGGGCCAAAGGGTCTTAGGATCTTTCCGGCGGTCGGCATTATCGGCCATCCAGCCCATATCGCCCTGCCGCCCGTGGGCGAGAAATTCCTCCAGCCCCGGCCCTGCGTGCTCTGGCGCATCGGCGCACGTGAAAGCCACCGCATCGAAACCCAGCGCGTCAGCCTCGTTTGCGATTTCGTCCTTCAGGGTCAAAGCACATCGCCCCTCGTCTGGGGCTCGTCCAGGGGCCAAAGCCCGCGATCAAAAATCCAGATCGGCGTAGCTATCCGGCGGCGTGAAGCCGGGCACCCGGTCCGTCAGCAACGGCCGGAAAGACGGGCGCGACTTCAGAAGCGCATACCAGTTCTTCGCCGGCTCAAACTCTTCCCAGGGCACCTCGCCGAGATAGTCCAGCGCGGAAAGATGCGCCGCAGCGGCCAGGTCGGCGAAACTCAGGGCCTCGCCGGCAAGCCAGCTCCGCGCATCGATCAGATGGCCGATATAGGCCAGATGATAGCGCAAATTCTCACGGCCTGCCCGCATCGCCTCCATGTCCGGCGACGTGCTCCGCGGCCCGAAGCTGCGGAATACCTTCTCGTCCAGGATATAGGCGGTCACCTCATCGTTGAACTTCCGGTGGAACCAGTCGATCAGCCGGCGCACCTCGGCGCGCTCTTCCGGATCGCCTGGGAAGAGCTGAAAGCTGAGCGGCTCGCCGTCCGAAAGCTCCGTCTCCTGGAAATATTCCGAGATGGCGTAGGCGCCGCAGATCGGAAAATCGTCGTCTGTGACAAAAACCGGTACTGACCCGGCCGGGTTCAGTCGGATAAAGTCCGGCCGCCATTCCCATGGCCGTTCTTCCTGCAGTTCGAAGGCCACGCCGCACTCCGCAAGCGCAAGCCGCACGGAGCGGGATAATGGACATAGGGGATAGTGTAGGAGTTTGGACATCGACCTATTCGGCGCCGTGGAGCCGCAAAAAGCATCGCGCGAGTCGGTCGCTCCGTATAGAACCTGCAGCCGGTCGTAACAAGGCGGCTAGAAAAGGGGGCTCATGTCGATCGAGCAGATCATCGTCCTTGCCGTCGTGCAGGGCATCACGGAATTCCTGCCGATTTCGTCCTCCGGGCATCTGGTTCTCATCCCCTATCTCACAGGCTGGCCGGACCAGGGACAGTTCACCGACGTGATGGTCCATCTGGGCACGCTGCTCGCCATCCTGATCTATTTCTGGCGCGACGTCATTCGCCTGATTGGCGGTGCCTTCGAGCTTCTACAGGGAAAGCTCACCGAAGAAGGCAAGCTCGCCGTTTTCATCGTCGTCGCCACGATTCCTGCCATCATCTTCGGCCTCTTCCTGAAGAAGTTCGGCTTCGCCGAGCTGGAACGCAGCGTCGGCGTCGTCGCCTTCAACACCTTCTTCTACGGCATCGTCATGCTGGTTGCCGACATGGTCGGCAAGCAGGTGAAGACCATGCAGAACATGACTTTGTTCCAGGCGGTCTTCATCGGCGTGGCCCAGGCCCTGGCCCTGATTCCCGGCACCAGCCGCTCCGGCATCACCATGTCGGCGGCGCGGTTCTTGGGTTTCACCCGCACCGAATCGGCGCGCTTTTCGTTTCTGCTGGGCATCCCGGCCATGCTGGGTGCCGGCACCCTGACCCTGGGTGATGCGCTGGCCGCCGGCGACACCATTTCCGCCGACAGCTTCATCTGCGCCGGCCTGACCTTTTTCGCGGGCCTGGCGGCCATCGCGTTCCTGATGGCGATCGTGAAGCGGGTGAGCTTCCTGCCCTTCGTGATCTACCGGATGGTGCTCTCCGGCTTCCTGGTGGTGCTGCTCTATACGTGAGCCGGCGGGCGCGGCGAGAACTGACCCCGCGGCCGGAAGCGCTCCAGATAATCCGGCACGACTGCCTGGATCGGCACCTCGGTGATGCCGAGCCCTTCCAGGGTCCGTCCGGCCTCTTCGGCCGCTTCGCTCACCACATTGTCGTCCCGCAGCATGCGGACCTGATCCGGCGTTAGCGGCGCGTTGGGCAGATACTGAAGGAACTGCGCCATGAAGTTCGCCGCCCAGAACGGCAGGTTCACCAGCATCCGGTTGCGGTCCGTATAGGCCAGCACCCGGCGCATCACGTCCTCCATGGTGAGGATCTCAGGCCCGCCGAGCTCGTAGATATAGCCGCCGCGGGCCCGGCCCACGAGGCCTGCCACCACGGCTTTCGCCACGTCGCCCACGAAGACCGGCTGAAGCTTTGTCTTGCCGCCGCCGATCAGCGGCAGAGCGGGCGACATCCGCGCCATGGCGCCGAACCGGTTGAAGAAATCATCCTCCGGCCCGAACACGATGGACGGGCGCAGGATCGTCGCATCTGGAAAATGCTTCAGGATCGCAGCTTCGCCGGCCGCCTTGGTGCGTCCATACGCAGCGGGCGAATCGGGATCGGCGCCGATGGCCGAGATATGAACCATGGTCGAGACGCCGGCCTCGACCGCCGCCTTGGCGGCGTTCTCCGCGCCTTCCGCATGGATCGATTCGAAGGTCTGCTTGCCGCTCGGCGCCAAGATGCCCGCGAGATTGACCACCGCATCGGAGCCGGCGGCCGCCCGCACCAGGGTTTCCGGATAGCGGACATTGGCCTGCACGAAGTTGATCTGGCCCACACCGCCCAAAGGCTGGAGATAATTGGCCAAATGGGGCCGGCGCACCGCAATCAGCATGCGCGCGCCCGTCTTGGCGATGGCGCGAACGATATGGCGCCCGAGAAAGCCAGAGCCACCGAAGATCGTGACCCGGCTTGTTAAGTTGAGATCGACCGCCATTTCAGCCTCTTTACTCGCACACGATTCACTCCCATCTAGCGAAGTATAACAGCCTGGCGCCGGCCTCAAGCGGTGTTGATCCGATTGACAAGCGCCTGCGCCGATAATAGGCAGAACCTCCTTGGCCCAGGTGGCGGAATTGGTAGACGCGCTAGCTTCAGGTGCTAGTGCCCGAAAGGGCGTGGAAGTTCGAGTCTTCTCCTGGGCACCATTCTTCGGATCTTCGCCGCTTGAGCGGCGCGCCAGTCGATCCTGACGAACCGAAAATCCAACGCGAACGAGGGTAACGATCGCCGATGACAGTGAAGCTGTATAAGGGCGATCTGCCGCAAGGGCTTTTCGACGGCGTCCAGCAGGTCGCCATCGACACGGAGACCTTGGGGCTAAATCCCATGCGCGACCGGCTCTGCTTGGTCCAGCTCTCCTCCGGCGACGGCAATGCCCATCTGGTGCAGCTCAACGGCCAGTACGACGCGCCGGTGCTGAGGCAGCTCCTTACGGACCAGTCGGTGCTGAAGCTGTTCCATTTCGCCCGTTTCGACATGGCGGTGATGCAGCATTACCTGGGCGTGATGACCGGCCCGGTCTACTGCACGAAGATCGCCTCAAAGCTCGCCCGCACCTACACCGACAGGCATGGGCTGAAGGATCTCTGCCGCGAACTTCTGGGCGTGGAGATCTCCAAGCAACAGCAATCCTCCGACTGGGGCGCCGAGCAGCTGACCCAAGAGCAGGTACAATACGCCGCCGCCGACGTGCTCTATCTGCACGAGATCAAGATGCGCCTGGACGCCATGCTGGCCCGCGAGGGGCGTACCGCCCTGGCCCAAGGCTGCTTTGCGTTTCTGCCCATTCGCGCCGCTCTCGACCTGTCCGGCTGGTACGATCTCGACCCGTTCGCCCATTAGGGTGGACGTCGGGGCCTGAAAACCCCTGTAAGACAAGCTGAGCGAAAGACGTTAAGCTGCGGGGGAAAGCGCCGGAAGTTGCGGCCCGCGCGAACCTCGCGTCGCATTATCATCAAAATCGTCACGCTAGGTCGCCGCGAGCGGGTCATCCGACAGCGCTCAAGGAGCAAGCCCGCTTATCCATGACGACGGAAACTCTCAGAGGCCAGCGCGGCGAGACGTTTCACCTGCGCACCCAGGCAGAGCGGAATCGCGCCTTCGTCAAGGCGGCCCGCCATAGCCGCGCCGTGCGCATCCTGCGGATCGCCCTGCCTGTCGTGGCGGTGAGCGTGCTGGCAGCCTATTTCATCTCCTCCAGCATGAAGGTGACCGTCGGCGACGTGGAGGCGAGCATCAGCGGTATCGAGGTGACCGACGGCGCCTTGCGGATGACCAATCCGACCCTGAAGGGCGTAGATGAGGAGAACGGCGACTACGTCATCAGTGCCGCCTATGCGGATCAGGAGGTGGCGAACCCAAATCTCATCAAGCTTCACGAGATCAAGGCCGATGTGAACAACGGCGATGAGGGATGGTCCCGCATGAGCGCGCTGCGCGGCACCTTCGACAGCGAGAACGAAAAGCTCGTGATGAACGAGAAGATCCGCGTGCAGACCAGCTCCGGCATCACAGGCCAGCTTTCCCTCGCCGAGATCGACATGGCCAAGCAGGTGCTCCATTCGCCCAATCCGGTGGTCTTCCAGATGGACGGCAGCACCATCCGCTCCAAAACGCTCACCTTCCATTCGGCGAAGAAAGAGCTGGAGTTCGCCGGCGAGGTGAGGGTTCACCTGGTGCCGAAAGCGAACAAGGCGAAAGAGGCGGTGAGCGGCCAGGGGTCCGGTGCCGCCCCGGCGTCGGCGCCGATGCCGACGCGGAAGACCCTGCCATGATGCAGCGCCGGCAAACCCGCAAGGCCCGGACGATCCGGAGCGCCCTCGCCGTCGCCGCGGGTCTGGGCGCGATCTTTCTCGCGCTGAGCGCACCCGCGACGGCCCAGACGATCACCAGCAGCTCGGGCGCCGTGGGCGCCAAGCCCGGCGCCTTCAAAGGCCTTTCGAAGAATTCCGACCAGCCCATCGATATCGCCTCGGAGAAGCTCACGGTCTACGACGCCGAGAAGGTCGCCGTGTTCACCGGCAATGTGAGAGCGGTGCAAGGCGATAGCGTCCTCACCACCACAAGGCTGGACGTCTTCTACAAGGGCTCGGCGAACCCGATGGGCAATGGGCCGACCCAGGTGGCTGAGGCAGAGGGCGCTCAGACCCAAAGCGACGCATCTGATCAGTCGGACGCGGCGCAAGGTGAGCAAGGCCCCGGAAGCCAGCTCACCAAGATCGAGGCCAAGGGCAACGTCAAGATCAAGAGCGCGGACAACCAGAGCACCAAGGGCGACCATCTGCTCTACGACGTGGAAGCCCAGACCGTCACGCTGACCGGTAACGTCCTGATCGAAAGCGACAAGGACCAGAAGACCAGGAGCGAGACAGCCGTCTACGACATGACCGACGAAACGGTCACCGTGCGCGGCAATGTGGAGCTCTCAAAGGGCAAGGATCAGACGGCCCACAGCGACTGGGCGATCTATGATGTGCCCGGCGAGCTGGTAACCGTAGGTGGCAATGTTGTGTTAACCCAAGGCCAGAATGTGCTAAAGGGGAATAAGCTAGTCATCAATCTGGCGACGGGTGAAAGCAGGTTCGAAAACACCGGCAACGCTGCCGCCAATAACCGCATTCGCGCCCTTTTCATGCCCAACGAGGGCGGCAAGGGGAAGAAGAAGAAGGGCAAGTCCGGAGAGGCGGATGAAGAAGGCGGTCCGACACCGCTGTTCCCGCCGAGCAATTGACCGGTACGAGCGATTGACCGGTTCTTGCGAACGCCCAAGCTAAGCTAGGCGGCTCACGCCAACGCATCACGAAACGGAAAGGTTAGTGGGCAAGTTGCTGTCGTTTCCAGACCAACGGGCGCTCGCGGAGCAGGGCGCAGATCCTGCCCAGGCCCAGCGGAGCCGTCCGCAACCGGGCCAGCCGCATCCGGGACAGCCGCCTCAACCCGCAAGGCCGCAAGCCCGCCAGGCGCCGGCCGGCAGCCTTTCCATCCGGGAGGTCACCAAGGCCTTCAAGAAGCGCCGGGTCGTGCGCGGCGTCAGCATCGACATCCGTCGCGGCGAGGCCGTGGGCCTGCTCGGCCCCAACGGCGCGGGCAAGACCACCGTCTTCTATATGATCACCGGCCTGATTCCGGCCGACACCGGCACCATCACCATCGATGGGCGGGACGTGACCAAGCTCCCCATGTACCGCCGCGCCCGCCTCGGCATTGGCTATTTGCCGCAGGAAGCCTCCATTTTCCGCGGGCTCAATGTGGAAGAGAATATCCTGGCCGTGCTGGAAATGGTGGAACCGAACAAGAAGGCGCGGCAAGATCAGCTTGATGGTTTGCTTGAAGAGTTTCGCATCACGCACCTGCGCAAATCAGCTGCCCTCAGCCTTTCGGGCGGCGAGCGCCGCCGAGTCGAAATCGCGCGCGCCCTGGCGACCCGTCCGTCCTTCATGCTTCTCGACGAGCCCTTCGCGGGCATCGATCCGATCGCCGTTAACGACATCCGCGCCCTTGTCCGGCATCTTACCGGGCGTGGGATCGGCGTTCTCATCACCGATCACAATGTGCGCGAAACGCTCGAACTCATCGACCGCGCCTACATCATCTATGATGGCTCCGTCCTCACCCACGGAACGGCTCAGGAGGTCATCGCCAATGAGGATGTCCGGCGCGTCTATCTGGGTGACCAGTTTAGGATCTGATCGGCCGATCCTGGGTGTATAGTGTCGCTGATCGTGGAGTAGGTGTAAGTGTCGATCACCACAAAGCTCGAACTTCGTCAGGCGCAGACTCTCGTCATGACGCCGCAGCTGCAGCAGGCTATCAAGCTGCTGCAACTGTCGAATCTCGAGCTGACGGAATTCGTCGACGGTGAGCTGGAGCGCAATCCGCTGCTGGAACGCTCCCAGGACGATGACCCTGCGCCGGGCCACGAGCGCCAGTCCGAGCACAGCAACGGCGCTGACAGCTATGACGGCCACGACGGCCGCAAATCGTCCTCAGAGAGCGACGGTAGCGACGGTGAAGGCGACGGCGAGTGGCTCGACCTTCAATCCAAGGACAGCACCGCCTCCAACGACAGCCTGGACGCCGATCCCGGCGATATCTTCCCGGACAACGAGGCCTCCGCCCCGCCGGCCCAGCCCGAGCCGGCCTGGAACGGCCAGGGGCTCGACATGGTGCGGGGCCAGGGCCATGACGACGGCGATGCGCCCAATCTCGAGGCCTATGTCGCGCAGTCCAAGACCCTGCGCGAGCATCTGTCGGAGCAGCTGAATCTCACGATCACCGATCCGGTCCAGCGCGTCATCGGCCATCACCTCATCGATAATGTGGACGAGACCGGCTATCTCCAGGGTGACCTGGAGGCAAGCGCCGAACAGCTCGACGCGCCCCTGGAGCTGGTGGAGGAGGTTGTGGCCGTGCTGCAGACCTTCGAGCCTTGCGGCGTCTTCGCCCGGGATTTGCAGGAATGTCTCGCTCTCCAGCTCAAGGAACGCGACCGTTGCGATCCCGCCATGGCGGCGCTTCTGGACAATCTCGACCGGCTGGCGGCCCACGATCTGCCCGCGCTGCGCCGCCTCTGTGGCGTCTCCGACGAGGATCTCTGCGAGATGATCCAGGAGATAAAGCGCCTCGATCCGAAGCCCGGCCTAAGCTTCGGCGCAAGCCCCGCCCAGCCCATCGTGCCCGATGTCATGGTGCGTGAGCTCCCCGACGGCAGCTGGCATGTGGAGCTCAACACCGAGACCCTTCCCAAGGTCCTGGTCAATCAGAGCTACTACACGACGGTCTCCAAGACCGCGAAGCGCAAGGAAGACAAGACATACCTGACCGAGTGCTTCCACACCGCCAACTGGCTGGTGAAGAGCCTCGACCAGCGCGCCCGCACGATCCTCAAGGTGGCTCAGGAGATCGTCCGCCAGCAGGACGGCTTCTTCACCTACGGCGTGCGCCATCTGCGGCCCCTGAATCTCAAGCAGGTCGCCGATGCCATCTCTATGCACGAATCGACCGTCAGCCGGGTCACCGCCAACAAATACATGGCCACCAATCGCGGCCTGTTCGAGCTGAAATACTTCTTCACCTCCTCGGTGCCGGCCACCGCCAATGGCGATGCCCATTCGTCCGAATCGGTCCGCCACCGCATCAAGGAGATGATCGACCTGGAACAGCCACAGGACGTCCTTTCCGACGACAAGATCGTGGAGAAACTGAAGGACGACGGAATCGACATCGCGCGCCGGACGGTTGCGAAGTACCGCGAATCCTTGCGGATACCGTCTTCCGTGCAGCGCCGCAGATTGAAGCGGCTCGCGCTGAGCGCCACCGCTTGAGACTAGGCCCACCGGCTGCCCGAAAGGAGCGGTTTAGAACGGTTGTAGGCAGCCCTGAATGCGTTTGACACCATAAGAAGGGAAGGCTAGCTTCCGCCCGCGATTGGGTTGGCTCGACCAGGGAAACGCCCGGCGAAGGCCCGGAAAACAAAACCCTCCGCTTAGAAAGCGGCTCCGCGGCGCCCCTGAGAGAATGGCGCAAAAGACGGGTCCCAGCAGCCTCGCAAATAGACGATGACATTACAGATTACTGGCAAGAACCTCGACGTCGGGGACGCGATGCGGACCTATGTGCAGGACCGGATCGCTCAAATATTCGACAAATATCTCGGCCGCGAACCGTCCGGCCATGTGCGTATCGAGAAGGAGCACGGTCAGTTCCGGACCGCATGCTCCGTTCATCTGTGGCAAGGGGCGACCCTGGAAGCCCACGGCGACGCGGCCGACCCGCACCAGAGCGCAGATCTTGCCTGCGAACGGTTGGATAAGCGTCTGAGACGCTACAAACGGCGCCTGAAGGCCCATGGCGGTATGGAAACCGTTCGGAATCAATGGCCTGCGGCGTCATACGTGATCCAGTCTCCCGAAGAGGAAGGTCTGGAAAACGAGGATGGCGATCCGGTTATCATTGCCGAATCGGAGACCGTCGTGCACGAAATGAGTGTGAGCGACGCGGTCATGCAAATGGACCTCTCCGATTACCCGGTGGTGGTTTTTCGGAACGCTGGCAATAACGCCATAAACTTGGTCTATCGCCGCGCCGACGGAAATATCGGCTGGCTCGATCTCAAGGGCCTCGCCGGCGACGACGCGCAAAACGACGCATAAGACGCAGAAGCCCCGCCGAAGCGGGCGAATCGAGCGATCTTCATTGGGTGGGGATTTTCACCATGGAATTAGGCGACCTGATCGGCCCCGACGCGGTGGTGCCGGCGCTGAAGGCGAACGGCAAGAAGCAGCTGATCCAAGAGCTTGCGGCCCGTGCCGCCAAGCTGACGGGCCTCGAAGAGCGCGATGTGTTTGACGTGTTGCTCCAGCGCGAGCGGCTGGGCTCCACCGGCTTAGGGCAGGGCATCGCCATCCCGCACGGCAAGATCGCCGGCCTCAAACACATCATGGGCATGTTCGCCCGCCTCGCCACGCCGCTGGACTTTGATGCGGCCGACGGCGAGCCGGTCGATCTGGTGTTCCTGCTGCTGGCGCCGGAAGGCGCGGGCGCCGACCACCTGAAGGCCCTGGCGCGGGTCTCCCGCGTGATGCGCGATCACTACGCCCGGGAGAAGCTGCGCGGCGCCAAGGACCAGTCGGCCCTCTACGCCATCCTGACCGAAGAGGCCGCCTCCAACGCCGCCTGAAGCGGATAGCGGACGGAAGACAAAGAAAAGGCCCGGCGCGCTTTAAGCGGACTGGGCCTTTTCAATTTCAGGGGCAACTGACGCCAAGCGCCTTGTTGCCGGTATGAACTCTTAGTGCAGGCTCACCGCCACGAGATCGTTCTCCATGACATTCGCCACGGCGGCGTTCCAGCTATCGGTCAGCGCCAGCGGTGTGCCGTCCGCACCGAGCACGGCGTAGAGATCGATTCCTTGCGGGGCCTCGCGCAGGGACGGGAAAAGCTTCTGGGCAATCCCGGCATCGAGCTGTTTGATGTAAGCCACCTCGCCGTCGCCCAGCATGGCGAGCTCGCCCTCGCTGATCGGCAAAAACTGTTCGCGGTCTTCTTTTTCGTGCTCGTTCATTTCCATCTCCTCGTGCAGAGGCTCTGCAGCGGGACGTTTCGAAGCGGCCATTACTGATCGCCCGTGACGATGCCCACTTTTCTGACCGGTTCCGCCCTTCGCGGTCGGCGGAGCTCGACGGTTAAGAGACCGTTGTGTAGCTCAGCCTCGCAGACTTCGACGCCATGCGCCAGTCCGAAGCTCCGCTTGAATTGCCGGGCTGCGATTCCTCTGTGGAGATACTCCCGGGAAACGCTGTCCTCAGCATCGCTTTGCCGGCCCTCGATCACCAGCTCGCCATTGCCGGCTGTCACCTGGAGATCCTCCCGCGAGAAGCCCGCGACTGCGAGCGTGATGCGCAAGGATTCAGGACGATCTGCCGTTTCCGGCACAAGCTCGATGTTAAAGGGAGGGTAGCCGTCGGGTCGGGATTTCCCTTGCGGGGATTTGCCCTCGCTCGCAGGTCCGTCTCGGCTGGAACCGAGCCAAACCGCACCGTGGAGATACGTCATCCGCGACATCGACAAAAGCCCTTAACCTTTAAGCGGCTTCAGACATCCCGGCTCGTTTTCGAAGCCCAACCGGCACCTCGAAAAGCGTCACCCGGCCCTACCTATAGGCACCGGGCTTTACCGATGAGCGATATATGGGGAGCTTCTCAAGCCTTTCAAGGCGTTGAAAAACGCAAGCAAATGCCGATTCGACCCCCCGCCACCTCCTACGTGAGAAGACGCCGCAGAAAACCGTGCCCTGCTGCCTTTCTCATCGCGGCGTTCGTTTGCGGGAATGATTGGCAAGCTGCCGCGTAGTTCAGAACGATAATATTGAATATGTCGAACGCCTCATTCCGCGATACCTGAAGGCCATAGTTAGAAATGAGAAAGCCTTTTATAACGTCCATCAGTTCAAGAAATTTGTCGCCGCAATCGCCCGAGAAGAACTTCCGCAACTGTGGCTGAGGCATTGCATTTACAAAATCCACTAGCTCGACAACGGGTTCTTTCAACTCAGGCGAAAGGCCGGATTGTAGAGCTGAGAGAGCCGTAATCACTTCGCGCGGACTCTGCTTAGATGCATGCTCCAAGATGAGCTCGGCAAACCGCCGTCCGGAAAATTGGTTAGCTAAAGCGTCAAAATCCCCCATCAGACTCCCTCCACCGTAGAACAATCTATAAATAGCATGCTTTCTGATTGCACGTTGGGGGCATCGGAACTCCGTACGCAGCAGATCAGCGTCAGGCGCAGAATCGGACGCAAAGCGTCCGCAAGCCCGACCGGGCGCTGCGCGGTCAGCTCGCCCCCGCGAAGCGGACTAGCATGAGCGAAATCGAGAATGGAGGACCGAGCGCCCTAGTGCTCGCAAGGGCAATTGCCCGCCGGCCGGTGGTCAGGCCGCCCATCGGAACTGCGCGCGTAGCGCGCTAGCGTGAGATAGTGGAGCCAGGCGGGATCGAACCGCCGACCTCGTGAATGCCATCACGCACGCTCCCTACTGAGCTACGACCAAATTTTGTCGATTGAGACCGACCTTTCCCGTCACCCAAGGATATATCCAGGTGAACTAGCCACGTCGCTGTGAGGCCGCATTTTCTTCGCAACTTGCCGCAAATTGCAGTGCCGACGGGGACTTTACGTATGTTGCGCGATGAGATGACCAAGCACGGGGCGACGCTGTTCCGCTACCGCTCCTTCCTGCCGTTCCTGATCCTGCCGCTCGCGATCTATTACTTCGCGGTCTTCATGGCGCGGGACACGGGCGGGGAAGGCGCAGAGCAGCTTATCCAGCACCTCGCGCTGCTGGTCTCCCTCTCCGGTCTCGCCCTCCGGGCCTTCACCGTCGGCTACACCCCACCCAACACCTCCGGCCGGAATACCAAGCAGCAGAAAGCGGACCGCCTGAACACCAAGGGCCCGTATTCGATCGTGCGTCATCCGCTCTACACCGCGAACTTTCTGATCTTTGCCGGCTTCCTGCTGCTCTTCGAGAGCCTCGGCTTCTTCCTGATCGGCACCCTGGCATTCTTCCTCTACTACGAGCGAATCGCCTCCGCCGAGGAGAGCTTCCTGGAAGGCAAGTTCGGCGAGCGCTACCGGCGCTGGAGCGCGCGGGTGCCGGCCTTCTTCCCCAATCCGTTTCTGTGGCGTGCGCCCAGCCGCGGCTTCTCCGTCCGCAAGGTGTTCCGGCGGGAGACCCCGGGCTGGCTTCTGGTGGTGAGCGTCTTCACCCTGTTCGAGATCGTCGAGGATGTGCTGTTCGAGCACGAAGGTCTCGTGCAATGGATCCGCCGAGAGCCCGACTGGCTGGCGTTCCTTGCACTCGGCGTGGCGCTCTATTGCACTTCGAAGCTGCTGCGCCGCCGGACGAGCCTGCTCAATTCGATCTAGCCGCCCCGACGCTGGCGTCTGGAAAGCCAGCCGTACGGAGATTAGACTTTGCGGCTGAGGACGGTGCAGAGATGGATCACACTGCGGTATCGGGCGGCACAGTGCATGGGTTGCCGGCCGATTTCGAGGACGCTCTTCGATCGAACGAGCGCGCGTTGAAGACGTGGGAGGATATTACGCCTCTCGCGCGCAACGAATGGATCTGCTGGATCGAATCCGCCAAGAAAGAGCAGACGCGGAAGAAGCGTATCGCCTGGGGTTGTGAAAACCTTGAGGATGGCAAGCGCCGCCCGTGCTGCTGGCCGGGCTGCCCCCATCGCTAATCGTCCTGCGCAGCGGCTCAAGCACGACCAATCGAGCATTTCGCGTTGTCGCGCCCAGGCGGACGACACGCCTGCGTGCGCTATGATCTGAGGCCATGGAGGTTCTCATCATCACCTATGGCAGCCGGGGCGACGTCCAGCCCTACGTGGCGCTGGGCCGAGGGCTGCAGGACGCCGGCCATGAGGTGATGCTCGCAACGAGCGTCCGCTTCGAGGAATTCGTCGAGAGCAACGGCCTCGCTTACGGCTATTTGAACGACGACCTCCTCTCCATCATCGATACGGACCAGGGAAAGGAGCTTATCGAGAAGGCCGGCAATCTCTACGAGATCGCCAAGCGGACCTACACCATGGCGCGCCAGGTCGCGCCGCTGCAGAAGCAGCTGATGCGCGAAAGCTGGGAGGTCGCGAAAACCTTCCAGCCCGACTTCATCGTCTTTCATTCCAAGGGCGGAGCCGCGCCCCACATCGCCGAGAAACTCGGCATCGGGTGCGCGCTCGCAACGCCCATCCCCATGTTCGTGCCGACCGGCGCGTGGCGCTTTGTGGTCGCCCCCGACTGGAACCTGGGAGCCTGGTACAATCGGGCGAGCTACCGGCTGATCCATCTCCTTGTGAATCGCGTCTGGCGCAAATACGTGCGCAGCTTTCGCGCCGGGCTGGACCTGCCGCCTATCGCCGAGTTCGATTTTCTGAAAGAAGCGGACGGGACGCCGATCCCGATCATCCACGCTCATAGCGAGGCCGTACTTCCCCGGCCCGACGACTGGCCTGACTACGCCTACATCACCGGCTACTGGTTTCTCGACGGTCCAAATGACTGGGAACCGCCCCAGACGCTGACTGACTTCCTGGAGGCCGGTCCGCCGCCCGTCTATGTCGGCTTCGGCTCTATGGCCGGACGCGATCCTAAACGCATGGCGGAGATCGTTGTCGAAGCCCTGCAACGGGTGGGTTTGCGGGGCATCATCGCGACAGGATGGGGAGGGCTGAGCGCGGACGACCTGCCCGAGACGATCCTCAAGATCGATGAGGCGCCCCACGAGTGGCTGTTCCCAAAGATGGCCGCCGTCGTCCATCACGGGGGCGCCGGCACCACGGCGGCAGGCTTGCGTGCAGGAAAGCCGTCTGTGCTGGTCCCGTTCTTCGCCGACCAGCCGTTTTGGGCCTCCCGCGTCTATGCGCTCGGAGCGGGACCGAAGGCGATTCCGCGAAAGAGGCTGACGGTGGATAAGCTCGCGGCGGCGCTGAAGGAGGCGACGACCAATCAGGATATCATCGACAAAGCTGCAAGCCTCGGCGCCGAGATCCGAAAGGAGCACGGCGTTGCCAACGCCGTCGGCCTCATCGAGCGCTTGGCCAAAGTGAGCGAATTGTCGTGAGGAAAGATCGAGCGCCTTAGCGCTCGCAAGCCCGACCGGGCGTCGCGCGGTCAGCGCGCCCTCGCGGAGCTATCCGCGAAGCGGATCAGCGTGAGCGAAATCGAGAATTGGAAAACCGAGCGCCTTAGCACTCGCAAGGGCGACGGCCCGCCGGCCGGTCAGGCCGCCCATCGGAGCTGCGCGCAAAGCACGCTAGCGTGAGATCAAAAGAGAGATGGTGGAGCCAGGCGGGATCGAACCGCCGACCTCGTGAATGCCATTCACGCGCTCTCCCAACTGAGCTATGGCCCCATCTTGGTGTGAAGCTCGCCTCGTTCGCCGGCCAGATTTATCTGGGGCCCGAAGCGAGACCGATCAAGTAAATGAGCGAGCGGCCAAACGCAAGCCCATGCATGGGTAGATCGGTTTCGAATCAAATTTTTGGTGAAGATCAGGTGTCGTCGTCGTCGTCCTTTGCGCCGCCGATCAGTCCGCTGACGCCTTCTTCGTCGTCCTCGTCGTCTTCGAGGAATGTATCGTCGTCGTCATTATCGTCGGGGATATCCGCATCGTCGTCGCCGAGATCGATGTTTTCATCGTCGTCGTCGTTATCGTCGGTCTCGTCTTCCCGCGCATCTTCGAGGCTGATGACGTCCGCGTCCTCCTCGACGACTTCGACATCCTCCTCTTCCGCCTTGGCCTTGGCTTTCGGCTTCGGCTCTTCGGCAACAGCCGCCGCCTTGCTCCGGCGCCCAGACGGTGCTTGATAGGCCGCCTGGCAGACGGGGCAGGTAATCGGCGACTTGTTCAGGTCGTAAAATTTCGCCCCACAGCTGGGGCAAACACGCTTGGTTCCCCGGGCAGATGTGGACATTTGGACCCCTCGTGCTCCATCAACCCAATTTTTCACCCCATTGCCACGGCTTTTCAGTGCTGTCAAAAGCTAATGGTCGAGTCGCAACATCATCGAATTTTGCCAATGTCACAGCCTCTGACCGCACGCCGATCTGAGGGCCTCACCGGTCGTCTCAAAGTTCCCGGCGATAAGTCGATTTCTCACCGCGCCCTCATCCTCGGCGCGCTCGCAACGGGCCGCACCCAGATTAGCGGTCTGCTCGAAGCCGAGGATATCCTCGCCACGGCCCGCGCGGTCGCGGCGCTCGGCGCCGATGTTTCCAAGGATGGCGATCGCTACACGGTGATCGGCCGGGGGGTCGGTGGACTGAAGCAGCCCGACGGTCCGCTCGATTTCGGAAATTCCGGAACCGGCGCTCGGCTCATGATGGGTGTCGTCGCAGGCCACGCCATGACGGCGGAGTTCACAGGCGACGAATCTCTTTGCCGCCGTCCCATGGCTCGCGTGCTCACGCCTCTCCAGGAGATGGGGCTTGAGGTGGAAGGCGAGGGAACGACCCTGCCACTCACCTTGCGCGGCACCCAGGATCTGATCCCCCTGCGCTACGAGCTTCCCGTGGCCTCCGCCCAGGTGAAGTCGGCGATCCTGTTGGCGGGACTCCATGCGCCGGGCCGCACCAGCGTGATCGAGACCATGCCCACCCGGGACCACACCGAGCGCATGCTGCGCTATTTCGGTGCGGAGATTTCTGTGGAGGATCGCGAGGGCGGCGGCAAGATCGTCACCGTCTGCGGCGATGCGGAGCTGACGGGCGCTAGCGTCTACGTCCCGTCCGATCCGAGCTCGGCCGCTTTCCTGCTGGCCGCTGCGCTCATCACGCCGAACTCCGACGTGACGGTCGAAGGCGTGCTCATGAGCCCGACCCGCACCGGCTTCCTGGACACAGTGCAGGAGATGGGCGCCGATATTGAGATCCTGGATCAGCACGAGGCGAGCGGCGAGACCATCGCCAATGTCCGCGCCCGGACCAGCAGCCTGAAAGGCGTCACGGTCCCGGCCGACCGCGCTCCCAGCATGATCGACGAATATCCGGTGCTCGCCATGCTGGCGGCCTTCGCCGAGGGCGAGACCCGCATGGAAGGGCTCGCCGAGCTGAAATTGAAGGAAAGCGACCGCCTGGCCGCAACGGCCGCAGGGCTTAGCGCCTGTGGCGTGGAGGCGGAAGTCGATGGCGACAATCTGATCGTCCAGGGCGCCGGTGCGGTCGAAGGCGGCGCCATGATCACCACCCATATGGATCACCGCATCGCCATGTCCTTCCTGATCTTGGGGCTAGGGGCGGCGGAGCCGGTCACCGTGGACGACGGCAGCATGATCGCCACCAGCTTCCCCGGCTTCGTCGAGCTCCTGTCGGGCATGGGCGCCGAGATCAGCTAGAGTGTAGCGACACGTTCTCCGGGGGAGCCGCTCATGATGATCATCGCCGTTGACGGGCCGGCCGCGAGCGGCAAAGGCACCTTGAGCAAGCGCGTGGCGGTGCATTACGCGCTGGCCTATCTCGACACGGGCTCGCTCTACCGGGCCGTGGCCCGCGATACGGTCATCGCCGGCGGCGATCCGCGCGACGAGGACGCGGCGGTAGCGGCCGCGGAGAAGATCGACCCCGATACTCTTGAGGATCCGGGCTTGCGCGCCCGTGGTGTTGGCGAGGCCGCCTCGATCGTTGCGGCCCATGCCAAGGTCCGGACAGCTCTGCTGGCCTATCAGCGAAGCTTCGCAAAACAGCCCGCCGGCGCGGTGATCGACGGCCGGGATATCGGTACCGTCATCTGCCCCGACGCCACCGTGAAACTCTTCGTCACCGCCACTCCGGAGGAACGCGCCCACCGCCGCTATCTCCAACTGATCGATGGCGGCGTCCAGGTTACGGAGGACGAGGTCCTGGCCGATATTCGCCGCCGGGACGAGAGGGACCAGGGAAGAGAGGCCGCGCCTCTTCTCAAAGCTGACGACGCGCACTTGCTCGACACCACGAATTTGAGTATAGACGCGGCGTTCAAGGCTGCCATCGATGTGATCGATGCCGCTTTGGGCCGCACCGGGTCCGCTTCCTAAAGAAGCCCCCTAATCGCGGTCCCCTATTTCGCCTTTCCGCCACTGAAAAAATCGCGGCCGGACGAACAGGCGCAGCTTGCAGCCCGAACAGAGCTACCAGAAGAGATGACGGCAGCGATCTGACGCATGTCTTCGGGTATTTGAACAGCAATTTGGACGATCGGAAACGATCGGACGAGGACGGACAAGACCGTCGCAAGACGCCCAAAGGGGCTTAGGAGTATTGATGAGCGAACCGCAAACCAGCGTAGAACAGCCGAGCCACGACGAATTCGCAGCGCTTCTTGAAGAATCTCTTGCCAATGTCGCGCTCGAAGAAGGCACCGTTGTTAAGGGCACCGTCGTCGGCATCGAGAAGGACGTTGCGGTTATCGATGTCGGTCTGAAGACCGAAGGCCGCGTGGCTCTGAAGGAATTCGGCGCCACTGCAAAATCCGAAGATTTCAATGTCGGCGACATCGTCGACGTCTACCTGGAGCGCGTCGAGAATGCGCTCGGCGAAGCCGTTCTGTCGCGCGAGAAAGCCCGCCGCGAAGAGAGCTGGGTCCGCCTGGAAGAGAAGTACAAGAACAACGAGCGCGTCGAAGGCATGATCTTCAACCGCGTCAAGGGCGGCTTCACCGTCGACCTCGACGGCGCCGTGGCGTTCCTGCCCGGCAGCCAGGTCGACATCCGCCCCGTGCGCGATGTCTCGCCGCTCATGAACGTGCCGCAGCCCTTCCAGATCCTCAAGATGGATCGCCGCCGCGGCAACATCGTCGTCTCCCGCCGCTCGGTTCTGGAAGAGCATCGCGCGGAGAAGCGCTCCGAGATCGTCGGCCGTCTCGAGGAAGGCCAGGTCATCGAGGGCGTGGTCAAGAACATCACCGACTACGGCGCCTTTATCGATCTGGGCGGCATCGACGGCCTGCTTCATGTCACCGACATGGCCTGGCGCCGCGTGTCTCACCCGTCGGAGATCGTCAATGTCGGCGACACGGTGAAGGTGCAGATCATCCGCATCAACACCGAGTCCCAGCGCATCAGCCTCGGCATCAAGCAGCTGGAGGCCGATCCGTGGGAAGGCATCGCATCGAAATACCCGGTGGGTGCGCGCTTCCAGGGCACGGTCACCAACATCACCGACTACGGCGCCTTCGTGGAGCTGGAGCCGGGCGTTGAGGGTCTGATCCACATCTCCGAGATGAGCTGGACCAAGAAGAACGTTCATCCCGGCAAGATCATCTCCACCAGCCAGCAGGTCGAGGTGCAGGTGCTCGAGGTCGACGCCGAGAAGCGTCGTATCTCTCTCGGCCTGAAGCAGACCCAGGAGAACCCCTGGTCGGCCTTCGCCGAGTCCCACCCGGCCGGAACCGAAATCGAGGGCGAGATCCGCAACATCACCGAGTTCGGTCTGTTCATCGGCCTCGAAGGCGGTATCGACGGCATGGTTCACCTCTCCGACCTCGACTGGAACAAGTCGGGCGAAGAGGCTCTGAAGGACTACAAGAAGGGCGAGATGGCCAAGGCTGTCGTGCTCGAGGCCGATGCCGAGAAGGAGCGCATCAGCCTGGGCATCAAGCAGCTCGGCGGCGATCCCTTCGAAGGTGAGCCCGGTGCCGAGAAGCTCAAGAAGGGCGCCCGCGTCACCTGCGAGGTCACCGACGTCAAGGACGGCGGCCTGGATGTGAAGCTGGTCGATTTCGATCTTCCGGCCTTCGTCCGCCGCGCCGACCTGTCCCGCGAGCGTTCCGAGCAGCGGCCCGACCGCTTCGGCGTTGGCGAGAAGTTCGACGCCGTGATCACCCAGTTCGATCCGAAGAACCGCAAGGTCAACGTCTCCATCAAGGCGCTCGAGATCGCCGAAGAGAAGGAGGCGGTCGCCCAGTACGGCTCCACCGATTCCGGTGCGTCCCTCGGCGACATTCTCGGTGCGGCTTTGAACAAGGCTGGCGATGGCGACGAAGCCCCGGCCGAGGAAGAAGCCAAGCCGAAGAAGAAGACCAAGGCCGCCGCCAAAGCCGAAGAGAAGGCTGAGGACAAGGCCGAAGAAACGGCTGACGAATCCGCCGAAGAGACCAAGGACGAAGCGTCCGACGAGTCCTCCGAAACGGACAAGTAACGATCCTATCGCCGCGCCCCGAATTCCGCTTCGGGGCGCGGCTTTCATGCTATATAGCGGCAATCTCGAACCCGCCGGGCATGACTGATGGCTCCTGACAGCGAAGTTCTGATCGACCGCCGCCGAACCCGACGGCGCCTGACCTTCTGGCGTTTCGCGGCCGTGACCCTTGGCTTGCTGCTGATCATGGCGGTGCTGCTGAGCAACGCGAAGTTTGCCGGCCAGGCAGGTGTCCTGCCTCATGTTGCCCGGGTCGAAATCAACGGCATCATCACCGACGACCGCAAGCAGACCGAGCTCCTGGAGCGTCTGCGCAAGGCCGATCAGGTCAAGGCGGTCATCATCGCCATCGATAGCCCCGGCGGCACCACCACCGGCGGCGAAACCCTGTTTCTCGCGATCCGGCGCCTGGCCGAAAAGAAGCCTGTGGTCGCGACCTGCGGCACGCTCGCGGCGTCCGGCGGCTATATTGCGGCCATCGCAGCCGACCGTATCTTCGTTCTGGGCAACACCATCACCGGCTCCGTCGGCGTGATCTTCCAGTGGGTGAACGTCACCGAGCTGCTGGACCATGTCGGTGTGAAGGTTGAGGAGGTTCGCAGCGGCAAGCTCAAGGCCGTGCCGAACCCATTCGAGCCGGCCAGCGAGCCCGCCCGCGAGCTCACCCAGGAGATGGTCGACGACGCCAAGGACTGGTTCTTCGGCCTGGTGAAGGAGCGCCGCAAGATCGATCTTGACGACGTCCCGGGCCTGAAAGAGGGCCGCGTCTACTCCGGCCGCCAGGCTGTGAAATACGATCTGGCCGACGTCGTTGGCGACGAGCGCGCCGCCCGCAAATGGCTGGCGGACGAAAAAGGCATCGCCATGAGCACCAAGGTTATCGACTGGACGGTTGAAGAGGAGGACGAGGGTCTCTTCACCCAGCTCTTCGGCAGCGTCGCGACCAGTTTTGGCTTACCATTGAAGGAGATGAGACAAGTCGCTGGAGCACTCACCGACTCCCTCCAGCTTGACGGTCTGGTCTCGCTTTGGCACGTTAACAACCGTTAGTTGGGGGGTACGGCCGATATCGGGAATAACGACCGGCCGAGCGGGGCGTAATATGATAAAATCTGAATTGATCCAGCGGATTGCCGCTGCGAACCCGCATCTCTTTCAGCGGGATGTTGAGCGCATCATCAACATCATCCTGGATGAGATCGTTGCAGCACTTGCGCGCGGCGAGCGGGTGGAGCTGCGCGGCTTCGGCGCATTCACCGTCAAGCACCGTGCGGCGCGCCAGGGGCGCAATCCGCGCACCGGCGACACGGTCTTCGTCGAGGACAAATACGTGCCTTTCTTCAAGACCGGCAAGGAGCTGCGCGAGCGCTTGAACGGAGAGCACGAGAACCAGCCCCAAGCGGAAGCGAGCTGAGGCCGAAGCCAAGCGAGAGCTTGGGCGAGGCCGGGCCGAAGTTTGCGGGCTGCCGGAAGGTGAACGCGCATGCGAAGCTTCGGATTTGCCCAAGCGCCCAAATCCATGAGGCACCCAGTTGCATGAGGTAAGGCCCGGTGTGGCGTAGTTTCGGTTTCGTCCTGATCGTTCTGCCCCTGGCGATCATCCTGATCGCTCTGGCTGTCGCAAACCGTGCGCCCGTCGATCTGGTGCTCGACCCCTTCGCGGGCCGCTTCGTGATCGAGGTGCCGCTCTTCCTGCTCATTTTTGGAAGCCTCGCCTTCGGCCTGTTGATCGGCGGGTTCGCCACCTGGCTCAGCCAGGGCAAGTGGCGCAAGACGGCCCGCAACCGGCGCCGAGAGGCCTACGATCTCCGCCGCCAGGCGGACCGGCTGGAGCGGGAGCTGGAATCTCGCGAGGCCAATCCTCATCAGGCCCGGCTGACCGCCGAATAACACGGCACACCCGGTCGCTCTCCGTTAGGGAAGGAAGGCGCCGCGGATAGACTCGAACGCCCGGATTGCCTAGTCTGCGGAGGCTGCGACAGCGTCCGGATCACGAACGGGCAATGCGGGCAGATTTCTCCAAAATTGACGAATTTTCTTCGGAAGAAGCGTAGATCGTGTCGGTAAAGATCAAGATTTGTGGCGTTCAGACGAAAGAGATCGCCGAGGTGGCCATTGAGGCCGGCGCAGACTATCTCGGCCTAGTCTTTTTCCCGCCCTCTCCGCGCAATGTCTCCCTCGAGGAGGGCGCGGCTCTCGTGAAGACGATCGACGGCCGCGTGCCCACCGTTGCGGTTTTGGTCGATCCCGACGATGAGATGATCGATCGTATTGTAACCACCGTGAACCCTGATTACCTGCAACTCCATGGAAAAGAGAGCCCGGAGCGCGTCGCCGCGATCAAGGTTCGCAGCGAGCTGCCGGTGATCAAGGCCGTGCCCGTTGAGAAGGCCGAGGACGTGGAGGAGGCCGGCGGTTATGTCGAGATCGCCGACATCATCCTGTTCGACGCCAAGGCGCCCAAGGGCAGCAAGATTCCCGGCGGCCGCGGCGAGGCCTTCGACTGGGAGCTGCTGTCCGAGCCGGGCGTGCCGCGCCCCTTCGGAGTGTCCGGCGGCCTCGATGCCAGCAACGTGCTAGAGGCCGTGGCCGTGACCGATCCGGATCTGGTGGACGTCTCGTCGGGCGTCGAAAGCGCGCCGGGCGTAAAGGATGCGGACTTGGTCCGGTCCTTCATCAATGTCGCGAAGCTGTCCGAAGCGGAGGAGCAGCAAGCCGCCCAGTGAGGCGCTTGCGGAAAGAAGATTATGGCTGCATCGCAGACCTTGAATAGCTATCGCAACGGCCCCGACGAGCGGGGGCGTTTCGGCCTGTTTGGCGGGCGCTTCGTTGCCGAGACCCTGATGCCGCTGATCCTCGATCTGGAGAAGGCGTATAACGACGCCAAGGAGGATCCGGAGTTTCAGGCGGAGCTGAAGAGCATGCTGGCCCATTACGGCGGCCGGCCGAGCCCGCTCTATTTCGCCGAGCGCATGACCGAGGAGCTTGGCGGCGCGAAGATCTACTTCAAGCGCGACGAGCTGAACCACACCGGCTCTCACAAGATCAACAACTGTTTGGGCCAGATCCAGCTCGCCCGGCGCATGGGCAAGACGCGGATCATCGCCGAGACAGGTGCAGGCCAGCACGGCGTGGCCGTGGCCACGGTGGCCGCCCGCTTCGGCCTGCCTTGTGTCATCTATATGGGCGCCACCGATATCGCGCGCCAAAAGCCCAACGTTTTCCGCATGAAGTTGCTGGGCGCCGAGGTGAAGCCTGTGACCTCCGGCGCTGGCACCCTGAAGGACGCCATGAACGACGCCCTTCGCGACTGGGTCGCCAATGTGGAGGACACCTTCTACATCATCGGTACGGCGGCCGGTCCGCACCCCTATCCGGCCATGGTGCGCGATTTCCAGTCGGTGATCGGCGAGGAGACCCGCGAACAGATGATGGAGATGGAGGGGCGTCTTCCCGACACCCTCGTCGCCTGCATCGGCGGTGGCTCCAACGCCATCGGCCTGTTCCACCCATTCCTGGACGATCCGGGGGTGGCAATCTACGGCGTCGAGGCGGGCGGTCACGGTGTCGATACAGAGAACGGCCACGCGGCCTCCATGACTGGCGGCAAGCCCGGCGTGCTCCACGGCAACCGCACCTATCTTCTCCAGAACGACGACGGCCAGATCCTCGAAGGCCATTCCATTTCCGCCGGTCTGGATTATCCCGGCGTTGGGCCTGAGCATTCCTGGCTGAAGGATACGGGCCGGGTGAACTACGTGCCCGTCACCGACAAGGAGGCGCTGGACGCCTTCCAGCTCTGCACGCGCCTGGAGGGTATCATTCCGGCGCTGGAGCCGTCTCACGCGCTGGCCCATGTGATCAAGCTGGCGCCGACTCTGCCAAAGGACAATCTGCTCGTGATGAATATGTGCGGACGCGGCGACAAGGACATCTTCGCCGTCGCCGACCACCTCGGCATGGAGATGGGATGACCGAGACGCGTATCGATAAACGCTTCGCCGCCCTGAAGCGCGAGGGCCGCGCCGCTCTGGTGACCTTCGTCACGGCCGGCGATCCGGACTACGACACCTCCCTGGATCTGCTGAAAGGGCTGCCGGGGGCGGGCGCCGACGTGATCGAGCTCGGCATGCCGTTCTCCGATCCCATGGCTGACGGACCGGCCATCCAGGCCGCGTCTCAGCGGGCCCTCAAGGCCGGCCAGAACATGCACAAGACCCTCGATATGGTGCGCGCCTTCCGTGAATCCGATGGCGAGACGCCCATCGTGCTCATGGGCTACTACAATCCCATCTACGTCTTCGGCGTCGACGCCTTCCTGAAGGAGGCCCTGGACGCCGGTGTGGACGGGCTCATCGTCGTCGACGTGCCCCCGGAGGAAGACGAGGAGCTTTGCCTGCCGGCCATGCAGGCGGGACTGAACTTCATCCGTCTCGCCACGCCCACCACCGACGAGCGGCGGCTCCCCAAGGTCCTCGCCAACACCTCAGGTTTCGTCTATTACGTGTCCATCGCCGGGATCACTGGCACGGGCGCTCCCGATGCTGCCAAAGTGCGAGCCCATGTGGGGCGTATCAAAGCCAAGACCGATCTTCCCGTAGCCGTTGGTTTCGGGATCAAGACCCCGGACCAAGCCCGGGCGCTGTCGCAAGGCGCCGAGGGCGTGGTCGTCGGCTCGGCCCTGGTGAAGACGATCGAAGAGAACCTGGATGAGAACGGGCGGGCGGCGGCTGCCACCCGGGACCGGGTTCTGGAGCTGGTGAAGAGCTTGAGCGATGCGCTCCGCCAGCCCGAGAAGGCCGCCGCGATTTAACGGAAATTCGCATCTTTTTGCCGGTTGTGAGAGTTTAAGACCCGTGAATTGGATCAATTCAGTTGTCAGGCCCAAGATCCGCAACATCCTTCGCAAGAAGGAGGTGCCGGATAACCTCTGGGTGAAATGCCCCGATACCGGGCAAATGATCTATTACAAGGATCTCGAGGCCAACGGCTTCGTGGTGCCCGGCAGCAATTATCACATGCGCATGAGCGGCGAGACGCGGCTCAAGTCGCTTTTCGACCGGGGCGTGTTCGAGCCGATCGCGATGCCCGAGGTGTCCGCCGATCCCCTGAAATTCCGCGACGAGCGCCGCTATACCGAGCGCCTTAAGGATGCCCGCAACAAGACCGGCCTTAACGATGCGGTGGTGGCCGGCGAAGGCACCGTGGATGGCCTGAAGGTTGTCTCCGCCGTGCAGGATTTCGCCTTCATGGGTGGCTCGTTGGGCCGCGCGGCGGGCGAGGCGGTGGTGACCGCCATGCGCACCGCGGTCAACCGCAAAACGCCTTTCATTCTGTTTGCCGCCTCCGGCGGCGCGCGCATGCAGGAGGGCATTCTCTCCCTCATGCAGATGCCGCGCACCACGGTCGCGGTGCAGGAGCTTCGCGAGGCGGGGCTTCCTTACATCGTCGTGCTCACCCATCCGACGACCGGCGGCGTCACGGCCTCATACGCCATGCTGGGCGACATCCATATTGCCGAGCCGGGCGCCCTGATCGGCTTTGCCGGACCGCGCGTCATCGAGCAGACCATTCGCGAGCAGCTCCCCGTGGGCTTCCAGCGCGCCGAATACCTGCTGGAGCACGGCATGGTGGACATGGTGGTTCACCGCCACGAGCTCCGGGATACGCTGTCCCGCATCTGCCATCTTCTGATGGAGCGCGAAAGCGGCCGTCAGGTCGCGATCCCCGAGGTTTCCGTCCCCGAGGAGATGAACGGCGTCGAGGCTAAGGATATGCCCGACTCCTCCATCACCGTTGAGGATGGCGAGGCCATGGTCGAAGAGCCTCACGAGCGCCCCCACAGCGCATCGAAGGGGAATGGCGCCAGCCCGATTTCCGCCGAGTCCGATGCCGACGACGTGGCGAATGACGATTCCGCCGACCGGCAGAGCCACGCATCGGGCGATGGCCAGCAATCCGATCGCCCGCCCAACGCTTAGGCCAGCTAGGTTGAACAAACGTCCACCCGATCTCGCGGGCGCCTCGCCTCTCTCCGGCACCTATACCAGCGCCACGCTGCTTGAGCGGCTGCAGCAGCTCCACCCTCAGGTCATCGACCTGTCCCTGGGGCGCATGGAGCGGCTATTGGCTGCGCTCGGCCACCCGGAAGAGAAGCTTCCGCCGATCGTTCATGTGGCCGGAACCAACGGCAAGGGATCGCTCATCGCCTTCCTGCGCGCCATCGCGGAAGCGATGGGCAAGAAGGCTCATGTCTACACCTCGCCCCATCTGGTGGATTTTCACGAGCGCGTCGTGCTGGCGGGCGAGGGCGGCGGCAAGCCGATTCCCGAAGCAGATCTGGTGAAATGCCTGGCCCGTGCCGAAGAGGCTAATGGCGGCGAGCTGATCACCCTGTTTGAGATCACCACTGCCGCGGCCATGGTCGCGTTCTCCGAGGCGCCGGCCGATCTGCTCCTGTTGGAGACGGGTCTGGGCGGCAGGCTGGACGCCACCAACGTGGTGGAGAAGCCGCTGCTCACGGTTATCATGCCGATCTCCATCGACCACGTCTCTTTCCTTGGCGACACGATCGAGAAGATCGCCGCCGAGAAGGCCGGCATCCTCAAGCCCGGCGTGCCCTGCATCGTCGGCCGCCAGCCGCCCGAAGCGCTTAAGGTCATCGAGCGGCGCGCAGCCGAGATCGGCGCGCCGCTCCACGTGGCGGGCCGGGATTGGAACGTTTTCGAGCAGCATCAGCGGCTCGTCTTCCAGACGGAGTCCGTGCTGCTCGATCTGTCCCTGCCGCGCCTGGTGGGCCAGCATCAGGTTGAGAACGCCGGCGCGGCCATCGCCGCCGCCAGCCTGATCTTCGGCGAGGAGCTGACGGCGCCGGCCCTGGAAGCCGGCCTCGCCAACGCCAAATGGCCGGCCCGGCTGGAACGGCTCGCGCCCGGCGCGCTCTACGATCATGTGGACGAAGGAACGGAGATCTGGCTCGACGGCGGACATAACGCCGCCGGCGGCTCGGCCGTAGCCCTGGCGCTCGCCGAGATGGACGAGAAGGCGCCCGCGCCGCTTCAACTCATCTGGGGTATGATGGAAGGCAAGGAGGCTGAGGCCTTCCTCGCGCCCTTCAAGGGGCTCATCGAGCGCATCTACACAGTGCCGATCCCCGACGAGCACAATTCCTTCGAGCCCGGCGTGCTGGTTGACATTGCCACCCAGGAGGGGTTCGAGGCCGTAGCCACTGACGGGTTGATCGAAGCCCTTGAGCGGGCTCAGGCCGACGCCGGCGACACGGCGCGCATCCTCATCTGCGGCTCGCTTTATCTAGCGGGCCACGCCATGCGCTACCACCGCGGCAGCCGCGCTTGAGATAAGCGCGCCTAGCCGCCGGCTATTTTCTTCAGATTTTCGAGAAGGACGGTTGTCCGGCTACGCCGCAGCGGCGCCGATCGTGCCCTCGATCCACTCGGCCAGACGGCTCTTCGGCTGCGCACCCGTATGGGTCGCGGCCAGCTCGCCGTCCTTGAAGATCATCAGGGTCGGGATCGCCCGCACATTGTAGCGGGAGGGCGTACGCGGATTCTCGTCGATATTGATCTTGGCGACCTTGATCTTGCCGCCATACTCTTCCGCGATCTCCTCCAGCGCCGGCGCGATCTGACGGCAGGGTCCGCACCATTCGGCCCAGAAATCCACCACCACAGGGGTCGAGGATTGCAGAACTTCGGCTTCGAAGGTGTCGTCGGAAATCGTGGAGGTTGCCATGTTTTTCTCCTCTGCCGCAGGCGGGCCTCAGGAAGAAGCCCGTCGCCTAAGGGGCAACCTAGGTATGCCCCCCATCGGCGTCAAGACTGGCTTCCTTGCAATATCTTTGTTTCGGCCCGTGCAAGTTGGTCTTCGGGGATTTCCATCAGGCGTGCGCCGTCTGTCCATAGCAGGCAACAGCGGATTTTCCTGTTTGGATAGAGATCCTTGAGGGCGATCCGGTAGGCCGCCAACTGGGAGATATAAGCGGGTGCGACGTCCTCCGGTTCCAACGGGGGCGGACGATTTGTCTTGTAATCGAGGATCAGCGCTTCGGACTCGGAGAGGACCAGCCGGTCGATTTGACCGCTGAGCAGCCGCGCGCTTTCGCCGCTTCCGATTCGTGCCACCACGGGCACTTCGGCCAGGCTTCCGGGCGCGAAGAGGGCAGAGAAGTCCGGATGTCCGGCAACGGCGAGCGATTCGGCTACGATCTCGTCCTGCAGGGTTTCCGGCAGTCCCGCGCCCCGCACGGCAATGAAGCGCTTTGCTGCCGTCTCCCGCTCTTCCACCGGGATTTGCGGCAGATGCTCCAGCAGAGCATGGACCAGCCGGCCTCGGGTGAAGCGATGATCTTCTGCCAGCGCCTTCGGCCCCAGCGGTGGCGATTCGAAGCTCTTCGCTGTTCCGGGAGGCGCTTCCGTCTCGATGCCCGATGGCGTGAGCGGGGCCATGCCGCGCTCTTCCGGCACCGGCCCATGGGCCCAGTCGGGGAGGGCTTCCGCCGTGTCCTCACCACCCCGTCGATCTTCTTCCCGTACAACCTTCTCCGGCGGCGAGGTCAGCCGGTAGACGGGCCGGCCCTCGGCGTCTTCCGTCTCAGTCAGGAGACCGCGCAGGGCGATGCGCGCCAGGTCGTACCAGGAGCCGTTGCCTTCCTTACCCGGCTTCCAGCCGCAGATATAGAGCCGGTCCCGCGCCCGGGTCATCGCCACGTAGAGGAGCCGGTGATACTCCTCCAGCTCCGCATCCTTCGCGGTCTGCTTGGCGTCGTCCAGCGGCCCGATTCCCTTGGCGCCTGCCGCCCAGACGATATGGGCGCGCGTATCCTCAGGCGTGTTGGGGCGGGGGATCTCGAACAGAGTGCGCCGCCCGTGATTGGGCAGGCGGCAGGTGTCGGGCAGAAACACCACCGGCGCCTGGAGCCCCTTGGCCCCGTGCACGGTCATGATGCGCACCTCGTCGCGCTCCTGCTCCATATCCCGCTTGATCTCCAGATCGCCCGCCCGGAGCTGATGCACGAAGCCCTGAAGCGAAGGCGCCTCCTCCCCGTCATAGGCGAGCGCCAGTTCCAGCATCTCGTCGATCGCCTCCGCCGCCTCCGGCCCGAGCCGGGTCAGGAAGCGCTTGCGCATATCCTGCCCGTCATGGCCCAGCACATGTGCGAAGAACTCATAGGGCGGCATCAGGTCCGCCATGCCGAGCCAGTCGGCGAGGGTGATCGCCGCCTCGGCAAACCGCGAGTCGTCAGCGCGATCCTGCAATGCCCGCCAGAGCGAGCCCCGCCGGTCATGGGCCAACGCGAAGAGGTCGTCGTCGTCGAGACCGAAGAGCGGGCTCTTCAGCACCACGGCCAGGGCGAGATCGTCCTCCGGCATCAACAGGACATCCGCCAGAGACAGCAAATCCTGCACCGCGAGCTGATCGGTCAGCACCATGCGGTCGGCGCCCGCCACCGGAATGTTCAACCGCTTCAGCCAGCGGATCATGGAAGGCACGAACGGGTTCCGCCGCTGCACCAGGATCAGGATATCGCCGGACCGCACCGGCCGGTCGGCGGAAAGCAGCATCTCCTTCTCGTCCAGCCAGCGTCGGATGGTCCGGGCGATTCGTTCGGCCAGGGCCTCGACCGCCCGCTTGATGGCGCGCTCCTCATTCCACGGCTCGAAGGGCGGCGTCGGATTCGGCTTCTCCTCCTCTTCGGCCTCCCACAGCTCCACCAGCCCGGCCTGGCCCTCCCGGAAGGCGTGATGCTGAATCACCGTTTCCGTTTGCCAGCTCAGCCCCCTTGCCGCGCATGCGTTTGAGAAGACTTGATCCACCGATTGCAGCACCGGCGCCACGGAGCGGAAGGAAAGGTTGAGGGGGACGTCGTGCCAAAGCTGCTCCGCCTGCTTGGCCTGAGCGGCGAACTGGCGCCCATAGGAGCCGAACTGGGCCGGGTCCGCCCCCTGGAAGCTGTAGATGGATTGCTTCTCGTCGCCCACGGCGAACAGGGTCCGTACCCGCGCGCTCGCGCCTTCTCCGGCGAAGAATTCCGCGGCAAGCGCCTTCACGATCTGCCACTGGGCCGGGTTTGTGTCCTGGGCCTCGTCCACCAGGATGTGGTCGATCCCGCCGTCGATTTTGTAGAGCACCCAGGCCGCCGCCATGCTCCGGTTGAAGAGCCGCAGGACCTTCTCGATGAGATCGTCGTAATCGAGCGCCGCTTCCGCCTGCTTCGCACGGGTGTAGGCGCCTTGGATGGCATCGGCCAGGGTCAGCAGGGCGGTGCTGGCCTCGGCGCAGGTGAGCGCCTGGATATCCCGGTCGATTGCGGCATAGCGGCTCTGGGCCACGTCGAGCTTGGCGCAGAGATCGGGGGCGGCCTTCTTGACCGCCGCGCTGCAAACCCGCGACCGCGCCTTGCCTTCGCCCGTGAAGAAGATCGGCCGGAGCGCCGCGGCGCGGGCCGGGCCTTTCGTTCCCTTCGCGTTTGCAGCGGCCTTCAGGACCCGCTCGTCGTCGCCCGTCGTGCCGCCATAGGCCGTGATCGCTTCGACGAGATCGGCTAGCTCCGCGTCGGAAAGCACATCCCCAAGCGAGGCCTGGAGCGCGCCTGCGTCACTGCGCGCCTCCAGCCCGAACAGACTTTTCAGTGCTGCGCATTCCCGGTCCGGCCAGTCATCGGCCTGACCGTGCAGCCCTTGAAGCTCCAAGAGAGCGTGCCGCTTCTCCAGCGCTGCCTGGATTACCGTGCGGAACTGATCCTCGCCCGCGAGCCGTACGACCCGGGTCAGCGCGCGGCCCAGCCGGCTGTCCCGGTTTGCCGCGGCTTTGCCCAGCACCTCATCGAAGGCATCCGACGAATGCCGCGCCTGCTCGCGCTCCTCCAGGATGGTGAAATTTGGTGCCACGCCCGCCTCCAGTGGAAAGCGTTGCAGCAGCCGTTCGCAGAAGCCGTGGATGGTGTGGATCTTCAGCCCGCCCCGCGCTTCCAGGGTGCAGGCGAACAGCCGCCGCGCCGTCACCATGTCTTTGAGCTCCGGCGCCCGGCCCAGCACCCGCGTGAGCGACTCCTGCAGCTTCTCGTCTTCCGCCCTCGCCCAGCCGGCGAGCGTATCGAGCAGACGGTTCTGCATCTCCGCTGCCGCCGTCTTGGTGTAGGTCAGGCAGAGGATGCATTCCGGCGCGAAGCCTGCCAGCAACAGCCGCAAGATGCGCCGGACCAGCACGGCCGTCTTGCCCGTGCCCGCATTGGCGGACACCCAGACGGACGCCTCCGGCTCCGAGGCCTTCGCCTGGTTGCGGTCGGCGATCTGAAGCAGCTCGCTCATCGCCTACTCTCCCTCGCCGCCGGCATTGCCCCACTCGTCCACCCGGGCGAGCTGGGCGTAATCGTCGTAGCGATAGGCGCTGCCGAAATGGGTACCGCTTCGGCGCATCGCTTCGTAAGCGCGGGCCTCGTCGTCGAACTCCTTCACCAGCCCGGCGAGCGCCACCACCGCCTCCTCGGCGAGAGCCTCGGGCGATTGTTGGCCGGCCTCGCGCTCCTCGCCGCCATCCCGCCGGCCGGAGGCCTGGATGTAGCGGAGCGCCGAAACGGGGTGTGGCCCGATCTCGCCGAAACCGGAGAGGCGCGCGATCGCCGCTTCGAGAGGGAGCTGCGGTGCATGCATCCCGTCCACCGCCTTCGGCGCCGGCGGAGCGCCCGTCTTGTAGTCGTAGATCGCGAGCGTCCCGTCCTCGCGGAGATCGATCCGGTCGGCCCGGGCCGAGAGCTCGAAATCGACCGCATCCAGCCGCAAGCTGCCGCGCACCTCGCTGACGATCTCCCTCACGCCTTCCCGGCGCATGGGCTCGGTCTCGGCGAACCAGCGGGCGAAGTTCTCGAAATGGGGCCGCCAGAACGCTTCGATCCGGGCCGCTCCGCCGAGCCCTGCGAAAAGCTCGTCGGCGATAGAGATCAGCGTGGCCGCGATATCGTCAGGCAGATGATCCGGATAGCGTGCGGCAAAGATCGATAGGGCCGCATGCACCACCTTGCCCCGCAGCGCCGGATCGGCCGCTTGGCCGAGAGGCGGCAGGGGCTCGAGCCGCAGGATGTCCCGGGCGTAGACGTCGTAGGGATTGGCGATCCAGCGCTCGATGCGGCTGACGCTCAGCCTGCGGGGGCGTGCATCGAGCGGCGGCTTGGGGGCCGGCTGCTCCACAGGAGAGAAGCTCTCCACGTGATCCCGCATCTTCGCCCAGGCGGTCCAAGGCGCGGTCGGCTTCAGCGCGTCGTCTGCCGCAATGGCCTCGGTCAAAGCCGTCAGCCGCTGCACCCAGCGCGACGGAACCGTGGGCACCCCGTCCACCTTAAGGGAGCGGGTGAGGAAGATGTGGTCCGCGCCTAGGCTCTGAGCGAAGTCATGAGCCGACAGCCCGATCCGCCGCTCCGGCGCGGGGAGCCCCAACGCCGTCCGCATGGTGCGGTTGAGCCAGGGGCCGGGCTCTTGCGGCTTCGGCCATGCGCCCTCGTTGAGCCCGCCGAGGATCACCACATCGGTTTGCTGCAGCCGGGCTTCCAGCGGACCCCAGATGAAGAGCCGCGGATGAGCGCCACGGGACGGACGCACCACCTGGCCCGCCAGCAGGCTGCGGTAGAACGCCGGGTAGTCGGCAGCGCGTAATGTCGTCCCGCCGCCTTCCGCGATCAGATCCCGCAAGAAGACCGAGAGCGCCTCGCCAGCATCCCCCAGCCACAGCCGGTCGCTCGTGCCCGTCTCGTCGGTCGCCAGAGCCTCGGCGGACGCGGCATGGGCCTCGGCGAAAGCGGAGGCCGTTGCTTCGCGCCCCAGACCGGTGAGCGGGGCGAAGGCGGCCTCCAGCTCGTCGACCAGAGCGAGCACCTTCTCGATCTCTTCGCCCTTCAGCCGCCGGGCTGCGTGAGGCCGGTCCGGCTCGGTCGTTACCGCGGCGCGGATGCCGGCGAAGCCCTGACCGAGATAGACATCTCGGAAAGCTGCCCGCTCCAGCAGCCGCGCGACCGTCCGCATGGCGCCAGCATTGCGTCCCAGACGCGTCAGCGGATGCTTCAGAAGTGCCATCAGCTCCGGCGGCGCGAAGTCCGAATCCACCGCATCCAGCACCAGGGAGAGAAACGCGCCCGGCACAGTCCGCGTGACGGGGGTGCCGGCGGAATCGTCGATGGCCAGACCGAACTGGCGGACCCGCGCAGCGACCCGGCGCGCAAGCGCCCGGTCCGGCGTGATGAGCGCGGCCTTCCGGTCCGGCACTTCCACGACACTGCGCAGGATGAGCGCGATGGCCTCCGCCTCGTCCTGAGGGCCCGGCGCCTCGATCAGTGACACGCCGTCTAGTGCCCCGGCGATTTCTTCATCCCCCGGCAGAGCTTGCCAGCGATCCGTCGTCTCCGCCGGGCGCAACACCTCGCTGACCAGACGCAGCCTTGCCTGGCGGCGCGTGTCGGGCTCTGCACCGGCCACGGTCGCGACTTCGAACCGCTCGACCTCGAGCCGCCGCAACAACTCCCACATGCCGGCCTGGGGATGCTCCGGATGGCGCCCAAGCGCGTCCCAGCTTTCATCGTCGAGAGCGAGATCGAGCCCGGGCAATACGACAGCCCCATTGGGCAGGGTCGCGATGGTCTGCAGCAGCCGCGCCGTGGCGGGCACGGTGCCGGTCGAGCCTGCCGCGATCACAGGGGCATCGCCGATCGCGGCAAGCCGCTCCCGCTCCTGATCCATCAGGATCCGCCGCCGCTCCGCCGGCGAGACCAGGCCGTTCTCGTCGAGATAATCCGGCCAATTCTCCGTCACGATCTTCAGGAAGTCGATGGTCTGAGCCCAGTGCCCGGCAAGCTCTTCCGGCACCAGCGACTCGAGCTCGGAGATATCCGCCTCCTCGCGGCCGATCTCGTCCATGAAGCGCCCGAGATCGTCGGCGAGATGGGAGGCTTGCGCAGGCGTGATAGGTGGCGGCTGGTCTTCATTCTTCGGCAGGGATTTTTCCCAGGCGAGGATCAGCCGCATCAGGGCGAAGCGCCGCTGCAAGTTGGAGATAGCTGGCTTCCCCGCCACGCCCTCGCCTTCGTTCAGCTCGGCGCTGAACAGCAGAGTCTCCTCCTCCGGATCGCCCAGCGCGCGGATCTGCGGCAGCAGCAGGGTCTTGCCGCCGGCCGCTGCGAGGAATGCCTCGCGAAGCCCCCGTGCCGCGCGCCGGGTCGGCAGATAGATGGTCAGATCGGGAAGATCGAAGGGGTCCGGCGCGGCCCCGCCTGCCTGTGGCAGGTCGCCCGACAGGATCGCTTTCGCCAGCGTCTCAAGAAACGGCGCCGAAGGCGGGATGGTGTAGAGGCGCGGGCGCTGTCCCGAGGGCTCAGCCACCGGTTTCCTCGAGCCGCGCTTCCGCCTGGGCGACCGCATCCGGCGTGCCGATATGCATCCACTCACCGTCGAGCGTCGCGCCATAGAGCCGTCCGGCAGAAAGCGCGCGGTCCCAAAGTACGTTAAGGGAGAAGGCGCCATCGGGCGCATCATCGAACAGCCGCGCATCGCACAGCGACACGCCGGCGAAGACCAGGGGCGCGAGGGGCGCATCGCCCCGGCGGGTCAGCCGCCCGGCATCGTCGAGGAAGAAGTCGCCCTTGCCGGGATAGCCGAGGCTCGTCTCCCGCTCCGCCAAGAGAAGCAGTGCATCCATGGCGGAAGGGTCCCACAGCTCGGCAAGCGCGTTAAGGGCCGACGTCCCGTTCTCCCGCCATAGCGCATCCGAGTTGTGGATAAGGAACGGGCCGTCGCCGAGCAGGGGCAGCGCCTTTTTCACTCCGCCGCCAGTATCCAGCAGGGCATCGCGCTCATCGGATATGGTGATCTCCGGCGCACCGGAACGCGCTTTCAGATGGTCTTCGATGATATCCGCCAGATAGTGGACATTGACCACGGCGCGGTTGACCCCAGCGTTCGCCAGCCCGTTCAGCACATGATCGATCAACGCCTTGCCTGCGACGGGCACAAGCGGCTTCGGCCGGCTTTCGCTCAAGGGACGCATGCGCGTGCCGAGACCTGCGGCGAGCACCATGGCGGTAGAAACGGAAGTCAAAGGGCGGTCTCTCAAAGGCCAGGGGGCGGAAGCGCGTCGGCCTCCGGAAGCGCATCCTTGTACCACGATCGTAGGCCGGACAAGTCCGGGTGATGGAGACTGCGCTCAAGATAGCGCGCCACCCGCGGCATGTGGTCGAGATAGCGCCGCTTGCCGTCGCGCGAGGCGAGGCGTGCGAAGATGCCGAGGATCTTGCTCGCCCGCTGGGCGCCAAGAATGGCGTAGTCGCGCAGGAAGTCTTCCGTGGTGAAAGCCGGGTCCATGTCGTCCCGGCGCGAGCAGTAGTAGTCGAGCAGCTCCGCCTCGAGCGGTGCGGGCACGTCAATGCGGGCGTCCTGCAGCAGTGAGACGAGGTCGTAGGCCAGCGGCCCGATCATCGCGTCCTGGAAGTCCAGCAGCCCGACGCGGCGCACGGCTTCCCGCTCTTCCAGCCAGATCAGGTTGGGGGAATGGTAGTCCCGCAGGACCCACCCTGGGTCTTCAGGTGCGACTGACTCCAGCAACGGCCGCCACACATCCAGATAAGCCTCGCGCTCCGCCGCCTCGGGTGTGCGGCCTTGCACGGCCGGCCACAGCCAGTCGATCAAAAGCGAAGCCTCGATCAGCATCGCGTTCGGATCGAAATGGGGCAGCGTATAGGGCGCGTGCCCTGGAATTGGGAGCGGGCCGGTCGGCGGGGCCTCAGACAAGGCCAGCAGCACATCCACCGCCTCGCGCATCAGCGCCGCCTGGCTATCGCCGTGACCGTAGGACGGCGTGAAGACGTGATCGCCGAGATCCTCCAGCAACAGGAAGCCGGCATCGAGATCGCCATCATAGATCTCCGGCGCCGAGAGCCCACGGTCCCGCAAGGCGATCCCCACCGCCACGAACGGCGTGACGCTCTCCGCCAGATGGACGAGCTGGCTATAGGGCTTGCCGTCTTCGATGGGCGGACCGTCCGGCATGGCCGGCGAATTCATCAGGATCGCGCTGTCGCCGCTATGGAGCACCGCCCTTGCGTAGCTCCGCGTCGAGGCATCGCCCTGCACGAACTCGAGTTGGGCGGTGGCGAAGTCGGTCCCGTCGAGGAAGACATGCAGCGCCCTCATCCGATCGAGCCGGCCGGCCCAGCCGCCATGGCCGGTCAGAACCAGGTCGCGGGTCTCCGGATCGTCCGTCTCATGAAATGCGATGGAGAGCCGGTCGTCGGCGAAATCCCGATCCGCCCGCTCCGGCCATTCGGCGAGCACAGCCCCGTCGGCCAGTGCATCCTCCAGCCCAAGCTCTTCGGCCTCGCCCGCTTCCAGCCGGTAGAAATCGCAGTGATGGATAGGAAAGCGCGGCGTCGTGTAGCTCTGCACAAGACCGAAGGTGGGGCTCTGCACCTCCTCGGTGCTGCCGAGCCGCAGGATCAGCGCCCGCGCGAATGTCGTCTTGCCCGCGCCCAGCGGCCCTTCGAGACCGACGAAATCGCCCGGAAGCAGAAACAGGCCGATCAGCTGCGCCAGCCGGTCGAGGCCGGCCAGATCCACTCTCTCAACTCGCCACTGGGTGTCGCTCATCCTGCAAGGCTGGATTTCTTGTCGGCGCTAGAGCCTTCGGACGCATCGTGCCCGCCGCGCGGCAGCCAGACCCGGAACTCGGTGCCTCGGTCGACCTCGGTGCTGAGCGCGATACGGCCGCCATGGAGCTCCACGAGGCTTTTCACGATGGCGAGCCCCAGTCCGGCACCGCGGCGGCCTGCGCCGGACGCCCGGCTCTCGAATGGCTCGAAGATGGAATCCTGCATCTCGTCGGGAATCCCCGGACCCTCGTCCTTCACGCAGAAGCGGATCATGTCGTCCTCTTCGCTGCAGGTCAGCTGCACGGCGCTGCCGCTCGGCGAGAAGCTGACGGCGTTGGAGACGAGATTGTACAGAATCTGGTCCAGCCGCTGCTGGTCCGCCGTCACCCGATCGACATTCTCGCCGATCTTCACGGAGAGCTGCACGCCGTTTCGCTGCAGCTCGTCCGCCAGCGCCGTCTCCAGTGACGAGACGACATTGCGGACATCGACCCCGTCTTTCTCCAGATGCAGCGCACCGGCATCGATGCTGGCGAGATCCAGAATGTCGTCGATGATGGTCCGCAAGGTGCGGCCCGAAGAGCGGATGTCGCCGAGATATTCCACCTGCTTCTCCGACAGGGGGTCCGGCGCGACGTCAAGCAGGAAGTCGGTGAAGCCGACGATATTGGTGAGCGGCGTCCGAAGCTCGTAGGAAACATGGCGGATGAAGGTGGTCTTCAGCCGGTCGGCGGTCTCGAGCGCCTCGTTCTTCTCGATCAGGGCGCGCTCGGCGCGGACCGAGTCGCTGACGTCGACATAGGTGAGCAGTGTGCCCCCATCGGGAAGCGGCAGGGCGGCCGCCGCGATCACGCTGTCGTCTTCCCGGTCGAACTGGCTCTCGTAGGGGTAGCGCTCCGAGGTGATGGAGGTGACGGCCGCCTTGGTGCGCGCCCATTCCTCGTCGTCGTTATAGAGAACCCGGCAGCTCTCGATCACCTCGTCGATATGGGGGTTGCCGTCGAGCTGGCGCGGATTGAGCCGCCACAGGTTCGCGAACGCCTTGTTGTAGAGCCTAAGCGCGCCGTCCTGGGAGAACACGGCGACGCCTTCGCGCAGCGTGTCGATGGTCTCGCGCTGCACCTGGGTCATCTCGTTGTAGCGGCTCTCCAGGGCAAACCGCTCGGTGACATCCTCATAGAGATAGGTCACGCCCTGACCCGGCACGCTGTCGATCACGACATGGAGCGCGCGCCCGTCGGGCAGGTGCCATTCATCGTCGAACTGGGCGTCGCGGCCATACACCTCCAGCCAGCTCTGCTTCCAATCGCGATAGTCGGCCTTCTCCGGCAGCTGACGTGCGAAGCGCAGCTTATCCAGGATCTCCGCATCGAAGGGGCGGTTGGCGAGCCAGTCGCTGTCGAGCTTCCAGAGATCTGCATAGGCCTGGTTGAAATGAACCAGCCGCTGCTCTGAGTCGAAGACGGCAAACGCTGTGGCCATGCGGTCGAAGCCGCGCAGCTGGGCATCGAAGCTCCGGTCGCTTTGGGTGGAGCCAATGACCTCGCGGGCGAGCCCGGCCGAGACGCCGCCTCGGCCCACGACCTGGGCGGAATAGCGCTGCGCGCCCCGGCTCGTCGAGACCAGGATCTGATCGCGGAATTCGCCGACGCGTGCCAAGCTCTTTTCCGCCGCTTTGCGGTTGTCGGGCGGCAGGATGTCGATCTGCTCCTGCACGGCGGTTGTCGCGGCATCCGCTTCCGTCGCTTCCGCGTAGGCCTGGTTCACCCAGGTGATGTTTCGGTCCGGGCCGCGCAGCCAAGCCGGTTCTGGCATGCTGTCGAGAAGGGATTTCAGCGCGCCGACCTGCGCATCCAGAAGCCGGTGCCGCTCACCCACCCGGGCCGCGTCGAGCCGCTGGCCGGTCACGTCGCGCACCTTCAGGGTCAGGCAGGGCCCGGCGGCCCGCCCGTCGATCTCGATATGCTTGCCCGCAAGAGTGGCGAGCATCAGGTTGAACCCATGGCCCGTCTCGGTCAGGGACGCGATCGCCTTCTTCAGGCTATCGACGCCGTCCTGGGGCAGCCATTCGGAAAACCGCATGAAGGCGTCCGCTGCGCTCGGAACGCCGAGGCTCTGGGGGAGGTTGGCGATCAGCAGCTTCGGCGCCTGAGACTCGGTCCAGGCGAAGAGGAGTTGAGGCTCCGCGGCGAGGATCGATTCCAGCCGCATCTTCCGGCTGCGCAGGGTCTCGGCCTCGGCCGACGCTGCCTCGGCCCGCGCCCGCGATTGCCGGGTCATGCGCATCGCATAGAGCGCCGTGCCGATGGCGAAGGCCATCACGCCGATCATGGTGCCGAGAATCAGAAGAAGCCGGATATCCAGCCCGCTGCCGTCCAAGCCTCCGTCCTGCGCGGCGGCTTCGGAGCTCGCCGCGAGATGCAGGCAGAAGGATAGCAACGCAGACGGAAAAAGGTGCCGCGGACATACCGCCACTGATGCAGCCCTCCCCCATTTGGTCCGCATTGCGTGAACTCCAGTTAGCCGTCCACGCTGGAAGTGCTGAACGCTGCGCAAAACGATGTACGGGAGAGTGCAGGTCCGCCAGCGCGTGTCGGCGAATCACGTGTAGCTTAGCCACATCGATGACTCTTGCCCACCACGGGACACCGTATCGAGTTAAGCAATCATTAACCGGATGCGGACGGGCAACGCTCAAGCGCGGGGAGGGCGTCCCGACCCGGAATCAGGAGCCGCCGCCGGTGCTGAATCGATAGGAGCCCTGGAAGAGAAGCTGCGCTTGCTCCGAGGCGTAGCGCATGGGGATGATGTATCCCAACCCGCCGAAATTCACGTTGCCCGTCTCGGTCCACATGGACCAGTAGCGCCCGCCGACACCGAGGCTGAAAGCATCGGTCATGGCGTAGGAGAGCGTGGCCTCGAGCTGCACGCCGATGCCGCGCCCGCTTTCCGGCGAGATCAGACTCCGCAGGACGTGATCGTCGATCCCGTCGAAATCGACGTAAGGCAGATAGGCGGCTTCGCCTGCGAAGCTCAGGCGTTCCGTCAGGTCGACCTGCACCGCGCTACCCAGCCGGAGCGCGTGCCAGGTATCGTCCTCGCTGATCCCAAGCACGCTCACCGGAATCTCGGTCGCGCAGTCGGAATTGGGATTGGCGATCTGGCGGCACCCGTTGCCGTCCATGTCCTGCCGGAACTGGCTGTAGCCGATGAAGGGGGCGATGGAATAGCGCTGCCCCCGCCACCAGGCGTAGCCGACGTCGACGGTGCCGTATTTGATCTCGTTGTCGACGGAGGAGACCGTGTTCGAATAAGGGATCGCTGCGGTTAAAAACTGCAGGTCCCAGTCTTCGTCGTTCATCTTGCCGCCGCTGGTCGCGCCGCCCAGCACGCCCTTGACCATGACGCCCGACGGCGTATCGAGCCGTGCAAACACCTCGCCGCCATTGCTGTCGGTGTTCTCATAGGTCAGTCGCGAGGCAAGCGTGTAGTCGCCAGCCCCTTGAATGCCGAGATCCTTGTGGAACTGACCCCAGCCATAGGTGTAACGGGCACCGACCTCCAAAGAATAGCCGTTGGGAAGACCGGGCTCCCTCGAAGGCCGGAACAGGGAGGTCGCATCGCCCTGACCGAAGCGGTAATTCGCGCCGAGCTTCACCTGATGCAGATCCGACGAGATGCCGCTCGGGCTGCCGGTCACGATGGCGAAAGGACCGGCTGGTGGGGCGGGCTGGGCGGCGCTCACCGGCGCCGACAGAGCCGCATCGTAGGAAAGATAGGCATATTCGCCCTTGAGGCTCCAGCCGCCGCCGATCGCCCGCTCCAGGCCTGCGCCGACCGTCCATCCGAGGTCGGTCCCACTTTCGCGAACCGCAGAAGCCAAATTCGCATTCGGTGTAGTGGTGGTCTCGCTATGGACGAGAGCCAGGCCTGCCTTGCCATAGAGAAGCGTGTCGCTATCGAGCAGGAAGCCGGCCCGTGCGGTGAGCGTCCCCATCGCGTCGATCTTACGCCGGCAATTTGCGCTGATATAGAAGCCGCTATAGGCGAAGCAGGAATTCGAGCCTTCTAGATCGGCAAGGCTCGCCTCCGCCTCAAGCCCATAAACGAAACTGCCCGATTGCCAGCTATAGCCGATCTGGCCGCCATGGATGGGGCCGGGGCTGCGCACCTCGTCGCCGAAGATGGGTGCGCCGAACGGATCGCTCACATCGGCGAGGTCGAGCGCCCCGCCCGTGTGATAGCCGAGATAAAAGCCCGTCCAGTCGAACGGCACCGCGGGCTCGGCGGCAACCGGTGCCGCCAGTCCCATCGGCAATAGCAATGTGAAGAATAAAGTCCCCGCGCGGCCCGCCATTCGACCGTCCCCCCAAGCGGCGATCCGAAGGGAGAAGTGTGAAATGATTCGCCCCTGTACGCCATGAAGAGCGTACAGGGGCGGCAGAGACTGTGGGTAAGCGTTTCCGGGAAGAAACGCCCCTAGTAGCGGTAATGCTCGGGCTTATACGGGCCTTCCTGAGGCACGCCGATATACTTGGCCTGCTTTTCGGTCAGCTTGGTGAGCTTGGCGCCCAGCCGGCCCAGATGCAGCGCCGCCACCTTCTCGTCCAGCGGCTTCGGCAGCACATAGACCTTGTTCTCGTACTTCTCGTTGTTCTGCCAGAGCTCGATCTGCGCCAGCACCTGGTTGGTGAAGGAGGCGCTCATCACGAAGCTCGGGTGACCGGTCGCGCAGCCGAGATTCACCAGCCGGCCTTCGGCCAGCAGGATGATGCGGTGGCCGTCGGGGAACTCGATCTCGTCCACCTGCGGCTTCACGTTGTGCCATTTGTAGTTCTTCAGGCCCGCGACCTGAATCTCGGAGTCGAAGTGGCCGATATTGCAGACGATGGCGCGGTCCTTCATCTGGCTCATGTGATCGGTGGTGATCACGTCGGCATTGCCAGTCGCGGTGACGAAGATGTCGCCCTTCTCGACCACGTCTTCCATGGTGGCGACTTCATAGCCTTCCATGGAGGCCTGCAGTGCGCAGATCGGATCGATCTCGGTGACCGTCACCCGGGCGCCCTGGCCGCGCAGGGATTCGGCGCAGCCCTTGCCCACATCGCCATAGCCGCAGATCACGGCAATCTTACCGGCGAGCATCACGTCGGTGGCGCGCTTCACGCCGTCGACCAGGCTCTCGCGGCAGCCGTAGAGATTGTCGAATTTCGACTTGGTGACGCTGTCGTTCACATTGATCGCCGGGAAGGGCAGCGTGCCCTCCTTCTGCATGTCGTAGAGACGATGCACGCCGGTGGTGGTCTCTTCCGAGACGCCCTTCATGTTCGCCTGCACCTTGGAATAGAAGCCCGGTTCCTTCTCCAGGCGCTTCTTGATCGTCTCGTAGAGGACGCGCTCTTCCTCGTTCTCCGGATCTTCGAGCAGCGAAGCATCGGACTCGGCGCGGGCGCCCAAGATCACCATCAGCGTGGCGTCGCCACCGTCGTCCAGGATGAGATTGGCGGTCTCGCCATTGCCCCAGTCCAGGGTCCGGTCGACATAGTCCCAATACTCTTCCAGGGTCTCGCCCTTATAGGCGAAGACCGGCGTGCCCGTGGCCGCGATAGCCGCGGCCGCATGGTCCTGGGTGGAGAAGATGTTGCACGACGCCCAGCGGACATCGGCGCCGAGGGCCTTCAGGCTCTCGATCAGCACGGCGGTCTGGATGGTCATATGCAGGCAGCCGGCGATGCGGGCGCCTTTCAGCGGCTGCGCGGCACCGTATTCCTCGCGCACCGCCATCAGGCCGGGCATTTCCGTCTCGGCGATGGCGATTTCCTTGCGGCCCCAATCGGCGAGCTCGATGTCTTTGACGTGATAGTTCATCTGGCGGCGTCCACTCGTTGCACTCGGGTTATGGGCCCTCGCGGCCCGTTTGCGTCCGATAAAGATATAAAGAAGTCCTTATATATCCACTCTCGCCGCCGCAGGCTAGGGGCCAATTGGGGCAAATTGTCGGCCTTTGATAAGCCTCTACCCATATCGCCGTCATTGCCCGGCTTGACCGGGCAATCCAGTAACCCCGGTGTTCCCGTGATCGCGACCACAGGGGTTACTGGATCCCTGCTTTCGCAGGGATGACACGCATTCTCGGTCGCAGCGTCTACGACCCCGCCTCCGACTCGCAGAAATGGATGCGGTTGTTGAACGGGTCGGTCACCGAGGTCACGAGGCCCCAGGGCGCTTCCTCCAGCCCCGGCTTCATATGCCGGTAGTTCTTTGCGATCAGCTCGGCCTGGAAGTCCCGCACGCCTTGCATGCGAACGAACACGCCCGAGCCCGGCGTGCCGTCGCCGTGATGACCCGAAAGATGGAGCGTCAGCCCAGCCCGGGAGACCTGAGCGTAGAGGGGAAAGTCGTCGCCGAAACGGTGCTCCCAATCGAGGGTGAAGCCGAGAAACTCCACATAGAATTCCTTGGCCTTGTCCTCGTCAAAGATGCGCAGGACCGGGCAGGTCTCCGTAAAGCGGATGCCGGTGCCGGCTCCGTCATCGAACTGGGCGGCGAGCACGTTCCAGTCGCGCATCCCGAATTGGCGGGCGACGATCTCGAGAGCTTCGCTGTGGGAGACGTCGATATCCCGCTCCGACAGCGATGCAAGCAGGCGCTTCGCCATGCTCTTGGGGTCGGCCAAAGGTCTTTGGATGGTGTCAGCCATGATGCATCAATCCTTGCTCGGCGATGGGGATCAGGGCTCGCATTGCTGACGCGATCGCCGTGTCGAAGAAGGATCGTGCGAAGGCTTCGTGTTCGGATGCATTCACCGAACCCCGTGCGGGGCGCGAGCGGCAGGCTGCATCGGCCTTCGACAAAAATATTCCGCCGTTCAGGCAGACGCAATCTCTAAGCAGTATGGTTTCAGCCTAACGAGATGAGGAGCCGAGCCATGACCTCCACCAAGACCGACCCCCATCAGGAAGGGCGCGATCTGCGCGCAGCCCATGCCGAGACCCATCTCGTCTCCCGCATCGGCTGGCTTCGGGCGGCCGTGCTCGGCGCCAATGACGGCATCATTTCCACCGCTAGCCTAATCCTCGGTGTGGCGGGCGCGTCGTCGGCCAAGGGCGATATTCTGCTGGCCGGCGTGGCGGCCGTGGTGGCCGGCGCCATGTCCATGGCGGCCGGTGAATACGTCTCCGTCAGCTCTCAATCCGATACGGAAACCGCTGACCTGAACCGAGAACGCGGCGAGCTTGCGACCATGCCGGAGAAGGAGACCGAGGAGCTCGCCGAAATTTATGTGGGCCGGGGCGTCGAGCCGAAGCTCGCCCACGAAGTGGCGAAGCAGCTCATGGCGAAGGATGCGCTGGAGGCCCATGCCCGCGACGAGCTCGGCATTTCGGAGATCACCACGGCACGGCCCATCCAGGCGGCGCTCACCTCGGCGGCGACCTTCACCGCCGGCGCTCTGCCGCCGCTGCTCCTCGTTCTGCTGACGCCGGAAAGCTACATCGTGATTGTCGTCGCAATCGGCACGCTGGTGACCCTGGCCTGCCTGGGCTTCCTCGGCGCCCTGGCCGGCGGGGCCAACATCGTGAAATCCGTATCGCGGGTGACCTTCTGGGGCGCGCTCGCCATGGCCGCCACCTACGTGATCGGCAGCCTGGTGGGGACAACGGTTTAGGGACTACTCCCCTTCGCCGAACTTGTCCTCGATGAGATCCATCAGCGCGTGCATGGCTTCGCGCGCCTGGTCGCCTTCGGCTTCCAGGGTGACCGTCTGGCCTTGGGCGGCACCCAGCATCATCAGCCCCATGATCGACGTGCCGCCGACCGTGTGGCCCTCCCGGCTCACCCGCACCTCGCAGGACGGATACTTGGAGGCGGTGCGCACGAACTGAGCCGAGGCTCGCGCATGCAGTCCCTTCTTGTTGGGGATCAGCACTTCAGCCGTATAGAGCTTGCCGCGCTTCTTGATGTCTCGATCGCTTCTCACCGGAGTGCTTAGTCCGTCGCCAGGATCTGGCTGGCCACGCTGATATATTTGCGCCCCGCCTCCTGGGCCTGAAGCACGGCCTCTTCCAGTCCGCACTCGCCGCGCACCGAGGCGAGCTTCACCAGCATCGGCAGGTTCACGCCCGCGATCACCTCGACATTCTTCCGCTCCATGGCGGAGATGGCGAGGTTCGACGGCGACCCGCCGAACATGTCCGTGAGAACGATCACGCCGGAGCCCGAATCCACTCGCGCGAGAGTCTTCAGCATCTCGCCGCGGCGGCGGTCCAGATCGTCCTCAGGCCCGATGCAGATGGTCTCCATCTGCTCCTGCGGTCCGACGACATGCTCCAGCGCTGCGCGAAACTCTTCGGCCAGCTTCCCATGTGTGACGACGACGACGCCGATCATGCTCCCCCATCTCCGTCCGCCCCCGGCTCAAGGGGCGCTATCTTTGTTGGCTGAGGACACGTGTGCAAGTGACTTCCTAACGTCCTACGCGTGAATCTGACGCAGCCAGCACGGCGAGCTTCACTTTCAGGGCAGATGAAGGATGAAAGGCCGCCAGCTTGATGATGGGAAGAGAGGCTCCCACCACCGAGGCGGTCTGCGGTTGTTCGGGCAGCATTCGCGGCACCTCCTCATCGGGCACGAGATCGCAGATCACCATCAGCCTGGCTTGCGGCAGATAGGGCATCTCGACGATCCCGAGCCCGCGCACCTCCATCTTGCCCGCCAGCCGTTCCGGCGGTGCTGCGGTGACGCCGCCATCCGCATCCGGTGCGACCCTCACCTGATCGTCGGAGACGAGCATGGGCGGAAACTTCGGATCCTGCAAAGCCAGGCAACGGAGCGCCAGGTCCGATTTTCCGGCGCCGGACCGCCCACGCAGCAAAATCGCGTTTTGCCCGAAAGCCACGCAGGTGCCGTACAGCAAGTCACCACGATTCAATCCGTCGGAACGAGCCAATGGGGTCCTCTAAGCAACTGAAAAGATCAAACGTTGGCCGCGGGGAGCTGGATCACGAAGCGGGCGCCGCCGCTTGTGCGCTCGCTCTTCGGATCGGCCTCATCCCGCCAGTTCAAGGGCCGGTTCTCCGCCCAGATCTTGCCCCCATGGGCCTGAATGATCTGCCGGGAGATGTTCAGCCCCAGCCCTGAGTTCTGTCCAAAATATTGCTCCGGCCGGTCGGTGTAAAAGCGCTCGAAGACCCGCTCCAGATTCTCTTCCGGAATGCCTGGTCCCTCGTCCTCGATGCCGATCTCGATCATCTTGTCCTGGCGTTTGGCGAACACCCGCACTTGGCCGCCCGGCGGCGAGAAGGAGATGGCGTTCTCCAGCAGGTTCACGATCACCTGGCTCAACCGGCTGTCGTGACCTTCGACGACATAGGGCGCCTTGCCCGGGCTATAGGTGATATTCAGCACCACTTCCGGCACGTCGTCCCGGTGGATATCGTTGAATAGCGAAACGGTCGTCCGCAGCAGCTCCGCCATGTCCACATCCACGAGATCTTCGCGGGCCAGCTCCGCATCGAGCCGGGACGCATCGGAGATATCGCTGATCAGCCGGTCGAGCCGCAGCACGTCGTGCTGGATAATCTCCTGCAGACGCTCCTGCTCCTCTGGCGTCTTGGCGAGCGGCAAGGTCTCCACCGCGGAGCGCAGCGAAGTCAGCGGATTCTTCAGCTCATGGGCCACGTCGGCGGCGAAGTTCTCGATGGCATCGATCCGCTTGTAGAGCGCGTTGGTCATGTCGCGGAGCGTGCCGGACAGATGCCCGATCTCGTCGCGCCGGCTGGTGAAGTCGGGGATCTGCGCCCGCGCCTTCACGCTGTGGCGCACCCGCTCCGCCGCTGCCGCCAGCCGCTGCACGGGGCCGGCGATGGTGTTGGCGAGAATGATGGACAGAATCACGGTCACCGCGGCGGCGAATAGCGAGACCCGCACGATGCCCCAGCGCTCCGCCGCGACGATGTTGTCGATATCGCCGCCACGGGTCGAGAGCAGCAGCACGCCGAGCACCGCCCGCATGCGCTGCACGGGCACGGCGACGGAGACCACGAGCTCCCCCTTGTCGTTCACCCGCACGATGGGCACGGGCGTGCCGCCCAGCGCTGCGGCGACTTCGGGATAGGCCTTCCCGTTGTCGCCGCCGATCTCCTCGTAAACAGGCAGGTCGTAGGAGCGTAGCCGCGTCTTCACCGCCCGCCAGAACGAGGTGAGCGCGTCCGGTTCCTCGGCGCTCGGCGGCGGCAGGTCGTAGCGCAGCACCTGGCCGCGGCTATAGAACATGTCGGAATCGAGGATCAGCGCGCCGTCGCGGTTATAGATGCGGGCGCGCGAGCCCGTGGGCTTCACGAGACGCCGCAGGATCGGCGCGGCCTGTTCGGGATCGATGGTGAATTCCAGGGGCCCGCTCAGCGCCTCGTCGTCCAGGCTGCTCGCCTGGCCCGACTCAAGCTCCAGCAGCCGCTCGGGATCGAGCTGCACCTGATCCGTGTCGATGCCCGCGGACGCGGCCAACGCACCGGCGATGATCTCGCCCTGGGTCAGCAGGCTCTGCACCCGGGCATCGATCAGGCCCGCGCGGAACTGATTGAGGTAGAGAATGCCGGAGACGAGGATCGCCAGGCCGATCAAGTTCAGCACGACGATCCGCCGGGTCAGGCTCGGGAAGCCGTAGCGGAGCAGGGGCAGGCTTCGCAGCCAGCGCCAGCCCTTGCGCGACTTCGAAACGAAGGCCGCACGCCACCGCTGCAACCGGCCTTGAGACTCAGTCTCGGGCCAGGACCTATCGGCCTCGGCGGTCATCGCGCTCCCTTACCGTCAGGACTCACTCTTTGAAGCGGTATCCTACGCCGTAAAGCGTTTCGATCACGTCGAAATCGGTGTCTACGGCCTTGAACTTCTTGCGCAGCCGCTTGATGTGGCTGTCGATCGTCCGGTCGTCCACATAGACCTGATCGTCATAGGCCGCATCCATCAGGGCGTCGCGGCTCTTCACCACGCCCGGCCGCTGAGCCAGGCTCTGCAGGATCAGGAATTCCGTCACCGTCAGGGTAACCGGATGATCGTCCCACACGCAGGTATGGCGCTCCGGATCCATGCGGAGCTTGCCGCGCTCCAGCACCTTGGACTTGTCTTCCGACACGGCGGCGCCGTCCCGGGGCGCTGCCCGGCGCAGAACCGCTTTCACGCGCTCCACCAGCAGGCGCTGAGGGAAAGGCTTCCGGATGAAGTCGTCGGCGCCCATCTTGAGGCCGAAGAGCTCGTCGATTTCCTCGTCCTTGGAGGTGAGGAAAATCACGGGCAACTCGGTCCGCTGGCGCAGGCGCCGCAGCAGCTCCATGCCGTCCATGCGGGGCATCTTGATATCGAGGATCGCGAGATCCGGAGGGTTCTCCGACAGACCGTCCAGCGCACTTGCGCCGTCATTGTAAGTCTGTGTCTTATACCCCTCCGCTTCGAGCACCATCCGCAAGGAGGTGAGAATGTTCCGGTCGTCGTCAACAAGTGCGATTGTTGGCATTGAGATAGCCTTTAGGGCTTTCGCCCGTCCTGAGCGTTTCACTGAGTATGTGTGTGGGGCGCAAGGCTGCTCTTAATTATGGCAGCATAGGGGCGCACTTAGCGCCGCCAAGTTGTGGGAAATCAATATAGATCATTGTGGTGCAAGTAAATATGTCTACCGACGATAATCCGAGCCGAGCCGAACTCGCCGCCGATGCCCGTTCTCTTCTCCGCCGCGCCCTGAAAGGCGCCCTGGCCACTCTGGATGCGGAGACCGGCGGGCCTTACGCTTCCCTCGTCACTCTGGCGACCGATCCGCAAGGGTGCCCCACCTTCCTCATCTCGACCCTGGCGCTCCACACCAAGAACCTGGTGGCGAATCCGAGTGCATCCGTCCTGATCGACGGTACGGACGGGCTGGGCAATCCGCTGGAAGGCGCGCGCATCTCCGTCCAGGGCGTGGCCGAGCCCGTGAAGGACGAGCATGTCGCAAAGCGCTTCGTCGCCCGCCACGAATCGTCCGCCGGCTATGCCGGCTTCAACGATTTCGGCTTCTGGCGACTGAAGCCTATCGGCGCACACTATATCGGCGGGTTCGGCCGCATCCTCGACTTTTCCCCCGAAGAGCTGCTGACCGACACGCGCAACCTGCACGCTTTGTTTGAGGCGGAAGAGGGCATGATCTCTCACATGAACGAGGATCACGCCGACGCCATCGAGCTCTATGCCACCCAGCTTCTCGGTGCCGAGCCGGGTCGCTGGCGCATGGTCTCCTGCGATTCGGAAGGTTGCGATCTGCAACTCGGGGCCAAGATCATCCGGCTGCCGTTCGACGAGCCGGCCAAGGTGCCCGAAGACGTGCATAAGGGGCTGGTGAACCTGGCTCAGCGCGCTCGCGCCAAAGCCGCATGACCTGTCGGGCTGCCGAGACTTCATGAGACGCGGTGTCGTCGCGGCCGGCCACCGGCTCACCGCCCAGGCCGCCGCTGAAATTCTGGCCGAAGGCGGCAACGCCTTCGATGCCGCGCTCGCCGGGATCGCCATGGCGAGCGTGGCAGAGCCCGTGCTGTCGTCCCTGGGCGGGGGCGGCTTCCTCATGGCCCGCCGGGCGAACGGCGAAACGGCGCTCTACGATTTCTTCGTGGAGACGCCGCTCCGCCGGCGGCCTGCGAGCGAGGCGCCCATCGAGGCGATCGTTGCCGATTTCGGTCCCGCCACTCAGGAATTCCATATCGGGCTGGGCACCACCGCGACCCCCGGCCAGGTGCCGGGCATGTTCGCGATCCATAAGGAGCTGGGAACGCTTCCCGTCGCGCGGCTCTTCGCGCCTGCCATCGCCGCCGCTCGCGAAGGCATGCGGCTCTCCCGCTTCCAGGCGTATCTCTTCGGCGTCATCGCGCCGATCCTGACCGCATCGACAAGCGCCCGCGCGACATTCGCTCCAGACGGAAAACTGCTGGGCGAAGGCGATGTGCTGAAGAACGTGGGGCTGGCCGAGACCCTGGAGCGTCTCGCGGAGGAAGGGGAATCTCTCTTCATCGATGGCGAGATTGGCCAGGCCATCTGCGCTCAGGCGCACGCGGAAGGCGGACATCTGACGGAAGCGGATCTTACTGGCTACCGGGTCGCCAAGCGCGATCCACTCAGTTGGCACTACAGCGGCGCGGAGCTGTTCCTGAATCCGCCGCCCGCCGCCAGTGGCCCCCTCATCGCATACGGGTTGGGCGTGCTGGAAGCCCTCGAGGACGGCCCGCCCGATACGCTTCATCTTTATCGCGCCCTTGCCGCCACGAACGACGCACGCCGGCGTCATGGCGAGGGCCTGGCGGATCGGCTGCGCGAGGCCGCGCTGGCGGATGAATTCGCCCAACTCGCGACCCATCCGCCGGCCTATCGCGGCACCACCCATATCAGCATCATCGACGGGGAGGGCAACGCCGCAGCCGTCAGCCTCTCCAACGGGGAGGGCAACGGTCACATGGTGGGCGATCACGGCTTCATGCTGAACAACATGCTGGGGGAGGAGGACCTGTCGCCCGACGGGATTGGCCAGTGGCGCGAGGGCGTGCGCCTATCCTCCATGATGGCGCCGACCATCGTCTGCGAGGCCGACGGCACGGTGACGGCGCTCGGCACCGGCGGCTCCAACCGCATCCGCACGGCCATCCTCCAGGTCGCCCTCAACTTGGTCGAGCACGGCATGGATCTGGAGCAGGCCGTCTGCGCCCCGCGCATGCATGTGGAGAAATCGGGGGTGTTGAGCTACGAGCCCGGCCTCGACATGGGGGCGGCACTGGATGAGGCGGCCGAATCCCATGCCTGGCCGGAGCGCAATCTGTTCTTCGGCGGGGTCCACGCCGCCCGCCGCCACCCGGACGGATTGCTCGAAGGTGCCGGCGATCCTCGCCGCGGCGGGGACAGCGTGATTGTTTGAAGTTGCGGGATAAGGCCACGCCTCAGGATGACGTGGCCTTATGCTTAGCTGACTGGACGAGCTCGACGGAAAAGGTCGAGCAGCGCCACTAATCGTGGTCGTGCTCCTCGCCGTGCTCGTGCACCTTCTCGCCATCGGCGGTCAGCAGATACCACTCGCCACCGAAGCCGTGCTTGTCCTGGCCTTGCGGCGTGTCCTTGCCTTCGTCCTTCACGAAGTAATAGAGCGGCCAGCCGTTATAGGTAACCTGTGAGGAGCCCGCGCTGTCCGTCACGCCGATCAGATCCTTCTTCACGCCTTCGCCGGCTTCAGGCGCCTCTTTGGCGATGTAGGGCGGCCAGGCCTTCAGGCAGTCGTCGGAGCAACTGATGGCGGGCTTGGTATCGTCCGTGCCCTGGGTGTCGGTCGTGAAGAGATAAAGCGGTTTGCCTTCCGCATCGGCGATGAAGTTGCCGTGGGTCTCGTTGTTCTGAATTGTGATCTTGCCGTCCGCGGCTTGTGCAGGAAGGCCGAAGAAAAGCGCGCTGACGATCAGCGCCAGAAATCCAATACGCATAGGGTCACTCCTCTAAAGTCCTTAAAGGGAGTAGACGCCTGACGCCCCCACCTGTTCCGTCCGCCCGCGCCGCATTTCGCGTTGCCTCCGGCGGCGAACCACGCCTTCGGCCGAACGTTTCTTCCCGTGCAACGAAGCTCCAGACAAGGGGCAACAGGGAGGAAGCGAGCATGATCAACGTCTATCTCTTCATCGAACTCCTGGGTGCGGCCGACCCGACCGTCGCCATGGACCAGATGAATGCGCTGAAGATGGAAGAGTGCCAGTTTGCCAACGTGGTGAAGCTCTCCGACGAGAAGCTGGTGGCCCAGCTCGACTGCGAGACATCGGACGCGGCCGAGAAGGCCGTCTTCCGGCATATTTCCAAGGTCGAGGGTGTGGTTCAGACCAATCTCGTCGCCGTGGTGCGGCCGAGGAGCGGCTAAATAATAAGTCACCGCATTGCCTTAGCGAGAAACCGCGCTAAAGTCGGCGGCGTTTTGGGGAGACGTCATCAAATAGTCGGCGCTGTCTGCGCCCTATCGCTGTGCTTGGCCGCGTCGGGTTGTGCCACGACGCCCGAGCCGGTGCAGAACGAGCCTCCGATGCCGCGCCTGTCGCCCCATCCCGCCACGGAGCGGGAGCGGGCGATCCTCATGCACAATCTGAAGCAGAAGCTGCCGAAGGACATGAAGCCCGAAATCGGCAAGGCGCTCTTCGCGCTGGTGCCGGGCGGCGGAAGCTATTCCTGCGGCATGGTCCACGCCATCGAGCCCTCGGGCCGCCAGACCCAATGGTCAATCTTCGAGTTCACCGTGGTGGCCGACGGCAACTCCCGCATGAATATCAGCAAGCCGGGCCAGGAAGAGGCCCTGATGGCCCGCTGCCGCTCGCGCGGTCTGGGGTTGGAGGACTAGTCTAGTATCGGACTCAGCGGCCTCATGGTTCGAGACGCTGGCTTCGCCAGCCCTCACCATGAGGAAAACGCTGCGGCCAGCTAGCCTGCCGCACACCCGGAATCTCTCCTCATCCTGAGGGCGCACGTAGCGCGTGTCTCGAAGGATGCAGGCCTCGGTGTTTCGGTTGGTATCCACGAAACGACAGCGCAAGGCGGACAAACGTGGATGACCGGCACATGCCCGGCCATGACGCCGAGAGGTCGAGCGCGTAAAACGACGCTCGGCGCTGTTTCTCGTAATCATCTCTTCAGTCCCCCATCGCTATCCTCGGGAGGAAAGGGGGGCAGTTAGCCCATGCGATTGCTGGTCGTTTTCATGCTTTGCGGGACACTCGCTGCCTGCGCCACCCCGGACGAGCCCCCTGCGCCATATCATCCGCCCCGGATCACCCATCCGCCCGGCCGGGTCTACACGCCCGATGCCGAGGAACGCGCGCACATCGCTGCAACCTTGAGGCCGGTTCTCGGCGGAGGCGAGATTGAATTGGGCAAGGTGCTCTCGCTCACCGCCCATGGCGGCATCCAGACCTGCGGCAAGGTCCGTTCCGGGCCGGGCTGGCGCGCCTTCGCCATGATGCGGCCCACAAGCGGGAAGCCCGACATAAACCTCGCCACGCCGAACCGACAACACATCCTTCTGGAGATCTGCGCGGCGGAAGGCATGCCGATCACGGATTAATGCGCCGCTTCCCAATTGGCGCCCGCCCGCGCTTCGACCTTCAGCGGCACCTTGAGCTGCACCAGCGGCTCGGCGGCACGGGACATCACCTGCTTGGCGATCTCCATGGTCTTCTCCGCTTCCGATTCGTCCGCCTCGAAGACCAGCTCGTCATGCACCTGCATGAGCATGCGCGCATGAACCCCAGCCTCTTCCAGCGCCGCCGCCATCTTGATCATGGCGCGCCGGATGATGTCCGCGGCCGAACCCTGGATCGGCGCGTTGATCGCCGCGCGCTCGAAATTGCCCCGTAAGCTCGGGTTCTTGGTGTTGATCTCCGGATAGTGCGCCTTCCGGCCGAAGATGGTGGTGACATAGCCGGTCCGCCGGCACTCCGCCTTCATCTCCTCCATGTAGTCCTTGATGCCCGGGAAGCGCTCGAAATACGTGTTGATGTAATCGGCGGCCTCGCCCCGCGGAATGCCGAGCTGATTGGCGAGTCCGAAGGCCGAGATGCCATAGATGATCCCGAAATTGATCGCCTTCGCCTTGCGCCGCGTGCTTGGGTCCATGCCTTCGATGGGCACGCCGAACATCTCGCTTGCCGTCATGGCGTGAATGTCGAGATCGTCGGCGAAGGCCTGAACCAGCGCCGGGATCTCCGCCATATGGGCCAGCACCCGCAGCTCGATCTGGCTGTAATCCGCCGAGATCAGCACCTTGCCCGGCTCGGCGATGAAGGCCTTGCGGATTGCGCGCCCCTCTTCGGTGCGCACCGGGATGTTCTGCAGGTTCGGGTCCTGGCTTGAGAGCCGCCCCGTGGTCGTCGCGGCCAGCGCATAGGAGGTATGGACGCGCCCCGTCTCGGCGTTGATGTAGCCGGGCAGCGCATCCGTATAGGTGCTCTTCAGCTTCGCGATCTGGCGGTAGTCCAGGATCATCTGGGGCAGGTCGTGGCCGGAAGCCGCCAGCTCCTCCAGGATCGAGGCGTCGGTGGACCAGGCGCCGGTCTTGGTCTTCTTGCCCCCCGGCAGGCTCATCTTGTCGAACAGGATCTCGCCGAGCTGCTTGGGCGAACCGATATTGAACTTCTCGCCCGCCGCTTCCTCGATTTCTTCTTCGAGCCGTGCGATCTCCTGGGCGAATTTGCCCGAGAGGCTACCGAGGAACGCGCGATCGACCTTCACACCCGCCGCTTCCATCTCAGCCAGCACCGGCGCGATTGGGCGCTCGAGCGTCTCGTAGACCGTGGTGACATGCTCCGCCGCAAGCCGCGGGCGCAGCACCATCCAGAGCCGCAGCGCGATATCGGTCTCCTCGCCGGCGAATTCCGTCGCCTTGGGGATCTCGACCTTGTCGAACGTCAACGCCGATTTGCCGGTGCCCATCACCTCTTTCTGGGTGAGGCAGGTGTGAAAGAGGAGCGAACCAGCAAGCTCGTGAGGCAGGTGCTTCGCGCGTCCGGCATCCAGTGCGTAGGACATCAGGCAGGGATCGTCGAAGCCCGTGAGCTCGATGCCGTAGCGCCGCAGCGCGATCATGTCGAACTTGGCGTTCGAGACGATCTTGAGAACGCTGTCGTCCTCAAGGATGGGTTTCAGCAGATCGAGCGCCGTGCGCATATCGATCTGGTCGGGGGCCGCACCGGAAAGCTCCAGCCCGTCCTCGGCCTTGTGGGCCAAGGGCACGTAGGCTGCCTTGCCCGGCTCCAGGGAGAGTGCAAAACCGGTGAGGTTGCCCCGCATGGCGACCTGCTCGTCCAGCTTCGTGGCGAAGGCCAGATGGCCGCAATCCCGCGCCGCTTCCAGCAGCTTTTCCAGCCGGCCCGCATCGATCACCGTCTCGTACTGGCTGCGGTCCAGCGGAATCTCCGAAAGCGCTTCGGCACGGTTGATGGCCAGCTGCGCCGGCGTGCCGGCTTCGCCCCCGGCGCGGGTCGGCGCCACCATGCCGCCGTCGCCGTTCGTCTTCTTTCGCAGAGGGTGATCGTAGGCGGCCCCGCCACGCTTCGGCTTGGTGGGCACGGCGCCTTCGGGCAGTTCATGGCCGAGTCCCTCAGCCACGCGCTTCAGGAGCGTCGTGAACTCCATCTTGCGCATGAAGCTGGTCAGCGTGTCGGGGTCGGGGGTCTGCACCGCGGTTAAGTCCAGGGGCACGTCCAGCGGCATGTCGCAATCGAGCGTCACGAGCTTGTGGGAGAGCCGCGCCTGGTCGGCGAACTCGATCAGGTTCTCCCGCCGCTTGTTCTGCTTGATCTCGTCGGCGCGGGCGAGAAGCGTTTCCAAGTCGCCGTATTCATTGATCAGCAGCGCCGCGGTCTTCACGCCGATGCCGGGCACGCCGGGCACATTATCCGTCGTATCGCCGATCAGCGATTGCACCTCGATCACCTTGGAGGGCGGCACGCCGAACTTCTCCTCGACCTCCGGCTCGCCGATCACCTTGTTCTTCATGGTGTCGTACATCTGGATGCCCGGACGCACGAGCTGCATGAGATCCTTGTCGGATGAGACGATGGTGACGTCCGCGCCCGCCGAATGGGCCTGGCAGGCATAGGTCGCGATGATGTCGTCGGCCTCGTAGCCCTTCTGCTCAATGCAGGCGACGTTGAACGCCTTCACCGCCTCGCGGATCAGCGGGAATTGCGGAATCAGATCCTCCGGCGTGTCCGGCCGGTGGGCCTTGTAGCCCTCATAGAGATCATTGCGGAACGTCTTCTCCGAGTAGTCGAAGACGACAGCGAGATGGGTCGGCGGCTGCAGCTCGCCCGCATCGCGTAAGAGCTTCCACAACATGCCGCAGAACCCGTGTACCGCCCCGATGGGCAGGCTGTCGGAAGGGCGCGTCAGCGGTGGAAGCGCATGATAAGCGCGGAAGATATAGCCGGAGCCGTCGACCAGATAGACATGGTCGCCCTTGGCCACGGGCTTGGCGTGGGCGGTGTTTTCCGCCGCCGGTGCATCGCTGTCAGTGAGGGTCATGGGGAGGGAATATAGGGTGCCGCGCCCGGCCCGTCAGCAGCGGGATTTGGCTGCGGCGGTGTGAGTTCATCTCCCACGTCATCCTGAGGTGCTCGGTCATCCTTCGACGCCCGTTACGCGGGCACGTCAGGATGACGGTCGAGCCTCGAAGGAGGCGTGGGAGAGTTGCAGCAACTCCATCGTCATTGCCCGGCTTGACCGGGCAATCCAGTAATCACCGACGTGCCTTGGTCTTAAAGGCAGGGGCTACTGGATCCCTGCCTTCGCAGGGATGACAGCATGAGCAAGGAGCGCGGAGCCCGCTAGTTCGACTTTTCCATCTCGGGCTGCTGCTCGGAGCCCTGGGGCGCGAAGCTCTTGCCCTCGCCGCCGAAGCTCTTCTCGATGTATTTCTCGAAATATTTCCGCAGCACCGGGAAGTCGTGGGCGAAGCGGAGGAAATCCTTCTTCACCATGAAGAGCACCTCGGTGTCCTCCAGCGCCTCGACCAGGCCCGTCCGCAGGAGAGGCCGGACCATCATGCGTTCGCCGATATGGTCGCCCGGCTTCAGCTCCCGCACCAGATGCTCGTCCGTGTTCGGATTGTCGATCTCGAGCTTCAGCTTGCCCGACAGCACGAGATAGAAGCCGTCCAGGATCATGCCGGGCTCGAAGACGATGTCGCCCTTCCGGTAGTGAATGTAGCGCGTCGACGGCGGGTTGCCCTGAATGAGCACCAGGTTCGGCGGCATGAATGCATTCAGGATCCAGGTGAACAGCAGGCGTGCCTTGGCCTGGAAGCCTGGGATGAAGGAGAGGTAGAAGCCGCGCCACAAGAGCCAGGCGAAGAAGCCGGTGAGCTTGAAGCCGTAGACATCGGCGACCGCCTTGGTGGTGCCCAGCGAGGCCAGCGAGCCCTTCGATTTGTAGGCGAAGGGCTTCATCTTCTTCTCCTCGCCCTTCACCGCGGCAAGCAGGTTCAGGGCGAGCTGATGGCCTTCGCGCACGGCGAACTGGGCCGTTTGCGGCGCATAGGCTTGCGGGTCGTCGCCCGGGTCGTCCTCCAGCGGAATCAGGGCGACGTCGCCCAGCGCCCAGACATGGTCGTGGCCGAGAACGCGCATGTTGTCGTCCACCTTGATGCGGCCCCACTTCATATCGAGACCAAGCGCCTGGACGAGCTGGCGCGGCCCGTTGCCGATGGTTGCCACGATGGTGCCGGTGGGGATCAGGGCGCCGTTGGTCAGCTCCACCGCGGTGGAGGTCGCCGACTTGGTGCCGACGCCGGTGATCACCTCAATGCCTTCGAGCTTCAGGCGCCGCGCCGCGTAATTCGCAAGGTCCTCGGCAAAGGTCGGGAGGATTCGGTCCGCATACTCCACGAGCAGCACGCGGATATCGTCCTTGGTGACGTTGGGGTAGTAGCGGATCGCCTGATGGATCAGCGCGTTCACCTCGCCCACGGTCTCCACGCCGGAAAAGCCCGCACCCACCACGACGAAGGTGAGAAGCTGACGCTTCTGAGCGGGGCTCGTGGCGACGTCGGCCATCTCCAGGCAGGAAAGCACATGGTTCCGGAGCTTATGGGCGTCGGAGACCTGCTTCATGGTGAGCGCATGCTCAGGCAGGCCCGGGAAGCGGCTCAGATCGACGGTGGTGCCCAGCGAGATGATGAGCTCGTCATAGGTCAGCTCCACCGGGATTCGGCTGGAGCCCTGCACCACGATGACAGACTTCTTCTCGAAATCGATGCCGGCCACCTCGGCCTGTCGCACCTGCACCCCGGTCAGGAGCTGGCGCAGCGGTACGACCGCGTCGGAGGAGTGGATGCCGCCCGCGGCCACCTCCGGCAGCAGCGGTTGAAACACGAAGTAGTTGTTGGAGTTGACCAGCTCGACATCGACCGTGTCGCGGCCGCGTTTGGCCAATGACTTCGCTGCGAACACGCCGCCAAAGCCACCGCCCAGCACCAGGACCTTCTTCTTGTCCTGGCTTTTCTCGCTTGCGTTTTTCTGCGCCAAAGTCTTTCCCATTCGCCCCGCACCTGCCGGGGGCATCGCTTCTCTCAACCCTGCCCAGATAGGTACCCCTATGGCAGGCCACGTCAAGTCGTGCTGCGCTGCAACATTGACGCTTCGGTTGAAAACGAATGAGGGCCCAGCCGTCCCTCTGGCTGGGCCCTCAGGGCTGGTAAGCCCCCGCAAATAGCGACCGGTAGGCCCCACGAAAATGTTCAAGGCGCTCGTCTAATAGCGCGCGGCAGGCTCCGCTTGCCCGGCGCCCGAGAGCGCCGCCGTACGGACCCGCTGTGGCGCTTCCAGATGTGCCCAGGCTGGGCGGCGGAACAGGAACATCAGCGGTGTCCGGCGCACCAGCACATAGAAGATGAGCGGCGTGACCGCGCCCACCGCCGTGACGGTCAGGGCCGCCAGCCCGACATTGATATCGGGCGTGAGGTGCAGCAGCACCGTGCGCGTCACCGCCATGGGCAGGAAGAAGGCGAGATAGACCACGATGGAGTTCTCGCCGGCGAAGCGAATCGGCCGCGCCCAGTTCCAGGTGGAAAGGAGCGCCGAAAAGGCCACCACCGCCATGGCGCCCAGGAAGCCGAGGCCCAACCCGATCCCCGGCACATGGGAGTAGCCGCCGAACACCATCACGGCTTCGAACACCGCCCAGGCGCCAAGGAAGGCGATCGCGCCACGCTGCTGCGCCATCACCCGGTCGGCGAAGCGGAAGACGAAGGGCGCGAACGCATAGCCCGTATAGAAATAGACGAAGCGGGTGGAGAACTCGTCGAGAACGATCCAGCCGGTCTCCGGCTGCGCGATCTGCAAGGCGCAGGCGCCGGCGAACATGAGCGGCACGGGCACCCGGCGTGTCAGCTTCGTTACCAAGAAGAAGACGGGCAGCAGATAGATGAACCAGAGCGTGCCGAAGGGCTGGATGAAGGAGAGGAGGTATTCCTCGATCACGCCCGTCCAGCCGAGCTCTGCAGCAAAGCCCGGCGCCTTGAAGGCGAACTGGATGGTCACCCACAGGGCGTAGAAGTAAGCGAAATGGACGACCTTCTTGTCGAGATAGGTCTTCCAGTCCCGGTCGATGACCCGCGCGAGGAAGAGACCGGAGATCAGGAAGAAATCGGGCATGCGGAAGGGCTTCGCAAACGCGACCAGCGCCCCCATCCAGCTGGTCTCGCCCACCGCAGCCTCAACGCCGAGGGTGGAATGCATCATCACGACCATGACGATGCAGAACCCCTTGGCGTAATCGACCCAGCCGACTCTTTGCTTATTGGCTTCCATGATCTCCGGCCTCTACCACGGCTCCCCCAGAGGATGGCCGTGAAAAGATTGGATGCCTTAAGACCTTGCAAGAGCGGGGCTAACCTTTCGCTAACCATAAAAAATTGCAGGAATCTGGGGAGTCTTCTGCCGGGCCACCCCGGGCGTCTTCCCTCGTGCCACCCGGGCTTGCCCCATAGCGGGACAGTCTAGACAGCCCACTGTTTCAATATGAAGCCGAGTTTCCATCGCCCATCAGCCTCGCGGCAAAGACCTGCTCGCCACGGCTGCGGCCCATTGGGAGGGCAAAAGTCTGCCCCGAAGTGCAAAATATGACTCTTGTAGTCAGAGTTAATAAAAACTAAACGGATCAATGGGGACGGGCTAGGGGCTTACAGGATCTTTCCGCTCGACTGCGGTCGGCGGCGAAGAACGAATTCCAGGACCTCAATCAAATCTGATCCTCGAACGTGCCGGGCGTTTTCAGCCCGATTTTTGAGTTTTGGGGGAAGATTATGCGTTCTGGCGTAACGGCCATCGCCGTGATTCTGGCGAGTTTTGGGGGAAGTTCACTAACTGCAACTGCACAAGAGGCGACGGAGGAGAGAGGCTCATCGGAGCCGTCCACCTCCCTGCCTGAGAGCCCGGATGCGTCCACGCAGGACGATTCGGCTGATTCCGGCGCCTACGTGCTGCCTGAGGTGGTCGTCGAGGCCGCACCCGCGAAGCGCAACGAAAAGAAGCAGGCCATGCGAGCCGCGCCGGTTGCCACGCCGGCGCCGGCCGGCTCCGGCGAGAGCCAAGGAACGACGCCGCTGCCGGGGGTCGTGGTCGAAGGCGAGAAGGTGCTTCGCACGATCTACGACACGACCACCAGCGTCAGCATCGTCACCGGCCAGGAGATCACCGACCGTCAGCTCTTCGATCTGAAGGAAGTGTTGTCTCAGCAGCCGAATGTCGTCACCTCCGACGACAGCACCGGCTTCGCCATCCGAGGTCTGAACTCCGAAGGCTTGACCGGCTTGCAGCACATCTCCGGCGTGCCGCTGATCTCCGTCACCATCGACGGCGCCACCCAGAATCCGGATGCCGTGCGCCGGGGCGCCCGCGGCCTCTGGGACATCGATCAGGTGGAAGTGCTGCGCGGGCCCCAATCGACCCTTCAGGGGCGCAACTCACTCGGCGGCGCTGTGGTCATCAAGACCAACGACCCGACCTACAAGCGCGAGATTATCGTCGAGGGAACGGCCGGCACCAGCGAGCTGACCACTGGCGGCTTTGTGCTGAACTCGCCCATCGCGGCCGGACAGTCGGCCTTCCGCATCTCCGGCTACAGCTACAATCACGAGAGGGATATCGACTATGCGATTCCCGCAAACGCGGAGATGGGCGAAGACGAGTATTGGAACTTGCGCGGCAAGCTGCTGATCGAACCGGACACCATGCCGGCTCTCAGCGCCTTGTTCACGATCTCCCATACCGTCGACAAGCCGGGCTCCTCGATCGTTTCGGCGTTGTCCGACGATCCGATCGCCCCGGAGTCCGATTTCTTCGAGCGCCAGTTCGTGCGCTCCGCAGCCTTCACCGATTTCCGCGATGCCACCTCCGACAACTACGTCGCCGACATCGCCTATGAGATCAATCCGGACCTGACACTGCGCAGCGTGTCGGCATTTGCCGATACCGAGACCTTGATCAAGACGGCCGCCGGAGCCGCGTTCAGCCGCAATGGCGACTCCACCACCGGCAAGGACTTCACCCAGGATCTGCGGCTGGAGCTGGCCAATGAGGGCAACGGCCTCTCAGGCGTGGCCGGTCTGTTCTACGGCTATTTCGAGCGCGCCTCCTATAACGATCAGACCATCTATCTGCCGTACTTTTTCGGCGAGGGTCTACCGATCGATACGGCGCCCTACCGGGACGCCACCCTCAGTGCGGAGACCAACAGCCTCGCCGCCTATGCCGATCTTCGCTATCGGCTGAATCGCTGGTCCTTCATCGGCGGCGGCCGGCTTCTGCATGACGAGGTCACGACCCATGGTGCCGGCACAGCGCTCAATCTCGACAACCTGTTCGCCAGCTTCTTCGACCCGACGGTCAATCCGTACGATTCCGCTGCCGAGGACTCCGAAGCGAGCTTCAACGAGTTCCTGCCCAAGCTCGGCATCACCTACGACCTGACGGACAACCAGACCATCGGCGTCAGCTACAGCAAGGGCTACCGGACCGGTTTCGAGCAGCTGACACCGGACAACCGCTACGTCACCGTGGACCCGGAATATCTCGACGATTACGAATTCAGCTACCGCTCGACCTGGCTGGATAATACGCTCGATTTCAATTCGAACGTCTTCTTCTACGACTACACCGACCAGCAGGTGACGGTGCTGAACCAGTATTACGGTGTGGCCGAGATCCTCAATGCTGGTAAGTCCCAGGCCTATGGCGCGGAGCTCGAGGCGCGCTGGCGTCCTGTCGAGCCGTTGCAGCTCTTCGCAGCACTCGGCCTGCTTGAGACCGAATTCGAAGAGATGACCACCAGCCAGGGCGATTTCGCGGGCAACCAGTTCCCCGACGCACCGCCCGTCACTTTCTCCGCCGGCGGTATGTATCGGTCCGAGATGGGTTGGTTCGCTGGCGGCAATCTGCGCTACACGGGCGGCTATTTCAGCACCGGCGACCTCTCCAACAGCCCCTTGCGCGAGGTCGACAGCTACGTCGTGGTCGACGCGCGTGTCGGCTGGGAGTGGGAGCGATTTACTCTGACCGCCTTCGCCAAGAACCTGTTCGACGAACAGTATCTGACCCAGGTCGATCGCACGAACGCGCCTCCCCTGGCGCCGGCCTACGCCTTCGTCGGCGAGGAGCGCATCGTCGGGGTGACCCTCAACGGGCATTTCTAGGCCACAGAGCCACGGATACGCCTAAAGCCGCCGGCCTGCAGGCCGGCGGCTCCGCAGGAGGCTCCAAGAGACTCTCTCCAAGAGCGGCGATTTTCATAATGTGCGGTGAATAACAAGAGCCACTTTGCTTCTTGCCTGTTCCACCTGGCCCCTTGGCAAATCGCGCCGCAACGCCTACACCTCTGACGCGCTGCGATTGCCCCGAGGCCGGGGCTCCAGTACTGTCGCGTCCACGCGATCAAGCACCCGTAGCTCAGCTGGATAGAGCGCTGCCCTCCGAAGGCAGAGGTCACAGGTTCGAATCCTGTCGGGTGCGCCACTCTTTTCAATGACTTAGCATGGATGTGCCGTTCTTGGTTTCCACAAAAGGAACCACATAGTAACCACTGCCACACTAAGTTGGCCGTCAGTAGATGGCGTTCAATGCCGCTTTGATGACGGCGTTTGCATGGCGAAAATTCTCGAACTGACCCGCCAGGCCATAGGCCATTTTCGAGCCATGTACGAAATTGTTCTTGAGACGATAGGTGATCAGCAGGTTTGCTTGGAGTGAGTCGTCCGGCGAGAATTGAGCTGCTGACAGGAACTGCTCAACCATTGACTTTCCCTTGTCGTCTCGAGCGTAAAGCTCGTGGAACGCGTTGGTGAAATCCCCGTCCTCAAAATACCTTTGGCGAAAATAGTGGGCGGCTTTCTGGATGACGTTCGCGTCCACTTTGCCACCGTCAGAAACACGCCTTGCGAACTCAGAAATCGTGTTTACGCTCGCGTTGCCGTCCAGCGCTTGCAGCTCGAATACACTCCACAACAGCAAAAAATCAGTCGCTGCCTCGATATCATCCCCTGTGAGTTTGGCAAAGTCGGGGAGGGTTGACTGCAACCACGCAACAGTCTCGGAACTGCCGGACTTAGAATCAGACGTCATCAAAAGTCCCGATCAAATCCATCAGCTTTTGCGTGACCCGCTCAATGAGTGTTTTGCGCTCCAGGATTTTCGGTTTCTCCAAAAGCGCCGCAACAATGCGCTCCCTGAGCGGCATGCGCTGGGTGAAGTGATAGTCGGAGATAATCTCCGCGACCTTGTCCTGCTCCAATCCTTCGTCTTCACATAAGGCGGCCAGACTCTTTTCACGCTCGGCCATCCAGAAGCTGTCGAATTCGCTTTCAACATCTTGAGGAGTCGCTATGTGCGCTAGGTTCTCGTTTATGAAGCGCTCGATCAGTTCACGTTTGCTGCGAAGTTGCGGCTCCGATCCCAGAAGATCGAGGATCGCTTTGCGTCGTTGATCGACCGACGCGCGCTCATTTTCATCGCTTGAGGTCTCGGCTTCCTTCAGCCTTGCCAGAAGCGACAAAATGTACGCGACGTTGATCTCGTCGCGGCGGATCAGCTCAAGCTCGAAGTCAACCTCGTCGAGGATTGATGCCCTGTCCTCTTCGCCCTGCTGGCCGCGCGTCTGGTCGTAAAGGTCGAGGTATTTGCTCCTGAAGTCTTTGAAGGTCTGTTCGTCCATGAACAGATCGGCCCAGCTGAATTGCGAGAAGCTGGTCAAAACGTTGAGGAGCCGGATCAGCTTCCGAAACGCCTTGATGAAGGCCAGCTGCTCGTTCTCGTCCTCGAGAAGATCAACCGCTTTGGGCGCCGGCGAGATCTGCAGGAGCTCCTTTACTCCCTCGTTGAATTGCTCGACGTAGGTTTCGTAGGGCTCGATCAGGATTTCTTCGCTGGCGTTCTTGTCGGAGAACAGCGCAATCGCCTCGTCCGTGTTCGCCTTCAGATTGCGGAAACTGACGATATTTCCCTGGCTCTTCACATCGTTCAGAATGCGGTTGGTGCGCGAATAGGCCTGAATCAACCCATGGTAGCGCAGGTTCTTGTCGACATAGAGCGTATTGACCTTCTTGGCGTCAAAGCCAGTCAGATACATGTTGACGACAAGCAGGACGTCGACGCGCTCCTTGTCCTGAAAGCCTTCCTTGTCGCGCTCTTTGATGCGTTTCGCGATATCCTTGTAGTAGTTGTAGAAACCGTCATTCGATTTGGTGCTGAAATTGGTGCCATAGAGCGCGTTGTAGTCGGCAAGGAACTGATCGAGTTTTTCCCGGCTGTGGCGATTCTCCGGCGCGGTGTTCGTGATGTTGAAATCGGGGTCGCCGATCAAACCGTCAGCGTCTTTGTCTTCCTCATTCGCCGCGAAGGTGAAAATGGTCGCTACACGCAAATCGTGCTCGCCGGCTTCACGTTTGGCCTGGAACTGTTCGTAATACTGGATCGCCATATCGACACTGCCGACCGCCATCATGGCGGTGAAATCCCGGCCGTGAGTCTTGCGGCCGTGATTGGCGATGACCCAATCGACAATGCCTTCGGTTCTGTCCGGGTTTTCGAAGAACTCCTTCGTGTCGATGCCGGCGACCTTTTCGTCGATCAGGCTGCCGTCTTTGCGCCTGAGCTTGCCCCAATACTCGACCGAGAATTTCAGGACGTTATGATCGCGAATGGCGTCGGTGATGACGTATTGATGCAGCTGCTCGCCGAACAGATCCTTGGTGGTGCGCTTGCCGAGTAAGTTGCGGGCAGCGTTGTCGGCAAAAATCGGTGTTCCGGTGAAGCCGAACATCTGCGCCTTTGAGAAATACTCAGTGATGCGCTTGTGGATGTCACCAAACTGGGAGCGGTGGCACTCGTCGAAAATAAAGACCACGCGCTCGTCCTTGACCGCCTGCATGGTCTTGTCGTGCCGCTCCCCGGTCACCGCATTGTTGAGCTTCTGGATCGTGGTGACGATCAGCCTTCGGTTCGGATCGCCGAACTGTTTAACCAACTGGTGCGTGTTGTTGGTGCCGTCGACGCTGCCCTCGGAGAAGTGGTTGAACTCCTTGGTCGTCTGATAGTCGAGATCGGCGCGGTCGACGACGAAGACCACCTTGGTAATTTTGGGCAGGCCAGTGAGAATCTGCGCAGCCTTGAAGCTGGTCAGCGTTTTGCCCGAGCCGGTGGTGTGCCAGATATAGCCATTCTTCCGACTGCTCTTGACATGCTCGACGATACGCTCGACCGCGTAATACTGGTAAGGCCGCAACACCATCAGGATGCGGTCGGTATCCTGCAGCACGATATAGCGGCAGATCATCTTGGAGACGTGGCACTTCTCCAAAAACGCGTCCGCGAATTCATCGAGGTGGGTAATCAGGGAATTGTCGGGCTTGGCCCAGAAGAATGTCTGCTTGAAATGCTGCTTGCGCTGGTTGGCGTAGTATTTGGTGTTGACGCCGTTGGAGATGACAAAGATCTGCACGTAATTGAACAGCCCCCGCTCGGCGCAGAACGAGTGCCGCTGATAGCGGTTGATCTGGTTGAACGCCTCCTTCATCTCGATGCCACGCCGCTTGAGTTCGATCTGCACCAGCGGCAGCCCATTGATCAAAAGCGTGACGTCATAGCGGTTCTTGTAGCTGCCCTCCTGGGGGATCTGGTGCGTGACCTGATATTCGTTGCGGCACCACTCCTCCATGTTGATGAACCGGAGATAGGCGGTCGTGCCATCCTCACGGCTGAGCGCGAAGCGGTCGCGCAGCGTCCTGGCGCGATGAAATACGTTTCCCTTGTCGAGATGGTTGAGCACTTTCTCGAACTCGGCATCGGTGAACGGTATGCCGCCGAGCGCTTTCTCGTTGTGCTTGAAAAGCTGGGTGCGCAGATTGGCCAGAAGCGCGGCGCTGTCGCCTATGATGACGGGCTCATATCCGAGCCCGGTCAGGCGCGTGACGAGGTTCCTCTCAAGCTCGGCTTCGGATTGAGTCACTCTGCTGCCCCCTCCTGTTCTTCGTCGTCAAGGAAGGCGGATAGCTGAATGCGATAGTCCTCATGAAACTGCTGATAGAGCGCCAGGCTGTAGAGCGGCTTTCCGGCAATCGGATTCTCTTCGTCGAGAAATGCGTTGAACTCGGGGTTTGCCTCATACTCGATAGCGGGTTCGACCTCCGGTTTAATGGCGAAGTACGAAGCCAGCATATATCGAAGGACGGGCTCGGAGACCTTCAACACGACGCGCGCTAGGCTGCGATCGCTTTGCCGCTCCTTCGGCGTTGCTCGGCCATGCGAAATGTCCCCGCGCGTGTTCCGCAGCGTTCCGGCGATGCGCGCCAAATTTTCTGCGGCAACTGGAAACGCGTCCTCCAATACATCATCGTTTTGCTTGAGTAGACGCAGCGCCTGTTTGACTTGTTGCTGCACAGAGAGCTTTTCGAACGCGGGCCGGTTACAGCCTCTATCGAGCCGAAATACAATGGATTTGGAAATTCCCTGAAACAGGGAAGAGCAACACTCTATGCAGATATCCGAATGGTCGACCTCGTTGCGCTTGGCCTTCTCAATGAGCGGGATGTAGTAGCGAAAGTCGCTTTCTTCAGGTGAGTGCCGTTCGATGAGGTCTTTGAGCGACTGCATGGTGTCTCACACAAACATCTGTTGCAGCAGGCCCTTTTTAAAGGCCTCTGTCTGGGTGATTTGCGAGGCGACGGCATCTATTTTTGCATCAAGTGCGGACAGGAAATCAGCGATTTTGCGCTGTTCGCCATGGTCGATTGGAAGGGGCAGAGTTCCGCTCAAAAAACCAGTGTTTGTAACGTTGATCGTATTTTTTGCGCCCTTCTGAACGATGGGCTTGAGATAGTTGGTCGTGTTTATGTTTGACGCGAAGTAGGCATCCAGCATCACGCCCAGCCACTTCGTTTCTGGCTCAAAAACACCATACAGCGGTGATACGATAACCTCTGATGAGAGTTTGCTTTGCTTCACAATTCCCAATGGGAATTCGCCGGTTGGGCTCTTCGTGTATACTATATCCGACGGCAACACTCGGTTGTAGTGGTCGGTCTCCTTGGCCGAGAAGCTGCGGCCTAAGTGCTCAATTTGATCTACCAAGCCCTTCTGGACAGAGACGGAAAAGACCGGCTCTAGGCCAGTACTTTTCAGGCCATGCTCCGACAGTACCTCGCCTAACCGCATCTCCTCCCAATCGGGGAAGGCGCTGCCATCATCGCGTTTGAAGCGGAGAACTCCGGAAAAGAGCCGCTGCATCACGCCGCGCTTGTAGCCGGTAAGTAAATTGCGCTTGCGTTGCAGTCCGTTGAGCTTCGCCTCCACGGCTCCGAGGAAGGCAGCGATTTTCTTTTGTTCGGGGAGAGTGGGTGCGGGATAAACAACGACCGCAGCAAGAGCGTCCTGCCCCACATTGTAACGCGTGCTTCCACCACTGCGAGACGTCATGTCCTTTCGAACACGCGCCGTTTTCAGCATCCAGTGAAAATGCATCGGCTCCATATCCGATATGGGCCGACCTCGAATAACAAATCCTCCAAAGGTCGCAGACTTTTCAGCGTCAACGTAGATGCTACTTTGGCCAACCTCTTCGCGAGTCTCAGAACTGCGTTGGAACAGGAGGTCGCCGCACAGGACCTCATTCTTTTTGAACTCTGAATCCGGGATAGAAACACTGCCGATGATATTTTCCGAAGTGATCGGCTGATCGGAAACAATATCCATGACGTTGATGAACTTGTGGCCGCGGCCATACATCGATTTGTCGGCGTTCACGCCGTTTTTGAATTCGAGAAACTGACCAAGACGCCTTTCCGGCCATTCCCCCTCGAACTCGGGAAAGCGCAGTTGCGGCACACCTGGCTTGGTGTCGGCCATGGCTAAAAGGGCGCCTTGATGCCGAGTTCCGCGCAGAAATCGGCAATGGTCTTGTCAGTTCCGGCCATCGAAGCTTCGAGCGCTTTCAGCTCCGCCGTCACGGCATCGAGATCGACCGGCTCCTCCTCCTCAAAGGTGTCGACATAGCGCGGGATGTTGAGATTGAAATCGTTCTGGATGATCTCGCTCAGCGCCGCCTTGTGGCTGAATTTTTCGGTCTCGGTCCGGTCTCGGTACGTCGTGACGATACGGTCCACATCGTCGGGTCTCAGATAGTTCTGGTTCTTCTGCTTTTCGAAATGCGCGCTCGCATCGATGAACAAGATATCGTCCGGCTTCTCGCGGCATTTCTTGAACACCAGAATGCAGGTCGGGATCGAGGTGCCGTAAAAGATGTTGGCTGGCAGGCCGATCACCGCGTCGAGCCAGTTCTTTTCACGAATCAGATATTCGCGGATATGCCCTTCGGCACCGCCACGAAACAGGACGCCGTGCGGAAGGATGACGGCCATGGTGCCGTTGTCGTCGAGGTAATGCAGCATGTGCTGCACAAAAGCGAAATCGGCCTTGGACGACGGCGCCAGGCGGCCGTACTGGGAAAACCGGTTGTCGGTTTCCAGCGTGACGTTCGCGCTCCATTTGGCCGAAAAGGGCGGATTGGCCACCACCGCCTCGAAGCGCCGGTCCATTTCGTGCTGCGGGTGCTCGAGCGTATCCTCCTGGCGAATGTCGAACCGCGTGTAGTGCACGCCGTGCAGCAGCATGTTCATGCGCGCCAGGTTGTAAGTTGTCCGGTTCATTTCCTGGCCGAAGAATTCGACCTCTTCGGAATTCTTTGCCTCGCGTGCAACGCGCAGCAAGAGCGAGCCGGAGCCGCATGTTGGATCGTAGACCGTCTTCAGCCGGTCCTTGCCGGTGGTGACGATTCGGGCGATCACGGTTGAGACTTCGCGCGGCGTATAGAACTCACCCGCCTTCTTGCCGGCGCCAGCCGCAAATTTTCCGATCAGATATTCATAGGCATCGCCCAGCACATCGGAATCGGATTTGTAGAGCTCGAAATCAATCTCGTTGAGGTGGGTGAGCACCTTTACAATGAGGTCGTTCTTAGCCTGTTCGTTGCGCCCGAGCTTGGTGGACTGCAGGTCTAGATCTTCGAATAGCTTGTCGAAATCCTCCTCGCTATCCGTGCCCATGGTGGACTGTTCGATATTGTTCAGGATACGTGTCAGGTCGTCGAGGATGAAGGTGCTAACGCCTTCCTTCCCCTTCGCGCCGCCACGTTTGGCAAGTTCACCGAACAGCTCCGACGGGCGCAGGAAGTAGCCAAGTTCGGCAACGGCCTCTTCCTTGACGGCTTCAAGGATTTCTTCGCCCTCGGCCTGCGCCTCCTCGATGGAGAGGTAGGTCAGCCCGTCTTGTTCCAGAATCGAATCGGCATAGGCGAGCATCTTCTCGGAGAGGTATTTGTAGAAGATGAAGCCGAGAATGTAGTCGCGGAACTCGTCCGCATCCATGCGGCCGCGCAGCGTGTTGGCGATGTTCCAAAGCTGCTGTTCGAGCCGGCGCTTCTGCTCTTCGGTCATAGCGATGCCCCCCAATCACTCACACGAAAGGACATTGGTAGCGTGAACATGTGGGGTTTGCACGCTACAGCCCGCGCCTGCGCAGGATTTCCTCAAGTTGCGAGGAAGTGAGTGGCGGCTCCTCCGGCGTTGCGGCGACTTCGCGAATGAGCTGCCCCTGTTCTTCCAGTGACAGTTTTCCATAGCTGCCGAGAGTGGTCAGCAGGCTCTCATGTCCGAGGTTCTGGCTCCACGCCTTCAGCTGGGCCGGCGTCAATTTGCGCCGGTAGGCCTCAGAAACCAGCATGTGTCGGAAACTGTGGGGTGTGAACTCCGGAAGCCCGCCGGTCCGGAAGGCAGCCTTGAAGATCTCTCGCGCAGACGCGCTCGTCGCCCAGTGTTCGCGCGACAGACCGGCCGGAACGAAGCACATTTCATCATCATGGGCCATCGCCGTTTTCGGAAACAGCGGATCGTTGTCGCCGAAGAGTTCGACCTCGCGAAGGAAACGGCACCAGTCTAGGAATATGCGCTCGAAATCATCGTTGAGCTGGATCAGGAACGTGTAAATCGGCTTGCCGAACTTGGTAGAGACCTCTTTCGGATTCTGCAAAACCAGCATCCGGTCGGGATCGAAGTGCTTGAGTTTGAGCGAAATCAGAGCGCCAACGCGAATGTTGGTGACTGCCGCAAGGGCAATCATCGCCTGATCACGCTTCTCTATTGGCGTTTCCGACGGCATCAAACTCACCGCCCTTTCGACCATGAGAAGGCTTGGATAGGACTTGTCGGCAGGCGCACGGGCGATGCGTTCATCCCGTTCAGATAGGCGCAAATAGGCGATGCTGTCGGCGTTGATCCTGCTTTTGTATCCCGGTTGAGACGACAGCCAGACAAAGAACTTCTTCAGGCTTTTCAGCGTCGAAAGCGTTGTTGCCAGCGCAAGCCCTTTGTTCGAGAGCGCGCGCTTGAAATCGGCGGCCTGCTTCTGATTGAATGTTTTGAAGCTGGCGAACCCCGTGAACTCCTCAAAGCGTAGCAGTGCCTTTTCGATCTGCCGTACAGTCTGTTCAGACCTTCCGTCGGCGTGCCTGAGAATCTCGAGATAGCGAAGCTTCGCGCGCTCGTTTTCAGCATTCCTTTTGCTCATCTTCCTGGCCTTTCGGTGCCTGATCGGGTGGGAGGATTGGGAGCGGGCGAATGAGACTATCTGCGCCGGGATTGGGACACACATCTAGGGCTGGCAATTCCGGTTTCATTGATCCGAAGTGTCTCTCCAATTCCGACAGATCTGATCGAGACCGGGTCATCTTCATCCGCGTATTGCAAACGGCGCAGCGACCCTGAACGGCGACTGTTTTGAGCGAACGTTGAAGAATGCGACCTGATCCGGATGCCACCGCCCTGGGAAGATGACAGTGGCAGCAGTAGAGCTCGAACAACGCGCAGGGGTGTTTGCGCGCGTCCCGTTGTGTCTTCAGCCAGTCGCGCAATTCGGCCCCCAAGATGAGCGGCGACCGATCGGGGCTTAGAGTAGGCAGGCCGTGGCGTATCCAGCGATTGACCGTGGTCCGCGATCGACCAAGAGCTTCGGCGACCTCAATCACCGAATAGACCTTGGTGGGGCGTATTTTGCGGAGATCGACGTTTCGCTTTTTGGCTTTCCGCACGCTTAGACCCGAACGCGCTTGCCCGAGTACTCGGATGTCGACCTAAACCGGTTAGCCGCAATCCAAGCTTCAAGGTCATCAAGCCTGTAGACAACTCGGCGGCCAAGTTTTGAATAGGCGGGTCCAGCCCCGGATAGCCGCATCTTCGCGAGTGTGCTGACTGAAAGGTTCAGCCGCCTTGCGACATCTGCCGCGTTCAGAACAAGAGGGGATTCGATGCTCATTGGTCCATCTCCATCGGTTGGCCGGACAGTGCCGGAACATGCTGGAGAGTGGGATTGCGAAGGCTTTCAGTTCAAATTCTTCGCGGCCATAAATGTATCGGAAAGAGACAGAATATCGCGATCAGCTATTTTTTGTCTTTGCGTATCAAAGCGTCAAAATAGCCGGTCAATCGCTGGCCGATTGCGGCACGGCTCACCGTTTTTCCTTTTCGCTCGATAAACCACTGCTGCAGCGCCGCTATGGCCGCTTCCTTTTTGTCTGGCATTTCGGCATCGCGGAACATACGCGCCACCTCGATGTGAAAATCATCCCACGGAAGGCTCGGGCGTCCCCGCTTGGTGGTATGTTGGGCTGATGCCGAGAAGGCTCCACCCACAAGCGCGAAATTGCCCCCAATCGGTCTTAAGCTATCTTTTGAGAGGAGGATCGTGGGCGGAAACACTTGCATCACATCCTTCACGACGAGATGCACCCAGATGAAGTGGCGGGTCCGGGTTTTGAGCGCACTTCGCTCCCATTCGATTCCGGAAGAAACCCAGCACTCTTTCTCAACAGGCAAGACGGGCAGCTCATCGAGCCACATATCTTCTTCGCCCAGGATACGATCGCACTCGTTGATATCCTTGTGGGGTAGTTCGGTGCCGTAAGCGGTCAAATTGCCTTGCAAGAGCGCGAGACAGATTTGGATTTTGAATTGGTCCAGATAGTCGTCCAGCAAGGGAAGCCAGTCAGCGACTTCGGCGTGATACGAGACTGCGCGCTCTCGGCTTTCGATCTGCTCCTTGAGCTTCTCCGGTTCGGGCGGGTCAAATCCCTCAACCAGCTGGATCATCCTGTCATAGTGCTCGACAGGAAGTGTTTCCTGATTGCCAAGGAGCGCTGCAAAGCGCGGATCTGGCGGAATTCCAGCGTAGGCGCACTCTTCGTCGCTCAACGCGTCACAAACGGGATTTGGGGCGTCGTAAGACTCCAGCATTTCCCGGTGGAAGCGCCACTCTTGATCCTCAATAAAGTACGGTTCCGGAAGCCGAGCGAAAGCACGCCACAGCAACACCTCAAAGAGGTAACACTTTTCAGCGGGATGGAGCGGCCCGAGCAGGGTGTAGTTTTCGTCGACCAATCGCGAGCCCCAGACTTGCAGAGCGATGGAGATTGTACGATTGCCCCGATGATCGCAACCTGGGAGAGGGGTCGTCCCTTCGCCCAGCTGAAGTGGCCGCTAAGCGGCTATGTAAGCGCGGATGGCGCTTCTGCGCCCCAAACCTGGTCGTTCTGGCTTCCGGTCCGAACACCCGAGAGCGGTCCTTCGCTCAGCTTGCGGGCTATGGCTGATACGCGCCCTCTACTCGGACATTCAGTCTCGGCCGATCCAGTTCTGAAAGCGGACGCTCATGAGCTGTATCGGAAACCGACGACACTAGGGACAGCCCGCACCAACAGATTCAATCGCTGAAACGGCGTGTGTTTGAGATTCCCAAGCGGGTTGTCAGCCGGTAGCCTCCATCCTGGGGGAAACACGATGCACCTACACTCGTATCGACTGCGGAATTTCCGGCGGCTTCGGGACGTGCATGTCGAGCTTGCATCCGACATCTCCATTTTCGTCGGGGCAAACAACAGCGGAAAAACATCTGCGACGCAGGCGATGCAGATGTTTCTCTCCGGCGGCAAAGATGCATTCTCGCTGTATGATTTCAGCTCGCATGTTTGGCCGTTGCTGGATGAGATCGGCGAACGAGAGGGCGAGATCGCCGAAGCCGAATTTCCTGCCGTCTCGCTCGACCTTTGGTTCGAGGTAGGAGCGGAAGACCTCTATCTCGTTATCCCCATCCTGCCTTCGATGGCTTGGGCCGGAACGCTCGTTGGCGTTCGTATAGAATTCGCGCCAAAGAACATCGCCGAATTGATCCAGCGTTACCGCGCCGCTCGAGATGATGGCCGGGCGAAGGCCGCGGCGCTGGTCGGTGGCGCGGGAGATTATGTACCTTGGCCGAAATCGCTCTCGGCTTATTTGCTTGAGGAACTGAGACTCGAGTACGAGCTGCGCTACTTCGTCCTCGATCACACGCAGTTTGATGCGAAGTTTCAGGCGGAGGAAGGATATCAGCCGCTACCGCTAGGCAACGAACCGGGCGGCGCTGCCATGCTAAAATCGCTCATCAAGGTCGATTTCCTGAATGCGCAGCGGCACCTCGCGGACCCATCAACGGTTTCCGGCGTCGGCGGCCGATCGGAGGATTTGTCGAAGCGGTTAAGCCGCTTCTATCAGCGCAATCTCGATCAGCGTCAGGACGACCATCAGGCGCTCAAGGCGCTGTTCGAGTCTGAGGTGGGTCTCGACCAGCATCTCGCGGAAGTTTTCAAAGACACGTTGGAGCGATTGGGACGCTTGGGTTATCCCGGCCTCAATAACCCACGGCTCGAAATCAAGTCGGGTCTGAGCCCCGCGTCCATCATGGCGCAGGACGCGCGCGTCCACTACGTCGTGGGCGAAGGTGCGCAGACGATCATGCTGCCTGACACCTACAACGGACTCGGCTTTAAAAACCTGATTTATATGGTGGTCGAGGTACTCGACCTTCAGGAGCGCTGGAAGGCCGAAGAGGAGAGGCGCGCTCCCCTCCATCTCATTTTCATTGAGGAGCCCGAGGCGCACCTTCACGCGCAACTCCAACAGGTGTTCATACGCAATATTCTCGACTTGCTGGTCATACCGGGTGAGGCCGAGGGATCATTCGCCAGCCAAGCGGTCATTACGACACACTCGCCGCACATCCTCTACGAGCGCGGCTTTCAGCCGATCCGCTACTTCCGGCGCGATTTGGTTGGAAACGATCAGGTCACCGAAGTACTCAACCTTTCCGCGTTCTACGCGCAGGAAACAGAGCATCGCGATTTTCTGCAGCGGTATCTGAAGCTCACCCACTGCGATTTGTTTTTCTCGGATGCCGCCGTGCTCGTGGAGGGCAACGTCGAGCGATTGCTGCTCCCGATCATGATATCGAAAACGGCGAGATCGCTGCGTTCCTCCTGCATCTGCATTCTCGAGGTTGGCGGTGCCTTTGGTCACAAGTTCAAATCGTTGATTGAATTCCTCGGAATCGTCACGCTGATCATCACCGACGTGGACAGCGTTACCCTGTTATCTGCCGATCATGACGGCGATGATGACGACGATGTCGAGCTTGAGATCGAAGTCGAGGGCACGGAAGCGGAAGCCGGTGATGACTTCGAGGCGTTGTTGGACGGTGACGCTTCGCCCGCGCCGGCCGGCGAGGCTGCCGGCCCTGCGCCCGCCCGTCGCTACGGTAAGAAATGCCTGCCGGGCGTGGCCGGGGCGGTCACTTCCAACCAGACCCTCGTGAAATGGCTTCCCGCGAAGCATTCGATCGACGATCTTTTCGCGGCGACAGAGCAAGAGAAGGAAACCCCGGCGGAGGGCACGACCCGCGTCCGGGTGGCCTATCAGACGCCCGTGCCCGTCGTGTGGAATGGTTATACCGCCGAACTGGCCGGGCGGACCTTGGAAGAAGCCTTTGGGCTCGAGAACGCCGAATGGTGCCAGAGCGCAGAACAGAGAAAGTTGGGGCTGCGCTTACGCGGTGCACTGGCTGATCCTGCCGCGCTGGCGGCGGGGCTTCACAAGCGGGTTAGTGGCGACAAGTTCGACAAGACCAAGTTCGCCCTTGGGGTGCTAACGGCCGGACCGGAAGAGTGGCAGGTTCCGGCGTACATTCGAGACGGTCTCACTTGGCTCAAGGTACAGATCGATCTTGAAGTAGAGGCCGAAATAGAAGGGGCCGGGGTGGGTGAATAGCCGCGCGCAACAGCTCGACACGCAGGCCGACATAGACCTTCGGCACTGCCTGGAAGCGCAGCCGCCGACCAGCTTCAACATGGTCGCTGGGGCGGGTTCGGGCAAAACCACGTCGCTGATTAAGGGGCTCGCCTCGATCCTCGCCATCCACGGCGAGCGTTTGCGGCTGCGCAGGCAGCGCGTGGCATGCATCACCTATACCGAGATCGCCGCCGGGGAGATTTGGGCGGACGTGGGGAATAACCCCCTCGTTCATGTCTCCACGATCCATAGTTTCCTTTGGTCGATCGCGCGCGGCTTCCAGCGAGACATCGCCGTTTGGGTCGCAAACAGGATCGACGAGCGGATCGGAGAATTGCTGCACGCCGCCGCCAATTTTGGCCCTCGCGTTCAGCAGAAAACACGAGACAAGAATGCCCGCGATGTCGTGCGCTACGAGCAGCAGCGCGAGGCTATCGCTCGAGTTCGTACCTTTACTTATGGAACCGGAAGTGACTACGCCAAGGGCATCCTCGGCCACGACGATATCATCAAGATGGCTTCGCAGTTGATGATCCATCGCCCGCTTTTCCGAACTCTCGTCGCGCAGCAATTTCCGTTCGTTTTCGTGGACGAGAGCCAGGATACCTTTCCTGTCATCGTCGAAGCGTTGATGGCGGTTCAGCAGCAGGAGCAGGCCCGCTTTTGCCTCGGGTTCTTCGGCGACCCGATGCAACGCATCTATCCCACCGGTATCGGGACGGTACCCAAACCCGACGATTGGCGGGCGATCCCCAAGCCGGAAAACTTCCGTTCGCCGACATCGGTACTGAACCTCGCAAATGCCATCCGGCGTGACGGCGACGATCTGGTTCAGGTCGGTGGCCGGAAGAAGAAAGAAGGCGAGGAGGAAGTGCCGATCGTAGGCACGGCGCGGCTGTTCGTCCTGCCGACCGACCCCCATCGCGACGAACGCGTGGCGGAAGTTCGGGCGTGGGTTGCGAACGCAAACGATGACGAGCTGTGGCAGCCCGGCGCCGAGAACGATCCGGTGAAAATGCTGGTGATCGTGCATCGCATGGCGGCGAAGCGATTGGGTTTCGGAGACCTCTACGCAGCGTTGAACGACAAGGCGCCGGAAGCCTTCAAAAATGGATTTCTGGATGCGACGGCCTGGCCGCTGCGACCGTTGGTTTCGTTTCTACTACCGCTTGCGGAGGCTGTCCGCGACGGGAGAGATTTCGATACGATGCGACTGCTTCGCCTTCATTCACCGCTGCTCGTGAAGGCCAATCTGCAAGGAGTGAACGTCGCCGAGCGCCTCAATCAACTTCAGGCTGTGAGCAATAAGATCGGTGATCTGATGGGGCCGGAATCGCAGGCGACCATCCGTGATGTGTTGATGCTTGTCAAAGATAGCCGCTTGGTGGCGTTTGACCCCCGCCTCTCCGCTTACCTTGAAGATATCGCGGCGAATGGACCCGAGGCCGAAGAGAACGAAGACGGCGAAGCGGAGGTGGAGGAAGATCTTTCAAAAGAGATCAATTCGATGGCCGCGTTCCTCGCGTGCCCGGCCAATCAGCTCCGGCCTTATCAAGCTTACGTCAGCGAGGAGTCGCCTTTTTCCACCCAGCAAGGTGTGAAGGGGGCTGAATTTGATCGAGTGCTTGTTGTGCTCGACGACGACGAAGGCACGCACTTTCAGTTCTCCTATGAAAAATACTTTGGGCTGAAGGAGCTTTCCGCGCGGGACAAAACGACGCTGGAGGAAGGCGGTGAAACCGGCGTCGAGCGAACGAGGCGGCTCTTTTACGTTTGCTGCACACGTGCTCGGCAAGACTTAGTGGTCATTCTTTTCGTGGCCGATCCCGCAAAGGCGACAGCGCACATTCGCGGGCTCGGGCTCTTCCCGGAAGCGGATATCCTCTCGCAGGACGCGCTCGCTTAGCTGCCGTCGCGGCTCGATCGGCCGCTTCCCTATTCCCACCATCAGAAAGTAGCCTGTCCGCTCCAGGCCCAAAAGCGGCTATTCGGTTGAATCTCTCACCGGTCGAAGTTCGCGCATGCCCCCACTAAGCGACGCCGAGATCTTGTGGCCAGCTGCCTCACTCGCCGCTTTCAACGGGTCATCATGTAAGTGCGCGTAACGCTGGGTCGTCGAACTGTCTGAATGACCAAGAAGGGCGCCGACGATTGGCAAACTGGCCCCACCGGAAACTGCGATGCTGGCAAAGCTGTGCCGCAGGTCGTGGATGCGCACGTCGGCCAAACCCGCCGCTTCTCGAATTTTGCGCCATGCCTTCGGTGTGCCGACAAAGTAACCGTCTCCAGAGCTGGATGGGAAAACATGCTCTCTGCCCTCGAATCGCTGCACCTGCGACAGAACTTCAAGCGCACCAGCGCTTAGCAAGATCGCTTTCTGTCCGGTCTTCGAATCGGCCAAACGGAGGTAGCCGGCTTCGAGATCGACCTCTTTCCATTTGAGCGCCTCGATTTCGCCCCGACGTGCACCTGTAAAAATCAAGAGCTTCAAGATCGCTACAGCGAAGGGGTTCGTATCTTCCTCGGCGGCCTTGTCGAAGGCTTGGCCAAGCGACGCCAGTTCGTTCTGACTGAGGTAACGTTGCCCTTTGTTGTCGGGAAAGCGCTTCACGCCCCGCACGGGATTTTCGGTGATCAGGCCACTATCGAAGGCAAACGAGAAAATGCCGCCAAGCAATCCGACGGTACGAGTTGCCGTACCCTTTCCACCTTTCACGATAGCCCGTCCGCGCGGACCGGTTTTCTCGTCGTTTGCGGTCTTGCCGCTGGCAATGTCCTGCAAGAAGCGCTTGATGTCGGCGCGCGTCACGTCCGGCACCTTCTTCTTGCCCAAGAGCGGCTTGATGTGACGCTCAATGCGTCCCCTGTCGGTCGCGAGAGTGCTTGGTTTTTTTGTGCCAGTTCCCTGCTCAAGATAGAGGTCGCAGAGTTCAGCCACGGTGATCTGTTTCTTCGCTTCCTGCCTTTCTCTTGCGGGATCTGCTCCATTGATCGCCCGCCCAAGGACCTTCCGCGCTTCCGCCCGAGCTTGATCCGTTGTCCAGGGCGAACCATGAGCGCCAATGGTCATGCGCCGCGTTGGCGCGGAACGCCCGCGACCGGCCCTGTATTTGCAGACGTACGTTTTACGGCCGCCCTTGGCGATCTTCACGCCAAAGCCCTTCAGCTCACCATCCCAGATGAAGTAGTCGCCCGCCTTGGGTTGTGCGCGATCGACAACGGATTTCGAAAGCTTCTTCGACATCGGCTCCAACTTCGGTGGTTACTTTTTGCGGGAAGGAACCGCATAGTAACCACCGAGGATGGAACGTCAAGGAACCGCCAGAAGGCAATATCCTATATTTTTGTTGTTTTTCTGATGTTTGAAGGATTTTGAGGAATGATCAGGAATGCTCAGAAAACACAATCCCTTGCCCTCCGAAGGCAGAGGTCACAGGTTCGAATCCTGTCGGGTGCGCCACTTTCTGCAGCGCATCCATCGCGGCGCGCCATTTTCCCAAATCCTTCGGCCGGCTGTGGCAGTCGCTCCCCGTTACGCACCCGGATCCTCCCGGCACCGCGCCGCGCCGCGTTCGACCGGACACTCGCTATACGGGCCGCAGGCCGCCTCATCGCAAAGCCGGCACATGGGAAAGCGGTCGTCCTCGACCCTGACGAGTCCCTCAAGCATCCGTTCGACCAGTCCCGAAAGCGCCACCTGCTCCTTCGGCGACAGCACGCCCAGCGCGGCGTCGAGCGCTTTCGCACGCTTGTCGAGGATGGAGCGCACGCGGGCCCGACCGGACCTGGTGAGGTGGAGGCCGAAGGTCCGCCGGTCCTTGCCCTGACGCTTTTCCAGCAATCCGCTGCGCTCGAGCTGCTGCACGGCCCGGACCATGCTGGACTGGCCTCGGCCGAGCTCCACCGCGAGACGCTCGATCAGGATTCCCGGATCCTCATGGACGCCGACGAGGATGGCCGGTCCCATGCCGCCGAGACCGGCCACGTCCTCGGCCTCCGCCTGGATGCGGTCGGACAAGGTGAGGGCGAGCGCGCCAAGAACGTTTGCGGTCTTTGCGGTTGTCATTGGGCACCTCCGTCGCCGGAAAATATCGCGTCCAGGCAGCGGATAATTTTCCGGCCGTCTGTGAGATCCGTATCGTTGTCCGGATTGTAGCAGGCAAGCGACATGCCGATCAGTTCGGGCGACCAGCCCAGCGGCCGCACGAGCTCGGCCAGCTCGGACCAAGTCAGCCCGTTCGGCATCGGATAATCGGAAGAGGGAAATTCGTCCTCGTCCAGAACGTCCCAGTCGAGATGCAGCCAGAAGCGGCCGGGGCCGGCGCGCAAGTAGGAGAGGGCGGACAGGCCGGCTGACGCCATCCCGTCGCGCCGCAGGGCATCCGGATTACGGCGATAGAGTGAGTCTCCGATGTCCTCGGGCATCAGCGATCCCTCCGGCCCTGCAATGTAGTCGTCGCGATAGCCCAGCAGCGCGACCTCCTCCGGAGCGAGAATGCCGTTCGGGCCTGCAGCCTCCCTAAGAAGGTCTCCGGCCCGGCCCAGCAAAAACGCCATGGGCATGTCCGCGCAATCGCCGCTGGGCGAGGTCTTGCCGTCATAGAGGTCCGCATGCCCGTCCACATAAGCCAACCCGACATCGCCAAGCGCGTCGCGCGCTCCGGCCATGGCCCCTATGATGGGTGCGCAGCAGCCGCCGACGATCAGGGGCTTTCGCCCCGAACGGATCTCTCCTGCGACCGCCGAGCGCGTCTTCGCGGTGAGATCGATCACTTCGGACGCTGCCTTCATGCCACTGACGGGATCCCGCTCGGTGCTCTTAATGGAGACCGGTAGATCGCCGATATCCGCAACATGGGGCACCACGTTCGAAATCCCCAATTGCCGCATGACACTCGGGCCCCGGGACGTGCCGGCCGGCGTTCCCTCGCTGTCGACGGGGGCGCCCATGATACTGAAGTTCTGAACCATGCTGGTCTCGCGGGTTTGTAAAGATCGATGCATCATGCATCTATCGTGACGCCGCCGGCTCGTCAAGGCGAAAGGACGCTGAGGACAAGGCGGAAGGGGGCTGCAGTAAAGACAGCAGGTAGCCGCGGCGTGAGCGGTGCGCCTGAGTGCGGGTCCCCGAGATCCTAGCCTGCGCCTGCGGTCTTGCAGAGGGCCTGCAGCAGCACGTTCGCACCGGCTTCCGCCCATTCTGCCGTGATCTCTTCGGCTTCGTTATGAGAGATGCCGCCGACGCAGGGGCAGAAGATCATCGTCGTCGGCGCCACCTTCGACACCCAGCACGCATCGTGACCGGCGCCGGAGATGATGTCGCGATGCTTCAGGCCGAGGGCCTCGGCAGCCTCGCGCACGGTGGCCACCAGGCCCGGATCGAAATGCACCGGCGCATATTGCCCGACGGCCTCCACCGCGCAGCCCACACCGAGCGCGGCGCAGATCGCTTCTGCTTTCTCCTCCACGGTCTCGCGCAACTCATCGAGCACCGCCTTGTCGGGACAGCGAAGATCGACCGTGAACACCACCGTTTGAGGCAGCACGTTCCGTGAATTGGGCGCAAAGCCCATATGGCCGACCCCGCCCATGGCATTGTCCGTGGCGTGTTTCTCCACCACCTCGCGCAGCATGGCGATAATACGGGCCATGGCGAGGCCGGCATCGACTCGCATGCCCATGGGCGTGGAGCCCGTGTGGGCCGCGCGGCCCGTCAGGGTGAACTCCAGCCACCAAAGTCCCTGGCAGTCGGTGACCACGCCGATATCGCAGCCTTCTTCTTCGAGGACCGGCCCTTGCTCGATATGCAGCTCGTAATAGGCGGCCATCGTGCGCTCCCCGACAGGCTCGCCGCCCTTCCAGCCGATGCGCTCCAGCTCCTCACCGAAGGATTTTCCATCGTCATCGCGGCGGCCATAGGCGTAGTCGAGGTCGATGGCACCGGCGAACACGCCGGAGCTGATCATGGGCGGGGCGAAGCGGGCGCCTTCCTCGTTGGTCCAGTTGACGATGGCGATGGGGTATCGGCTTTCGATCCCGGCATCGTTCAGGGCGTGGACCACCTCCAGCCCCGCCAGAACCCCGAGAACGCCGTCGTATTTGCCGCCCGTCGGCTGGGTGTCGAGATGGCTGCCCATATAGACCGCGGGCAGTCCGGGCTCGGTGCCGGCGCGGAGCGCGAACATGTTCCCCATGGTGTCGGTGGTGAGCTCCAGCCCGGCCTCCCGGCACCAGGCCGCGAACAGCGCGCGTCCTTCGGCGTCGGCGTCCGTCAGGGCCTGCCGGTTATTGCCGCCGGCCACGCCCGGTCCGATCTTGGCCATCTCCATCAAGCTGTTCCAGAGGCGGTCGGCGTCGACGCGGACGGTCTTGTGGTCGGGCATGTCGGGTACTTTCAGAGCAACGAACTCACCGGATAGTAGCTCAGCCATATGGGGGATCGAGCCTTAGAACGGCGTTACGAGGCGGGCTTTGCGCGTCGTGTCCACATCTATCCTCCCTCACCTGTGTTTCTGCAGGCTCCGGTTGTGCTAAGAAATGCGTGTACACCTCGTATCCACCCCAGTGCGACGCGGGTCCTCACGATCCGCGTGGGGCGTCTTGTTGCGCTTGATCATCGAGGAGGCGTCTCCTGCCCGCCCTCAACCCCATCCCTGCCGCCGATCTCAACCCGCGCATCACGAAGCATCTGGAGGACGGCGAGACTGTGCTCTGGCAGGGCGCGCCGCGGCCGAACACCTTCCTGTCGCCGGTGGGCATGGCCGTCTGTCTGGCATTCATCGCAGGCGGTGGCCTTGCAGCCTACGGCGCCCTGGACAACTACATCTCCATTCCCGGTGAACCGCTCTCCGGGACACGCATTCTTCTCGCGCTCGTAGTCGTCGGGCCGGCGCTGGTGATCTTCAGCAATCTCTGGAACGAGAGGGGTGCCAACTGGGCCTATGCGATCACCGACAGGCGGGTTCTCTCCATCCGTGGCGATAAGCTGATGCGGTCGTTGAAGCCTGGCGAAATCCGCGAATTCAAGATCAGCGCCGATGCCGTCTGGTGGCGGGCGCTCGATCCGGACATGCGCTGGAGGAATCGAAAACGCGAGCGCCGCCATCCCGGCTTTCATGGGCTCGACAATCCGGAAGATATGCTGCGCACCCTTGAGGCGTGGCGGGATGGGTTCTCCCGCTGGGCTGGCGAAAGTGCTGCCGAGTTCCTGAAGGCTGAGTCGAAGCCGGCAACGGCGGCTGAGCCAAGCGCCGGCGATAGCGAGGTTCCCGATGCGATCCGGCGCATCCACCATGACCGCACGGGCGTCACCATCGACGTGCCCGCCGCCTGGGCCGCGACTATGAGCAACGACCGTATCGGCCCGCTGAGAATCTTCGGGGTGACCTTGCTGGAGACCCTCATCCGCCCCGGCGAGGAGCAGCCCTATCGGGACGGCGCAGGCTGGAACAACCTCATCGTGCGCGGCGCACCGGATTCAGGGCTGACCCTCACCATCCGCCAGGAGCCTCTGACCAAGACCCTCGACGAGGTGCTCAACGACCCCTGGGCCGAGATCTACAAGCTGAAGGTTCTGAAGACGACGAAGGATCTGTCCCTCGGCGGTCTGCACGGGTTCTCCTTGGTCAGGCAGATGCCGGCGGGCGCCAATCTCGCCGGCTTCGGCAAAGTGGCCCAGCCGGTCGCCACGCGGCATGCCTGGCTCGGCCAAGGCCACATGTATGTCGAGATCATCGCCATGGCCCGCCTGGATCAGCCCGACGTTCAGCGAGCGGTCGACGCCATGATCGAATCCATCCGGATTGCGTGAGTGCGCCAGTCTCTCGGTTGGTCAGGCTACAAGCAGAGCGTTCGAGCGGAACCGCCGCCAGGGCGGTTTAGCTCTTCAGCCGCCCTTCTTCAGCGATGACGTGAGCGACTTCAGCGTACAGCTCGGCGTAGGCAGCGCCTGACCGCCATGCGGCGGCGACGCTTCGATACTCCGACCAGCCTTCCGGCTCGGCGATTCTGACGACGTCGAGACCGCCCGCACCCGAGCGGATATAGAGTTCGGGCAACAGCGCAAGACCGGCGCCCGAACCCGCCATCTGTTGCAACGCGTCGAGGCTGGTGCCCTCGTAGTCGGCCGAAATCTTGGCGCCCAACGCCTCACAGATAGCTTCGAGCTGGCGGTGATAATGGTGGCGGTGATCGAGGGTTAGGAACGTCCTGCCCTCGAAGTCCTCGTTTCGCAATTTCTCCGATGCCAGCAGCGGATCGTCGGGCGGCGCCACAATGCGTAAGGGTTCGCGGAACAGCGGCTCGATGTGCACGCCCCTTCCGTCAATCGGCATGGGCGACAGAAGCATGTCGAGCTCGCCTGCCGCGAGTTTGGCTTGCTGCAGCGCCGGAATGCCCTCCCGGATCAAGAGGCGCAGCTCCGGATAGCGCTTGTGCAGGACCTTGATGACACGCGGCATCAAATATGGGCCGAGCGTTGGAGTGACCCCGAACCGGATCGACCCGGCGGGCTTGGCCGCGACATAATCGGCCGCGTCGCCGAAGTCGCGCGTCGCGCTGAGAACGCCGCGGGCTGCGGCGATAAGCTCACGTCCGCTCGGCGTGAGCTGCATACCCTTCGGCACTCTTTCGAACAGCTGAAGACCCAGGCGGTGTTCGAGCGCGCGCAATTGATGGCTCAATGCGGGTTGCGTCAGTCCGAGCGCAGTCGCCGCTTCGCCCATATTGCCGGTCTCAGCGAGCCGGACGAAGATCTCAATCTGCTTGAGCGTGAACATCAGTTCTCATTAGAGAACTTTATCGAGGCGAGGCAATAGTTCGAATTGGATTATCGCGTTCGAAAGCCGCATTGTCCTTCCATCGAAGGATGGAGAGTGTGATGGCCCGAACGACCCCCGACGAAAAAATCATGATTCCCCACCTGCGCAAGCTCTTGCGGGAGCACCGTGCGCTCAACAGGCTGATCGATACCACCAAGGCGCCCGGTGCGCGCGAGGAGCTGAAGGCGATGAAGCGTCTCCGCCTCCGCCTGAAGGACAAGATCGCAGCGCTTCAGCGGCACTATTATGGGCGCAGCTTCGCAAGCTGACCCTCCGGGCGACGATCCTCGCCCCCACCCCCCGAATCGGATCGTCGCCCTTTTTCCCATGACTCAATTCCAATGACCCAACCCACTCCTACCGAGCGCTTGATCGAGTTTATCGGCGGCGAGAGCGCAGGCGGCATCGTACTGATCGCCGCCGCCGCGATCGCTCTCGGCATTGCCAATTCGCCCTTGCTCGGCAGCTACGAAAGCGTCCTCGCCACGCCGGTTAGCTTCACCGCGGGCAATCTCGTCGCGATCGACAAGCCGTTGCTGCTTTGGATCAACGACGGGCTGATGGCGCTGTTCTTCTTCCTGATCGGGTTGGAAGTGAAGCGCGAGATCGTGACCGGGCAGTTGAGGAGCTGGAAGCAAGCCTCGCTGCCCGTCTATGCCGCGCTGGGTGGCATGATCGTGCCCGCATTGGTCTTCGTCGCGTTCAATACCGGATCCCCGGAGAACCTCGACGGCTGGGCAATCCCGGCTGCCACCGATATCGCTTTTGCACTCGGCCTTCTCGCGCTACTTGGCAGCCGTGTGCCCGTGGCACTGAAGGCTTTGCTGCTGGCGATCGCTATCATCGACGACATCGGCGCAATCGCGATCATCGCGCTCTTCTATACCGAAAACATGAACCTCAGTGCGCTTGCACTCGCGCTCGTTCCCGCAGTGGGCATGCTGCTGTTGAACCGGCTGGGCGTGGCGCGGACGATCCCTTATTTCTTGCTTGGCGCATTCTTGTGGATCTGCGTGCTCAAGTCAGGCGTCCACGCGACGCTGGCGGGTGTCGTGACGGCGATGTTCGTGCCCATCGCGACCGGCGACGAACGTCCGCTGGAGCGGCTGGAACACGCACTTCATCCGTGGGTGGCCTTCCTGATCCTGCCCATCTTCGCTTTCGCCAATGCGGGTGTGTCGTTCGCTGGTGCCGGGCTCGAAGCGCTGCTCGCACCGCTTTCGCTGGGCATCGCCGCCGGTCTCGTCCTCGGCAAGCAGATCGGCGTCTTCGGCGCTTGCTGGATCGCTGCGAAAACGAGGTTGGCGACCCTGCCACCCGACGTGACGTGGCGGCACGTCTACGGTCTCGCCTGCCTTGCCGGTATCGGGTTCACCATGAGCCTGTTCATCGGCGGTCTTGCCTTTACCGATGCAGATCAGATCGACGCGGTAAAGATGGGTGTGCTGACCGGGTCGCTGATATCCGCCGTGATCGGCGTGACAGTGCTCGCCACCGCATCACCCAGGACAGTCGCCGAGCGACCAGTTGGACACACTCAGGCTTCATAGAAGCCGCCTTGCGCGTTACGCTTTTCCCATCGGTTAAGGGAGGAAAGCGTGGCGGACGGTACGAGCACCGCAAGAGCAGACGTAAAGACCGGCCACTGCCTTTGCGGCAGCGTGCGGTATGAGGTGCGGGGGACATTGCGCCCGGTGGTGAATTGCCACTGCGTCCAATGCCGCCAGACCCACGGCCACTTCATCGGCTACACCTCCGCGGAAAGAGAGGACCTCGTCCTGACCGAGGAGACTGGCCTCCGCTGGTATCGATCTTCGGAGAAAGCGCGCCGGGGCTTCTGCACGGTTTGCGGGGGGAGCCTGTTCTGGGACCCGGCGGAGGGCTCCTCCATCGCAATCGCCGCCGGCACCCTGGACCCACCGACCGGGCTGCAGACCGTGCGGCACATCTTCGTCGCCGAGAAAGGCGACTATTACGAGATCGAAGACGATCTTCCGCAGTTTCCCGGCACCATGCGCGGCAACCCCCTCTGAGCGCGCCATGTCCGTTTCCGGCCAGCCACCCTCTGAAATATGCACCGAAGCCGTGCGACAGGCCGATGCCCAGTCGAAGCCGGTCTATGTCTATCGGGAAGGCGAGGATTGGCGGATCGCATCGAAGCTAACCGACCTTCCGTCCGGCGCTCAGAGCTGGGAATTCCGCCCCACCTCCCATCGCTCCGAAACCGAGAATTTCGGCGGCTGCTGAAACGACGACTTGGCGCTCAACGCTTGGCGCGCGAAGCAAGCTCCGCTTCCGCGCGGGCCAAATCCTCCGGCCGGTCGATATCGATCAGCATGCCGGTAGGTGGCCTAAGGAGGGTAAGTCCCGGCGCTTGGGCGAGCAGCTTCCCTGCGCCGCGATCCCCGTCGAGCGCCTGCAGCGCTTCATAGGAAGAGCGGGGCAGCAGAGCCGGGGCTCCGGGTCGTCCGTCGTCTTGTATCGTTGCGGCAGGGGTTTCGGCGGAGGCGAGTTCGTTGAGAAACACCGGGTCGAGCAGCGGCATATCGGCGAGCAGTACGAGCATCGCATCCGCTTCCTGCGTCGCGGCTTCCTGCGCGGCAATCGCTAGCGAAGACCCGAGCCCTCTTCCAGGATCGGGGTTCTCCAGCCTCTCCCAGTCTGGCCACGCCTGGAGAAAGTCCGGCGGTGTCGGACCGACCACCACAACGCCGGGCGGGAGTCCCGCCGATGAGACCGCCTCCAGCACCCAGTGTCCGACGGGCCTGCCTGCCAGCGGCGCATCCAGTTTCGGCTTGCCGAAGCGGCTGGCGCGGCCCGCGGCAAGGATTGCGATGAAGGGCGAAGTTGTCATGTCGGGCTTTCGCTACGCGCCAGACCGCTACCGGCTGGACGCCGCCGCATTATAGCGCTCCACGACTTGAGCAAGCACGGACAGCGCCAGGGTCTGGGGATCCCGCGTCGAGGGGATAAGGCCGATCGGTCCAACCACCTTCTCCAGCATGGCCTCGTCGACACCGCGCGCCCGCAATTCCGCCAGCCGGTCCGCATGGGTGCGGCGGCTTCCCATGGCGCCGATGAGCAGCGCCGGATGGGGCAGCACCTGCTCCAGAATATCCAGCTCCCAACCGTGATCGTGGAACAGCATCACCACCGCGGTGTCCTGATCGATCGTGAACCCAGGCGGACTCTCTCGCGATATGAGGTGATGGGCCTGAGCGCCTGCCGCCTCCGCCGCCGCGATCAGCTCTTCTTCCGGAGTCGCGATGCAGAGATCCACCCCGAGCCCCGGCGCAAGCTGCAAGAGCGACCGGACCTCTGCCCCGCGCCCAAACACGCACAGCTTCAGCCGCGGCCGGTGGGAAGCAAAGAAGACGTCGCCGTGCCAGACGCTCCCGGCGCCGTTCTGCTCGACCAGCTCGAGACTTCCGTCCCGGCCCAGCGCCAGGGCCAGGGGGCGCCGGTCCTCATGACGGCGCAGCGCCTCGGCCAGCACCTGCGCAGAGGGCTGCGGCGTGAACAGGAGATCGATGCCGCCGCCGCAAGGTAGGCGGATATCCATGAAGGGCGAACCCCGGCCGAACCGGATCTCCTCCGCGCGTCCCGACTTCATGATGCGGACCGCCTCCGTGGCCACCGCCGCCTCCACGCAGCCGCCGGAGACCGAGCCGAAATAGGCGCTGCTCTCGGTCACCCCCATATGGGTGCCCGGCGCGCGCGGAGAGCTGCCGATCACGTCGGTGATCGTCACCAGCGCTGTGCGCTCGCCGTGCTCGGTGGCGTGGAGAAGAAAGCGCAAGAGATCGGAAAACGCGTTCATGAAGTCCTTTTTTGTCGGCGGCTGCGGGCCACGCGGGAAGAAAAATGACCGGCGCTGAAGTCGGGGGTTGTACCGCGTTTCAGGGACCGCTCTTCGGGCGTCGCGGGCCGCGGATTCAAGCCGAAAATATCGGTTGCAGGATATCGTCTTAGGTCGGTCTTGGAGCGCCGGATCCAAGCGCGACCTCGGGTCGCTCCCTTGTATTGCTACGGCCATCGAACCAAACTGCGGCCGGATGGTTTCACCTACCGCATTGAAATTCTTTCATTACATGCATGGGATCGGCTCATCCCATCAAGTCCCTAGGCCGGAGCGAGATCCATGAATCTACGACAGTCTTTCCCACTTTCCCGACGGAGCTTTCTCGCTGGCAGCGTGGCCTTCACCGCGCTCATGGCGACGCCGGGAGCGGCAAAGCAGATCACGAAGTCGACGAATATTCCGACACCGTCCCGCAGCGGCGTCAGTCTCAAGGTGAATGGCGAGACGCGCGACATCGATGTCGATACCCGCACCACCCTGCTGGATGCGCTCCGGGAGCATCTGAAGCTGACCGGCACCAAGAAGGGCTGCGATCACGGCCAATGCGGCGCCTGCACGGTTCTCGTCAACGGCGAGCGGATCAATTCCTGTCTCAGCTTCGCCGTCATGCATGAGGGCGACGAAGTCACCACCATCGAAGGCCTCGGCACGCCGGACGATCTGCATCCCATGCAGGCCGCCTTCATCAAGCATGACGGTTATCAGTGCGGCTACTGCACCCCCGGCCAGATCTGCTCCGCCGTCGCCACTCTGAAGGAGATCGAGGCCGGCGTCCCGAGCCACGTCACCGAGGATCTCATGGCCAAGCCCGGCTTCACCAACATGGAGATGCGCGAGCGCATGAGCGGCAATATCTGCCGCTGCGGTGCCTATTCCAACATCGCCGAGGCCATGGCTGAAGTTGCAGGAGTCCCCGCATGAAGACCTTCACCTACGAACGCGCCTCCACGCCACAGGATGCCGCCGTCGCGGCCATGGCGCGCAAGGAGGCCAAATTCATCGCCGGCGGCACCAATCTGATCGACCTGATGAAACTCGAGGTCGAGACGCCCGCCCACCTGATCGATGTGAACGGTCTCGGTCTCGACGAGATCACCGAGACGGAGGAGGGCGGTCTCAGGATCGGCGCCCTGGTCCGCAACACGGACCTCGCCGCCGACAAGCGCGTGATGCGCGACTATTCCGTACTCAGCCGCGCCCTCGTCGCGGGCGCCTCCGGTCAGCTTCGCAACAAGGCGACCACCGGCGGCAATCTGCTCCAGCGGACCCGCTGCCCTTACTTCTACGACACCAACATGCCGTGCAATAAGCGCGAGCCCGGATCGGGCTGCGCGGCCATCGGCGGCTACAGCCGTCAGCTTGGCATCGTCGGCGTGAGCGATAGCTGCATCGCCACTTATCCAGGTGACATGGCGATCGCCATGCGCGTCCTCGATGCGGTGGTGGAGACGATCGGCCCCGATGGCGAAACCCGCCAGATCCCGCTGGAAGAGTTTCATAAGCTGCCCGGCGATACGCCCGAGGACGAGAACGCCCTCAACCCCGGCGAGCTGATCACCGCGGTGATCCTGCCTCCGCCAGTGGGCGGCAAGCATTTCTATCACAAGGTCCGCGACCGGGCGTCCTACGCCTTCGCTCTGGTGTCTGTGGCCGCCATCATCCAGCCCGACGGCACCGGCCGGGTCGCCATCGGCGGCATCGCGCCCAAGCCCTGGCGGAAGCCGGAAGCCGATGCGGCGCTACCCGAAGGGGCTGCCGCGGTCGCCCGCGTGCTGACCGATGGCGCCAAGACCACCCGACACAATGCATTCAAGGTCCCGCTCGTCGAGCGCACGCTCGCATCGGTGATCGAGAAGGCCAAAAGCTAGGCTTAAGGAGCTAGGCTCATGCTGTTCGACACACCCGCATCTCGTAATCCGATCGACCGGCAGAAGGTGATCGGCAAGCCGACGGACCGGATCGACGGCCCGCTCAAGGTTACCGGTAATGCGCCGTACGCCTACGAGCGCCACGACGTGGTGCCGAACCAGGCCTATGGCTACATCCTGGGCTCGTCTATCGCCACGGGCCGCATCCGGTCCATGGATGTGAGCAAGGCCAAGCAAGCCCCGGGCGTTATCGACGTGGTGTCGACCCTCGATTACGAGCCTGCGCCTCTGGGCCCCCAAAACACGGCCAACCTCTTCGGTGGCGCCAAGATCGACCATTATCACCAGGCAATCGCTCTGGTGGTGGCGGAGACTTTCGAGGAGGCCCGCGCCGCCGCCAATCTCATCGAGGTCGATTACAAGCGGAACGACGGTACATTCGACCTAGAGGCCCAGGCCGACTCTGCGGACTATGCGAAAGGTCCCGAGGGCGAAGACCTGGTCGAGCGCCATGGCGATTTCGACAAAGCCTTCGAGAGTGCTGAGGTCACCACCGACGCCACCTATCGCACGCCCGCCGAAACCCACGCGATGATGGAGCCCCACGCGACCATCGCCAATTGGGACGGCGACAAGCTCACGGTCTGGACGTCCAACCAGATGATTCAGTGGGGCAAGCGCGACCTCGCCAACGCACTGAAGATCCCTCAGGAGAAAGTCCGCCTGGATTCCCCCTTCCTCGGTGGCGGTTTCGGCTCAAAGCTCTTCATCCGCTCCGACGTGGTGATCGCGGCCATCGGCGCACGCCAGTCCGGGCGGCCCGTGAAGGTGGCCCTGCAGCGTCCGCTCATCGCCAACAACACGACCCATCGTCCTGCAACGATCCAGCGCATCCGCCTCGGCGCATCCAAGGACGGTCGCCTGACGGCCATCGCCCATGAAAGCACCTCTGGCAACCTGCCGGGCGGCAAGCCGGAAGAGGCGGTCAATCAGACCAAGGTCTTCTATGCGGGCGCTCACCGTAAGGTCGCCCTGCGTCTGGCGGAGCTGAACATGCCGGAAGGCAACGCCATGCGTGCGCCGGGCGAAGCGCCCGGGCTCATGGCGCTCGAGATCGCCATGGACGAGATGGCCGAGAAGCTGGGTATGGATCCGGTCGAGTTCCGCATCGTGAACGACACCCAAGTCGATCCCATGGATCCCGACCGGCCGTTCTCACGGCGCAACTTCGTGGAGTGCTTGCGCCAGGGCGCGGAAGCCTTCGGCTGGGACAAGCGCAGCGCCACACCGGGCAAGACCGTCGACGGCGACTGGCTGGTCGGCATGGGCATGGCCGCGGGCTACCGAGGCAATATTTTGATGAAGTCCGCCGCCCGCGTGCGTCTCGGCAAGGACGGCGTCGTGAGCGTCGAGACCGACATGACCGATATCGGCACGGGCACCTACACCATCCTCGCCCAGACGGCGGCCGAGATGATGGGCCTGCCTCTTGAGAAGGTGAAGGTGACCCTGGGCGATTCTGATTTCCCGATCTCCGCCGGCTCCGGCGGCCAGTGGGGCGCCAACAACTCCACCGCCGGCGTCTATGCGGCTTGCGTGAAGCTGCGCGAGCAGGCGGCCGAGAAGGTCGGCCTCGATCCCCAGAAGGCGAACTTCACCAACGGCAGGATTCATCTGGGCAACAAGAGCGTGCCGCTCACCGAGGCGACCGCCGATGGCGAGCTCGTCGGTGAGGACGCCATCGAATACGCCGATGTCGACAAGAAGTATCAGCAGGCGACCTTCGCCAGCCACTTCGTCCAGATGTCGGTGAACCGCTTCACCGGCGTTCCGCGCATCGACCGGATGGTCGCCGTCTGCTCCGCTGGACGCATCCTCAATCCGAAAGCGGCCCGCAGCCAGGTGATCGGCGCTATGACCATGGGCGCCGGCGCGGCGCTGATGGAGCATCTCGCCGTGGACACCCGCTTCGGTTTCTTCGTGAACCACGATCTGGCGAATTACGAGGTGCCGGTCCACGCCGACATCCCGCATCAGGAGGTCACCTTCATCGATGATGTGGATCCGTACTCCTCGCCTATGAAGGCGAAGGGTGTCGGCGAGCTGGGGCTGTGCGGTGTGGGCGCTGCTATTGCCAACGCGATCTACAACGCGACAGGCATCCGCACCCGCGATTATCCCATTACCCTGGAGAACCATCTCGGCCGGCTGGCGTAGGCGACTCCAGACAAAAAAACTGGGCCCTCGATACGCGAAGAGCCCAGTTAGTCGGAGGGAGCCTGACTTTCAAACAAGCCAGCTAGAGAACGTTTTCGATCGAGACTTCCACGGCATGCAGGAAGGAACGCGCCGATGAGCGGGCGGTGAGCAGCGCGAACCCGTCCTCGCCGTCCCGCAGGACGATCGCCGCCATATGCTCCATCACCGTGCGGGCGCAGCGGTCAGCCGGGAAGGCGTCCTTGTGGAGATCGAGCGGGCAGATCCGCTCCAGAACCGAGACGACCTCGGTGCCCGCCACCCGCAGCGCGACCCAGACATCGGTCTGATCCGTCGTATAGGCGGCGTCGGAGAACTCTTTGGCGAGCCGCGCTTCAGCGTCCGGCCCGTCGTGATTGAACACCGCGAAGACCTGTCCCGGCGCCATGCCGAGGAATCGGATCTTGCCGTCTTTCGAGACGGTCACGCGTCCGGTTTCCGGCACGTCCGCACCGAAGCTCTTCTGGAACGCATCCGCCAAAGCCTTGTCGCCGCCGAGCGGCGTGGCGATGGAGACGATTGCGAGCCGGGTCAGCTCCTCGACGAGAAGCCCGTCCGTCTCGGCGCGATACCCGTCCAGCGCGGGCGTGGAATAGAGTGCAGTGTCAGACACGGAGACGCTCTCCTTCGGGATCGATGAAGTGAGGCGAGACAATCTCCACCTCGATGTCGACATTGGTCGCGGGGCTCACAGCGCGGACGATCTCGCCCATGCGGTCGCTGCCGCTCTTGATGAAGCCGAGGCCGATGGAATGGCCGAGGGACGGGGAGAAGGCGACCGACGTCATCCACCCCTCGTCATGGGCCATGTCGGCGGGCGACCCCTTGGACAGGAAGTGCCAGCCGGCCTTGAGCTGCTGACCGCGATCCACCGGGCGGAAGCCGACGAGCCGCAGGCCATCCTCGCGATTGAGCTCGGGCCGCTCGGAAAGCGTGTTGCCAATGCAGTCTTTCTTCTTGGAGATCATGCCGCCCATGCCGAGATTCTGGGCCGTGGTCGTGCCGGGCAGCTCTGCGCCCGCCGCATGGCCCTTCTCGATACGCATCACGCCCAGCGCTTCGGTGCCGTAAGGCGCCGCCCCGAATTCCTCGCCAGCCTTGATGAGCGCGCGGATCAGCGCATCGCCATAACGGGCCGGCACCGCAATCTCGTAGGCGAGCTCGCCGGAGAACGAGATGCGGAACAGACGCCCGGGCGTGCCGCCGCAGACCGTGATCTCCGAGCACGCCATGAAGGGGAAGCCTTCATTGGAAAGATCCGTGTCGGAATCGACGACCTTCTGGAGAAGCTTGCGCGAGTTCGGGCCGGCCACGGCAAACTGTGCCCAGCCGTCCGTGGTCGAGATCAGATGCACGTCCAGATCCGGCCACAGGCATTGGCGGCAGAACTCCAGATGGCGGAACACCGGCCCGGCATTCGCCGTCGTCGTGGTCATCACGTAATGCGTTTCGCCAAGCCGGGCGGTGGTCCCGTCATCCACGGCTATGCCGTCCTCGCGTAGCATCATGCCATAACGGGTCTTGCCCACCGCCAGCTTGGCGAAACCGTTGATGTAAACCCGGTTCAGGAACTCCGCGGCGTCGCGGCCCTGAATGTCGATCTTGCCGAGCGTGGTCACATCGCAGATGCCAACCGAGTTGCGCGTGGTCTCGACCTCACGGTCGACCGTCTCGCGCCAGCTCTTGTCGCCGGGTTTCGGGAAATACTGGGCCCGCATCCACATGCCGACCTCCACGAAGGAGGCGCCTTGCTCCTCGGCCCAGCTATGGCTCGGCGTCAGGCGGTAGGGACGGAACTCCTTGCCCCGCGCACGCCCCGCAAGCGCGCCAATCGGCACAGGCGTATAGGGCGGGCGGAAGATGGTCGTGCCGGCTTCGGGAATGCTGATGCCCCGCTGGTCGGCCATGATCGCGAGGCCGACCACATTGGCCGTCTTGCCCTGATCGGTCGCCATGCCGAGCGTGGTGTAACGCTTCAGATGCTCGACGGACTGGAAGCCTTCCTGATGGGCCAGCTTCACGTCCTTGACCGTGACGTCGTTCTGCTGATCGACCCAGGCGCGCGACGTGCTTTCCTTCACGTAGAAGAAGGGCGTCACCGCGATCTGCTCGTCGTCGGATTTGGGCGCGGCCTGCGGGCCCGTCTTGAAGCCGAGATCCTTCAGGGCCGCGTTGGCCTGGGCCAGCCCTTCGGTCAGGGCCGACTGAAGCGAAAGCCCGCCATTGGCGGCGCCCGCCACGCTCATGCCGACGGGCATCCCCTGGTCCGGCACGAAGGCAGCGATATCCTCCCGCCAGGCGGGGCGGCCGCGCTGATGGCAGGTGAGCTGCAGATTGGGGCTCCAGCCGCCGGAGACCGCGAGGCAATCGACCGGGATCTCGCGCCCGCCCGCCAGCGCGATCTGGGTGATGCCTTTCCGGCCATAGGTGCCGGCGACCGCATCGCCCATGAAGATCTGCGCGTTCGGAATCTGATAGGGCGCGGTCCCGGTTCGCGGGTCGATCACCGCCGCGATCTCGATGCCCTTGGAGGCCAGATCCGAAGCTGTCCGCCACCCGTCGTCATTGGTGGTGAAGATGGCGATCCGCTTGCCCGGCGCCGCGGCCCAGCGGTTCACGTAGGAGCGCACCGCGCTCGCCAGCATGATTCCCGGCCGGTCGTTGTCGCCGAAAGCGATGGGACGCTCGATAGCGCCGGCGCACAGGATCGCGCGCTTGGAATAGATGCGCCACAGGATCTGCCGCGGCTTGCCGCCATTCTCAGGCAGATGGTCGCCGGCACGTTCCAGCGCGCCGTAGATGCCGTGATCGTAGGATCCGTAGACGGTCGTGCGCGGCATCACCCGCACATTGTCCATCTCCGAAAGCTCGCGGACGATCTCTTTCGCCCACTCGGCACCGGGCTGTCCGTCGATCTCGTAGGTCTCGGAGTTCAGCCTGCCGCCGAGGCGGAAATCTTCATCGGCCAGGATGACCCGCGCGCCAGAAAGTGCCGCGGTCTTGGCCGCCATCAGCCCTGCAGGACCGGCGCCGATCACCAGCACGTCGCAATGGAGAAAACCCTTGTCGTAGGTCGAGGGGTCCGGCTCGCCGGAAAGCGCGCCAAGGCCCGCGGAGTTCCGGATCAGCGGCTCGTAGACCTTCTCCCAGAAGGAGCGAGGCCACATGAATGTCTTGTAGTAGAAGCCGGCCGACAGGAACGGCGACAGGAAGTCGTTCACCGCCATCACGTCGAAGCCGAGCGGTCCGCGATGGTTCTGGCTCTTTGCGGCAAGCCCGTCATAGAGCTCCGCCACCGTAGCGCGGGTGTTGGGCTCCGTCCACGCGCCCTCTCCTATGGTGAGCAGCGCATTCGGCTCTTCGGAGCCCGCTGTCAGAATGCCCCGCGGCCGGTGATACTTGAACGACCGGCCGACAAGCTTCACGCCGTTGGCCACCAGAGCCGAGGCGACCGTGTCGCCTTCGAAGCCCTGATAGCGGGTGCCGTTGAAGGTGAAGCCCAGGGTCCGGCCGCGATCGACGAGGCCGCCGGAAAGACGATTGGACTGACGCGAACCGTTCTCGCTCATTTGCTCCGTCCGAGCGCACGGGCGACATCCCGGGCAAGCTCGACCTTCGTGATTTCGTGGGTGAGGGTGTTGCGCGTCACGACCAGCCAGGAGCGGTCGCCCTGCTCGTGAAACCACAGCTCGCGATGCTCGCCCGCCGGGTTGTCGCGCAGATAGAGATAGTCGTGGAACGCATCCTGTGCATTCTCGGCTTCCCAGTCCGGACGCTCGATCAGGCAGGCGTCACCGAGATAGACAAACTCTGCCGAGTCGCGCGGGCCGAGAAGAGGGTGGTCGATGATCATGGTCGGATCTGCCTGGTTCCGTACTGACTAGTGGAGGTTCGGTTGGGCGCCCATGCCCTTCTCGTCGATCATCGCGCCGCGCCGGAAGCGGTCGAGCCGGTAGGCCGTGGCCACCTCGTGAGGCTCGTCCTTGGCGATGAGATGCGCGTAGCAGAAGCCGGAAGCCGGCGTGGCTTTGAAGCCGCCGTAGCACCAGCCGCCATTGAAATAGAGCCCGTCCACCGGCGTGTGGTCGATGAAGGGAGAGCCGTCCATGGACATGTCCATGATGCCGCCCCAGCTCCGCAGCAGGCGGGCGCGGCCGATCATCGGCATGATCGCCATGCCGCCCTCGCAGACATCCTCCACCACGGGAAGACCGCCGCGCTGGGCATAGGTGTTGTAGCCGTCGAGATCGCCGCCGAAGACCAGGCCGCCCTTGTCGGACTGACTGACGTAGAAATGGCCGGCGCCGAAGGTCACCACGCCGGGCACGATGGGCTTCAGACCCTCGCTCACGAAGGCCTGCAGCACATGGCTCTCGATGGGCAGCCGGATGCCGGCCTTCTCCATCACGCGGCTCGAGGAGCCGGCCACGCAGACCGCCACCTTCTTCGCCTTGATGGGGCCGCGGCTCGTCTCGACCCCTGAGCAGACGCCGTTCTTGATCTGGAAGCCCGTGACCTCGCAGTTCTGGATGATGTCGACGCCGCGCTCGTCTGCGCCGCGGGCATAGCCCCAGGCCACCGCATCATGACGCACCGTGCCGCCGCGCGGCTGCATGATGCCGCCCTTGATGGGGAAACGGGCGTTCTCGTAATCGAGGAAGGGGCAGATCTTCTGCAGCTCTTCCTTGTTCAGCATGACCGAGTCGGCGCCTGCCATGCGCATGGCGTTAGCGCGACGCAAGTAGGCCGCCTGCTGTCCGTCATTATGGTAGAGATTGATGATCCCCCGCTGGGAGACCATGGCGTTGTAGTTCAGGTCCTGCTCCAGCCCTTCCCAGAGCTTCATGGAGAACTCGTAGAAGGGCTCGTTGCCTTCGAGCAGGTAGTTGGAGCGGATGATCGTCGTGTTGCGGCCGATATTGCCGGAGCCCAGCCACCCCTTTTCCAGCACCGCCACATTGGTGATGCCGAATTCCTTGGCGAGGTAGTAGGCGGTGGCCAGACCGTGGCCGCCGGCGCCGACGATCACTACGTCGTATTCCTTGCGGGGCTCCGGGTCGCGCCATTGGCGCGTCCAACCCTTGTTGCCCTTCAGGCCTTCGCTGAGGATCTTGAAAGCTGAGTACCGCATGGACTGCAAACGCTCCGTCTGGTTCGAACCAAACGCTAGAATCGGATGCGACGAATTGACTTTTCTAAAGTCGACGGATATTTGCAGGAAATGGACAGCGCCGACGGAAAGGGAAATCGCGAACCGGATAGGGAGAGCGACGCCTACCGAATCTGCTTTCTGCTGATCGATGGCTTCGCCCTGATGTCCTACGCGGCCGCCGTAGAGCCGCTCCGGGCGGCCAACCTGCTCGCCGGCCGGCGGGTCTACGAGATCAGCCATGCCGCGCCCGCAGGCGCCTTCGCCACCAGCTCAAGCGGTGCCCGTATCGAAGCGGATGCGGAAATCGGCGTCGACTTTGATTTCGATCTGGTGCTGGTCGTGGCGGGCGGCGATCCCGTGAGTTTCGAAGACGAGCACAGCTTCAGCTGGCTGCGCTCCCTGGGCCGACACGGCGTACGTCTCGGCGGCGTGTCCGGCGGACCAGTCATCCTGGCGCTTGCAGGCGTCATGGCCGGCCGCCGCATGACCGTGCACTGGGAGCATGCCGGAGCGCTGGCCGAGATCTATCCCGAGCTTCTGATCGAGCGCACCCTTTATGTGGTCGATCGCGACCGCATCACCTCGGCCGGCGGTACTGCGCCGCTGGACCTGATGTACGCGCTCCTAGCCGAGCGCCAGGGGCCCGATTTCGCACGCGCGATTTCGGATTGGTTCATGCATACGGAGGTGCGCCCGTCCGGCGGCCCCCAGCGGTCCGGATTGGTGGAACGTCACGGCACGACCGAGGCGGCCGTCATCCAGGCCATCGAGGCCATGGAGAACCATGTGGCCGACCCGTTGCGCCTGGCGCAGCTCGCAACCCTTGCCGGCACCAGCCCGCGGCAGCTCAATCGTCTTTTCAGGGAAAGGCTGGGGCGCAGCACCATGGCCTTCTACCGGCGCCTGCGCCTTGATGTTGCGCGCAATTTCCTGCAGCAATCCACCTTGCCGCTGACCGATATCGCCCTCGCCACGGGCTTCGCCAACTCGGCGCATTTCTCGTCCGCGTTTCGCACCGAGTTCGGCACGAGCCCGTCTGCGTTTCGAAAACCGAAGAAACCGGAGGAGGGCGAACCTACGCCGCCGCGGACCGCATCAGGGACAGCCGCGCCGTCTCCAGATGCTCCTTCATCAGATTCGCCGCCCGCTCCGGCTCGCGAGCCATGATGGCTTCCAGGATCGCCCGGTGCTGCCGGTTATATTCCTTGATCATGTTCTCGCTCAGCGTGATCTCGCGCATCATCGACCACTCCCGCTGATGCCGCACGGAGTTGATCTGACCCACAAACCAGATCAGCAGCGAATTGCCGGTGCTTTCCGCCAGCCTTGTATGGAAAGCCGTATCCGCCGCCGCGAACGCGGTCGGATCGTTCTCGCTCGCTTCCATCTTTTCTAGGAGCGAGCCCGCAAAGGCGAGATCCTTGGGCCGGGCATGGAGCACCGCCAGCCGGCAGATATGAGGCTCCACCGCAAAGCGCGTATCCATCAGCTCCAGCGGACGCGCGTTCTCGATGATGTCGTTTGAAGGCTCCGGCGGCTCGAAGATCACATAGGCGCCGCTGCCCCGCCTGATCTCCACCAACCCCTCATCCACCAGCTGGCGCAGCGCCTCCCGGACGGTTCCGCGCGCGACCCCGAACTGATCCGCCATCTTGCGCTCCGAAAGCAGCCTTTCATGGGAGGCGAGACGGCCCTCCTTGATGTCGCGCCGGAGCACCGCGGCGAGGTCCGCAGAGCCCGAATAAGTCTCCAAGGGGCGGGTCGGATCGGAGGAAAAATCGTTTTCTGTCTGAGCCAAAGTGAATTCCATTTGTGGACCAATACCACGGGGGATCGAGCCTAGCCCGATTAGTGTCAAGTTGTCGCATACCAATCGATTCATAGCCAGAAGCTATCAGCCGATAGGGAAAACTATAGTACCAATATAGAACCAAAACAAGCCTTAAACTACTCCTTCCGCAGTAAGTGGACCAAAACTGCTTGATTTTTGGATCATATGCGGACAGGATCATCTTCATTGTTGCGGTTTATTCAACGGCGGTGCCAGAGCGGGACAAGCGCCAGACCGACCGTTGAAACGGCCAAATGGGGAGGATCCAAGTGTCGTTTCCTGAGCATGCGGAGTTCGTAATTATCGGCGCCGGCATTCACGGCCTTTCAGCCGCGTGGCGGCTTGCCGAACGCTTGCAAGAGAAGGGCGAAAGCGTGGAGGGCCGCATCGTGGTTCTCGACAAGGCCGGCATCGGCGCCGGCGCCTCGGGCATCGCCTGCGGCGTGGTGCGCAACAACTACTTCCAGCCGGCCATGCGCAATCTCATGGCCCATTCCGTCGATGTCTGGGAAAGCGACCCCAAAGCCTTCAGCTACCACCCGGTCGGCTACATGCAGATCTCCTGCGAGGCCATGCACGAGGACGTCGCGCAGATCCATCGGGAGCAGCAGGCCATCGGCTATGAGAGCGTCTTCATCGAAGGAGAGAAGGACTCCGCCAACTACATGCGCGGGTTCTTCGACGACTGGCAGGCGCAAGGCATCACCTCCGTGCTCCACGAGAAGCGCGGCGGCTACGCCAACAACACAAAATCCATGTACGGCCTGGCCAAGAAGGCCGAGGATCTCGGCGTCCGGATCATCACCGGCACCGAAGTGCTGGAGCTGATCACCGAGAGCGGCTCGCCCGCGGTACGCGCCGTGAAGACGAACCGCGGCACCATCGGCTGCGATCAGCTCATCGTCGGCGCCGGCCCATGGGTCCGAGACTTCTGGAACATGCTCGGCCTGCCGACCAAGATCCGGGTCAAGAGCCCCGACGGCCAGGTCGCCGAAGGCGTCGATATGTGGCGCTTCTGGCAGCTGGAGGAGGGCGTCCTCAAGGTCGATCCCGACACCCTGCTGACCAATGACGGCAAGATCCCGCCGGTCATCCACGTCGACACCGACGCGCCGCTGATGTCCGACGTCGACGGCAGCATGATCACCGACAAGATGTGGGGCATCTACTACAAGCCCGACTGGCATTTCGGCGGTGTTCAGGGTGGTGCGGCGCCCTACAAGGTGCCCACCCCGGCGGAAGAGGTCGCCATCGACCCCTACGGTCCGGCGAGCCCGGAATTCGTTTCCAGCCCCGACTTCGCGCACATGTGGGTCTCGGCGCTGGCCCACTGCCACAAGCGCTTCCAGGGCTCCATGCCCCGTTATCACCGGGAGCCATCCGGCGGCATCGGCTGCTTCACGCCGGACTCGTTCCCGGTCTTCGACCGCTTCAACGAGAACGCCACCGTCATCGCCGACAGCAACCACGGCTACAAGATGCTCGGCGTCGGACGGCTCGTGGCCGACGAGGTCATGGGCGACGAGCAGGACCTGCTGAAGCCGTTCCGCTTCGACCGCTTCGAGAAGGGCGAGCTGCACCCGACATCTCACAGCCCGTTCCCCTGGAGCTGACGCCGACGGAAGCGCCGAAGACAAGTCAATGAAAGAAGGCGGTGCTCCTTCAGGGGTCCGCCGGACCATAAAGGGAGGAACCCGTGTCAAAGACGGACATTGAGAATTTTGTAGACGCCCCCGGCCGCGCTGAGCTGGTGAAAGAGGTTCGCCGGCAGATCGACGAGCTTGGGATCGAGTATCTCTATCTGCAGTTCCCGTCGATCACGGGCCGGATCTGCGGCAAGGGCATCCCGGCCGACCATTGGGAGTCCATCGCCAAGAAGGGCTTCCAGCTCGTCTATGGCGCCACGGTCAATCTGTTCACGAACCGCAACGGCGACTATTTCGGCTACGGCCCCGAGGCCGCCGAGCTGGTCGGCATCCCCGAGCCCGACACCTTCTGCCAGCTCCCCTGGGACAAGCGCGTCGGCCGCTTTTACTGCACGCTGTTCCGCAACCGCGAGGAGCGTGAGGATCCGGGTGCCTTCCTCACCGCCGATTCACGCGGCAATCTCCGCCGCCTCCACGAGACCTTCCAGGAGAAGCACGGCCTGCATCTGCGCTGCGGCACCGAGCCGGAGATGATGTGGCTGAAGAAGGATGAGAACGGCCAGCCCAACGGCGGCTACTCCAACCCCTACTGCTATCACATCGACCAGTTCGAGAGCCTGCGCCCGGTCTACATGAAGGTGATCGAGTACTCCCGCGCCATGGGCCTCGACATCATC